>CAVEXR010000022.1:12029-33525 GCA_963619585.1 Azospirillum sp. CAG:239
TTAATTCCCCATACTATGCACATCGCCATTGCAGGAAACATCGGTTGCGGAAAGACCACACTGACCAAAATGCTTGCTAAACACTACGGCTGGACACCCGCTTTCGAAACGGTAGAGTTCAACCCCTATCTCGAGGACTTCTATGCCGACATGAACCGTTGGGCATTCAACCTGCAGATATTCTTCCTCAACAAGCGGTTTAAGGATGTGATAAACATCTCGAAATCAACTGACTATATCATCCAAGACCGTACCATATACGAGGATGCGCGTATCTTTGCCCCCAACCTGCACGACCAAGGCTTTATGTCAGACCGTGATTTTGACAACTACCGTGACCTATTCGACCTGATGATGTCGCTTGTCAAAATGCCTGACCTAATGATTTATATCCGTGCGTCTATACCCACCCTCGTGGCACAGATACAGAAGCGGGGACGCTCGTACGAGGCCAGTATGCGTATCGACTACCTGCAAGGGCTCAATGATAAATACGAGCAGTGGATTAGTGAATACAAAGGCAAACTGCTGATTGTAGACGGCGACCACATCAAGTTCGGAGAGAACCTCGATGACTTCCGTTGGATAACCGACCATATTGATGCCGACCTATTCGGTCTGTTCCCCTTTGAACAAGAGAACAAGGTGGGGAAAGAGATAGAATGATTTTCGAATTAACAAGTAATAATTAACAATTAACATACATCGTATGGTGTTAAGTGGGCACTATGTGAGACTAATGGGCTTTCGATGGGTTGCATTGTCGATAATGTAAGGTGGATAAAGGTAAGCACTATGTGGATGTAAGGAGGATAGAAGGTAAAAGACCATGCCTGTTGGTGTGCCTTGCGCGTGTGGGGGTACTCACCTATCGGTTGTAGAGGTTGGCAGACGGGGATTGTGAATTGATACACAACCTATTACATACATTATTCGTTGCGCCTTGAATCATATTGAAAAGTTCTTGGAATATATCGCCGTTGAAAAGAAGTATTCTCCTTTGACGGTACAGAATTACGGCAGAGACCTCAACGATTTCTGCTCTTTTCTTGGGCTCAACGCCGAGAACTTTAACCCCACTGCTGCTGATGAGACCGATGTAAAACATTGGATAGTATACCTAATCGAAGAACGACACTTGAAGCCTCGTTCGGTAAGGCGGGCAGTTTCTGCGCTGCATAGTTTCTACAAGTTTCTATTACGGCAACAAGTTGTACAGCGGGACATTACCCAACGGGTAGTACTGCCAAAAGTGGACAAACCTCTACCTGTCTTCTTCAAGCCTGAAGAAATGGCACAAGCCACGGCGGCGGATGCCGACGCCACTGATTTCCCCACCGTACGCAACTGCTTGATTATCGACCTATTATACCAAACCGGTATGCGACTGGCAGAGATAACCGCCCTCGAGGATAAGGATATTGACCTCGAGCAAAGGCTGATTCGTATCTTCGGTAAACGGCGCAAAGAGCGGATAGTACCAATAGGTGTACGACTGACCGAGCAAATACAGCACTACAAAGAGGCACGCACCGAGTACACCGGCGTGCGGGTTACCCCTACTCTACTCGTACGGAAAGGCAAAGACGGGGCTGTATTGTCGCTGAGTAGAAACATGGTATACAATATCGTACGCGAACGGATGGGACAATTTAGTACATTGCGAAAGCATTCGCCGCATGTGCTGCGCCATACTTTTGCCACAACGATGCTCAATAATGGAGCCGACATCCGCACTATTCAGGCACTGCTTGGGCATGCCGGACTCTCTACCACGCAGATTTATACTCACACCACTTTTGAACAAGTGCGGGATGTATACTCCCACACACACCCACGAGCAATAGAACATACCCCCGCTCCCGGCAAAGAGAAAGAATAGGAAGGCGGGCAATCGGCACACAGTTACTTGGAAATTTTCGCAGGAATAGACGGTGGAGTAAACGACGGTGGCGTTTGCTCCCTTGTACTTATGGATAGCGTACTGCCCGAGAGCGCAGGAGGAAGGTGAAAACTGACACGGTCGAAGTCCAGACAGCGGCGTTCTCCTCGTGCGGGACTCGTTGGAAGATAATGCACCGCCCGTTCGGCAAGCGCACGACGAAAGACCTTGTTTATCCGCGCCATTTGTTTATCGGCATTCTTGGTCGAGAAATCCGTCAGACGCGCAATCGTCCTACGCATAGCGTCATCTGCCCGACGCCCGATACAGGTTGCATAGAGGGAGAGCAATTCGTCCTCGAAATCGGCTATCTGCTTGCGGTACAGCCCCTCGGGATGGCGCATATAGAGCAGATACAGGCTCTTGGCGAGTGGCGGAAGGGACAGCGTCAACTCGTAGAGGGGCAAACGAATCTGCAAACGACTATCAACCACGAGCGGACTAAGCCCCTCCTCCTGCAGCAGGGCAATATACTTACGAATGTCGTCTGCAAAGATAATCTCTACCGTACCGTCCTGCGACACTTCTTCTATCTGGCGCAGAATATCGCGTGCCACCTGCAAGTTGGTACGCCGCACCTCGTCGTTGAGCATGACTTCGCTGATACCGCCTATGCCGCCACGAGTGATGACGACTTGTGCTTCGACGGCAGATTTACGAGAAGAGAGTGGCGTTTTCGACATAGGGCGTACGATTCGTGTGCTTATTGAGATGTTGCAAAAGTAGTACAAATTCCGTATATACACAAACCGAAGTTGCCCAAATCCGTCCAAAAGGAACCATAAACCACTCGAAATGGTAACCTTAGAGTGTACCAAATCTTTCCCAAACCCGCAAAATATCCTTACCTTTGCAGCATCATTTTCATAGGCATTTACTCTCCTAATTTTATCAGTATATGAAACGAACAATTATTTTCCTTCTTCTGGCGGTCTGCCTGGGCTGTGTCAAAGCCCTTGCCGCCAATGCGGACACACTGGTGCTGCGCAACCAAAGTATGATCCGTTGTACGATTACGGAAATGACAGAGACCACTGTTTCGTACACCCGTCCCGACCATCCGAAGACTATGGTATTCTCTACCCCTATGGAACAGATTGTGCGTATTCTCTTCGGCGATGGCACCGTGGCAGAGATTGCCCCTGTCGCTGATAAAGAAGAGCAGCCACAGCAGATAATACAACAGCAAGTAACTGTACCTCAACAGAATACAGTTGTTGCAACACAGCAAAAGACAAGTGTAACAGGACAGGGGCGCATCTATCGGGACAACAATGAGTATATGTTCAACGACAAATACATCAGCGAAAAAGAAGTAGAGCGCGTACTACGCACAAACTACGCCGCATATGAGGAGTGGCAAAAATCGAAGCGTATGCTCACTGCGGGTTGGGTACTAGCCGGATTCAGTATCGCCGGAGCCGTCGGTGCATTGGCGTGCATACCCGCAGGCGGCGTGGCAGTAGGCTGTATGTGTGGAGGAACGGTCGTCATTGCCAGCGTGGGCTTAGGTGTATGCCTCGGCAGTGCAAAACACCGCACAAAAGCCATTGACATCTATAACGGACAGATTGACCTCGCTGCGGAATGGCACTTGGTCTCCTCCCCAGACGGTGTGGGGATTACCCTGCGATTCTAAAGAAGCAAGAGAATTTTTACTCCGCCATAGTACGATTTTATACTATCGGCGTACGATTTTCTCCCTGTTACAAGACTATATGGGTGGCAGTAACGGGCGTAGAAAGGAAGAGAGAGGCAGAGTCGGCGAACTTCAACGCCGACTCTGTTGTCAGATACACACACGAGCCGCCCTGCGAAAGGGATTGGCGTATCGGCACATGGCGATTGAGGTAGTCCCGCAACGACTCCGCAACAATCTCGCCCTGCGTAACGCTCTGTACGACAGGATGATACTTATCGAGCCATGCGTCTATCTTCGGTTTCAGGAGCGGGTAATGTGTGCAGCCCAAGACGAGTGTGTCGATGGCTGCGTCCTGCTCAAAAACCGAACGAAGGTACTTATCCACGAAATAGTCCGCCCCCGCACCCGTATGTTCACCCGCCTCGATAAGCGGTACCCACATAGGACAGGCGAGTTGCGAGAGCGAGAGGGTAGACAAAGGTCGACCCATCGTTTGCCAAAGCCGCTCAAACTCAAGGGGATAACTGCGGCTGTCGACCGTACCCTGCGTACCCAAAATAGCAATATGCCCATTGCGGGTACGAAGTGCCACCTGCTCTACGGTAGGGCGTATAACCCCTAACACATTCGGCACCTCGCCGCACGCACGAAGAGCAGGAAGGTCGTGCTGCTGGATAGTACGGAGCGCCTTGGCACTCGCAGTATTACACGCCAAGATAACCAACGCACAATCGTGATGCAGAAGATATTGCACCGCCTGCCATGTGTAATTGTAGATAACCTCAAAAGAATGAGGACCATACGGGGCACGGGCATTGTCGCCCAAGTAGAGGTAATCGTACTCGGGAAGCACCTGACGAATCTTGCCAAGGATGGTAAGGCCGCCGTATCCACTATCAAAAACGCCTATTTTCATATATTGTTGTGTTCGGGCAAGCGTAAATGAGGTATACGCCGTTTGCGCAGTGCTTGCAGGAGAATTATGGGCAGGGCATACGCCGTTTCTGCGGCAAAGGTACACAAAAATATCGATACACGGAAGAGATGGGTATGTTTTTCTCGTGGCAAAAGTCGGGCAGGCTTATGATAGTCATACGGTATTAGCGTATAAATTACATAGGAAACACATACGAATCACATACTAATCACCCGTTAATCACCCATTAATCACCCGTTAACAACTCGATAAGGACACGATATAGGCTAAGACTTGGTAGTATTATCTTATTAGAGAAGTGTTGCCGGGGGTTGCCGGAGTGGTGTGGGGTGTGGTTGGGGATTGTTGGGGATTGTCGGGTATTTCTTTTTGAATGAAAGCGAGCAAGCCGTAGAGTGTTGTTGGGTGTTGTTGGGTATTGTCAGGTATGACAGGCTGCATTGCGTACCGCATTACAGGCTGTATGGCAGACTGTATGGCAGACATTGGTCATGAAAAACAGCACAAAAGTCAGGAAGATGGACTTTTTAGCAGAAAAAATATGCCGGGACTTGTGGGGTCGAAGAAAAAATCGTATCTTTGCACACTCAATACCTATACGCACATACAATGCATACATGGCGCATACATAGTGCATTCACAATGCGTACACAATGCATGGAATGCCTATATTGAATGGTGGTTGCACGGCGTATAGGGATGAACAGAATTTGGGATTGCACGATGCATGGAACAGAAGGGCTTCTGTTCGTGCAACGCATAGAATAACAATACTTTACAACGACTAAAAATACAAAACGATATGAAATTCAATGTATCCAGCACAAAACTGTTTGCGCAACTGCAAACTATCAGTCGCGTAATCGCTCCGAAAAGCACACTGCCTATCCTCGAGAAGATTCTATTTGACCTGAACGGGAACAACTTGGTACTGACCGCCTCGGACGGCGAGACCACTATCCGCACCTCTGTGGAAGTAGAGAGTGCCGAGGGTGCAGGCAAAGTAGCCAGCAGTGCCAAACTACTGGTTGATACCCTAAAAGAGTTTCCCGAACAACCCCTGAGTTTTACCATAGACGATGCAAACTACAGCATTACCATGGTCAGCCCCAATGGTACCTACTCTTTCATCGGCACCAACGGCGATGAGTACCCCGAGATGCAAGCCATCGAAGAAGGCAGCCACCAAGTAACACTCGGCGCAGGCATACTGCTGAACGCTATCACGAAGACCCTGCCTTTCACCGCCAACGACGAGTTGCGCCCCGTAATGAACGGCATTTTCTTTGACATCACGACCGAGGGCATTACCTTTGTTGCCACCGATGCACACCGTCTCGTGCGCTACACCAACCAGACGGCTGCAGGCACGGAGGAAGTAAACTTCATTCTCCCCAAGAAACCGGCGACGCTGCTAAAGAACATTCTATCCAAGAGCGAGGCACCCGTTACCATTTCTTTCGGACAGAAAAACGCCCGCTTTGAGTGGGAGGGAGCGGCTATTGTTACCCGCCTCATCGACGGGCGCTACCCCAACTACAAGGCCGTCATCCCGCAAAACAACACGAACATCGTAGTGGTTGACCGTCAGACACTTATCAATGCTTGCCGCCGTGTGGCAGTCTTTGCAAACACGGGCACCGCACTGCTCCGTCTGTGCTTGAACGAGAACCAAATAAAAATATCTGCACAAGACATAGACCTCTCGACCAGCGCCGAGGAAACTGTCGCTTGCGAGTACACGGGTATGCAAATGGCTATTGGCTTCAAGGCACCGTTCCTCATTGAGATACTCGGCACGATAGACTCAACCGATGTCAAACTGCAACTTTCCGACCCCGCACGCGCAGGATTGCTGCTCCCGACAGAGCAAGCAGAGAACGAGGACTTGCTTCTGCTGCTAATGCCGATGTTGCTCCAAGATAACTAATAGGGGAACTTAGGGCATGAAATTAAAGTTAAGCCGCCCGCTCGTTTTCTTCGACATAGAGGCCACGGGGCTGAACATTGCCTCCGACCGAATAGTCGAGATAAGTTACTATAAGGTGTTCCCGAACGGCAATGCGGAGGGGAAGACTCTGCGGGTGCGTCCGACCTATATCCGCCACACGACCGACCCGTTCGGACGGCAGCGTATAGAGGAAACACCCATGCACATACCCGCCGAATCGACTGCTATTCACGGCATTACAGATGAAGATGTGGCGGATTGCCCGACCTTTCGGGAGATAGCACACCAGATAGCCGATGTGTTGGAGGGGAGCGACCTCGCAGGATACAACAGCAACCACTTCGACATTCCCCTATTGGCTGAAGAGTTCCTGCGCGCAGGCGTAAACATAGACCTCAAACGGAAAAATATGGTGGATGCCTATGTGATATTCACCAAGAATGAGCAACGCAATCTCTCTGCCGCCTATAAGTTCTACTGTGGCAAAGACCTGCAGAACGCCCACTCCGCCAACGCCGACACCATGGCGACCTACGAGGTGCTGACGGCACAATTAGAGCGGTATGACCTGCCCGACACCATCGAGGGACTTGCCGAATACTCAGCAGGACAGACACGCTTTGCGGACTTTGCAGGGCGCATAGCCTACGATAAAGACGGGTACGAGATATTCAATTTCGGACAACACAAAGGGCAACGGCTGACGGATGTCTTCCGACGCGACAAAGGGTACTACGGTTGGCTGTTAGGGGGCGACTTCCCCGCCTATACCAAACAAGTCTGCACCCGTGTTTACCTAAGCATGAGATAACAATCCAACACAGACAACTCTATGGAATACAGAGCATTAACCAAAGAAGAACAACAACGACTGACCGCGCAAGGCTGCACCGCAAAAGCATGGACAGACATAGAAGTAAAGAACGGGTTCGACCCGCAGTATGTGCGCGATGTGCAGTTCTCGGGGCGTATTCGCATAGGGGTCTTCGAGCGAGAGTTCGACCTGCCGGGCGGGTTGTCTGTACACTCGGGTATTTCGCACGCCAGACTGCACAACTGCGAGATTGGTGACAATGTACACCTATATAATATCCACAACTACATCGCCAACTACCGTATCGGGGCGAACACCTGTATCGAGAATGTGAACGCCATCCTCGTCGAAGGGAAGAGCGCGTTCGGCAACGGTGTGCGCGTGCCTGTAATGAACGAAGGCGGCGGACGAGAAATACCTATTTTCGATCACCTGAGTGCCAGCCTCGCATACGTGATGACACTCTATCGCCACCGCCCGCAACTGATTCGCGTGCTTGACCGAATGATAGACGACTACGCCGAAGCACACACGAGCGACATGGGTGAAATAGGGGAAGATGTGCGCATACTCAACTGCGGCAGTATCAAGAATGTGCGCATAGGCGACTGCGCCCAACTGGCAGGCGTATCACGACTGAAAAACGGCAGTATCAACTCAAACCGGTACGCCCCCGTCAAATTAGGCTCGGGCGTAAAATGTACGGACTTCATCATCGCCTCGGGGGTGGAGATAGGCGATTCGACATTGGTAGACAAATGCTTTGTAGGACAGGGCTGTATCTTCGATAAACACTACTCGGCAGGCGAGTCGCTCTTCTTCAGCAACTGCCAAGGTATGCACGGCGAGGCCTGCGCCATATTTGCAGGGCCGTACACCGTAACACACCACAAATCGACGCTGCTCATTGCGGGTATGTTCTCTTTCCTAAACGCAGGCTCGGGAAGCAACCAGTCGAACCACATGTACAAACTGGGGCCTATCCACCAAGGCGTGGCAGAGCGCGGAGCAAAGACCACCTCGGACAGTTACCTGCTTTGGCCATCGAAGATAGGGGCATTCTCGCTCGTCATGGGGCGGCACACCAACCATGCGGATACAAGTGAACTGCCGTTCTCGTATCTAATTGAGAATCAAGGCGAGTCGTTCCTCGTACCAGGGGCGAACCTACGAACGGTAGGCACTATCCGCGATGCACAGAAATGGCCGAAACGCGACAATCGCACCGACCCGGACAAACTCGACTTTATCAACTTCAATCTCCTCTCACCATACACCGTGCAGAAAATGTGGCGCGGGCGGGAGATACTTGACGAACTGTTGACCTTGAGCGGCGAGAATACCGAACTATACGGTTACCACAACTGCAAGATACGCAATTCCTCTCTGCGCCACGGGAAAGAACTCTACTCTTTGGGCATCACAAAGTTCCTCGGTAACTCACTCATTTCCAGGATAGACAAGGCAGATTTTCACTCGCTTGCCGACCTGCGCGCCGCTCTCTTGCCCGACACGCCTGTCGGTGCAGGCGATTGGGTAGACCTCGCAGGGCTGATTGCTCCTCGTACCGAGGTGTCGTGCTTGATGAACGACATTGAGGCGGGCGGCATGACCTATGAGCAAATACAAGACCGTTTCCGTACTATGCACGAGAACTATTACTCCTACGAGTGGACTTGGGCAGTGGATAAATTAGAGCAACTATGGGGTTGCAGCGTGAGTGAAGTTGGACTGCAGCAAATATACGACACCGTCAACAATTGGCAGAATGCCGTGGTCGAACTCGACCACCTTGTCTATGACGATGCCCGCAAAGAGTTCAACCTCAACAGCCAAACGGGTTTCGGCGTGGACGGCGACCGCTCGCAACAGCAGGCGGATTTTGAGTCGGTGCGCGGCTGTTTCGAGAGCAACTCGTTCGTACAGGCGGTACTGGAACACATCGACCGCAAAACGGCACTCGGCGAACACATCCGCACCAAACTAAATCAGATTACAGATTGATATACAACTACTTACAAATACGCCACATCCCGCTATTGATTCGCTATGGACGCCTCCTTAACTATCCTCGGCTGCGGCAGCGCCAAACCTACAAAAACAAATTCTCCCACAGGGCAAATACTCTCGCTCTGCGATAAATCGTTCCTAATCGACTGCGGCGAGGGCGTGCAGATAACCATGCAGCGACTTGGCGTACACACAGCGCGGCTGTACAACATCTTCATCTCACACCTCCACGGTGACCACTGCTTCGGGCTGATAGGCTTGCTCTCCACACTCGGCATGCAGCACCGCACACAGCCGATGCACATCTACGCACACGCTGACCTCGAGCGACTTACGCGCCCATGGCTGGACTACTACTGCGCTGATATGCCCTACGAGGTTGTTTTTCATGCGATTAACCCACGCAAGCACGAAGTTATCTACGAGGATAGAACTGTCATTGTGGAGACTATTCCCCTAAAACACACCGTACCCTGCTGCGGATTTCTCTTCTCGGAACGACACCGCCAACTGACGGACGAGGGATACTCGTACACCACCCGCAAACGGTACGCCTACTGCTCGGACACACAGTACACGGAGAAAATTCTGCCAATTATCAATGGGGTGGATGTACTCTACCACGAGTCCACCTACCTCGATGCCTTTCTCGACCGATGTGCGCAAGTCATGCACTCCACGGCACGGCAGGCGGCAGAGATTGCCCGAGAAGCGCATGCGGGAAAACTCCTGCTCGGGCATTACTCGGCACGCATAGAAGACCATAACCTCTTCCTCGAAGAGGCAAAGACGGTCTTTGAGAACACCGAGTTGGCTGAAGAAAAACAGACCTACCTCATATAAGAGGCGGCGGGTTACCCTGTTCTTACACATAGTATAGTATGCCAAAACAAAATACGGAATATATCTGCTCGAACTGCGGAGCAAAAGCCCCGCAAATGCTCGGGCGCTGCCCCGTCTGCGGCGAATGGGGTACTTATGAAGAGAGTATTACCCTCGTCGCACCCGCCGGCAAGCGCTCGCTTACTTCAGTCGGGACAGGCACGAAACCGCAACGCATTCAGGAGATTACAGCGACCGAAGAGATGCGTATCGATATGCACAACGGGGAGTTGAACCGTGTCTTGGGCGGCGGATTGGTACCGGGCAGTCTGGTCTTGCTAGGCGGCGAACCCGGCATCGGCAAATCGACCCTCGCCCTGCAGGTGCTGATGCAGTTGGGCGACAAACGCACCCTCTACGCTAGCGGCGAAGAGAGCGTACGCCAACTCAAACTGCGGGCGGAACGACTGGCAGGCAACCCAGACAACCTCTACATCGTGAGCGAGACCAATCTCGAGCGTATCCTCGAAGATGTGACAGAGATACAACCCGAAGTGGTAGTCGTAGACTCTATACAAACGATTGGTTGTGAGGGGGTTGAATCTACTATCGGCAGTCTAAGTCAAGTACGGGAATGTGCAGCACGCATACTCCAATACGCCAAAGAAAAGAACATTCCGTTCTTCATCATCGGGCATATAAATAAGGAAGGGTCGCTCGCGGGGCCGAAAGTGCTGGAACATATTGTGGATACTGTCCTCCAATTTGAAGGCGACCAACACTACATGTACCGTATACTTCGTGCGCAGAAAAACCGCTTCGGCTCAACCTCCGAACTCGGGATTTACGAAATGCGTCAGGACGGACTGCGCGAGGTAACGAACCCCAGCGAACTGCTACTCTCCACTGCCCGCGAAGGACTGTCTGGCATTTCCATTGCCGCTGCCGTAGAGGGTGTGCGTCCGTTTCTGATTGAAGTTCAGGCACTTGTGTCTTCGGCGGCATACGGTACACCACAGCGATCCTCCACCGGTTTCGACACCCGACGGCTGAATATGCTGCTCGCCGTACTCGAGAAGCGTGTGGGATTCAAACTGCTGCAAAAAGATGTGTTTCTCAACATCGCAGGCGGTCTGCGCGTGAACGACCCTGCCATCGACTTGGCCGTATTGGCCGCCGTGCTGTCATCGAATATGGACATCGCCCTCGACGCAAACACCTGCCTCACAGGGGAGGTGGGATTGGCAGGGGAAATCCGCCCCGTCAACCGCATAGAGCAGCGCATTGGAGAGGCACAAAAACTTGGTTTTCAACGCATTATCATTCCTGCCGATCAAAAAGTGGTCGCCTCGAACTATACCATACAGATTGTCCCCGTCAAGAAAGTGACAGACGCTTTCCGCCTGCTCATCAAACAGTAGTACATTCGTCCCAAACGCAACAAGCAAACACTCTGCAAGTCAACAAAACACCTCGTATGCCCACAAGCTAAAATCGTGGGCTGCCCCACCCAACAGCCGCAGACTGGCACGCAATTTGTGCCAACTACAGTAGTACGGGGAGAGTCTCCGAAAGAAAACATAGTCTAACCCATTAACACAGTAACGCTATGAAACTAAACACACAAGCCGTTAATTTCGAGATGGCTACTCGACTGGAGCAACACATTGAGAAGAAAACCAAACGATTTGAGAAGTTGCTTCCTGACTCCGCTGAATTGGATATTCGTATGACTGTCATCAAGCGTGAAACGAACCTCAACAAAGAAGCCACTATTCGTATCATAGGACTCGGTGCCGAGTTGTTTGCAGAGAAGACCTGCGATACTTTTGAGCAAGCCATCGACGAATGTCTCGAAGCCATTGAGCGTCAATTGGAAAAGCAAAAAGACAGATAGATACAACTCTTATCAACTACACAAAATGGGAAGACTGCCGAACACGCAAAGTCGCTCGGCAGTCTTTTTTATTATATAGATAGTACCGCCTATCGTCTTTCGCCAATAGGGCGCAATCGTTTTTTTTTGAACAAGGCATAAGAGAGCACAACCGTTTTGGGGAACAGACACAAAAGGGCGCAACCTCAGGGTAACCTCAGGGTATCCACATGGTATCCACATGGTATCCACAGTACTTTCTATGGACGGAGTTGGAATGATAAAATAGAGAGAGGTTGAGTAAAAGACAAAAAATTGCGCACTATGCGCAACAAAGACGACAAAAACAAAGTACCTTTGCAGCGGATTTAAGAACAAGACATTACGAACGGGAACCGGACTTCTGGGGTTACAACTTGTGCAAAACCTGTTCTGCCAAGTCCGCTATCGGAGTGGTTCCGTCATTCTCCACGACAATGTCCGCACGCTGCGCACGCTCGTTGTCCGACATCTGCGCATGGATACGCGCCCACACCGCCTTTCGGTCTTCCTGCGAATAAGGAGCCGTATAGTCCCGCATCAAAGTGCGCTCCACCCGCACCGCCTCGGGTGCGACAACGCACACTACCTTATCGCACGCCTGATTAAGCCCGCTCTCATAGAGAATGGCACTCTCTACAAAGCAGTACTTAGCCTCTTGGTGTCTCGTCCACTGCCGCAGGTCGTACGCCACGGCAGGATGTACAATGGCATTGAGCCGCTCCAACATATCGGGATGCCGAAAGACCACCTTTGCTACCTGCTCTGTACAATAGCGGTCTCCCTCGTACACCTCCGAGCCAAAGAGCAACTCTATCTGCGAACGCACCATCGGGTTCTCTACGATAATACGCTTCGCCGCTGTATCACTGCTATAGACGGGATAGCCACGCCGAGCCAACTCCGCTGCCAGCGTGGACTTGCCACTCCCGATACCCCCTGTCAGTCCTATCAACATGCGCTTAGAATTGAAAGTAAATAAATGGCTGCATATCTGCCGTAACAAACTGATAAATAACGAATACCGCTACTATAATGCTCCCCATTATCGCCCAAAGCGGCAGCGAAGCGAAGCGAATGCGATACCATTGTTTCCACTTAGCCGGCAACCAATGAATCAACATTCCTGCCACGAACAGCCCGACCACCACCCGATATTCGTACAAGAAAGAGGGGATAATTGCACTGTTCCACGCCCCGCCTATCTGATTGACCATCGCAGTGGCAGTATTCCAAGCCTCCTCATTTGCCGTAGCGGGGTCAAGATTCGACCCCGAGCGGAAGAAAAGACGCGTGAATGTAATGAATGTGAATGTCTGCGCTATCGCCCACGCCTGTCCCAAGCGGGCATTGAGCGTATTCCAACACGGGCGAGCAAGCGGCTTCCCATGCGTCAAGAGATAGAAGATATAGCGTACTGCCGTCCCTATCCACACAATAGCGACCCACATGGAGAACAAATGCAGAGCGGGCAATGCCCAATAATAGTCCGCCGCTATCAGCCCACCACAGAGGAGGGTCATCACAAGCATACGCACATGCCAATTCATTATCCGCCAGAACTTATTGACTATCATACCTATACCGTTCAGTCCGCCCCAAATCATGAAGTTCCAACTCGCCCCATGCCACAAGCCGCCGAGCAGCATCGTGATAAACGAGTTCAGGTTCGCATAGAGCAACTTTCTGTGGTCAGGTTTGCAGACTGCAACGATAAGTACCACTACGGATATGGCAAGTATCACCCCCGTTGCCACCCATGAACCTGTCAGTACCAATGCCACAAACGCAATGAGTGCTATCCAAAAGTATGTACCGAAAGTGGCATTGCGATTACCACCCAGCGGAATATAAAGGTATGTCTTCAGCCAACGACTCAACGATATATGCCAACGACGCCAAAACTGCTGCGGATTCTCTGCCTTGTAGGGCGAGTCGAAGTTCTTAGGCAGATAGAAGCCCATCAAGAGTGCTACGCCGATAGCAATATCCGTATAGCCCGAGAAGTCCGCATAGACCTGCAATGAGTAGGCAAAGAGCGCGAACAAGTTCTCGAAGCCGCTGAATAACATCGGGTTATCGAAGACACGGTCGATGAAGTTCACTGCCAAATAGTCGCTCAATATCACCTTTTTCGCCAAGCCGTTCAGTATCCAGAACACCGCCAACCCAAACTGACGGCGGCTCAAGAAGAACGGCTTATAGAGTTGCGGGATAAACTCCTCCGCCCGCACAATAGGACCAGCCACCAACTGCGGGAAGAAGGACACATAGAACCCGAAGTCCAACAGATTGCGCACCGGTTGTATTCGCCCCTTATAGACATCCGCCGTGTAGGAGATAACCTGAAAGATATAGAAACTTATCCCCACTGGCAGAATAATACGGTCGACCATAAAGCGTCCGCTCTCCGAAAAGCCGTTGCCGATATAGGCAAATATATCAAATACTTGCAAATGCCACCCCAACAAGTCGTTCAGCATGTTGGTAAAGAAATAGGCATACTTAAAATACGCCAACAGCCCGAGGTCGATCGCCACCGACAACACCAACCATAGGCGTGCCCTATCGATTTTTGTAGTATTCCCATCATGGTGGCAGCGGTATATCTGCTTGGCAATCAGCCAATCGGAAAGCGTAACAAACGCTAAGATAAGCAAAAATATACCACACGTCTTGTAGTAGAAGAACCACGAGACAAACATCAGGAACACATTGCGCAAATGCAGGCGACCGTTGCCCCGCCAACGGGGACACACTTCCATAATCAAAGCGAACACCGCATACACGATAGCGAAGAACGCCCAGAAATAGAACTGTGTAAAGAGCAGCGGACTATTACTGTCGAAAGCAAATATATGGTGTAGAAACTGCATACCAAGTACCATTACTCCGCAGAGGAGGATGAAACAACATGTTCTTCTTTGCCCGCCAAAGTGTCTACCGGCACACGCTCCGGCTGTACCGTTGCCAACGAAGCGGGCATATCGAGCAACCACTCTGCCAAGCGTTTACCTGCTTTCTCCGCCCCTTTGCGCGTGAAATGCACACCGTCTGCTCCCGCCCAACCACGCTTTTGCCACTCGAGCATACTGTTCTGTCCGCCCATTGCCCGATAGAGACTATAGTAGGCAATCTGCTCCTTTTGCGCCATTTCCGCCAGCAACTTATCCATATACGGCAAGAGCGGATAGGTAGTCTGCTGCCCATCGATAAGCGTAGTCATATCCCCGGGGCCGACAAAGAGAAGGCTTGCCTCGGGCGCACACGCCTTAAGGTATTGCACCTGCTGTGCCAACTGCCCCACGATACCTCGAATAGTCGAAGGCTGCTCGTTGAACGGGATAGCATTACCACCGAACTGCAAGATAATCAAGCGGGTATTCGTCTCACGATAGAACGCCGATAACTGTTCACTATCGATACTGCGGAACACCGTACCGATACACCCACGCATGGGGATATTGTCCACTACGATACCCGTAGGAGTTTCGAGCGACATCCCATACACCTGACCACGCCCAAAGAGCGAGAAAGTATAGCGTGTGGTACTATCGGGCAGCACGAGCGTTTCCGCAGCCGAAAGGGTATCTCCCGCAGCGTTCACCACTGCTACATCACCCTCTGTCCACACCCGCAGGCGGTTGAAATAACTCTCCGTATTGCGCTCTTTGCTCATCGGTTCCAACACTACCGACAAATGCTCCGAGCCCCGAAGCAGCGAATCGTTCATCAATGCCACCTGCCCCATAGCACCATAGCGTCCGTCTGCCGAGCGCATACTCTTAGGACCATACACCAAGCGGCGAGGTATACCCTGCTGAATAGACACGGCTCGCCCGTCCATAAGCAAGGTCTGGTGCAGTGTACGAGTCGGGATAGTCTGCAACAGCGGTACCAACCCCACGCCGCCCCCGCCGTACCGTGCTTGCAGCGCACGACGAACGGTCTGCGTCATACGGTCTTCCTCGATCTGCGAGTCGCCATAATGCACTACCCGCACCGTACGACTGCTTGTCTGCGAAAGCGAACGATAGAACGCCGCCAGGTACTTACGCGTATCCTGCAGTGTATCGACTGCCGTCGTATAAGTAGGGATAACCTCAGGGGCGGGGATACTACCTGCTTGGAGTATGGTATCGACCACGAGCGAATCTGCCTCCGCATACAGAGACAGCGTATCGCTACAGGTCGGCGTAGGCGCAGGTTTCTCCAAATCCAGCACCGACGCCAGCTTCGCCCACCGCAACGAGAGTGAACCGATATGTACAGGCTTCGTAGGGAAAACCCAACAGAGGACACCCAACAGGGCGATACACAGCCAAAAGAACAAAGCAATCCAACGAGGGCGCATAGATAGGTTATAGAAGTTAGAAGTTAAAGGTTAGATTATTTATGCCAAAGCGTTTTGGTAAAGAGCAGCAGTACCGTAAATATCTCGAGACGCCCGATAAGCATCACAAAAGTCATCGTCCACTTTGCCACGACCGGGAATGCGGCATACGTACCCACAGGACCAAATTGCCCGATACTGACACCGACATTGCCTATCCCGGACACCGCCGTACCGATAGCCTCATCGAACGATACACCCGTAGCGCAGAATACCAGCACCGTCAAGACGATAATCAAGATATAGAAGAACATGAACGCCATCACATTACTGCTTGTCTGCTCCGACACCGTACGCCCGTTGAAACGCACAGGCAACACCGCATTGGGGTGGATACGCCTCTTCAGTTCCGTCATCGCACTCTTAGCGAAGATACCGATACGCACCCACTTTATTCCTCCCGATGTACTCCCCGAAGACGCACCCGTGAACATCATAAAGAACACCAGCACCCACAGCAGCGGCGGCCACGCCATATAGTCGCTCGCCGCAAAGCCCGAACTTGTCATCGCCGAAGTTACCATAAAGAAACTCTTGCGGAATACCCGCTCCACCGCCCCGAAGAAATGCGGTACAGAGTCCACTACCAAAAGCGGCTCACGAAGGATATAGTGGCAGAGCAACCCTACCATCAACGCCACCGTTGCCACCAGCACAGCCGTACTATACCAACGCGTCTCCTCATCGTGGAGCAGGCGCGAGGGCTTACCACGGAATGCGTATATCAACTGCGTAAAGTTGATACCCGAGAGGAACATAAAGACCGCTATCGTGTACTGAATCGCCGCCCCGTCGTTAATCACACTCAGGTTGCGTGTAGAGAACCCGCCCGTAGAAATAGTCGATAGCGAATGACAAACCGCATCGAAGCCACTCATACCGAAGAACCACAGCAGCCCTGCCTCGACGACTGTGAGCGCAATATAGGTTGCCCACATGTGCTTGGCCGTGTCGGCAATACGAGGCGAGAGTTTCTCGTAACTTACCCCCGTCACCTCAGCGGCATACAACTGCATACCTCCCAGCCCGAACATTGGCAGGATAGCCACACTTAGCACAATGATACCCATACCGCCTATCCACTGGCTCAATGCCCGCCAAAGCAATACCCCGTGTGTCATTATCTCCACATCGGGAATGATAGTCGCACCCGTAGTCGTAAACCCGGACATGGTCTCGAACCAACAGTCCGTAATTGTTCCTATTGCGCCGCTGAGCCAATAGGGCAACATACCGAAGAGCGAATAAACCACCCATACCGTTGCCACGATGAAGTACCCCTCACGCTCGCCCACTCGTCGGGGAGCATGTTTCCCCACCGAGCACGCCAACAGTCCTCCCACCAGCGTCAGCGCGGTGGCTACGAAGAACGCCTCCGTATCCGGCTCTGCATACGCCAACGAAACCATTGCGGGCACGAGCATAAAGAGTGCCTCTATGCAGAGCAGCACTCCCATGGTCTTGAAGACTAATTTCCAGTTAAAAGTTCGCGTCATCGTTTGTTGTCTATTCTGTTTCCTGCCTATTCTGTTTGTTGTCTATTCCATTTCTCACATTGGAACAAACAAGTCCCAAAGCGATCGTTCTATTTGAAGAAGTGTTCCAAGTAGCGCAGCACATGGCGTTTGCAGAACACCACGACCCGATCACCTGCCACTATCTCCGTCTCACCGTTGACCAGCACCCCCTCACCGGCACGCACGATAGCACCGATATTTGTATCTTCCGGCAACTGCATATCCCGCACTTTGCCGCGTGTAATGCGGCTTCCCTCTTTTGCTACAAAGACCACTATTTCGGCGTCTGCACTGGTCAGATTATGCACATTGAGTACATTGGCATCGAGCAACATCTGGTAGATATACGAGGCGGCAATAGTCTTCTTGTTAAGCACCGTGCCGATATCCAACGCCTCTGCCATAGGGATATAGTCGATATTCTCCACCTCGGCAATAGTCTTCCCTACCCCGAAGCGCTTTGCCGCCAAGCAAGCAAATATATTTGCCTCACTATTATCGGTAACTGCCACAAAGGCATCGGCATCCTGAATACCCTCTTCCTTCAGCACCGACATATCCGAGCCGTCGGCATTGATAATCAACGCATGCGGCAATTTCTCCGAGAGTTGATTACACAATTCACGGTTGGTCTCGAGTATCTTAATGTCAAGGTCGTCAGGCAATGAGAGTGCCGCCTTACGCGTGATACGCGACCCGCCAAAGAAGATAATATTGTGTATCTCGCCCTTGTGCTTGCCGAGTTGCTCGCGCAGGAACTCCATATCCTCTTTGTTGCAAACCACATAGACCACATCACCCGCCAGCACTTGGTCGTTGCCTCGCGGGATAATCGTCTCGCTGTCACGCTTGATCGCCACGATGCGAAAACGCCCGTGGTTGTATATCCCCGAACAGAATGCCTTGTTGACCACTGCCGCCCCCTCGCGCACCTTAACGACACAAAGTTCCAAGGCACCATCGCAAAGCGAGAGGTGGAACCGCATCCAGTTGGTGCGCAATGACTCCTCTATCTCGTTCGCCGCCAATACCTCGGGGTAGATGAGGTGGTTCAACCCCATCTCCTCAAAGAGCCCACGGTTCTCGGGCAGCAGATACTCGTAATTGTCTATCCGTGCGAGTGTCCGCCGTGCGCCAAGTTGGTTGGCTATGAGGCACGAAGTAATGTTCTCCGTCTCCACGGGGGTAACGGCAATAAAGAGGTCGACATTTTTCACCCCGATATTACGCAAGTCGTGTATCGAAGTAGGGCTTCCGACCTTGGTCAGCAAGTCGTAATCGGAATCAAGGAAACCCAACCGCTCCTGACTCTCGTCCATCAGGCTGATTTCCATATCCTCCTGGGAAAGCAATTTTGCCAAGTGCGTCCCCACTTCGCCTGCTCCTGCAATGATTACACGCATAATTCGTTCTGTTTTAGTTTTAGGTTTAACTTATTTCTCCAAAGTTTGCTCGATGGTATGGGCGATGCCCTCTGCATCTAAGCCCAGCATGTGATAGAGTTCTGCCGTACTGCCGTGCTCAACAAAGCGGTCGTTGACACCCATGCGCACCACCCGTGGCGTATAGCCGTGGTCTGCCATCCACTCGAGTACCGCCGAACCCAAGCCACCACTCGTCATACCGTCTTCTGCAGTGAATACAACCTTGTAGTGCTGCCCCACCTCGTGTAACAACGCCTCGTCGAGCGGCTTCAACCACCGCATATCGTAGTGCGCCACACGCATAGATGCCGGCAACAATGCCAATGCACCCTCAACGGTATTTCCTATTGCTCCGATAGATAGTACCGCAGCACCTTCGCCCTGCATGAGACATACCCCTCTGGCATACGCCACAGGTGTACGATCGGCATGCAGACAACTGCGCCCACGGGGATAGCGTATGGCTACAGGACAGGGAAGCGTCTGTGCCAACCGCATCATCTCCCGCAAGTCGTCTGCATCGCGCGGAGCGCAGATAGAGAGGTTCGGTATCGGGCGCAAATAGGCAAGATCGAGCAATCCATGGTGCGTCGCGCCGTCGTTTCCCACGATACCCGCACGGTCGATACAAAGCACCACATGGAGATTCGGCAGTGCCACATCGTGGATGATATTGTCGTACGCACGCTGCATAAAGGTGGAGTAGATATTGCAGTACGGCAGCAGCCCCTCTTTTGCCATACCTGCCGAAAAAGTAACCGCATGCCCCTCGGCAATACCTACATCGAACACCCGCTCGGGCAATTCATGCTGCATAATAGACATAGAGCACCCCGACGGCATGGCGGGCGTAACACCCACCACCTTGGGATTCTGCTTTGCCAGCGCGAGCAACTCCTCGCCAAACACATCCTGCCACAGCGGGGCAGAGGCTTTCGCAGGGCAAGTACGCTCCTCTGTCTCAACATTAAACTCACCCGGTGCGTGCCAAGTGGTAGGGTCGTTCTCGGCAGGGGCATAGCCTTTGCCCTTCTTCGTAACGATATGCAACACCTTCGGACCACGATGGTTCTTAATCTCAGAGAGGATACGCACCAATTGCTCTACATTATGCCCGTCTGCGGGCCCGAAATAGCGTATATTCAACCCTTGGA
This sequence comes from Azospirillum sp. CAG:239, assembly GCA_963619585.1. Lineage (GTDB taxonomy): Bacteria > Bacteroidota > Bacteroidia > Bacteroidales > Paludibacteraceae > Colicola. The sequence continues at coordinate 32,551 of CAVEXR010000022.1, forward strand.
AGATATTGCTCGTCTGGTGGGTCAAAATCGCCTTGAGACTATTCGACTTACGCAGCACCTGCTGTTTCTTCTCATCATCGATGAGGTGGAGGCGTGCCGCCAATTTATAGAGTTTCCAACGCCAACGGTTGTACCGTTCGCCCGTCGTCAAATCGAGCAGATACTCTGTGAACCCACCATGGAGCGGGTCGATTGCCATATTGTTGTCGTTAAGGATAATGAGCAAGTTGTTCTTGTTCATCGAGGTGTTGTTAAGCCCCTCGAACGCCAAGCCGCCCGTCATTGCCCCGTCGCCTATGATTGCAACCACATTGCGTGTACGGCGGTCTTGCAACTCATCGGCAATCTCCATACCCAAGGCCGCAGAGATAGAGTTGCTGGCATGACCCGCGATAAAGGCATCGTATTCGCTCTCTGCGGGGAGAGGGAAAGGTGCCAAACCGTGGAACTGGCGATTGGTATGGAAACGCTCACGCCGCCCCGTGAGTATCTTATGGGCATAAGCCTGATGCCCCACATCCCACACCAAACGGTCTTCCGGGGTATTGAAGACATAGTGGAGGGCAACGGTAATCTCTATAGTACCCAAAGACGAGGCTAAATGCCCCGGGTTGTGGCTGAGTTCCTCGATAATGAATTGCCGAAGTTCATGGCATAGTTCGGGTAGTGCTTCGAGTGGAAGTTTCTTCAGGTCGGCAGGGGAGTCGATTTGGTCTAAATAAGTATACTGCGTCATACCGGATGAATAAGTGTCTGCTTGATTAAGTATAGCCCGCAAAGGTACAACTTTTTTCTCGCTTGTGCAAGGGGGCAGTTAACAAGTAACAATTAACATGCATAGTCTATGACAGGTTTTCATTGGTGATACATTACTACTCATACAATTACTAATTACACATTACAAATTAAACATAACACGGACAAAGAACCCCGAAGATTTCTCTTCGAGGTTCTGAAAGTGGCGGCTACCTACTC
>CAVEXR010000023.1:0-33437 GCA_963619585.1 Azospirillum sp. CAG:239
GCCTATTAAATCAGGGCTTCCGGACGATTTCAGACTGCAATTTGACTATTACGCCAAATAACCATAATAGAACTCCACCGCCCAAAACACTGACTTCCAAACAAGTCAAAACAAAATCGGGTCAGCAACGGAAATTGCTAACCCGATTTTCATCTATGCTCTCTCAGTCCTTTACTGTGCTGCTTTCGCGATGGCGTATAGGAGTATCACCCACAGCAAGAGCAATAGTCCATTGAGGATGATATACCATGCGAGAGAAAAAGAAGTCAGGCAACAGAATACCCCATTCGAGATAAGCAGCAGGGCTGCTCCTATCCCCGATACCACTTTCGCATTCGTTGAGGTGCGCGAGGTGGCGAACGAAACTGCCAATGCCGTCCCCAGTGTTAGGAACAAACCAACTCCGCCACCTATCGCCACCCACCATTGCATATCCGCACAGCGACAGAACGAGTAGAACCCGAAGGCGACTAAAGCACTAATTGCCAACGCAATAAGCGCAGGAATACCATGTACTTTCATAGGGCTGCTATCGTTAGATTGTGGGCGGTACGGGAGGAATGGAAGAGGTCGGTGGCATAGGCGGTGCAGCGGGCGCAAACAGCGAAGCCAAATCGGCACGATTACCCGCCTGCTCCCATGCAGCCATGCCCTGACACCATACGAGCGATTGCGCTGTCAGTTGCCCTGCTCCTGCCATTTGTTGCATCTGTTGGATGGTATACGGACCATACTGTTGCCCATTGACAGCCAACATATACGATACCGCACCGGGCATAGGCGGAGGCGTTGTCTGTGGGGCTTGCGGTGCCACCTGCGGCTGTTGCGCCGTTTGGTTTATGCCGCCCATCATACCCGCCATTTGCTGCCCCATACCGGCAGCGACGCCCATACCCATCATCATTCCTACGGGGTTCATTCCGCCACCTGCACCGGTGTTCATCATTCCCATTTGCCCAAGGTTATTGGCAGCAGCCTTGAGCACCTCGGTTTGTTGATTGATAGCGTGTGCCTGCAAGTTCTGCGACTGCACATTCAGGTGTGCCGCTTCGGCATAGACATCGGTGTCGATAGCCGCACGCCGTCCTATCTGCTCCGCTTGAATCATCTGCTGCTCTTTGGTTGCGTGCATGAGTTGCGCATAGTCCGGACTCTCTTTGTCTATCTCAATAGCCGAGATGTCTATACGCTTCAGGTTCACACCAAAGTCGTCGAGCAGTTGTGGTGCCAGGCGGGCTTGTATTAGATCGCTTATCTCGACTATCTTACGCTCTATCTGCACCACTGGGATACCATTCTCCGACGGGCAGTTCGATACAAAGTTCTTGACGAACTTCTTCACCATTCCGATAATCTGCTCGCGGAATTGGTCAAGAGAGAAGTCTGTCAAGCGGTTGAGTTTGATGAATTTCTTTACATCCTCTACGCCCGTCAGGTTAAAAGTGAGAGTTCCGCGTACGGCTACGGGTACTACAAAATCCAAGAAGCGAGGGTCGGCAATATCGAAATAGGGCACGGCAAACTTGATTTGGTTATTCCCCTGCAGGTTAAAGAAATACACCTCTGCAGGGAAAGGCGAAGAACCACCGAATGCCGCCCCTACTATGCTTGTCAGCACAGGGAAATTGGCAGTCTTAATCGTATCCTCATAAGGTCCCATAATATAGTCTTGCAACGCCCCGTCTTTCTGTTTGTAGACAAAGACGCACATTTCGCCGTCTTTCACATGCAGCGTACTGCCGTAGCGGATAGCATTCTCTTTCGATGTCGAATTGACATCCTGCCCTGCAGGTCGCCATTTCCATACGAGATACTCACTCTCATCACAGCGGATGACATCCATCAACCCGCCATCTTTCCTATTAAAAAACAGTCCCATGGTGTTATACTTATTGTTATTTAAATTCGCGTATGTACACAATAGTAAGATTATTCTCCTCTAGTACTGTCTTACAATAGTCATCAACTGCTCATAAACTCTGGCTTTTTTGTAGGGTTGCCTATCAGCATGACCGCTTAGAAAGATACCACTTGGTTCATTAATCTTTGGATCCTTATCTACATTTGTATAAAACCAGCCTACATTTTTATCTATAAATTCTTTCGCCTTAGCGGTTTGACCTTGCTCACAATAATTCTTGACCACATTTTCCATTGCGTTATAACGCTTCTCATAAGAATCTGCGTCAGAATAGATATTTCTAGCCAACCGCCAATAGTCTTCTATTTTATTAGCGCGACGATATGCTCCCATAACAATAGGATAACACGACTTATCGTATTCCTTACAAATTCGCTCTGCATCAGCAAAATTCCCAGACTCAACATAAGCATAGACAAGTGGATCTGCCGAGCCCGATGTTGAATAGTGACTATATATATATTCTGCTTTTTTTATATCATTATCCAAATAACTCTTGAAAATAATAGTTATTGCTTCTTTTCCCCAATCACGCTGATCATGATACTTCTGCACACCTTTTGTATACATTTTCAGTGCCTTTTCAAGATCTCCATTGTATGCTGTTTGAATAACTTTCTCTTCATATCTTATATCTGCCGTATCAACACGATACCAAATTATTCCTCCAATAACACATAAAAGAATAAACAGAACAATGCATATAAGACATCCAAGTTCTTCATGTGTTTTCACCCAACCAACTAACGCAGTCCATTTATGTCCAACAGAATGTGATTCTTTTTTTAGTCGTTCATATTCTGATATGTATGGAGCAATCAATTTGTCTCCTGGAAATGCCAATTTTGCCTGTTCAGCACACTGTTGATACTTCTTTAAATAGGCTTTGGCTAACGGATCAGAACTATCCTGTATATGCGTTTTTGCTGCGATAAGAAATCCAATTAATTCTGATTTTGTATTAGGAATAGGAAACTGCTCTATAATTTCACGCTTCTCTTTTATAGCCTCGTTTTCATTGTATGTAGATACATTGTTCAACTTCTCGGCTAGTCTCTCTGCTGTTTTAGAAACTTCTATGCCCGAAAATTCATATCCACAATCGGGACAAACACCAGAGAGAGCAGGAACTAATGCACCACAAACAGGGCATTTGCGGACATCACCATATTTCGTAGATTTCGGAGCCGACTTTTCCGCTTTTTTCTTCTCTTCTTTCTTGAGTTCAACAAGCCGAGCATCCAAAACCATCTCGAATTCATCGAGGTCAATTCCCAATGATTGGGCTTTTTTGAACAATACTTGTTTTTCTTTTTCGGTTAATACCCCGTCCGCCAATGCCGCAGAGATAAGGGATTCAATTTGTTCGTTGTACATAGTGATATGATTTAGTTATTGTTTGTCGTTTTTGCCCGTGCCTTGTTTGGCAGAAGATTTGGGATACTTTACTAAAGTACCGAGCGTCTTTGCCAAGTGGAAGAAAGGAATCAGTTCCGGTTTAACAAAGGGCAAGGACTCTATTTTCTCAATCTTTTCGATGTCAAACATGGAAATATGCAGTACCTTGCCACAATACTCTACACTTTTTTTGTACTCGCTCTTGGATAAAACCAAAGAAAGATTGCCGCGGCGTATCTTACCTACGAACCAAAGTAGGCGGTCAAGGCTATCGTATGAAACAGGGATATTCAGTTCTTGGAAGAATGCATTAATGGCTGAGGTAAAGTTCACCATTGTTGCCATTCCATCAATGCGGTAAGAATTGCTTTTATCTTTATCGTGTACCTTGAGTAATTTCCGTTTCGGCAGACCTAAATAGGAACGCAAGCAGGGCAATGTCTCGCACACTATAGAGTCAAAGATAGGAAACTTATAGTTCGTACAGAAATAGGCATACTTGCTGATGAGCGATATCGCCACGCCTTTACCTCCGGCATCTTTACCTATGCCATACGAATTGGCAAAAAGGTTTCTGCCTTGATAATCAAACAATGAGGCATCACATGATTCGGCAAAACGAATAAATAAGTCTTTCAAAGAGAGTCCTTTTTCTTCTTGCAATGCATACATAGCCTCAGCCAAGTCCTCCAACCCATAGTAGCGTTTGCTCATCTGCGTGGAGTACATACTGTCAATGACCGTCAGGCGAAGGAGAATATCTTCCTTTTCCCCCTCGTCTGTCTTAGTAAATAGGTTTGCAATGGCTTGTTTGTCAGAATAATAACCATTTCCCGTCAAATTTCCTTCCGAAATTTTGTTCAGAAGAGAGATTATTTCCTGGCGTTGTTTCTCTTTGTTGGTGTTAGATACCGTTTGTAACATAAGGTCTGTGTTTACTGCGAACAGTATATTTTAGATGCAACTCTCGGCTCCAAAAGAGTTGGGGTATAGATACAAAAAAAGCGTGGAACCTTGTTCTACGCTCATCTTATACATTGGGGTCCTAGCAAAACCTTTACCATTAAGAAGAACGACTCAGCCCACGCCGAATATGTATATCGTCCAATACACCACGGCACACTATCAGCCCAAAGCCAATAGATGCACCATTGATGCACGGCGGAATACACATCCCGTAAGCATTCGTCACGGTCTTGTCTCGGATGGTAGAAAATTGCTAGGTTTCAATGTACCAAAACAAGCGTTAACAAACGCCTTTTAAGTATGTCTCGATAGTATTTCACTATCTGCCACGCCCGTAGGGATTGCACGGGAGCGACGCTACCCTCCCACCCCTCGGCGCGGTTGTTTATCGGTTTAGAGTCCCATAAACAGAAAGACTTGTGTAAGAAACACAGCGCAAAGATAGAAATTTATTTGCATATCTGCAAATTTTCCTTATCTTTTTCTCTGGACAAAATTTGCAAAGTTTGTCCAAAGAGCCATAAGAATCAGCCGAAACACTCTCCTCTATGCGTGTTTGGGAGCAGGTTCTCCCACCAACTCAGCGGCTCGTGACAGTGCCCCATTGATATGGTCACGAATGTTCTCCTTGCCGATGAGTTTCACTATTCCGGCCTTCTCCAATGCTTGATAAACATGATGGTTCACCCCCGACAGCACCAACTGAATACCGCACGACTTGGAGCGATAATACAATTGCTCAAGGTTATGAATACCCGTCGAGTCGATAAACGACACCTTACGCATACGGATGATACGCACTTTTTGGTCGTCCATACCAATACGGCGGCTGATGTCCTCAAACTTGTTGGCGATACCGAAGAAGTACGGACCATCAATCTCATACACCTCGGTGTACTGCGGAATATGCAGCATCTCCAGGTCGTCGCCGTGCAGCCGCACATCGTTGTTCTTGGCGGGGTCCAATTCGTTGGAGAATGTACGAATCACCGTTGCCTCGTTGGTACGCTTGATAAACAGGATCACCGCCAGCAGCAGCCCTATCTCTATCGCCACCGTCAGGTTGAAAATCACAGTCAGCACAAAAGTAACAATCATTACGAGAAAGTCCGATTTCGGTGCTTTGGCGAGCCATAAAAATGAACGCCAGCCCGACATGTTGTAACTAACCATAATCAGCACCCCTGCCAGGCACGCCATCGGAATCATCCCCACCAGTGTGCCTAAGAACAGCAGCACGAGCAGCAGCACCACTGCGTGAATAATACCCGCCACCGGTGTACGCCCACCGTTGTTGATATTGGTCATCGTACGCGCAATCGCCCCCGTAGCGGGAATACCGCCAAAGAACGGCACCACCACATTGGCGATACCCTGCGCAATGAGTTCCGTGTTCGAGTTGTGTTGGTCGCCTATCACACCGTCAGCCACCATCGCCGACAGCAGCGACTCAATAGCCCCAAGCATGGCAATCGTAAAGGCAGCGGGGAATAGGTCTTGCACCAGCGAGAGCAGGGTCTGTCCCTCCGCCAACTCCACCGACGGCAGGTGCGGTGCAGGCATACCGTGCGGCAGGGTATAGAGGTCGCCAATGGTCTGAATACTCTCCACGCCCGCATATTTCTTGAGCAGCCACGCCGCCAGCGTCATTACCACAATCGCCACCAGCGAACCGGGTATTTTCTTGCTCACAAAAGGTGTCCCTATAATCAGCAGCAGTGAGGCAATACCGATACCAAAAGCCCACCAGTTGATATTCTGCCAGTGTTGCCCGTAGCAAATCCACTTATGGATGAAGTCAGCAGGAGCGTCGGTTATACCAAGCCCGAACAAATCGTTCATCTGCGTCGTAAAAATCGTGAGCGCAATACCTGCCGTAAAACCGACAATCACCGGATAAGGCACAAACTTTATAACACTTCCCAACTTAAATACGCCCATGAGTATCAACAGGATACCCGCCATAATAGTGGCAATGAGCAGCCCTGTCAAGCCGTGCTGTTGAATAATGCCGTAGATAATAACGATAAATGCCCCCGTAGGGCCGCCAATTTGTACCTTACTACCGCCAAGTGCCGAGATAATAAAACCTGCAATAATGGCAGTGATAAGACCTTCTGTAGGGCCCACGCCCGAAGATATACCGAAGGCAATCGCAAGCGGAATCGCCACTATGCCGACAATGATACCCGCAATGGCGTCCTGCAAGAAGCGTTCTTTGGTGTACCCGCGCAGTGAGGTAAACAATTTCGGGCGGAACACGCCCTTAAAAGAGAAATAATTTTGCATATAAAAACAGACCAATATCTAATTTCGAATTACGAATTATGAATTATGAATGATGCCCCCTCTCTCCCCCTCTATTCTCCAAAACTCTCCCCTGCACTAAACCCTCAACACTCAACACTCAACAAAGAAAAAACTCTAAACTCTAAACCACAAAAACTGCACTCAACTCTCAACACTCAACTAAAAAACTCCACTAAACAGGCCTCACATCCTCCGGAATCTGCACTTGCTCGTAGGTATTCACTTTTGCCTTGTCGTAGGGGCAGGAGATGCGGATATAGTTCTCCGTAAAGCCGTCCATCAGGTAGTTCGTGGGCGACTGCGGGTCTTTAATGCGCTTGCTTTCCCATAGCACGGTGGCAATGTCGCCGGCGTGAGCAGCATAGAAAGCCGCCAACTTGCGGGCGCTCACCTCGTGCAGCACACGGCTGCGTTGTTCCCGCTCTTTTTGCGGCACCACAAACAGTTCCAGTTCGAGCATACGGGTGTTTGCCCGCTCCGAGTAGGTAAACACATGCAGTTGGCTCACAGGCAGGCTTTCGATAAACTGCAGATAATCTTCCCAGCACGCCTCCGTCTCGCCTCGTACGCCCACCATACAATCCACCCCGATAAATGCATTCGGCATCACACGGCGTATATGTTCCACCCGTTCCGCAAAGAGTTCGCGCGTATAGCGGCGGTGCATAATTCGCAGCACCTCATTAGAGCCGGACTGCAAAGGTATATGAAAATGCGGCGCAAAGTGTCGGCTTGTGGCGACAAAGTCGATAATCTCATCGCTCAGCAGATTCGGCTCACACGAAGAGATACGCACCCGAAACTCGCCCTCTATTTGGTCTATGGCCTGCACCAGTTCGTAGAAACTCTCCCCCGTTGAGCGACCGAAATCGCCGATGTTCACGCCCGTCAGCACAATCTCTTTTGCCCCTTCTGCGAGTGCCTGTTTGGCATCAGCCACCACGGCAGCGATATTCGGGTTGCGTGATTTGCCACGCGCCAGCGGAATGGTGCAGTAGGTACAGAAATAGTTACACCCGTCCTGCACTTTCAGGAAACAGCGGGTGCGGTCATCTTTCGAGTGCGCTGCATGGAACTCGTCTATCTCTCGAATCGCAGAGGTATAGACCCCCGCCTGTTTCGATTTGAGCGAAGCGATATCCGTATCATCTTGCGTCGTATCGTCTGCCTTGCGTTGCTGTTCAATGCGTTCGACGAGGTCAGGAATAGCAAATTTCTCGTTCATGCCCAGCACATAATCCACCTCCGGCAGGTCGGCTATCTCGCCGGGCTTGAGTTGCGCATAGCAGCCCGTCACGATCAGCACCGCATCGGGGTTTTGGCGGCGAATACGATGGATGGCTTGGCGGTCTTTGTGGTCGGCTGCGTCGGTCACCGAGCAGGTATTGATGATACACACATCGGCCTGTTCGCCTTGTTTTGCACGGACATGCCCACGCTGCATTAGGCTCTTGCCCAATGCGCTGCTTTCCGCAAAATTCAACTTGCAACCGAGTGTAGTAAATGCTATTTTCATGCGTGCGATGCGGTGGCATTCGCCCGAGAGAGGGCTTCGGAGAAGAGAGTTTGTACCACTTTCATCTGTTCGTCGGGAGTAAGGTGCGTATTATCTACCACTTGCGCATCGGGGGCTTGGCGCAACGGACTCTCCGCACGGTGGGTGTCGCGGTAGTCTCTATCCGTCACATCCTGCAACACTGCCTCATAATCGGGATTCTCGCCTTTGGCACGCAGTTCCTCAAAGCGGCGGTGTGCACGCTCCTCGGGTGCAGCGGTGAGGAAGAGTTTTAGTTCGGCATCGGGGAAAACCACCGTGCCTATATCTCGCCCGTCCATAACGATACCTTTCTCCACCCCCATAGCCTGCTGCTGTGCCACAAGATAGCGGCGCACCTCGCGTATCTGCGACACCTCGGACGCAAGGTTGCCTACCTCAAGCGTACGGATAGTCTTCTCTACATCCTCGCCATTGAGCAAGGTATGTTGTGTGCCGTCTGGCTGCAAAGCAAACCGAATCTCTACCTTATCCAAGAGGGCAAGAATCTGTTCCTCCGTCTCGGCGTGGTGCTGCAACATATAGAGTGCCATCGCACGATACATAGCACCCGTATCGACATACATATAGCCGGCATATTTCGCCAGTGCACGCGCAATGGTGGATTTGCCGCAAGAAGAATAGCCGTCGATGGCTACGATAATCTTTTTCATTTCAGCATACTGTTAATATCGAGGCTAAGACCGACTTGGTAGGAGAAATTGCTCTTGGTCAACTGCGACATAGCAAAGCCCAAGCGGAACTTATAGATACGCACCCCTGCACCAAAAGCGAAACCCGCCAGCGAGCGTTGGTCGCTAAGGTTCATCTCTGCACGGCGGCGGTGGTTGTAACTGACCGTCAAATAGAAACGCTCGCTACGAGGCACCACATCGAGAGCAAAAACCGTATGACGGAACATCATATCGTACCATTCGATATTCTTGGTCTCGCCCGTGAGCGAAGATATATTGACATTGTTCGTCTGCTCGTAGCCTAGGTTCCACTGCTGCATATTGTGGACAGTCATCGAGAATCGCAACGGCGCATGGGCAAAGCGATAAGAGAAGCCCAACTGAAGGTTAATGGGCAACATCTCGTGGTTCGTGCCGCCCTCATCGCTATAGAAACCCTTCACTTGCCAACCGATATTCTGCAACGACAGACCGAGTTGGAAAGTGGAGTCCCGCAATTGGAAGTGCGCCCCCACATCCGCCCCGAGCGCAAAAGAATGGTACGACTCATAGATCGAATAGACGGGTTTGAGCGTAACGCCCACCGAGAACATCTCACCCAGTTGGCGTGCGTACATCACATCGATAAGAATATCCTTTGCCGTAAAAGTGCCACCCGTCAGGTTACCGTTGTCGTCGGCATACTGCATACGCCCGTAGTCGAGGTAGTGAACGCCGACGGCAAAATAGTTCGGTTTATCGGGTTCGCCCTCGCCCGTATAGGGTTTCTCTATCTTCGAACGCCCGAAATTATGCCCATAGAGCACACTACCGAAGTTCGTCCCTGGGAGGTAGTACGAATAGTTGAGTTGCAGCACATTATCGGTCATTGCTCCCAAGAGTGCGGGGTTGTTCATCGCCATAGAGATGTCGCCGTCACGCACGCTGACATTATAGGTACCCAATGCGTTAATCCGCGACGATGCAGGCAACCCGAGGAAAGTAAATACACTGCTGCCGCTGCCCGTATATTGCGCACGCACAGGCAATGCCACCCTGCAGAGCAGGACGCATAAGCCGATATAGAAAATGCGCTTGGACATAGTTCGGAGACTGCCCCTCTTGTGTTGTGTACCGTGGTGGCAGGACACTTCTTACCGATATGGCAAGCCACTGCCTACAGATACGGTAAAATACTACTCACAATTGCGGTACAACGAAAAGAGCGGACAAAGGTACACATTTTATTCCGAACAGGCAAGCCCAAGCCGCAGAATTTGCAAAAATGTAGGATTTTCCAAATAGACCTGTTGCCGTCTATAGAATGACGATTAAGTCCAAATTTCACTCAACAGACCAGATGGTGGAGAGGGTGCGGGTGGAGAGGGAGATAGGGGCGGGAGAACAGGTTATAGTCGTATAAGGAACTGCGGGATAGACCGTGTTGGTCAGGACACAGACACCATCCGAGGCAAATGCTTCTACGGAACTATGGTCGAGGATTAGGGTTAGTTGGGTGGTTCCTGCAGTTTGAGAGGATGTGGAGAGGCTAAATGGGGTGCGTTGCGGAGGAGTTGGTTCGGGAGTGGTTCGGGAAATAGAGGAAGAAGCAGAGATAGAAAAAACAGGAACGGAATTAGAAGAAGCGGAATAGAGAGGGGCGGAGAGAGTGGGAACGGAAAAATTGGGGCTGAAGAGGTAGGCTCCCGAGGCTGCGGTACGGCGAGCAATGAGGCGATCGTTCGCTACATCTACCACCAAGGTATAGGACTCACCCAACTCGTTGGAAAGAGTTATCTCGGTATTCTCATCCAAAGATACGGTTAAGTTGGCTTGCCATGCGTCAGGAGCAGATACAGTTACCTGTGTGGTGGAAGTTTGCGAAGCGGTCGTAATTTCCGTAGCGTTTGTCGTGTTTGTAGTTTGCGTAGTATTCGCTGCGCTTGTAGTTTCCGTAGTTTCTTCGTCGATGATGGTTTGCCACGGGGAGGCGATGGCGTCGAGTTCGGGAGAAGGCGTTTGAGCAAGATAGTATTCGCCGTTGCGCTGCACAAGCGACAAATCACGAGGCAGGGTATAGGCACTGCGCCAGGTGGTAGGCGGCACAAGCGTGGCATAATCCCAATTGTTCATCCATGCCATGAGGACATGGCGGCCGTTGGGGGCGTGGTCGAATGTGACGCCTGCATAGCAATCCATACCGCCATCGAACCAAAGCGGGTACTCGCGTGCGTCGGGAACAAACATCAAATTGGCATCGAACGAGCCGACAAAATACATCATCCCCGAATAATTATACTGACTGCCCGGATTGGTGGAAAGCAGCAAGACCCATTTGCGCTCGCCGTTCACATCAAACGGAATGAAGTCGCAGCACTCCCATTGCCCCTGATTGCAAGCGGCTTGGTCGGTGGTGAAGATACCCCGAAATGTCCAAGCAAGCAAGTTGGCGGATGTCCAAATCTCTATGCCGTGTTGGTAGCCACGGGCAATACCCATAATATATTGGCGCGACCGGTCGTCGTAGACCACCTTCGGGTCACGAAACTCGGGCAAAGAACTGCTCACGACAGGATTGTCGGCGTACTTGGTGAAAGACATGCCGTGGTCGGTGCTAACAGCCAAACAAATCTGTTGGGCGGTGCCTGCTGCGGTATAGAACGCAAGGATGGCATCGCTGCCAAAGCCTGCCACATTGGCCGTATCCAACACAGAACAGCCGGAGAATATAGCCCCCATATCGTCAGGACTCAGCACCGTGGGACGCTCCGTCCAATGCATGAGGTCGGTGGAAGTGGCATGCCCCCAACACATCTCGGAGAAATGTACCCCACCCGTTCCATTGTGCGAAGGGGTGTACTGGTAGTAGAGATGCCAAGTCGTACCATCGAAGACCAACCCATTCGGGTCGTTTGACCAACTATGATGCACCGTATAATGCACCTGCGGACGGTACTGCTCGGGACGAGTGGTCGCCGACTCAGGGCGTGAATCGGGCACAACGGTGGAATCGGGCGAAGGCGTGGGCGTGGGAGTATCAACCGGCGTAGGGTCGCACGAGGCGAGGACTACGGCTGCAAGAGCGGACAAGAAAAAGGCTATACGGGGTTTCATAGAACGAACGATTTTGATAGAACTTAGTGGAGCGGTTGGAGCATATAAGCGATGGCGTTGGAGGCGAGGCGAAGGATGTTGTCCTGGTAGATATTATTCACAGGATAGGCACTGCGGTCGTCGGTCGTCTCATAAACGGGATTACCCGAAGCGTCCGTACCCGACTGGCGATAGGACTTCATGGAGAACTCACAGCCACCGTTGCCGATACAAAGCACACGACCCTGATACGCCGTCTGCCCCCGGCGCGCCTCCCAGATATTCAACTGCGACACCCACGAGGCTTGGCTGTCCCATGTAGCAAGGGGATAGATGCCATAGTAGTCGGTGAGCAGCGTATAACAAATCTCCTTGCGGGAATCACGCCCCGTCAATTCGGCGGGATAGTTGAAGAAGACGCAGTTGTGGTCTTCCGTCCATCCGGGTCCTTTGACACGAATATAGCGCCCTGCTGCGTCGGAATAGACCGTCAGCCCACGAAACAGCGGGTGGGTGGAATGATCCTTATTGACATACTCTAAACTAAGTTGCACGGACATCTGCCAGTGGTCGAGATTGAGACTCCCCACCCCACAGCCTATAGCGGCGGAATGGGATGAGATAGTACCCTCCGGCAAGCGCCCAAGCGTCTCGATAAACGGCACGGCATGCCCCCACAAGATAAGGTTGCCACCTTGACGATACCAATCGGCGATGACGGGAGCAGCCTCAGCCACAACAGACGGCATAGTCAGCACATCGGACACATTGCCCGACTCCACATCTCGCAGCCAAAACAAGACCGCCAAGGTATCGAGCGAACCGGTCTGAATATCACCGAAATAGAGGTAATGGCTATCGGGGTAAGCAGTATGAAACCACAGCCAAGCACTCGCCTCGTCGTCGTCTCCGGCGGCAATGAGTTGCTCGGGCGTGGCGTACTCGGAAAGGAAAGCCACCTGCGTCTCACGCGCCGGCACAAGCACCGAATCGGAGGAGATAATGGTATCGGCAGGCGTAGGGGTGGGCGTGGGCGGATTGACGGACTCGGTGCAAGAAGGCAAAGCACTTGCTATAAGCAACAAGGAACAAGTGGCGAGTCGCCACGGACAACTACGCACGATGCACAACACATTCTGCTGTATCCGGGAGAGAGTACGATATATCTTTTGTAGTAGGGACATATTATTGCAGGCGATTGCCCAATAGGTTATACAATGTGCCGTCGGGGGACTGAATATAGAACTGCCCACCACGGAGAATCTTGCGTGCCTCACCCGATGCCGTAGCCGCCGGAACGACAAGGTCGGTCGTGGCAGGAGAATAGTGCGTGATCTCGCCCAATCCCCACGCCTGCATAGACTCGATGGTTGCCGTGCCATTAAGCGCAAAGACTTCGCAACCGTTCGCCGTATAGTCGTACGGGAAGACACGGATAGAGGAGGCATAGCGGTCGTTGATGAAAACATCCAGAATCGAGTGGTCGAAATACACATGCAGCGTACAGTCGTCGCCGTAGTTCAACCCCGACGGGATAGTTGCCCGATAGATGCCATCGAAGACACCCGTATCGTTGGGTTTGCGGCCGATAGTGGTCATATCGACGACGAGTTCTTGGGTGCGAGGGTCGAGATAGACCTTCATGGCGCCGTAGTTGTTCTTCAAGAGATGGAATCCGACTGCCACCGTATCGACACGGAACGACAACTGCAACTCCACCGAGCGACCCTCGATGGGCGACAGGCTCTCTGCACCGGAAAGAGTAAAATCGGTGCGCTGCACAGTTTCTTCTGTACGGAGCGACTGCAGCCCCTCGTACGGCTTTTGGCAGAGATTGCCATCGGCGTCGAGGCTCAACTCACGGGGGAAAGAATAGAGATGGGCATAACCGAGCGTATAGTTGAGCATAGAAGATGCACGGTCGGGCACAATACCCAAGGCGAGCGTCTTGCCACCATACTGAAAGATAGAGGGCGAGAGCATACCATAGCCGTCGCGTGCCAAACCGGACAACTCAAGCGTTTGGGGATCAGATTGCGAGGGCTGGAAATGGCCGGCGGCATCGATCGTGCCCACCCAATAGAGCGTACGCACGCCATACGAAGTGGAGAGCGGCGTGACCGTAAAGAGCCAACGGCCATCGCCCATAGGCGTAACGGTAGGCATCTCCCAGAAATTGCCCGCATCGGCTAAGCCACTCGGTGCAAAGAAGGTGTCGCCGTCGCTTGTCCATTGGCCGTTCTCGTAGCGGTGGAGGGTAGCGACACCCAGACCGTTGGCAGCACAGCCCACAATGAAATAAGGCTTGCCGTTGGCACGGAAATAGTACGGGTCACGGAAGTCGTCAGGGAACGGACTGCGAATGGCGGGCGTGCCGAGTTTCTCCCACGAGCGCATGTCGGCGTCCAAGGGGCGGGCAAGCATCAGTTCGCAATGGGAATCATTGACTGCGGAATAGAGGATATAAGGCTCGTTGTTGGTGATATCAGGGTCGGAGAATACGCAACCCGACCAGCAGCCCTTAAGGTCGTACGACTCGGAGGGAGCAAGCGCCACCGGCTCTTCTGTCCAGTGGCAAAGGTCGGGCGAAGAGATATGTCCCCAGTGGAGGCGGGCCATATAGGGGCCATTGCCGTTCTTCTGAAAGAAGATATGCCAGCGATTGTTGGCGAAAATGAGGCCGTGCGGCTCGTTCGTCCAGCCCTGCGAGGGCATACCATGGTAGCGAGGGCGCATCAAATCATGGGAAAACGCCGAGATAGGTACGGACAACTGAACGGCATTGGCGGGAGTTGGTTCGGGAGTGGTTCGGGGATCGTCCTTGATACCCGCATCAATCCGCACCTCATCGATAAGGCCATTGAAGTAGTTGAGCGGGAAAATTCCGTCAAGAATATCGGTGCGGGATTTGCCCAACAAGAGCGGCTCTGCGCCGAGCGTGGTCTCCAACCCGCAGCGACGCTCCGAGAGCAGCGTGCCATTATCATAGAGGCGGACTTTCTCCTCGTAGCAATCGACAATAGCCACCAAATGGTGCCAAGTGTTGCGGGCAAGCGTTTGGTCGGCAGCACAGGTGATTTGCCAACCTGCCGTATAGCAACGGAAACGAAGCCGCCCCGTATCGCTCAACTCGAAGGCAAAGCCCGTATGAAGCGAATCGTTGATATTGCCTAAAATACTCGTATAGAGCGGATTAGCATAGTCGAGCGTAGCGGTGGACATCATCGGATAGGTCTCGATGGCACACCAAAAAGACACCGTCATCTGCAGCAGTGCCGAATCGCGCATATTCGTACTCATACCATTGGGGCGAATACCCGTAACAGGCACCTCGATGTACGAAGAATAGCCGTCCGTGCGCCAACCCTCCCCCACAGCGGCGGGGACACTCACGGCCTCCCGCTCGCCATGGACGGCATAGGATTGCCCGCTGCCCGACTCCTGCACCCGACCGTCACGCACCTCCAGCGGGAGATGGAACTGCGCCGAGGCAGAGAGAACGCCAAGCAGCAGAGGAACCAAAAACACAATCTTTTTCACTACTAACACAATTTTTAGGAAGAGGACTCTTTCGAGTCTTCTATGGTTTTTCGTTTAGTACAACACTTTTTTTCCATCCACGATGTAGAGCGAGCCGTGCTGCATGGCAGTGGGAGCAATACGCTCACCCGTGAGGGTATAGACGCCTGTGCGGAGCGCATCGGCAGCGGTCGTGGTGAGCGAGGTCGCCGGCGAGGCAGGCATGAGATAGGTCAGGATATTGCTCGTAAGCAACTGTACATTAGCAATATAGGTATTGGTGCTGCTGAACTGGTAGGCTGCCAAACCCATGGCAACGATATGTCCGTGCCATGTGGTATCGGTGCGAAAATCAACCAAGCCTGCGCCAAAATAGTCGCCAATCTGCCCCCAAGTGCCGAGCGCCTCGCAGTTCCAATCGTTTTGGAAATCGTAGAGGCGCTGCACATCGCGGTTGTCGTAATGGGTGTCGCCCTTGCTCTCGTCACGAAGCAAATCCTGCCAAAAGCAGTTGTTGTCGGAGCGGACATTGCCCGACATCAGGGCGTAGGTTTTCCACGAGAAGCGAGCCATATCAGCCGGCAGACCCGCAAAAATAGCGTGGCTGCTATGGTCGACCTTGGTCAGGTCGCCATCGATGCCATGCACAGGGTTGAGCGTCCAATAGTCGGCAGCGTCGGTGCAATTGTTGTATGCATTTGCCTGATAGGAAGGCGCATAGCCGATACGGCCGATGTTATAAACCAACATAGTGGCTTGCTTGGAGAAATAGATATTCAGCCCCGCCTTGGCGTAGTCGCGAATTTTGATAATCGTGGCATTGTCGAAACCGAGCGCACCCAGGTCTGCGCCGACACGGTCGATATGAATCCACAGCACCTGTATCGAAGCATCCAGACCATTGCGGAGGTCGTCCATAGTAACAAAGACGCCCTTGTTCTGCGCCACATAATTCTGCTGAAACCAGGTAGCGGCATTCAACTCTGCATTGGGCTGATAGGTTACGCCATCGAAATCGACAGACTCGGTGGGAATATCGGTATAGACGGAGATGTTGCCCGGAAGGAGATAAGCAACCTGTGCGCTAAGCCCCATAGAAAGAAGGGCAGCGACTGCAATAGAAAGAAGTTTTTTCATGGGAATAGTATCGTAATTCTTAATTCATAATTCTTAATTAGTCTCTGAGGTAGTCCAAGATGTTGGCGGTCAGTTTCTCAATCTGCGACTGGTACTGATTGCCCTCCTGGTTCCACTCGTAGCAACCCAAACCCATAGCGACTATCTCGCCGTGGAATGTGTCCTGTGCACTGAACAGCACAAAGCCCGGGAACGAAAACTCGGTGTTCTGCCCCCAAGTACCCAAGACGGTGCAGTTGGTCGCCAACTCGAAGCCACGCGTCTTGTCCGACCCCGAAGCGAACGAGATAGAGGAGAAATTCCACATACAGTTGTGGTCCTCGTGATGA
This sequence comes from Azospirillum sp. CAG:239, assembly GCA_963619585.1. Taxonomy (GTDB): domain Bacteria; phylum Bacteroidota; class Bacteroidia; order Bacteroidales; family Paludibacteraceae; genus Colicola. The sequence continues at coordinate 16,882 of CAVEXR010000023.1, forward strand.
CCCGCCGATGCCATTGGGAAAGTGGTGTAGGAATAGCCGTTGTAGGAGCCGAGCGTCAGCCCATCGAAGAAGCGATGGCTGCGGTGGTCGTAAGTCTCACCGATATACGCATTGAGCGTCCAAGGCTCTTCGCTCGTGCCGCCGTCGCCGCTGCTGAACTCGTTGGGGGTGTATTGCTCTGCGATACGCCCGATACCTGCCAACAACTGCGTGGCGTGGCAAGAGAGGAACAAGCGGCCGCCCTCCTCGACATAGGTGCGGAGCGACTGGCGGAAAGCGTCCTCGTTGAGCCCACCCGTCAGATTCTGCCAACCACGGCTGAGTCCGACACGGTCGATATGAATCCACAGCGCAGCCATCTTATCCAAATCGAGCGCATCGCCGATATGCACGAACATACCCTTGCCCTGCGCCACATAGTGCGTATCGAACCAACGGGCAGCGGCTATCTCATCGTCGTCGGGCAACTCATCGATGGTGTTGGCGGTCAGCAGATAGCCCACATAGATGGGTTGGTCGTAAGTGATATGCACCCGCACGCTCTCGCCGTTGGACACAAGACCGTTGCGGAACAAGACCTTGACGGTATAGAGAATATCCTTGTTGGGTGTGCAGTGGCGGACAATATACGAAGTGGCGGCACCGGCAATCTCGGTGGTCTCGGAGCCGTTCTTGATGACCTGCACGCCGCTCACATCGGTGGTGTCGGTCAGGTTCCATGCGAGCGTAACCGTACGCCCGTCAGCCGTATAGCGGAGATGGGTGGCTTTCGGCAGGTTGGCATTGGCTGCCTCCTGCAACTCAACGCCATGGCAGGCAGAGAACAGCGTTGCCAAGCCCAACAAGGCAGAGAAAAGTATCGTGGTGTGTTTCATATTCGGAATGATTGGATAGTTCAGGGGATTTTATGGAAGTTCCTTCGGGAGTGGTTCGGGAAATTACTCATACAAGCCGTCGGCGGTGCGAACCTCGTCGATAGGCGTGGGGAAATAGACCTCGTCGGCGGTCAGGCTGGCACCCTTGTAATAGGAACGGAGCGAAGACTCGGTGGTGTAGTACCGGTTCATTACCTCCACCACATTCCCCCAACGGCAAAGGTCGAACCAGCGTTGTCCCTCCATTGCCAACTCCAGACGGCGCTCCATACGGACTGCCTTGCGGGCATAGTCTTGTGTCCAACCGCCCGACGGATACTCACCTACCTTGTAGGACGACACCATCGGGTCGACATCTACGGGCGAATAGTAAGCGTCCACCGAATTGGCGGCACGGGTACGAATCTCGTTGATTATCAGGCGTGCGCCGTTGAGGTCTGCGCCCGTCTCGATGAGTGCTTCGGCTTTCAGAAGCAGAATATCGGCATAGCGCAAGAAGATGAAGTTGAGCGAACTGGCACCCCATGGGAAACCCTGCACCATGTCGCTCGACGAGGGGTCGATAAGCCACTTCTTGCCGGAGTACTCGCCGTAGGTGTCGTAGGCACGGCACCACTTGCGGGTGTAGGTATGGCCACGGAAAGGCAAGCCGATACGCCCCATCGTAAAGTCGATACGAGGGTCTATGTTGCCCTTATAACTGCCACTCATGCTCTCGGCAGGGGCGACACTCTCGTCTAGGTAAGGCAGTCCTTCGGCATCGGTACGGAAACAGTTCGCCAAATTCTGCGACGCCAAGAAGAAATCATCGCCCGTTCCATAGAGGTTGCCGTCGGAATAAGTCGTATTGAGCAGGTTCGACCAGTTGATTTGCCCGTAGCCGCTCGTGACGGCGCACTGCATGGCGATGATCGATTCGTGGGTGTTGTTGAACGCCACCTTCGACATATCGAGGTAGTTGTCGTAGAGCGAATACTTGCCCGAGGCAATCACGATATTGGCGTACTGAATCACACGCTGCCAATCGCTGAGTTGGGCGCTTATCTTGACCAACAGAGCGGCTGCCGTATAGCGTGAGAAGCGTGCCGGCGTGGGAGCGTCTTCGTTCATCATGCCGTACGCCTCCTCCAAATCGAGTTGCAACATACGCAAGATGCTGTCCTGCGAATAGACACTGTTGCTTACATGGCTGGGGTCGTCGTTCATGGTGAAATACGGCACATGCTTGAAGATACGCGCCATATCGAAATAGTACCATGCACGCAGAATCTTCAACTCACCCATCATCTGGTCTTTGTTGGTCACATTCTCGGCGTCTTGCAGGGCTTTCATGGCCTTGTGCGCACGCGTGATACCATAGAAGTTGTTCTGCCACTTGTTCTCGAGGCTGATGTTATCGCTGTTGATATTGGCTACCTCCAACTGGTGGATGTTCGATTCCATCGTAACCGCACCGCCGCCCTTGTAGGCATCGTCGGAGCGTACATCGAATATCCAGTTGGTGCTGGGGCCTGCAAACGCTTCGTTGTTGCCGAAATAGTGGGCAGACAGGCCGGCATAGGCGGACACAAGCAGTCCGTCGATCGTCTCATCGGTCAGTTGGTCGGCAGTGAACTGACCATACGGACGGCGGTCGAGGAAATCCTCGCAGGAGGATACGCTCAAAGCAAGCGCAAGAAGGAGGACACTATAAGAATGGTTTTTCATATTAGCGGTCAAATTATGCAAGTTATCTTAAGTTGGTTCGGGAGTGGTTCGGGAATGCATCGAGAAAGCATCCGAAAAAAATCAAGTGATTATTCGAAAAATATCAAGTGAATATTCGAAAATTATCAAATGAATATCCGAAAGTATCGAGAAAGCATCCGAGAAACATCGAGATTAGAAGGACATGCTCAGGCCCATGGTGAAGTTGCGAGAACGGGGGTACGGCGCATTATCCACACGCGAGCCGTAGGTGCTGAGCGGGAGTTCCGGGTCAAGCCCCGTATAGCGTGTCAGGGTAAAGATGTTCTCTACCTGGAAGTAGATATTCAGCCCCGTGGCGTGGATAGGCTTGCAGACCTTCGTGGGGAAATCGTAGCCCAACTTGATGTACTTCATCTTGAGATAGGAGCCGTCCTCGACATAGAAAGTGGAGAAGCGGGTCTCGTTGTTGTCGTCCGTAACGCTGACGGCGGGAATGGTGGTGTTGGTATTCTCGGGCGTCCAGGCGTTGAGAATATCACGCCCGCGGTTGGTACTGCTGCCGCCGTAACTCATAAAGAGCAACTGCGACTTGGTGCGGTTGATAATATCGAAGCCCAACTCGGAGGTGAAGAACATGCTCAGGCTGAAACCTTTGTAGGCAAAATCGAGATTCAAGCCGAGGCTCAAGTCAGGATTCGGGTCGCCTATGATACACTGGTCGTCCTCGGTGATGACGCCATCGCCGTTGATATCACGGTAGCGGATACGCCCCAACCCTTTGCCTTGCTGCACGGCGTGGTTGGCTACTTCCTCCTCGCTATTGAACAGTCCGTCAGCCACATAGCCATAGTAGACGCCCATCGGCTGCCCGACCATAAGGCGCACATCGCCGCCAATGGTATTCTGGAAATCGTTGAGTTTGATGACCTCGTTCTTGTAGTGGCTCAAGTTGAAACTGCCGCCCCACGAGAAGCCGTTGTAGTCGGGGCTGTGGTAGTCGAGATTCAACTCCACACCCATGTTGCGCATATCGCCTGTGTTGGCATAGTAACTGGCACCCTCGCCGGCCGTCGAAAGCACCGGCGGCACGGTAATCATGTCCTTGGTGGTCTTCAGATACCAATCGAGGTTCATGGTGAGCGAGTTGTTGAAGAAGCCCAAATCGAGTCCGACATTGGTCTGTGTGGTGGTCTCCCACTTCAAATCCTTGTTGCCCGTCGAGGCGAGAACGATACCCGCAACGGCGGTGGTGTCGGTGGCGTTGATGTCGTAGTAGGCGTTGTCGGCGTAGGCGTAGGTGCTGTACGATGCATAGTTGTTGCCTATGGCGGCGTTACCGTTCTGTCCCCAACTGACACGAATCTTACCATCCGTGAAATAGTTGTTCTCGGGGAAGAAACTCTCGGCCGTGAAACGCCATGCAGCAGAGAAAGCGGGGAACCACCCCGAATTATGCCCGCGAGCAAGGCGGCTGGTGGCATCCCGACGCACCGTGGCGCTGAGCAGGTAGCGGTCGTGGTAGTTGTAATCGACCTTGGCAAAGACGGAGAACAACGCCCAAGTCTGGATGTCGCCGCCGTTGGTAGCCGTGGTCTTGTCGCCCGACCCGATGGTCATGAAGTGGGTGTCCTCGAACGCATAGTTCTGGCGAGAGGCACTGATGGAATTGTACTTATAACTGATGGCCTCCGTACCGAGCAGAGCATCGAAATGGTGGTCGCCCCACACATTATGATAGGTGGCGGTGTTCGTCCATGTCCATGTGTCGCCCTCGCCGTAGTTTTTGCTCACGCTGTTCATATCGGTGGCGTTGGTACGACGCCCCAAGGACTGGTTGTTGTACTGCACATGCTCGATACCGATATTGCTCTTCAGGTTCAAGCCCTTGACCCACGGATTAATTTCGAGGTAGGCATTGCCGAAGATACGCCAACTGTTGTTGGTGTTGTCCTTGCCGTTGTAAATCTGCTGTACGGGATTGGCAATATCGGATTTGGCGAGCGTCAGCGGGCTGGTGAAGTTGCCGTCAGCGTCATAGACCGGGATAGCGGGGTGCTGACGCATGGCCATAAAGGGAATACCATTGTCGGAGCCGGTGCTGTAGCCGTTGTCGCCCCACTTGGCAATCATCAGGTTCTCGCCTACCTTGACCCATTTGCCGATATTGAAATTGGAATTGACACGCACCGAGTAGCGTTCGAAATAACTCTCGCGTATCAAACCATCTTGATTCATGTAGTTGCCCGAGAAATAGACATTGCCTTTCTCCGAACTGTACGCCACGCTGGCGTTCACATTGTGTGTCCAGGCAGTGTGATAGACCGCATCCTGCCAATCGGTGCCGTCGGAGGAATGCACCTTGCCCTCTTCGTCGAGGTACTCCCGCACCACGGGCTGCCCGTTGACTTCGGTATAGAGCGGATGGGTGGGCGTAATGCCGGCGTTCCGGTTTGCCTGCCAATACATCTGCCCCCACTCCTCGGTATTGAGCATACTATAGGTGTTCGCCACGGTCTGCGCCGTAGCCGAATAACCGAGATTGACCGTCAGGCGGTCTTTTTTGGCGGACTTCGTGGTGATGATAATCACACCGTTGGCGGCACGCGAGCCATAGATACTCGCCGATGCCGCATCCTTCAGCACCTGCATGGAGGCAATGTCCGACGGGTTGAGCGAGTTCATGTTCTCCGTCGTCGGCACGCCGTCTATAATATAGAGCGGTTCGCAGGAGTTCATCGTACCCATACCACGAATACGGATGCTGCTGCCGCCCGAGCCGGGGGCTGCGTCCGTCGTAATCTGCACGCCCGGCAAACGCCCCTGAATGCTGCTGACCATGTTGGCATTGCTCTCCGACATGGTCTTGTTCATATCCAATACCGACACCGCCCCCGTGAGGTCGGCTTTGCGCTGCGAGGTATAGCCCGTAACGACCAACTCCTCGAGTTGCTCTGTTTCCTCGGCGAGAAGAATATGCATCGTAGGTTGCGCCTTGACCGTCTGCTCGGCATAGCCTATATAGGAGATTTGGAGCGTTGCTCCTTCGGCAACGGTAAGGGAGAAATTGCCATCGAAATCGGTAATCGTACCGTTTTGCGTACCTTTCTCTAAGATAGACACGCCTATCAGCGGCTCAGCGGTGGTCTTGTCGGCCACTGTACCACTCACAGCCATCGTCTGCGCAGAGGCAGTCGTGGCAAGAAGCCAAAGGCTGCATACAGAGTATACAATACGCGGAAAGAAATGTTTCATGGGTATACGGATTAAAAGTCGGCGCAAAAGTACTGCAAACCCCCGAAACGGACTATAACAAATGTTCCAACTGATAGAACATTTGTTGCAGAAGTCATCGAGTGGATAGCGAGACGATAGCGAGTAAAAAAAGTAATAGCGAGTAGAGAAAAAGCCCCCCACCTACCCTACACAGCAAAAATAACTATAGTCCACATACCATACACAGTAAAAATAACTATAGTTCACCGACCATACACAGTAAAAACGACCATAGTCCACCTACCCTACACAGCAAAAAACATTATAGCCCCAATACCGTATATAATAGCAAAAGCGACCGCCCGAATGAGCAGCCGCTTTGTGGTACCTCTTGGAGTTGAACCAAGGACACATGGATTTTCAGTCCATTGCTCTACCACCTGAGCTAAGGTACCTTGCGCTTTCCGTACTATCTCTTTGCCCCAAATATAGGGCTATTGGCGAAAAGCGAGTGCAAAGGTACTGCTTTTTTTTGAACTGACCAAATGTTTTGGTGTTTTTTTGTACTTTTTCTCTTCCTATTCATTCGAAATCCCTAAGTATCAATATCTTATCCCATTGCTACACTATACCCTATTCTATCATTATAAAATACCCTATCTTTCCATACTATACCTTATCCCATTGCCATACTATCCCCTATCCTGTCACTATAAAATACCTATCCTGCCGCCATAACAATGCACACTCTCTTGTTTTCCCATCGGTTTTTCCATCGGTTTTTCCGTAGATTTTTCCATCGGCATCCCCGTACTTTCCACCTAGTAAGATACAGTCAATTAGCGGTCTATCCCCATACCACCACGGTTGAAACACGGTATATACACGGTTGATACACGGTAGATACACGGTAGATATACGGTAGATACACGGTAGATACTATATATTATAGAACACTTTTGTATTGCCTATATCGGGAAAATGTCGTACCTTTGCTGCCCAAGTGTAACAGGTTACGCATAGTTAGACCTATTTATAGTTAGACTTATTTTTTGAATACAAATGGAGATAGAACAGATAGCCATTGCAAAGAATGACTTTACGGATAAGTTCGGTATACCGCGTCAGGCTTGGCAGACCGAACATATCGAGACGCGCATTGTCTTTCTCCCGCCCTACCGTGTGCGGGAGGCATTGCGGGGGATAGAGGACTACTCGCACCTCTGGCTGATATGGGGGTTCCATGCCAACGAGGGGGCAGACCATGAGAAAGCCACCGCATTTGCCCCCACCGTGCGCCCGCCACGCTTGGGCGGCAATAAGCGTATGGGGGTCTTTGCCACCCGTTCCCCTTTTCGTCCGAACGGATTGGGATTGAGCAGCGTACGCCTGTTGCGTGTCGAAGAGACGGCAGCGGAGGGGTGTGTGCTGGTCGTTGCGGGAGCAGACCTGATGAACGGCACACCTATATATGATATTAAGCCCTACCTCTCGTATACCGATGCACACTCGGATGCCCGCAACGGCTTTGGCGAGGCGACCAAAGACTATCGCTTGCGGGTGGAGTTGCCTCCCGCCCTGCGAACGGCGGCGAGGGCGGCAGCGTACAATATCGACGGACTATGCGAAGTACTGTCACAAGACCCCCGCCCCGCTTACCAACACGATGCCGAGCGTGTCTATCGATTGGACTTTGCCGGACGCACCGTGTCTTTCCGTGTAGAGGAAGCCACCGAGAGCAAAGACGCTACCGTACAAGTACTGACCATCTCGGGGCTAAACACCCCCAAGGCATAAAGCCCAAGCCCCCCCCCAAAAAGCAACAAGGCAGCGACGGGAAAGAAAAAAGTCGTGCCTAATTTGTATATATGCGGAAAAATTCGTACCTTTGCACAATAAAATCCATTTTAGAGGCAAAGAAAGAGCCCAAAAGGATGCGCAGGTCATGAAAAACACCCCCTTTGCGCAGATTTGCCTATTAAAATCCAAATGTCTATTAAATTCAAATGCCTATTATATCCAAACAAATTCAAATGCCTATTATATCCAAACCCCAAAATTATAGCCTTATGAAAGAATTCACTCGCGCACTCATCTTTTCCATTTGCATGGTATGCAATATGGTCATGGTCGTTCACGCACAAGACGACTGTTCACCACTCCTCTATACGCGTGCTTTCACCGATGGCACAGAGGGAGACTTCACTATCTTCAACGAGACAGGCACTTACTGTCGTTGGAAAGCAAACTCTTACGGTGCGGTTATCAATGGCTACGATAGTAGTGACAAGGAGAGTGATTGGCTCATCTCGCCCGCCTTTGCATTAGCAGGCTATGAGTCCGCCACACTCACCTTCTACCACCAACTCTACAAAGCCACCGACACCACCGATGTGGGGCAGTTTGTCAAACTGTTGGCGACAACTGTGGAGTCAAGTTCTATTACGGCATGGGCACAAGGCAATGACGGTATTACAGACGATATTACAATAGAATTAGAATGGACAGAACTGCCCATCTCTGCGTATGGTCTATCCGAGTATAAGAAAGTGGAGGTGTCTATTCCGGCTTCTCTGCTGACGGATAGTGTGCGTTTCGCTTTCCACTACACCTCCGACCCTAACGATAAGACGCATGCTTACTATTGGGAGATCAAAGATTTCTCTGTATCCGCTACCTGTGCCGACGGAGCGACACAAACTACGGTGAATCCCAACTTGCCTGTTGCCAACTCGTTCTATGACTTCGACGGCGACGGATACAAAGAGGCGGCGTATATCAAATCTTACGACGGTTTCTATACCACCTCCAACTACGCCAACGCCTTCGCCGCCACCAAACGGTTTGACTGGAGTTCCGATTTCTTCAATGTATATTACAACCTGAACTATATTGAGGACATCAACGGCGACGGCATTATGGACTTCACCGCCTCGAACAATGCACAAAATCAATACGCTAGTATGGCGCTTTCCCAATCCGACGGTACTTTTACAAAGCACGACAAGTGCATCAGTGCCACCGATATGGATATCAACTGCGACGGGCGTATTGACTATATCCGACTCAGTTCCAATGGTGCCAATCCGAGTCTTTTTATCAACCTCCGCCAAGCGGACGGGTTCTATGTAGAGCAAGCCATGCAACTCGTAACCAAAGAGGAATACGAAGCGCAGTTCGACCCTAACGCATGGGGTTCTACCACGGTGCAAGAGTGGAACGGACTTATCGGTGCTACCGTGCCGAATGTGGGTGCTACCTTCAGTGGAGCGTCCTTGGCGCGTGCGCCTCGCCGGAATAGTCCACGGAAAGCACAAGGTATCGGGCAGCAAGTCTATGCGCCTACCAAAGTGCTGGACCTCAATGCCGACGGCCTGATGGACCTTATTGACGAAGCCAACGGTACTATCTACTATAATATGGGCGACGGCAAGTGGATATACACTGCCACCAACGGCGCAGTCTTCACGGCGGACTTCAATGGCGATGGTATACAAGACTTTGTCTTCCCGGGTGCGAAACTGCAGACCGCTATCTATCAGGGGAATGGCGAGTTCAAGGTTACCACACTCTATGAGAACATCCAGGTGGACGACGACATCTACTGCTACGACTTCGACCACGATGGCGATGTGGATATCCTCGTTACCTTCTCTGCGCCACGCAACAACACAGGCTATGCTTATACGATGTTCTTCCGCAACGACGGAAAAGGCAACTTCACCCAACTCGAGGAGCAGGACTATGGAGACAACAACCTCTATTTCTCCAACTGCCAAGACATCAATGGCGACGGCTATTACGACCTGCTTGCTTTCTGTGGAGCGTATAGTTGTTATAAGGATGATTGTAGTCTCGAAAGGGATAGTACAAACTATGTCGTTTGGTTGCAAGGGAAAGCCGACATGACCTTTGTTGAGCCGCAAGTGCTATACACGCTTGCTAAGGAGTGGAATGGTTGGGGCAACTTAAGTTCTGTCCGTATCAATGCCGAAGACCTCGATAACGATGGTATCATGGAGATATGGGTCAGTGGAGTGTCTTATATTGGCAATACGCTCACTATCCATAAACCCGTTGCCACTGCCAACACAGCACCTACAGCACCTGCCAAACCCTCGCTGTCCTATAGCGACGGCATACTGACTATCCATTGGGGCAATGGTGCCGACACACAGACGGCAACAGCAGACCTTACCTATGCACTACGGGTAGGCACTGCCTCCGGCAAACAAGATATCCTGCACGCACACGCCAATGCCGATGGCTCACGGCGCAACTATTTGGATGGAAATATGGGCAAATACCATACCTATACCCTTGACCTGTCTTCTTATCCTGCCGGTACTATCTATGTAGCGGTGCAAGCCATCGATGCACAACACCTCGGCTCTGCTTGGAGCGAAGAGGCGGTTATCGAACATACGGCATTGCCTGTTGCTTTCACGCTCAGTAGTACCACGGTCGGCAAGGGTAAGACTCTCACGGCCACCTTTACCCCTACTACGGAGGGCTATACCCACTTGTGGACAGCACAGGATGGTGTATGCACTCCTACCGGCAACAGCACCGTGCAGATAACTTTCTCTGCGGCAGGCGATAAAATCGTTACACATACCCTTACCGCCCCCGACGGGCGTACCGCACAAGCCACACAGACTGTTACCGTTATGCCTAATGGTACTGACGAGGCTATCGAACTGACAAGCGATCAATACAATATGCTGAGTGGTCGATATGACGGCTATGAGATGAACGACTATAACTTCGATGGCTATCTTGATATTACCTCTTCTTCCGATAATGTAGTGTACAAAGGTGAGGCTGACTTCGCTTTCACCAAAGCCGGCGGTATATGGAACACGGGTCTTACCATCCCAACCTGCTTCTGGTTCGACTGGACACACAATGGAGCGGCAGACCTCTTGGTGGCATCTACCGGATACTATGAGTTGGGCTATTATCTGCCACATAACGGTACTAATAATCTCACAGGCAAAAAGACCGACGATAATATCAAAAAGTACTCGTTGAATGGCAATACGGATATCTACGACTACTGCAAGGTAGACTACAACCATAACGGATACTATGATATCCCTATGATTGAGTACCCCTTGAAAGATGGTATCGGAAGCATCTATTTCCTGTCCTACAACGGCACGAATTTCGTGCGTCAAGAGAAACAATATAACATACAGACCGATGACGACCGTCGCCGCTTCAATGAAGTCCTTCAAGGTTATTCTAGCAAAACTTTCTACATTGACTTTGACCACGATGGCTTTATCGATGTCGCAGGTATATATGCGAACTCCAATGTCAGCACTTATAATACCGCCTACAAAGGAATAGTTGTTTTCGTAAACAAAGGCAACTTTACCTTTGAACAAGTTTTCATTCCCTTTGCACAAGAGATAGCCAGTTCTGCAACGGCGAATTACGGCGACATGCAGAATGTGCAACTTGTCGACTTCAACAACGACGGCTACTACGACATCTTTGCTTGCCGCTATGCCGATGGCGCACCGTATATTCTTTGGAACAATCGGAATCAATCTTTCTCCGCCCCAGACCTGCTACCGCTTGGCGACTTACAAGCATTCTACACTAACCGATATGGTTTTTCCAACATCTATCAATTCGCCGACCTCGATAACAATGGTTATGTCGATATTATCTCCCTGCAACCCAATGCACAAATGGGAGAGAATATCAATAATGTCTATGTTCACTACATGGGCGAGAGCGGAGTTATACAGCAAGGCTTCCTGCTGACGAGGGAGATTACGATAGACTATCCCTATCTACGCAACTTTGCCGCCAATGGCGTGGCGTTAGTGGTTGCGGGAAATGATGATTATAGGTATTCCATCTCTCCTAGCATCTATCCTATCACGGGTATTGACAACCAACGCCCGTCTGCCCCTACCGGACTGCGTGCCGTACAGACCGATGAGGGATTGCTCATCGAGTGGAACGCCGCACAAGACGACCACACACCTGCCACACAGATGCGCTATAACCTATCGGTGAAGCGTGCAGGGCAGTCGGGCAATGGTGCTTATCTCATCTCACCGCAAAACGCCGGCAACGCCAATGCTGCCTATATGCCGGACTACCACTACATCGCTGCTACGCGTTTCCTTATACCGCAGTCGGAGATTGCAGTGGGCGACTATGAGATATGTCTGCAAGCACTTGACCTGCAGAACAAACCAAGTCTGTTCTCGGATACGATCACTACCCATGTAGCTTCTGTCAGTCAGATGACGGCTCCTACCTCCGTATGCCTTTTCGACCAAGCCACCTTCACCTACACGGGTACACAGCAGACTGCTACGCCCGAATGGGACTTCGATGGCGGTATCATCGACAGTGGCAGTGGCTATGGTCCTTATCAGGTACATTGGACGACAGCAGGCACCAAGACCGTCCGTCTTACTATCAACGCAGAGACCACCGAGCGTATGCTCTATGTCGAGGAATACACCTCCGACTACACCCTGCCGACCTACTACCTCAACGATGCCACCACAACGATAGACTTACCTGCCGACGCTACCTGCACTTGGCATGCACGCTATAACGGCGACGCGGACTATGCACCTATCAGTGCCTTTGCCGGCGTGATAGACATTAAGGGCAACAGCCTGACATTGCACAAGCCTACAGGCAGCGAAGACCTCTTCTTGCAACTCACACTCACCAACAACAGCGGTTGTGAGACGACCCTACAGCAACGCATGCAGGTCATTGAGCAAGACCAACTGCCGCAACTGACTATCGTGACCCCGAATGCAGAGGGAAAGAATGTGTTGACCTGGGATGCCGCTGCATACTCTTACCTCACCGACATCCGTGTTTACAAAGAGACCAACCAACGCAATCGGTTTGCCGAACTGTCTACCGTAGCCGTTACTGCAGGTACCTATACCGACAACACTTCCAACGCCTCCACCAAAGCCGAGCGTTACTGCATAGCGGGTGTACTGCCCGATGGTACACTCACCCCGCAGAGCAATCCGCACCAGACACTCCACCTGACTATCAACCGCGGTATACAAGACAACACATGGAACCTGCTTTGGAACAACTACATCGGTGCAGAAGTGGTGTCGTACAATATCCTGCGAGGTAAGGCGGCGGACGAACTGACTCTCCTCACCACAATCAGTAGTAGCAACACCTCCTACACCGACCTCACACCGGACGACAGCAAACCGTACTACGCAATAGAATATATAATCGGCAGCCCAACCGATATGCCCGCTCGTCGTGTCGTACAACGCACCCAAGCCACACTGCGGGGCACATCGAATGTAGTAAACAGCACGGCAGCACGCACCATTGTCTATGCAGAACGGCTGTCTATTCTGTCGGCGAACGGTGCGTATGCCACTACTGCGGACAAGCCTTCCCTGTTCCTCTATGCGGAGATATTCCCCACCAACACCACCTACAAGACCGTGCATTGGGAGATAACCGACGGTACAGACCTCGCCTCGATTGACGACAACGGACTGCTGACGACCAACACGCCCAACAAGGGAGGTACGCTCACCGTCCGTGCTACTACAACCGACGGCACCACCCTCTCTGCAACACGGCAGATACAGATAGCCGCCATCAGCGGTGGCAGCGGTGATGGTGACGGGGACGGTGATGATGAACCCACCAAGGACTACACACCTACGAACTTACAGAGTACGGTCAATGGCAACCAAGTCAATCTCTCGTGGACAGCAAAAGATACTGCACCATACTACTTGGTGACCATTACCCATACCGCTACAGACCAAGTGGTTGCAAGCGGTTTTGTCAATAGCACGGCTGCCACTTGCAACATCACTGAGGCAGGCGAATACGAATGGTGTGTAGTTGCAACCGATGAGAACTACAAAGTGATATCTACTGCCTCGTGCAGTACTTTCACCATTAATGCCACCTCTGTGGAGGACATCACAGTCCCGCAATCCACCATACAGAAAGTCCTCCGCAACGAACAAGTTCTCATTCTCCGCAACAACAAGACCTATACGATCCTTGGCACCGAACTATAAGCCCTGAATGGTAAGCACCGAACTGTAAGCTTAGAATGGTAAGCCTGGAATGGTAAGCACAGAATGGTAAGCACAGAATGGTAAGCACAGAATAATAAGCACCTAACTACAAGCACAGATTGATAAATGATGCTTAACGTTCGGTTCGCATACTATCTATTTCTTGTGAGGGACAATGCATGATTTTCGTTCAAAAAGAGGAAAATAATTTGCCTATATGGAAAATTTATTGTATCTTTGCACGATTTTTCGCGTGGAGTAGAGGATATTTTTGCGGTGGAATCTGCCTATACTGCTGTATATCAGCGGTGTAGGGCTTGCGCACAAACGCAAAGCACACCCCACTGCAAACCCAAGAGAAAGAAAGCGAAAGCAGGGTCAGATAGAGAGGACTGCGAGGCTTGGCGATAGAAAAAATGCAAAGAAAATGTGTGTACACCGCCCTGCATACCCAAAATCAGAAAATAATAAATAATAAATACAATGTCAAAGATTTGTCAAATTACAGGCAAGAAAGCCATGGGTGGATGCAATGTGTCTCACTCGAAGCGCCACACCAAGCGCACCTTCGATGTGAACCTGTTCCGCCGCAAGTTCTACTGGGTAGAACAAGACACATGGATCGAGTTGAACGTGAGTGCAGCCGGTCTGAGAACTATTAACAAAATCGGTTTGGATGCTGCACTGAAGCAGGCTGCCGAAAAAGGGTATCTTTACGAATAATACGGAGGCAAGACAATGGCAAAGAAATCAAAAGAGGCACGCGTACAAGTAATTCTTGAGTGCACAGAGCAAAAAGCCAGCGGCGTTCCCGGAATGTCTCGCTACATTACGACCAAGAATCGTAAGAACACTCCCGACCGTTTGGAACTCAAAAAGTACAATCCCTTCTTGAAGAAGTACACGATTCACAAGGAGATTAAGTAATTAACCAATTAAAGGAAAGGCGTAGAACTATGGCAAAGAAAGCGGTCGCTACCTTCAAGACTGACAACTCCGGTCGTGCACACACCAAGTGCATCAAGATGGTTAAGTCTCCTAAGACAGGTGCATATTTCTTCCAAGAGGAAATCGTTCCGAACGAGAGCGTAAAGGAATTCTTTAAGTAATCATTTGCGCGTAGTCCGCGTCCTCCATAGCGAGCGACAAGGAACTACAAGAAATCATCCATAGAACAGGCTGTTTGTTTCGGCAGACAGCCTGTCTTGTTTTTTTCACATTCAGTCAGGTTGTTCTGTTTTTTTCTATATTCGGCAGACAGCCTGTTCTGTTTTCCTGTGTTCAATTAGGTTATCGGATACTGAAATCTATTTTCTTTTTCTGCTCGGATTTGGAAATATCAACTATTTGCACTACTTTTGTAGCAAGTTTTCAGCAGCCTTTGTGGGTTGCTATTCAATAGACAAAAATGGTATTCAACAAAGAATAAAAACACTCTATCCTTATGGAAAAGAACAGTAAAATCTATGTAGCGGGACACCGCGGTATGGTCGGAAGTGCCATTGTGCGTGAACTCGAGCGACAAGGATACACGAATATCCTAACCCGCACACACAAGGAGTTAGACCTCTGTCGGCAAGACGCCGTAGAGACTTTCTTCCAAGAGGAAAAGCCTGAGTATGTCTTTCTTGCGGCTGCCAAAGTAGGCGGAATTGTAGCGAACGAGAGTGCGCTCGCCGACTTCATGTACGACAACATGATTCTCGAAATGAATGTAATTCACGCAGCATGGCAGAACGGTTGTAAGAAGTTGGAGTTTCTTGGGTCGAGTTGTATTTATCCACGGCTTGCTCCCCAGCCGATGACGGAAGATTGTCTGCTGACGGGTGCTCTCGAAAAGACCAACGAGGCGTATGCGCTGGCGAAAATATCGGGGCTCAAATACTGTGAGTTCCTCAACCGACAGTATGGGACGGACTACATCTCCGTAATGCCGACCAACCTCTATGGTCCCAACGACAACTATCATCCCGAACACTCTCATGTATTGCCTGCGCTGATACGCCGCTTCCACGAAGCGAAAGAGAGCGGGGCAGCGTGTGTTACTTGTTGGGGTGATGGTTCTCCTCTGCGGGAGTTCCTCTATGTGGACGACTTGGCTAACCTATGTGTCTTCCTTATGAACCACTACTCCGGCAACGAGACTGTCAATGCGGGGACGGGGAAAGAACTGAGTATAAAGGAACTGACAGAACTTGTAGCCAAAGTAGTCGGCTATACGGGACGCATAGAATGGGACACCACTCGTCCGAACGGCACCCCCCGCAAACTGCTCGATGTATCGAAAGCAGCAGCACTCGGCTGGACTTACCACACCGAACTCGAGGAAGGTATTCGCCTGACTTACGAGGATTTCCTCCACAACCCCATGCGTGCCGAACGCTAGCCCAAGGACTTCTCGAGGCTCCTGCTCTTAACTCCTGCTATAGGCTCCACTAATGCCCATTAAAGAGCCATATAAAGGCTACGCTTATTACTCCATTAATGCCCATAAAGAGCCATATAAAGGCTATGTTTTTTACTCCATGCCCATTAAAGAGCCATATAAAGGCAGCACAGTGTGTTTTCCCCCATTAATGGCCGTTAATTGACCATTAATTGGCTGCGCTGGTACAAATACTCAAAAAAACAAATCAAATAATACCACATGAGGCTGTCTAACAATGCAAAGTTGTTAGGCAGTCTTTGTTCTTTCGCAGTTATAGGGGTACCACTA
>CAVEXR010000024.1:0-33335 GCA_963619585.1 Azospirillum sp. CAG:239
TGTGCGCACGCACAATCTCTTTCTGCGTCTCGGTGGGCAGAATACGACGGCGGAGATTGTTCATGTACTTGCACGCCGACACTATATCGTTGCTGCGATACAATCGATCCACGACATACACATACAATTCGTTACCATGGTGCTTGCGCATTACCTTGACCACCTCGTAGGTGGCAAACGGTTTGCCGTTCTTACTCGTACCCTTGATTTGGTACATTACATAGTCGTTCCACGACTGACAGGGCTTGATGTTCGGATTCTTGGAATCCACACGGAAGTTCTCCAACGGAGTAGTCTTCCCCTGACTTGCCTTCTTCAAGTCTAAACCTTTGATTACTTTCATACTGTTGATTATTAGTTGTTTAGCAATTTATAGAAATTCCCTATAGTTTCCAATTCTGCTCTTGCTGCTTGGTCACATGATATTTCTTGTAGATGAATCGTTTTACCCGGAGCAGGTTGATCACATCCTCTTGGTTGTAGAGCAGCACGCGTGCGCGGTGTTGCGGGTCGGTGTACCAATCACGATGGACATTGAAAATAGAGTTGTGCTTGTACCCTTCTGTCTCGCGATAGATACCTGCCTGATGTTCGTATTCGACCAACTTGTGCGACCGGGCGTTGGGCTCTAACTGCTTGGTGGCGGCAAGCAGGTTGATGCAGTTGTAACGGCTGCGCAAGTCGATATGAAAGCACTTCTCCAACATGCCGATGTCGGGGCCATAGAAATAGATATTGTCCACACCTCGGAATAGTTCTAACACACTGCTGCGTGTGAGCAGGTTCTTGCCCCGATACGGCAAGCGATAGAGGGTCTTGCCCATGTAGGTGTAGTCGTTCTCGTCGTAGAGCCACCCCGCATGCTGCTCGTCGAAGCAGTAGCCCAACAGATAGAACTTCTGCGGGTGGGTCAGCGAGTTCCACTCCCCATCGATGTAGATACTTTTGGCGTTTGCCGGCTTGTTGATAGACGGCGCTACATGGCGTGTGCCTTCTGCCGCCGCTCTCTTCTCGCACGACATCATCGGCGTAGTGCGTGGGCGACCCCGCCTGCGCTTGGGGGTGCGAGGTGCGGGATTAGGGTCGAATAACCAATGATAGAGTCCCATGCTATTTTGCGTATTTGTCTTTGAGTTGTTGCAAGAGTTGTTCTTTCCGGGTCTGCTCTTCTTTGCCGGCACGCTCTGACTGAATGCCGTCTAACCAACTGTGGTCTTCTCTGCCCTCACGATAGAGGTGCATATTGGTCGATTTCAGTTCGTCGGGTAGCAGTTCATCGGCTTGGCGTTGCAGTTCTCGCACATCGGTTTTGGGTTTGAGAGGTTTCTGCTCTTCGTCTTTCCACTGAACAGACAGATAGGGATGATAGCGCATACCCGCATCGTTGGGGTTGTGTATGCCCGACAAAGCGATCGTGCCGTCGCTCTCGAAATAGCGGTAATATCGTTTCTCAATGCTCTTGACTTGGTCGAGAACACACACGGCCTTGTAGGCGAACGAATCGGCAAAGCGGCGGGAGTAGTTGGTGACGCAATAGCGGTATTGCGCCTCGACGAACTGCCGAGATGTCATCTCGCCCGCCCGTAGGATATACAGCAAATCTTGTATGAACCGCAAGGCACATAGTTTGCGCTTGCGAGCGTCGCACCCTTTCTTCTCGAGCCACTGCAGTCGCTGCTGCTCGATTTGCGTAAGTCCGCCTTGCATCGTTTTGGCGGGCATAGTTTTGCTCTGCGTATAGCGTGGGTCTTTCCGGAGGTATTGCTCCAAAAAGGCTTTTATCGTCCGGGTATGGCAGCGCTTCGGGTAGCACCAACACGCCAAAGTGACATCTTGCCGCAAGGCGAGTTGATAGATACGGCGCAGTTCGTTCATGAAATCAGCGTCTTTCTTATCGCGCACTTTCCGGTCAAAATACGCCTGAAACCGGTCGCACGACTCGTTGCGTTTGTCCTCACTCGTTACACGAAACGGATTGCACAACACAGAATGCCCTCTGTCGCAGCGCACCACCACGCCGTGCCGAAGTGTCGCCTCTTGACCCTTATGTAGATTGCCGATGTAAATCATTGGTTTATGCGATTATGCGTTTATGGGTTTATGGGTTACAGCAAGTCCCAACCGGCATAGATGTCGGTCATCACGGGGGCGGAGCCGTTCTCGACTATCGCCATGGCGAAGGCTATACGACAGAGTTTCTCTTTGTCGGTGGCAGCGATCTGCGTGGTGACGGCATAGCCTGTTGTTTGGGCGACACGCGCGGCGTAGGTGGCAGGGTTGTTGCCGTCGGAAGCAGGTGCCCACTTATTGACGATAGACTGTATGGTATCGCAGTGGTACTTGTCGATATACGACTGCAAGTTCTTGAGGGCTGCCCGAAAGCCATACGCCATCGTGGTGAACTGCTCGAAAGCCCCGTCGGTGTTCTCGGAGGCAGGGACTTTGCCCTTCCACCGGTTGGACGACAGGCGCAGGTTCAGAGGATTGTTGTTGCGATAGCCACGGGCGGACTGATTGTAACTTGTGGAATGTTCGATGTTCATATTGTTTCCTTTGGCTGCGGGGGCATTGCTTGGGTTGGTACGCGTGAGGGTCTCTCGCAACTCGCGCGTCACGATATAGATGACGACGCCGGCGATGATGCCAATCATCACCAAAGCGGCAATGCCGATTCCTATTTGTTGCTTACTGAATTTCATATTTTGCTTAGTTTAGTGTTGAGCGGGCTTCGCCCTGTTGAGAGTTGAGTGCAGTTGAGAGTAGTAAGTTATAAGTAGGCTGTGCAAAACGATAAACGCTAAACATAAAACTAAGATAACTCTAAACTTAAAACGCTAAACTTCTCACTACTCACAACTTCTTCTTAACTCCTCAACTCACGAAGCGCACGACCACTCGCAGGACTATGGTTAGGATGACAAGCACAAGTGCTACAATGCCGACCCAAAAGAAGAAGGACTGGGCGTGCGATAGGGTGTGTACGATCTTGTCACGATACTCCACCCGTGTGGTATAGGCGGGTACGGTTATGGTGTCGCGCAGGCAGACGGTATCGGTGCGGGTGCGCACCTGCAAGCGGTAGCAGTCCTGACGCATAGCAGAGATAGTGGCAGAGGCGCCCGACGGTGTCTCGACCGTCAGGTCATTATCATGAGGGCGGCTCTGTTCCGGTGAGCAAGTGTCGGACGCCATGCCACGGAGGTCTGCTATGGTGAAATGGATATACGCCGAATCGGCAGGACGGACTACCTGTTTGCTGACCACGAGAGCGGTGTCGTGCTGCAGTTCGGGATGGCGGGCTAAGAGCAAGGCAAGCCGCTTCTGCGGGGCGCAAGCGACGCAGAGGGCGAGAATGCAGAGGGGCAATATCGTTGATTGCGTTGTTTTCGTAGTCGTTTTTTAGTTGAGGGTTGAAAGTAGTAAGTGGTTGAGAGTTGAGTGTTGAGCGTTGAGTGCAGTGGAGAGTAGTAAGTTATAAGTAGGCAGTGCAAAACTCTAAACTCTTAACTATAAACACTTAACTACACTCAACACTAAACTGCTCTAAATACGCACACTAAACTCTAAACTATAAACACTAAACTGCGCTAAACCCTAAACTCTAAACACTCAACTTTTCGTTGAGGGGCGATGTTGCACGCTCTTGCGCAGACGGTTCAGTTCTTCTTGCATCTGGGCGAGGTTGGCTTTGAGCATAGCGTTCTCCTTGCGCAATTCGACGATCTCGTCGATGAAACGGTCGTTCTTCTCGAGCAAATCGACAATACGCTCCTGCATGATGACGATGTCGTCGTCGTGACGCTTGTGCCTGGCAACGACAAAGGTTACGATAGTGGTCATCACACTGACTATCCAACCGCCTAATGCTATAATTTGTTCAATCATTCTCCTAAAAGTTCTTTCAGTTTAACTAATTTGTCCTCATCCATATAAATGAGCGTGTCGCCTATGGCTATGGTAAACGCCTCTTTGCTATACAACACTTGTTGCTTATCCGGGTACATGTCGTACTTTTCCCATTCTGACCAACTGCCATCCATGTATGTGCGCATGATAAATTTCCGGGTATTTATCCCAAGGAATCCCCCCACCATAATATATTGCACCACGATGCTATCATTCAAGTACTCCACACTCATGATAGAATCCGCTTTCTTATCTTCGTGCAGCACATATAAGCCGGGAGTGAGTACATCATCCACATGGCTAATAGTCTTAATATAGTTGGTATTGGTATCTTCGTTGTGTTCAATACCAAAAACTACATCTATTTCGCCTCTCAAACCTATACCATTCGTTCCGGAATTACCTGTATTGCCAGTATCACCTTTGTCGCCCTTATCTCCTTTTTCACCCTTTTCTCCCTGAGGGCCGGGAGTTAATTCTATGGCATTCATCATGTCGTCAATAGAACTCTTGGTATAAGAATCGGTGATACCATACCCTGCAAGTGTAGTCGAACGATCTGCCTTGCAGGTAAGCAAAGCCAGAACAAATACTCGAATGCGTTGCCAGAGTATGCCTAAATTGGTTTTATCTATTTGATGTATCTCTTCCATATCAAGTGGTTGTTCGATAAGTTATTTCTATATTCGTTATACGCAGTTGCACAGTCGTTTCTGTACTGCTATTTTGAATGTATAATTGTGTCAGTCCTTGTTCATTGTTGGCTTGTATCACATGTTCTCCATCGTTCTCACTTTCCCATGTCGTTTGGACAAGATCCGTGTTCTGCACTACATTATCACTGGTATCCGTTTCCACACCTGCCACCATCGTATTGCCCTTGTATTGCCCACTATATTTAATCTTTACCGTTAGTATATAAGCACCAAGCACTAAAGTCTCCAAAAACAATATATGTCCTTTGTAGACTCTTGGAGCCGCAATGTAGGAATCACTCACTGCAGTCGTCCCGTATCCTTTTCTTTGTGTCATACGAATGACGCCATTTCCTGCATACCATTTGATTTCTTTGGTATCTGAGAAATAAGTACCATACGACAAAGGAATATTCTCGGTCTTGATCGTTGTATCAACAGACGGAATATCAATTTCATCAAAAGGAGTGAGTTGTTCTATCTCGTCTGCAGTCAAAGGTATATGCTTCAGCGGAGTGATTTGTATCCCATCCGGAAGTATCACATCGTCCGACTCAATCGGGCATAGTGCTTCAATCTCCGATTCCGTCATCGGGACTACCGTTGAACCTGCTATATCTAAGTTCCTCGTAAAAGGATTATATTGTAAATCGTTCAATGCCATGGGTTACTTCTTGTAGGAGTATTCGTAGGTACCGTATTGTGCAGCAACGAAACAAAACGAAGCAGATCCTTGTGGATAGAGCCGTTTGTAGGTTACCACCCCATCGGATTCTACCTTTGCCAACTTCTCGATGCGCCAACATGCCAAAGATTCCGTTTCTGCATTGCCCTCGTTATTCACTCCGGGCATCAGATAGCAGTTATACACATCATCGCCCACGATAATTACAAGGTCGGCATCGGTGCCGGTTATTGTATTGTAGGTGCTTTTCAACATTGCCTCTATTGCCTTAAAGCGCATTAAACATTTCTTCGGTTACCTCTTCTTGCCCATCGCAGAAGTATTTCACAACCGCCAAAGTCTTGTCGCCAAAGTAGCCATCTTCCTTCAAAGATTTAATGTAAACGCCACTATTGTCTTTGGGGAAGTTAGGCTCTACGGAGGCGACTAACTTATTGTTCAACTTTACCTGCAACTCTTTGTTTTTATCTGTTTGCAAAAAGAGGTTGTATTTCAATGGGAAGTCCGACGAGGAGTTCCCGTTAGTTGTTGTCTCGTCTGCATTGGTTTCCTGTTTCTTTTTCATCACCAAATAAATGATGAGTACCACAATGGTAATCGAACTGATTACCGATAAAGCGATTAAACTCTTCTTCATATTTCTAGAATTGATAGTTTATGTTGTTGTTAGCCAATATGGCGTTTATCTTGTCTATCTCTTTGGATGACAGATCGCCATTCATCCACTCTGTGAGAGTCTCACCATCTTTCACGCCAAAGGTTTTGATGAGTTGTAACACATCCGAACGCGTTCCCATAGCGCGGAACACATTGTATATTTTGTCCTCATCCGTTCCAAGACCATCCATAGCCGCATAGAGAGAGGAAGCGTAGGTGTTGAGTTGCATTTGGGTGAGCGTTATGTCGCTTTGGTTTATTTCCTCGTCTAAGGATTCTGCCAACTCCCGATTCTTGATAGTATCTGTCAGTTTGTCTTTGTACTTGACAACTATCAAAATAGCAATTGCCACAACCAGCAAGACGATGGCAGTTATCGCCACCACTTTGACGGTTTTAGTATTATTGCCGAGTAATGATGTTATGTCCTCTTTGTTCATGACTATAGTTTTTTGAATGTTTGTGTGGTTATGATAAGCACAATTCCCGGAATAAGCACCGCTATCCCTAAGGAGAACCATGTCTTCGTCGGGATGTTGATGTTTACACTTATCCCATCTTGAATCAGTTTGTTCAGACTGTCTTGCATATTGTTTATTATCTGTTTTGTCTTGCTATATAGATTGCGGTGCAACCGACTGCGGCAATGACTGCCGCCATAACATATCCTCTCAATGTGGGACTTTGTTTCCGTCCCATGGCACATTCGTAGGCAAAATGTTCGCAGTTGTAGTAGAGCATATCGTATTGACTACTGCGGTGCGCTTGGTAGTACTGCTCTACCTCTTCGTCACTTTTCGTTGCCTCTATCTCGTAGATCAGTTTCCGTTGTGCCATAAACTCCGTTTCTGTCTGGCAATGAGCACCACTCTCGTTGAAGTGATAGACCTTGCCGTTAGCCCAAACGGAATAATGCCGATAGAGGCACGAGCCTGATAATGGTGTTACAATACATAATTTTGCCATACTACCATAGCGAACCACCGGCACCACCTTCGGCTGCTGCCGACTGGAACGCACCCACAAGCGAGTTCATAGCATCCGAATCATAAGCGGTACTGCCCCAAATGGACTGTTGCCCATTGCTTTTGGTTCCGTTCATTACGCAAACCATGACGGTGATACACACCACAACCACGCATATACCAATCAATATAGCCGTGTTATTATTCATATCTATTTTCGTTTAACGAGGGTTATTATTGCCAACACAATAGCCAAGATGTTCAACACCATGTTGATGGTTGCCACATCGCTCTCCGTAAAATCATGATTAAAGAGCGTAAAGGCTATTTTGTCCTCACTGGATTCCCGAATCGCCTCCTTGATAATCTGCTTGAGTTGTGCATTACTGCTGATGTTCACGCCACCGTTTTCATCGTCTCCGATGGTTGAGAGGTAACTCTTGACATCATCGTACGACACACTCATGCCATCGGCACGCGAGTAATCAGTTCCATATAATTCAAATGCCTTTCTTACCATGGCTTACCTCCATAGATCAACTTGTTCTTGTCAAATAGATAGAT
This sequence comes from Azospirillum sp. CAG:239, assembly GCA_963619585.1. Lineage (GTDB taxonomy): Bacteria > Bacteroidota > Bacteroidia > Bacteroidales > Paludibacteraceae > Colicola. The sequence continues at coordinate 7,473 of CAVEXR010000024.1, forward strand.
GACTACCAATCCACAAACAAGCACAATGGCACAAATCAAAATGGTTTTCTTATGCTGTGTGAAGAACGACTTTTTGATGGCATAGTCTTCCGGATTGACATTCGTCAGCCCTTCATCTTTTCTTGCTTCCTCATAGGTTCGGTAGTATTTACCGCTCTTACTAACCCAAAAGGTAGAAGGATTGCCCGGTGCTGCATCGATATTGATGTAGCGCAAGTCTTTACTCTTTCCGTTATAGGTACTACTCGTTGTCATCATAACTTATCAATCAGTGTTTGTAGAAATAGTATGCCGTTATTGCAAGGAAAGCAATAGTTCCCAACACGATCAACCATGTGTAGTTTTTCTTGGCTGAGCCCGATATGTATGTCTGTTCCTCTGCCGTTGATTGCAACAAGGCTACATTATGTTTTTCTTCTGCAGATAAAGCCATCTTACTTGTCTTTTTTGTTGTTTGAATAGATGATATATACCACAATAGCAATCAGTGCCACCAAACCAATAATCAACACCACATTGCCATTCTTTCCACTATTGGCTAAGGTAGAGAAGTTGGCTATCTTGCGTTGTTCTTCGTATTTGGTTTGTTCGGAATTGTAAAAGGCACGCGCTCCAAGAATATCTGTCAGTCCGCTCATCAGAGCCGACCAAGTATATCCAACGGCTTGGGTGGCCTCTTGCCACAATGTTCCGAAGGAATATGCGTCCATGCTTGAATTTGCTTCCATATCAGTCTATTTCTTTAGAACCATTATTACTGCCAAAGCCATCATCATATACATCAAGGTTTTGGTATTGTCCCCCGTGTTTTCGGTTTGCTTTTGCGATATGTTGCCTTGATATATGATAGTAGCCAATTCGTTCATCTTATCGCCTGCGGTATTTACAGCCTGCACTGTTTGGGTATTCTTACCATCGGCACGCGACATGTTTTTCATTATACGCTCCAACTCTTGCGCAGCAGCCACATTGCCATGCTCAGCATCCCATTTGAGTGCCAATTCATACATGTGTTCTATGCGTTTGGCATGTTCAGCATCATCACCATCAAGTATTGCTTCCAATGTGCCTATACTTTGTTTGAGTGAACATTTGTATTTGCCTACTAACTTATTGAAAGCATACTTGTCTGCTTCAAACTCATCGTGAGTCTGTTTGCGGTAGTGTCCTATCTCATGCTGTTTGACAAACTCCTTTTGAAATGGGGTCAGTTTGTCGTATAGTTCATCGTTGATGTACAGAATACCCGTTTGATGAGACACCGCTGCCGGCGTACCATACATAAATCCCGTATTTGTTGTGTGTTCTATTTGCATAGTTTATTGCTCCTCTTAGCCAATAATGGCTCGCCCGCAAAGGTTACGAGCGAGCCACACTGAAAAAGAAAACGAGTGATTACTATTATTTGCGCATCGAGATTATGATAGCAAGTACAACAATGACTACCAGTATCACACCTCCTCCGATAATGATCCATTTTGTCATGTTTTGTTGCGCTTGCGCTTCCAGTGCCGCGGCTTTCGCCTCCGATTCTGCTTTGATAGCGGCTGCATTTGCATCGTTCTGTGCTTGAGAGTAAGTCTTGTAACCACTCTCACACATCCCAAAGAGATAACCTAATACCGATTGTGCATTCTCCCATTTCTGTTGATCGAACTTTCCCGATGTATTATTCTCTTCGCTCTTGCCATCGGCTCGTGACAGAAAAAGATTACTGTTTTGCAACGACTTGCGCACGGCTTTCATTTTGTCCGCATCATCCAATTGGTCGTTTGCCAAGGAAAAGAACGGCTTTGTAAACTCTTCGCCGAACTTATCCCATGCTTCTATACACAATTCCAATGTTACATCATCGGTATCATAGCCAAGCGATGCAAATAGTTTCTGCAACTCATCTTCAGGAATAGTAGAGAGCGCAAACTTGATGGCACTGTCTAGTATTTGTTTGCCTGTTGGATATGACATAATCTACTCAGATTGTTTTAATGATTAACCGATGAGAGCCTCTGCCATATCTTGCAATGCAGCAGCAGTATCGAACGAAGAACCGAGCATCAAGGTCATATCCAAGGTGCGTCCTGCACCGATGGTTACGATGAACACATGTGCATGATCGAGAGAGAAATGTTTGATGTTCGAGATCTCCACCATCGTGCGATTGAATTGCTCAGGCGTGAGGTAGGTCTTAGGAGTGATACTATCGCTTACAGGACCACCAAATGGAGAATACTCCACCAACTTGAGTGTGTTGGCAAACTGCAACTCGTTGTCGGTGGTCAATTGGAATGCATCGATACGCGTCGGGTTGCGTTGCAGGTAGCGACGGATATACTCCAATTTAGGGCAGTCGCATACCAGCAATGGTGCATCGGCGTCGCTCTTGAGAACGGTGCCATGTGCAACGATGGCATCGACGCTTTCGCCGGCAATGTTTTTGATTTCGTCCACATCTTGCAAATCGCCTGCGAACACAGCCACAGTGTGCGACACGGTATCTAAGTTTTGCAATCCTATTTGCACCGGACGACCTGCTTTGCTCTCATCAATGAGGCATGCCATATTGAACGCATCGCCGGTTGCCTTGCTGACACGACGCGCACGATTCTTCAATGATACTTTTTCTTTTCCCGTAAAACGGTCTGATAAAATTTCCTTACGCATTTTTCTATTGGGTTATAATCGTTTGTGATGTTGTGTTTAACGCTTCCCTTTGAAAGCAGATGTCTCTTTACTTTCTGAAGTGTTTGTTTGGGTTGTTTTAGTAGTGGTTTCACTACTTTTCATGCCATTTCGTACACCGAACAATACGATCAGTGCAATGACGATGAGGAGCAATATGCTCACGGTTGATACTTTGTTTAGCATGTTTGTTGTATTTTTGATTAGTAATTTTCCTGTTACCGCTTCTACCCGTTTCCCTGTGCCGATCAACACACATCGTGTCATCAGCACAAACGAGCAAAAGCGTTGCCCTGACTACTTTCTTCTTTGTATCCGCTTTCGAAAAATATAGGTCATTCCTGTTCCTCTCTCTACTCACTTCGTTTCCGATTTCGTACTCACTGTGATTATTTTTGTTTTATTCTTTGTTATTCTTGTGCCGATAAATGACATAGATCACTACCGCAATGATGCCGATAGCAATAATCCATTTCGTCATTCCGCCTTTTTGAAAGAAGTCTAACATAGTTTCGTATTATTATGGGTTTCGTATTGGCTTATTTTGCGCAAGTATAGTCACAAAAAAAGCAGTCAATCTTGAGGTGTGTCTCAAAATCGACTGCAAAGATAGTACGATGGGAAATGGTAGTGTCTATTTGTGGCAGGTTGTGGCTATATATGCCGAGATTTGGCGGGGAATGGCGGGGTTCTCAGTTCATACATTTCCATACAATCAAGCATCTTGAATAGTATTCCGTTGATTTCATTATGCCAAGATTGGTGGAAATGACCATAAAACCAATGCGTCACAGGATGTCTATCTCGTTCAAGATGTGAAAATAACAAATCCATCTGCTTGCGTTCATTCTCACAATCGCGCAATAAATCGGGGTCATTCGCTGCCCATGAGGCAAGTCCGTTCTTAGATTGCAATTCACAAAACGAAGGTGCTGTATGCGTAACTACAGTATCTATTTGCACTCCTGCCGCTTTAATCTCATCGAATGCAGCAGCATCGTAGCGCACTGATTCTTCCTGCCAATAGGAGGGTCTATCGGGGCGGCGACGCATTTCTGCAAGACGGAAACTCCGGTCTATACTGGTTGCTCCACCCACGCACAAAATACGATGGTCGCAGACCTGGATAATGGAGTAATCCGGAATGGTATAAAATCGTTTGTGGTGTATCTTCTGCTCGGCAAAATACGAGGGATCGTCGTGATTGCCGCGTATCATCGCAATCCAACAGTTGTGAGCAGAGAGGCGTTTCTGAATCCGCTGATACACTTGCTCATAGTAACTCTCGGTATAGAAACCGAAGCCACAATCTCCCGCTACGACAACAAGCGTATCGTGCATATCGTATTGCGTACACATCAAATAAACGAGTTTTTCAAACTCGCCATGAATATCACCACAGATGACTACTGAAATGGCATCGGGATATGTAAAGGCACTAGGCATTATTCTTCCGCAAAGGCATTGAGAAGGCGTTGTAGTACCTCTTCGGCAGTAGCGCTATGGATGCCGATGGCCTTCAACATATCTGTATTGGGCATGTCTAAGCGAACCTTCTCTGCAAAAACAAGGATATCTCGGTAAAGATCATGAGGAATAGCAAAACTCTGGTTTGCAGCCAACATCGTAACTAAGCGAAAGACATCACGCTTATGCTTATTGACCTTGCGGCTATCTATTGATTCACCTTCTGCACGACGATTTGCCAAATCGACATACGCACGACATTTGAGGCAAATAAGGCTTTCCGGCTTTGCCACATGCACGCCATCGACCAATTCGCTATGAGCAATAGTATAGTGGTAATACGCATCATTCATCAGGATAGCGGATAGACTTGACAAATCTTCATCCATAGGAATGGGGGTTAAGCGCGCATCTTCGGGAGCCGTGAGCAAACCAATGTCACGAGAGAACAACTCAATCTGCTCAGGGAAATCTTCGGAAGAAGGAAAACGAAAACGGAAATGCTCATGTTTACCTGTACTGGTTTCTTGGGCTTTATAGCCGGCATCCTTAACGAACTGCCAAAACTGCACCACAAAATCATGCGTCAATGCCTCTACTACCAATACCGTATCTATATCGTGCGTGACACGGGGATTTTGTGCGAACATATCCGCATATAGACCACAGGCTACCCCACCAATAACAACATAGTTATCGGAATAGGCTGCAAAATACTCCTTAAATTTACTCAATCCGTCCATTATTTGTCTAATACTTGATGTAACATATAATCGAGTTCCATACTAATGCGTTCATCCTCATCGTCCTTTAATATCAAATAGAGGGAAAGAGGATCTACTACACCGGTATTGCTTAGCACCTCCGGACTATAACGCCATATTTCTATTTTAACTTCGTTTTCTTCTTTGGTAAAGCACGGGAGCGCAGGAGCATCCCATTCGCATACCTTTTCTTCAGTATGTGCCAAATGGGAATAATGTGCAAGCGCATTATAGCCACTCAAATAGTGCACCTCACTATCGTGATAGAGAACACGCTCTACAGGTGTATACATATAGGGCAGTGCCTTGTTCCACACAGCCCACTTATCCATATCCAAAGAGATATATTTCTGCTTGCCGACCTTTGTCTCGGATGTCAAGTCGTGCCCACGAAGCCATGTCAGTGCCTTATTGCAAGTGGCATACGAAACACCTAACACATCGGATATACTTGCTATTGTCCTATTGACAATGGATTGGCACTCGAGATGGTATAATACTATCACCTGAGCAGTGGCCGGCATTTTGCACTCTAAATCAAAACTTTTACGCATAGGGCGAATGTCTATCAGTAGTTCAGGCAGGAACATCAATTTGCCCGGAATGATAAAGTTCACTCCTTGTTCTATCAGGCGCGATTGATTATAACTAGTGACGGTATCAAAAACATAAATGCAGCGTAAGCCTGTCTTCTCCGTAATAAGGGCTGCCATTTTACGCAGTTGCACCGGACCATACTGCCCCGTTTTATCCTGCACAAACATTACCTGCTGTCCGTACATATCTGCAACCATCAAATCAAACGCATCGGCGACAATCAATGGGAGTTTTTCGACCTGCTCTTTAGACGGACGCGACAAGTGGATGGCCAATTGAAGCGACTGCATCAAGTATGTTTCTATCTGCTTTCCATTCTTCATATTCACTCATTTTGCACAAATTCACACGGTAGAAAATTTGTGCAAAATTACGAATTTATCTTCACATACACAAATATTGCAGAAGAAACGCATGCATTCTTTTGGGTATGTGTTATGGTACATCGATGCAATACTTGTCGCATACCCATTTGACGACATTGGGCGGGATGAGTTTGCAGTGGGGGCTGATAGATAAGTTCAAGTCTTTCTCTATGGCTGGAATCATTCGGTTGAACCAACGGCTGAAAGTGCGATTGCTCACGCCTGCAGCACGGGCTAACTCGGATTTTAACATGGATTTCATTGGGCGTTTAGGTTATTGGGGATTTCCATAAATTCCCCGTTTGGTAATAAATTCCAAATATCACTACAAAGTAATGGATAGAAGTCCCCCTATTGTTTTAGGCGTTGGTGGTAGTAGGGGTTTTGTTGGGACTTGGCGTTGACTATGGCTTGCATAGCCTTTACCTTCTCGAAAGAACGGATATAGGGCTTGCGGGTGTCGATACTATCCTCTGTGCGGAACAGCACATAGTCGGTGGCAAAAGTGAAGAACTTCGGCGGTACTTCGGTAAAGCCGTGTCCGACGGCAATCATATCGACCTCTCGTTGGCGACGACGAATCATCAGTTCGTGAATGACCTGTTCGGTGCGAGCCGGGAAATAGGCACGGCAGTCGTCGAAGACGATGATGCCGCACTTGAAGTTGTGCAGCACGCGCATTGTCCATTGCGGGTCGAAGATATGACGGCACACACCACCGAACAGAAAGTCGTCTTTTGTCCGCAGTTCGTTGAGCGGATAGAGCGGATTGCCGTAGGCGTCGATCTCGTTGTATTCGGTGTCGTCGGGCGTGATGATGAGAATGCGCTGGCGTGTGGCAGCGCATATCTGTTTGACAAAGGTGGTCTTGCCTGTACCATTGGCACCCAACACGACAATGAGTTTACTGGTTCGTGTCGGTTGGCTCGGCGTTCGTTGCATCACCTGCTCCCGCAGAACCTGCTGCTGCAGCAGTTGTTGGCTCGTCAGCGTCGGTTGTAGGGTTGGCAGCGGGATTGGATTTGTCCCGAACAGGAAGGTGCGTATCTTCTCGATCATAGTCATTGGGGTGGCGTTGTTGTTCTTCCCACTCTCTGCGTGCTTGCAGGACTTGCGGGACTTTCATACCATAGATAGCAAGCAACACTACAAAGAGTCCTTGCCATGGCGATAACATGAGTTTGGTGTCGCGTGTGCATTGGGCGATTACTTTCTCCAATTTTTTCAGGTCTTTGGGCGGCAGGCGATAGGTCTCTAAGGGTTGGTGTGCAAGCCATGCCAAGAGATAGGCAGCACCCACATCGATACCAAAGGACAGCATCTCGCCGGAGAAACGGAATGCCTCGTCGTCCAACAGGTCTTTGGCTTGCAAAGAGTCGTCGTCGGGTTCGGCGGTGATACCCATAGGGTCTTTGGGCTGGTTGATTTCGTTGATGAGTTCCTCTTGGGTTTCATCGTCGATAGGTATATCGTTTGGCTCGGGTGCGGTCTGCATAAAGTCCTCGAAAGAGCCTGTCGGGATGTCGTCGAGGATTTCGGTTGGGGCGTTGTCGTTCATATCAGAGATCGGTTAGGTTAGCAATGATTTGGTTGGTCAAGCCATCGAGCGACACCTTACGCTGAATACCGACTATCTCAACGCCTCGCAAGAGCGCATCGCAGAGATAGATGTTGTCTTGTGCGTCCTTGCAGATAAGCATGATAGGTTGGGTGTCGGCAATGGATTTGTTCGCCTCAATGTCCTTGAAATGCGCTTCAACAAACATCTGCAGTGCCGGTGTGAGTTGCTGCTTGATTTGCGGCAGCAGTGGCTTGATGGCAGCCATCAATAGTTGTTCTTTTGTGGTCATAGTTATTCTTTTACTCGGTAAATCATTAACCGGAACAGGTCTTCTTCGTTGGTTACATCAGGATAGAACTGTTGTGCCAAAGCCAACAACTCTGCCTTGCTGACAGGATAGGTGTAGCGAATAGAGGTGTGACTGTTGAAGTAGGTTGCAAAGACGGTTTGCATGATGACATCCGTTTGGGAATAACGGGTTCCGGACAGGGCGTTGATCTTGTCTGCAACCACTGCAATCAACTGCTTGAAGTAGGGCGTGAAGGCGTAGGCATCTTGATGACTTGCAGCCTCCTTCAACTGCATCTTCAAGTCCTTGCAGCGTGCTTCAAGGGCTGCATTTTGGGCTTGCAGTTCCTGCAACCGGGCTTCAAGCGTGCTTGCAGTGGTTGCTTGCAGTTCTGCAAGTTGCTGATTCTCAGCCTGCAAGTTCTGCAACTGTGCTTGAAGTTCGTCTTTCTCGTTGATAGCGTCTTGAAGTTCTTGTTGCAAGTGCTGCTGCAAGTGCTGCAAGTCCGTGTTTTCGGGGGTTGCAGGTGTTTCTGCAAGTTGTGCTGCAAGTTGTGCTTCAAGGTGGTTGCAGTGGTCTTGAAGGTCTTGAAAATCGTGCTGCAACTGCTTGAAGTCGTCCTCATTGACTTGGATAGATGAGGTTGCAGGGCTTGTAGCCTGATTATGAAGCAGTTCAAGCAATCGGCTACCCAATTCGCGTCCTGACATCTTTCCCGACTTGAAGTCAGGGAAAAACTCCTTGAACTGTTCGATGTCACGAACATCAAATGCTAGGGTTTTAGTTTCCATTTTTGAATTGAATTATGTTGTTTTACGGATTGTGATACGAAAGTACATCATTGTTTTGTGATTATACGATTGGAGAGAAAATACTTGGATAGAGTTGTAAACTTGTAATCGTTTTGTAATCGTTTTGTAATCGGGCTAACTTACCTATTATTAGATAGTTATATCTTATTATTATCTTCATATTACAAGATTACAGTTTATATTATTAGTTTAGTGTTTAGAGTTTAGTGTTGAGTGAAGTTGAGTGTGCGTGCAGTTGAGTGTTGATAGAAGTTGAGCGTTGAGTGTTGAGAGTTGAGGGCAGTTGAGAGTTGTGAGTTATAAGTAGGCTGTACAAACCTCTATCCTTGTAAAAACAAAAAAACAAGGAGATTGCTCTCCTTGCTTTACGATTGAACCGGAACAGAATTCATTAAGAAATGTCAGATTGAATAGTGTTTCCGGGGATATGGACACAGATGTACTCTAAGGTGATCTTGCGGTCGCCATCACTGCGACAGCGTAAGATACGAGTGTCACCCGGTGTACACAACGAGGATGGATTGAATTCGAAATTGCGATACTTGCAATACTCTATCAGCGTCTTCTTGAAACGATTCATCGTCATACTACTATTGCGACCATCTGACCAACGCTTCAGCGCATTATAGACCTCGAACTTAGGAATAAGACGGTCGGTGTTGCCCTGATCAATGAAATAGTCGTCGAAGAACTCAAGCAACACATCGCCAATGAGTTGGTGGTGGATACGCTTCTCGAAATTGACCAACGGAGGCTGACAGACCTTGTTCTCGCTCTTCATCGTGAGAAACCACTGCAAACAATCGATCATAAAATTACAATCGGCGTTGTAGTCCTCCTCCGAATAGGCTTGATTGAAAAGATCCATACCAAAGTCGTCTTTCACCTGCCGTGTCTCCCGGTAGGCATTGTCCACTCGGTAGTGGTAGTAGTCGGAAAAGATGACGGGGATGATACGGCGACGCGTGGACGGATTGTTGTCGGGCGGTGCATAGTTGGAACACATCACTAAATTGGGTGCCGCCTGATAAGGAATGACAAACGACCCCTCGTTCTTGCGATTGACCGTGACGCCACTGTCGATGATGCCATAGACGGCTTGGAACTTGAAATCGAAATTGGTGTCCTCGAAATGGATGATGTCGGTATCATAATCAACCCGCTCCATGTAGTGGTTGTTGTTGAACAACATCGGGTTGCGACCATCGAGGTTGAGAATCTTCAAGAATCCGGTCTTCTCCAAACAACGATAGAAGAGCGTCTTGCCCGAACCACCGGAACAATAGTTCACATCCATGTCTTGGTTCTCCATCGCCCAAACGGCAAAGGTGTGGCTGTCGGTCTTCTTGCCATAGAGCAAGTAGCCATAGACATACATCTTATTGAGCAAGTGACGCACCTGCTCGTCCTGCTGGTCGGGGGTCAGGCGGTCGCCATAGAGCGAGAACTTATACTTCTCCCGATACACGCCGTCGTCGATCGGATTGCCCGTGGCGCGCTCCTCGTACTCCTCCCGCCAATGGATACGGCAGGTATTGGTCAGATAGCGATAGACCTTAGAGGGGTGCGAGAGGAAACGCACCTTGCCCGTAGCAGGGTCGTAGTCGTAGCACGAGGGCAGACGAGAGATAGTGTGCGGGATGATCTTGTTGTCCCAATAGTAAGTGGGTTGAGTTGAGTGTTGAGAGTTGAGGGATTAGAGAAGTTGAGTGTTGAGTGTTGAGTGTTGAGTGCAGTTTTTGAGTTGAGAGTTGATAGTTGAGAGAAGGTGTTTTTGTCCACACGAAAGTCGCCGTTGCGGAAATGCAGGATCTTCGCCTCGCCATAGTCCCGGAACTCGAGCGAGATGCTCTCGAGATTGTCGAAGACGGTCTTGGTGGTCTTACCGCTCAGGATGAACGACTCAAGCACCTCGGTGGGCAGGTGGCGACGCTTGATCTCCATACGCACAAAATCTCGGATGTCGTTCAGTTCGCACTTGGTGACCCGCAATCCCCGTATCCGTACATAGAACCACCGCTGCGAATAGGGGTCTTGCCAACGGCGAAAGCCGGACAGACGCAGGTAGTAGAGCAACGAGGTGACACGAATGTTGATGACCTCCCGCTTGCCGATACGCTGCGTCTCCCAAAAACAGGCAGAGAGCGAGGCTGCGACAAGATGGTCGAAGTCACGCTTGGCATCGTTGCGAGGTTGCAATTCGACAAAGTCGCGCAAGTCTTTGCGGGGTCTGCCCCGATTGTCGCGTCGCTCACGCAACCACTGCGGCAACTCCACCGTGCGGATGTCGATGTACTGCAAAGCGAGGTGTTCGCCCTGACGGATGCCCGTCTCGTCGATGTCGGGGATGTTGTAGAGCGTATACGCCTTGCTCTTGAGCAAGAGGTACTGCTCGTAGGTAATAGTGGCGGTCTCGGAATTGAACCACACAGGATGATAGCCCATGCCGGCGATGTTCATAGCGTCCCGCTCACCCGAACAGATGAAGATGGCGGGCAGGCGTTTGTCGGTGTGGGCAGCAGGAACGGCATCGGGATTGTCCGGATCGTTGGCGGCAGGGTTGCGCAGTTCGTTGAGAGCAAGGTCGATCTCACGCAAGCCGTTGATGAAGTCTTTGGTATGGATGCTGCTGTCCCGATACTTGGGCATATAGACAAAGCGGTACTGCTTGTCGAACTCATAGGGCTTGTAGATCTTGTAGAAGTCGCCACAGTCGCGGGCAAAGATAGGATAATTGTCGTTGGCGTGTATCTCCGTCGCCTTGTCCTCTTTGACAATGTCGTACTCACGCAGCGACATCCACCCGAAGCGCTCCATGACCTGCTTGCTGACAAAAGGACCCATGATGAAGAGTTCGTCGTCGGTGAAGTCCTTTTGCAGATAATGGAAGACACCGGGCGTCTCGTCGGTGCGGCGGACACGCTGCTCGATCGTGGGGCGATTGACCTCTTTCTGCAACGAAGTGTCGATACCCAACTCGTTGGCGAGCAGTTGGCAGGCGTGGGGGAAAGAGAGGTTGTAGAACTGCGCATAGAGGTCGATGGCGTTCAGCCCTTTGGGCGTGCCACTGCCCCAATCATTGACCGCCCAATAGGTGGTGCCGCTTTTGCTCTCGACGAGTTTGAGCGAGGTAGAGGCGGTCTTCTCGTCCCGAATGCGGAACTTGCGGTTGGTGCCAAAGCACTCGGCACTCTCCGGATAGAGGCGCACGATGATGTCCTTGCCGTAATCAGTGGCTTGCAGGATTTTCTCTTTCAGGGTCATAGGGCGCCTCCTTGTGTTTGCTCGTCGGTAAGGGTTTCTTGTTCATCGGTCAGGGCGATTGGGTCGAAGCCGCTGAGGTGCTGGCGGCGTTTGATGGGCGCAAAAGTGATCCTGCAGCCGTAGCGTTTGGCGATGAGGTTGATGACCCGTATGCGCCAATCCTGCGGCGAAGAGTCTTCGCGCTCCCACATACGAACGCAGGCGGGGGTGACATGACATTGTTTGACGACTTGCTGGAAGACCCGAGTGCGCACTTCCGGGTCGAGATCAAGCATGAATTGCTTGAAGGACTTGTTTTCTTTTTCCATGTTGATGTGATTGAAAAAGATGAGCGGGAGTGTAAAACTGTTGCAGCCTCCCATCGACGACTCCCATATACGACAATGCTCGGCAAAAAATGTTTTTGTCATTATTGTGTACACTGGGGATTGTTTCTTAGTTTAGTGTTTAGTGTTGAGAGTTGAAGGCAGTTTCTTTAGTTTAGTGTTGAGTGTTGAGAGTTGAGGGCAGTGGAGAGTGGTAAGTTATAAGTAGGCTGTGCAAAACTCTAAACTCTTAACTATAAACACTTAACTGCACTCAACACTAAACTCTAAACGCTCAACTTCTCTCAAAACTATCAACTCTAAACTGCGCTAAACACTAAACTCTCAACGCTCAACTTAAGAGGTGACCCGTAGGTGACCCGTAGGTGACCCGTATCTGACCCGTAACACGATCGCTTTTGAGTACGCTTTGACTATTGGGTTAGTCTTTGCGAAAGTCCTTGTGCAAGTTCTTTTGTTTCCTTCACCATTGTACTAGTAAAGTTAATACATTTTTGCCAAGCCACACAAGAAAAGGTCAGAAAAATGCATTTTTTCTTCGTTATGCACTTTTCTGACCTGCATTTTGGGCATTTTTCTCGACTTTTGGGTGGGTTTTCGGTTCTTTTGGGCGTCTTTTTATCTCATTTTTTGCTTTTCCGCTCTTACATAGTATGGCACTTTTTTCGCTACTTTTTTCGCAAAAAATGTTGGGGTTTTCTTAGTTTAGAGTTGAGGGTTGAGTGTTGAGTGCAGTGGAGTGTTTTTATTCGTTGAGTGTTGAGTGTTGAGCGTTGAGTGCAGTTTATAGTTAAGCGTTTAGAGTTTAGTGTTGAGTGCAGTGGAGAGAGGGGTGGAATCTTAAAAATAGAACATTCCGGGAGGTAGGGAGTTGGTTCGGAGTTCCATCGGAGTTCCTTCGGAGTTGGTAAGGAGGGTACGGGAGGGGAAAATCTTAAAAAATGACACTTTGCACATGACACATTAAAAATTACACATTACTCATTACTTGGCTTTGACGGTGATGATGTCGCGCAGGTCGGTGGTATAGAGCGGACTGCGATGCTCGGCTTTGTAGATAGAGGGCGTGGTGGTGGTTGGGGTATTTGTATTGGTTGTGTGGGGTGTGTTTGTGCTTTGGGCAGTTGTCGCTTTGATGGTTGTAGGTTGGGCGGGGAGTTGGGAACCAAAGAGGATCGTGCGCTTGCCGAGGCGGTCGGAGAGATGGTCGAGGGCTTGCTGCAAGCGTTGGTCTTTCTCGCGGTCGTGCGTATCGAATAGGTCGGGCACGACTGCCGTGGCGGGCATGATACGCATAAGAACTACGCCCGCTTTCTTATACAACACACCCTGCCGATAGGAACGGCGGAAAGCCGCCAACGCATACTGTAACAATTCTTGCGTGTTGGCGGTGGGAACAGGCAAAGTAACGAGTTCGGAGAGGTAGTGCTGCTCGATGTCGGTACGGAAGACAGAAGTGTGGGCATAGACATAGACCTGCCCCGCCACCGTGTTCTGCGCACGCAACTGACGGGCGCAACGGGCGGTGAAATCCGCTATCTGCTCCTCCAAAAGTCGGCGGTCGGTAATGGCTGTAGCAAAGGTGCGGGAAGTGGTGATGGACTGCTTCTGCGGCAACTCGGTGATGTCGATGACATCGTCGCCATGCAACTCCTGCCATGTGAGCAAGCCCGGCTTATGCAACAACGACTGCACCAACGAGGGGGACATCTCGGCGAACTGCAGGGCGGTCAAGACACCCCGCTGCTCGAGTTTGGCTTTGGCACGCCGACCTATGCCCCACACATCGCCGACCTCGAAAGACGAGAGGGCTTTCCGGCGTTGCTCTTCGGTGCGTATCTCACAAACACCATGGTAGCCCGGGTATTTCTTGGCGTACTTGCTCGCCACCTTGGCAAGCGTCTTCGAGGGGGCGATACCGATAGAGATAGGAATACCCACCCCCTGACGAATATAGCGCACGAGGCGTTCGCAGTAGGCTTTCTGCTCGGCGGGCGGGATCGTGTCGAGATTGAGGAAACACTCGTCGATAGAATACTGCTCGAAACGAGTGGTATGGCGGCGGAGGATGGACATCACGCGGTCGGAGAGGTCGCCATAGAGCGAGAAATTGGAAGAGAAGCAGACCACGCCGTGCTGCTCGACCAACGGGCGGATCTGATAGAGCGGTGCGCCCATAGGGATGCCGAGGGCTTTGGCTTCGTTGGAACGGGAAACGACACAACCGTCGTTGCCCGAGAGGACAACCACCGGCTTGCCCTCCAAATCGGGACGGAAGACCCGCTCGCAGGACACAAAGAAATTATTGCAATCGGCGAGGGCGAACACTATCGGCGGGTTTTGTGGATGGCGTAGGTGACAACACCCCAAACGGAGAAATTGTTGTCGGCGGTAACCTGTATCTTTGGGAAAGCGGGATTGTGCGGTATGAGCCATGCACACGCACCCGATGGGTCGAGTTGGAACTCTTTGACCGTGTATTCGCCGTCGATATACGCCACAATGAAATCGCCGTTCTTTGGCTCAAGGCTGCGGTCGACGACGATAAGGTCGCCGTCGAGGATGCCCGCGTCGCGCATAGAGTCGCCATCGACATGAGCATAGAAAGTGGTTTCGGGGTTGGGCGTGAGGCAGCGGGTGAGGTTGATACGCTCGCCCGTATGGTCAGCCGCCGGCGAGGGGAAACCTGCATGGATGGATTCGGCAAACTCGAGGGCGAGTTCGGCGGCTTCGGCGGATTGGGTGAGGTCGGTTAGGTGGGGCATAGGGAGGGTATTGCGAATAAATTCTTAATAATGACAAGCGTTGAGGTCGTCGTAATCCGTGCGAAGGGATTTGACCGTGAAATCACATTTGGGATAGTTGGAACAACCATAGAACTCGCTGTATTTGCCGTTTCGCCGGACTAACTGCCCGCCACAACGAGGGCAAATGCCATGTTCTATCTTATCTTGCCGCTCGTACTTATTGGCACGGACGGCTTGGTTGTGATGTTTGCGTTGCTCTTTGTCGGCGATGTTTTGTTGACGCAGGCAATCGGCTATATAGGATATTTTCTCCATTGTCAGCATAGGTTCGGACGCATGCAAGTGATGTATGGTTTGCAGCAATTCATTGAGATAAATGACCTCCCCCTCTTCGTGGTATATCGTAATATCAGCCGTATGGAAAAAGACGACGATATTGTACACGGGGACTTGCTTTCCAATGTGTCCGTGATAACGAACCGCCGCAATGTGTGCCTTATTCTGGCGGAGCGCATTCCCAGTTTTGTAGCGATAACCGTAGATATTCTGCTCCCATTGCTCGGATTTCTCGTTGCCGGTTATCCTGCCGCTGTAGTTCTTCGTTTCGATAACATATACACCGTAAGTGGAAAGCACCGTATGGTCTATTTGCGTAGTGCCGTAGTGAGTAGGGAGCATAAGGTCGTTGAGTACAATATACTCATCGGAAGGCAACCTTTGCAACATTCGCGCCACTTTCTTCTCAGCCCGAGCCCCACGCCGCTCTGCATAAGGCACTCCTCTCCATAAGAATAGGATGCAGAGCGCAAATAGAAAAAGAAGAATGATGGTATAGGGCATATTGTGTAAAAAACTACAATCTATTTAGGTCAAGGATGTACAATGCGCTCGAAAAACTGTGTGCGGCATTAAATGTCGAAGCCGTTGCGGAGGATGAAGCGGCGCAGTAGGCTGCCTGCTTCGACATTGACCTCGAAACAATCGAGGTCTTTGCCCGTCTTCGACAGAAAATAATCGTGCGCCTTGTCGTTGTCTATCGTGTCTTGCAGTTTGGTCAACCTGCCGAACTCGTCGATGTTCTGCTCGGTGATATGGCGTGCCATCATGTCGTGCAACAAATCACGATCGAGACCGAATGCCTCGGCAAAATGATTGATACGCTGCTCTCTGACGGTGGTCATATAGTCTGTGATATAATCGCGACAAGTCTTTCCACTCACGAGCGTGATATTACCGCTCTGCACATCGTGCAGGAATATCTCGGCAAACTCCTGCTGCTCTTGCGGCAGCGAAGCAAAGGAGGAAGAAAGGTCGTCGAGCAGGGACTTGAGTTCTTCGGGCGACACATTGGGTTGCTCAAGCGCACGCAGATACCGCTCGAAATTGTGGTTCATGTAGTCGTTGTCTATCTTGCCCGTGTCTATCTCCGTGAGGTGGGAGTCAATCTCGTAGGGCAGGTCGTCGCCCTGTGTGCCGCCCCCTCCGTTGCCTCCGAACAACTCTTTATAACGCTGAAGAAGGGTGTTGTATTGCAGTTCGTTGTGCGAGAGACTTATCTCCACGCCCTCCGGGGTGACATAATCGGTCTTCCCCCAATAGAAGCCCTGCACCTTAGCGGACTCGAGCGAGCGGTTGTATTCACGGAAAAGTTTGGCGAATTGTCCCCTTACTGCAACCGCTTCCGGCAAGCGGGAGAAATTGGGTATCTCCTCCTTTTCGAAGAGCAGACGCATCTTCTCAAAGGTGAGGTTCATCTCTCGGATATTGACATCGAGTTTGCTGACAAACAAGCCGAACGGACGATTGCCTGAATACTCGTCGATGGCTTCCCTGATATTACGCTCCATAGTATGGGGGCGTTGGTAATACTTGATCGTGCCAAAAGGCTTCTCAAAGCCAAATAGGCGGTTGGTGCGGCTGAATGCCTGTATCAAGTCGGACGACTCCAGCATCTTATCGACATAGAGGGTGTTTATCCACTTGCTGTCGAAGCCGGTCAACATCTGGCTTACTACGATGAGCAGGTCGATACATTGGTCGGGTTTGAGATTGATATAGGGCTTCTTGTGGGCAAGTCGATTTGAGAGGTCTTTTTTGAATTTCGGGTATGTAGGTATAGTGAACGACTGGTGATAGCGTGCGTTGTAATCCTCTATTATCTCGGCGAGTCCGTCCTCTTTGTAGAGCACTTTGTCGGGGTTGTCGTTGTCGAGCGATGGGTCGAACAGAGCCGTAACTTTCAGTTGCGGTGCTTGCTGCTTGAAGAGACGATAGTAGCGTAAGGCTTGCGGTATGCTGGTGGTGGTGAAGATTGCATGGAACTTGCCGCCTTGGCACTTTTGCCGAAGGGTTTCCGTGATGTCCTCTACCACTGCCATACAATGTTCGTCGGTGCGGTACTGCGAGGAGGGAATATGGTCTTCGATCCCCTCCGTGAGGCTGCCGTCGCTGTTTCGCACACCTGCCATAGGCATGGTATTGAGGTAGCAATTGAGCAGTTGCCGACGGGTATCGCCCTGCTCGGTATCGTCTTCGTAGATAGTTTGGAGATCGGCATCACCGATACCCAACTCCTGACGGGCGACCTGCTCACGGATGTCTCGGTCGCGATAAGTCAGCACTTTGCAAGGGTCGAAGCCGAGTACATTCTTGTCGCGTATGCCGTCGGCGATACTGTAGCGGTGGAGTTCGTCGCCGAAAATATCGTCGGTGGTGGCGTTGTTGGCTGTTTTGGCGTGCAGGATAGGCGTACCCGTGAAGCCAAAGAACAATGCAGTCGGGAATGTGCGTTTGATGGCTTGGAAAGTATCACCGAAAGTGGAGCGATGGCACTCATCGACGATGAAGACGATGCTCTTGCGGTTGATCTTCTCAATGTCAATGGGACGTATCTTCTCGCCTCCTTCGGCAATGATACCGAGTTTTTGAATACTGGATACGATGAGTTTGTCTTTGGTCTCATCGGATAGGAGTTTGGTGATGAGTGCCTGTGTATCTTCGGTCTCCTGAATATCGTCATCCAATTCGGAGAAGTTGCGGTATTCGCCTGCCGACTGTGTGCCGAGTTCGATACGGTCGATGACAAAGACCACCTTTTTGGCGTTGCCACTGTCGGCTATGAGTTGTGCGGCTTTGAAACTGGACATCGTCTTTCCCGAGCCTGTTGTATGCCAGATGTAGCCACCGAGTTGGTGGTCGGTATCGTGCCAATCGCGGTGCATGGCCACCTTGTCGCAGATGCAGCGCACAGCGTTGTACTGGTAGGAACGCAGCACCTTCAGAATACCGTCAGCACGGTCGGCAATGGTGTAGTAGCCGATGAGTTGGTGCGCCATAGGGATAGAAAGCAGGTGTGTGACGATATCCTGCCAGTCGTTCATGGGCTGGTTGTTGAAATCCGCCCAATGGAAAAAGAAATCTTTGTTGAATCGCCCGTCCTCGCCCGGGTTGGCGAAATAGAGTGTCTCCTCGGGGGTCATGGCAACAAAGACCTGTATGAGTCGGAACAAGCCACGGAATATGCCCTCACGGCTGTATTTCTCTATCTGGTTGGTGGCTTGGGAAACGGGAATACCCGATTTCTTGAGTTCGATATGTATGACGGGCATGCCGTTGATAAGGAGCAGAATATCGCCACGGCGTTGGGGGAATATATGCGAGGGAGCAGCAAAATGCGGTTGCCGCACTATCTGGTAGCGGCTCTGCCCTGCGGCTATCTCGTGGGGATCGAAAATCTTGAGTGCTATCTCCTTGCCGTAGTGGAGAGTATCGTCGGGATTGTCGCGTCGGATACTTGTCGTCTTGCCGTTGATAAAGCCGTTCAACTGTTGGGGCGTGCGCAGTTCTTGTATATGCTCGAGCAGTTGCTGCATCTCGCCGTCGGTGAGTGGGCAGTCGTTGAGCCGGTCGATGCAGTTGTTGTTCTGGAACAGGATATCCGCCCAATTGCGCAGGAGGTCTTGCTCTGTGGGGTGGTTGATGGTTTGGCGTTCCCAGCCTTTATGCGATAGCATTTCGCAGAGTGCGTCTTCGAATAGTTGCTCGTTGTTGAACATGACTTTGTTTTGAAAGGTTTTGTTTCTTATGGGTGGTTGTTCGTTAATGGTTTCGGTTTGGCGGGTGTTATGCGACAAACATCTTCTGCAGCATGGCTTGCTTGATGGTTTGGAGTTTTTGTATCTGTTGTTTGGCGGCTTTTATCTTTTCTTCTTGCGCTGTCATAACCCCTGCAATCAGTTTCTGTTCAGCCATAGATGGGAATGGAATCTTATGCTGTCGCAAATCGGAAATATTGACTGCGTTAAGACCACCAACATTTACATTGCGTCTACACCATTCCCCTAGAATGAAGCAGTAGTGATAGAAGAACATCATATCTATTGTTTTCCAGCGATTTACGGTTTGAAAAACCGTAAATCGCTGATTCGCAAGCGAATCAGCAATTAGGAGAGCGTGCTCTCCTATTGTTGCCGTGGTGGACATAATGATACATCCAGCAGGAAATAGTCCAGAGCCCTTGACGGCTTGTGGCGTAATATGTTGCGATGCGTCTTTCAAAATATGTCCTTGTTCTCTTATATCGTCCATTCTAAACCAAGGGATTGTCCCATTCGTCCAGTATTCCGGATTCGCTTTCGATGGTGTATAGCCATTGCGCAGTATGAATAATTCGTCTATCGTTTTCTTTTCCCATTCGTCGGTAAAGCCTTTGAATCGTATGCGTGGGGTGTTGGGGGTATGGGAAATGGTGAGGCTTTGAGCAGTGAGGCTTGGGGTCGTGGGGTTTGAGGCAGTGGGGTTGAGCGCGTGGAGCAGATTGAGTGTGTCGATTACTTGCGAAGTACCCCCCCCGTCGGTTGTTTTACTACCCTCTTCGCAGGGGAACATCTGTTCGAGAAGGGCGGCTTTCAGTTGCTGCAGTTTCGTCAGTTCGTCCTGCTTGGCTGCGATGAGTTCGTCCAGTGTCTTAAAGAACTCGCCTATCTTCTGCTGCTCAGGGAGAGAGGGAATGAAACATGGAACTTTCAAAAGTTTATCAGCAGGCAAATGAGCAGGAATTGCATTTAATCTTTGAGAATAAATATAGTCTTGCTGATTTAGTAATTCATTGAATAAAAACTCATTATCAGTGTAATTTGGGAATACGGAATAACATACATCATTCGCCCAAAACTTTTGCCTTCGCATTGCAACATAGCCTGCCGTACCATACTGCGCTATAGTTATTGTATTTGCTTCTCTATTATATTTGTCCAGCATTCCTAATTGTTCTATTCCGCCGCTAATGACGGGATATACTGAATTTGATTTATCCAATTCTTTCTTTGTTACTCTTTCACCTCTCTCCACTTGTGCAATATTGGAAAGAGTTTTTTCTTCCCATTCTTCTTCAAATCCTCTAAATCGTATTTGCGGAGTATTTTTGTTCATGGCGGGTTAGTGTTTGAGGGTTTGACGGAATTGGTCGAGTCCGAGTGTGTCGGCGGGGTCGGCTTGCAGTTCGCCGATAAGGTCGTAGAGTCGGCTCTCTGCCGAGGAGATACGCTGTGCAATGTCCTGATAGGTGGTAGCATACTTGTCGGCGAGGTGCTGCACACGGTCGGTAAGGTCTTGAATCACCTCGTCGGGCATACGCAGGAGTGAGACGGTAAGCGGTGCCGTCCATTTGCGGCTGAGCAGGTGGGTAGCATCGTCGGTGCTGACGGTGGTGATACACTCGCGTGTGCGCTCGAGCAGTGCTGCCCGCAAGTCTTTGATTTCGTCGCTGAGCCGTTTCTCCTCGTTAAGCAGCGCATTGACCTCTTTTATCTTGGCTGCGTAGGTATCAGCGGCAAACACATACTCATCCTGTAGGATAGCCAACAGATGGTTGATCTGTGTTTTCCCATACCCACCGTTCTTATCCGTTTCGACCTTATTCCATGGCAGTAGCGGGTGTTCCCGTACGAAATTCTCTTTCTCTTTCTTCTTGCTCGGGAAAGTACGCAGGAGCAGTATGTCGTCGGTAACGACCGTGTCGAGAATGCGTTTGACCTCTTTCTTCACCTCGGCAGCGACAAATTTGGTATTGTCGTCGTTGGTGATGGGTTTGTCGAGTTCCTCCGGAGTGAACGACTCCAGCAGTTCGGTATAACGCTCGGCAATAGCGGCGAGGCGTTGTTCCTTGCAGCGGATGTCATCCACAAGAGTCGGTAACATCTCCTCCTGTACCAGCGAGAAGGGCAGCAGTTTGCCGTTCTCCTCGTGCGTCCCCTCGTCGATCTCTATCTCACGGAAAGCCTGTGTGCCTTCGGTTTGGATAATCTCGAGGTCGGTCTGTATCTGTTTCCAATCGTTGGAGAAAAACTGGAAGGCTTGGTATGGGTCGGCAAGCGTGGTGAACGGCGCAATGCGTTGGAAAAGGTCTTCGATGAGCGTCTCTTGGGTCTGTTGGATATTGAGTGTGGTCATCGGCTGCACGAGATGTTGGTCGAGATAGTCCGCATAGTCGGCAAAGGCTCCCTCATAGTCGTTGCAGAAGTCTTGTACATCCTGATTGGTAAGGATAAAATCATGCAGAGAGGTGGTATTGAGGCGTGCATACCCTTGCGCATTGAAAACGAATAACTCCTCCCGAAGCGATGGAAAGACCTCCCAAAACTTACCAAGTGCATCTATCTCGCAGAGAGGAATGCCGCCGAACATGGTGGCATAGATGTCGTACTGCTCGGCACGGTCGCTGCTATCGACATAGCGGGAGATATTGAGATTATACTCATTCTGTCGAATGGTCTCACGGCTCACCAGACGGGAGTAGTTGGGCAGTTCGGTGCGGTGGGTAACGACATCGACTATTTTGCGGATGTCGCATTCGCGCAGGCGGTTGTTCTTGCCCTGCTTCTCATAGCCCCGTGACGCATCCACGAACAGGATATTGGTATCCGGGCGGGTCTTGGCACGCTTCAGCACCATAACGATAGTGGAGATACCCGTACCGAAGAACACCTTCTCGGGCAAGCCGATGATAGCATCGATATGGTTCTGCTCCACGAGATGGGTGCGTATCTCCGCCTCCGAGCCGGTACGATAGAGCACGCCGTGGGGCAGGACAATGGTCATAATTCCCTCCGGCTTGACATGGTAGAGGTCGTGCAACAGGAACGCATAGTCGGCAACGCCCTTGGGCGCAAGACCAAAATCGGCATAGCGGGGGTCGTTCTCTTGGTCGGTGGGATCCCACTCCTGCGAATATGGCGGATTGCTGACGACGGCATCGACATAGAGCGGGTCGTAAGTGCCATGCGGGTCGCTGTCATCGAAATACGGCCAGTCGTCCTTGAGCGTGTCGCCATTGCGTGCCTCGATATTGCTCGGATTGATACCCCGCATGATGAGGTTCATACGGGTGAGGTTGTAGGTATTCTGCTTGAGTTCCTGTGCATAGTACTTGATGTTGTCCTTGTTGGCAATATGGCGTGCCACCGACTTACCGATATTGATGAGCAGCGATCCGCTACCGCTGGTAGGGTCGTAGATGCGTATCTCGTCGTTGTGCTTCAAGTGTTCGGCGATGATGTCTGACATCATGACCGACACCTCGTGTGGGGTATAGAACTCGCCTGCTTTCTTGCCCGCATTGGCAGCAAAGTTAGAGATAAGGTACTCATAGACAAAGCCCAGAACATCGTAGTCTTGACGACCATCGGTGGGGATGTCCTTGATGAGTGCCACAAGGTCGCGCACGGCTTGGTTCTGCTCGGCAGTGGATGCACCTAACTTGGACAGACCCGTTTGCAAAGTATCGAAAATCTTGTCGAAGAGTTTCTTATGGTTCGGATGGATGAGGCGGTTGAATGCCGAAAGGGCATCGCGCACATTGGCAACCGTGAACCGATTGTCGAGCGAAAGCCAAGTGGAGAAAAGGTTCTCGTAGGAAATGAAATAACCGAGGTTGTCCTGAATATAACGGACATGGTTGGGGTTGTTTTCTGTAACTGTGGCGAGTTTTGCTTCGGTAATGCCCTTGCCTTTGAGGAAAGTAACTTCCTTGTCGGAAAGGAACTTATAGAAGATAAAGCCGAGGATATAGTCCTTGTACTCGTTTGCCTCTATCTTCGACCGCATTTTGTTTGCCGATGCCCATATACGCGCGGCGAGTTGCTGTTTGTTCATTGTACTAGTGCTATTTGTTCGTTCTATTCCGATAGCGCGGAGTATAAAAAATCGGTCAAAGGTACAACTTTTTTCGCAGATATGGAAATGTTGATTGCAAAACAGTTTACAGAAAGTGTACTTTTTCGATTTCGTATACTGCTCAATAATAAATTCAGTTTCTCTACAAAAGAGGCATTGGATACAAGAGCGAAAGAATTTCCACAAATTCTAACACCAAATTTGCTCAATTCAAGAATCATTCGTATCTTTGCAGTTGAAAGTTTTGGCGAAAGTTCTTTCGTGTTTTTGGGGCATTGATGTTGGTGGGTGTGAATATCCATTTCGAGAGGAGAAAGCCATGAGTTTTGACCAACTCGACCATCTTTCACCCAAAAATTGAATCACGAAAAAGTATCATTTCCTGGAAACTTTCACTTATACTTATGTAAGGTGTTATGTAAGTACTTGGTTGAAAAAATGGCTTGATGTTTTGATTTGGCAAGGGTTCCATAAAAATCGAAAGGGATAGTTCTCTTTGACCATTTTTTGAGCAAAGAAATTAGACCAAAATCTGACCATTTTCTGACCAAAAATTAAACGCAAATTAGACCAATTTATTCATTAACCAGCCAAAACGGCTGACAGAAGTTTAGTGTATGAAAAGGTTTGTAGATTAGTTTAATTATCTGATAATCTTGATATTGTGAGCGCGCGATTCGATAAAAATACCTCTTGGTGACCTACCGCCTTAAGCCAATCTGCGGTTCGAATCCGTAAACGCCCACAGTAAAACCGGAATCGGGGGTTCGAATCCCTCACTTTCCGCCAAGTGCTGTGAGTAATCACAGCACTTTTTGTTTTTTTTTGTAGGTCAATCTTATACGAACCACCACAAACCGGCATCCCCTATAGGGACTTCTATAAATTGCTTTGTAGTGATTTTTGGGGAATTTTGGATAGCAGATACTTGGTTGGAGCGAAGGAGCAAATCATCGCAACATAGAAGCCACGATTGGTTCTACGCACATACTTTCTAACCAATTTGGCTATTTCAACCGGTTGGAATATCTAACGAATGGCTTCTGCCCCAATAAGTTTATAGAGGTGTAATTGATAGCCTAATTCTGTGGCAAACCACAAATATACTCAATAGGCATACTAAAAAGTCATATTTTAACACAAAAACAAAGAATATCCTTGTTTATGTGAGATATTCTGACTACTTTTGCAGACAAATTCGTAGGGACTATGACTATTCCGGCAATTCCAATGACCATTAATGTGCTATCTTCGTACCTAAATGGTTTTATGGCTCCTATGCAAAAGATACTTGACATGGAGCAGAAAGGCGAGTTGGTTCGATTGAAAAGAGGATTGTATATTACTGCCAATGGCAAACCCAATCTTTTCCTTGTGGCGAATCATCTATATGGTCCGTCGTATGTGTCGTGTGAGTCTGCTCTGCGATATTATGGGCTTATACCGGAACATGTAGAGAGTGTGATATCGGTAAGCACATTACGATCGAAGGAGTTTGAGAATGCGCTTGGGCATTTCTCCTATCGACATATTCCAATGGACTATTATCCACAGGATATCTGCATTCAAACCGAAAAGGATGTGAGTTTTCAAATAGCATCACCGGAGAAAGCGTTGGCCGATTTGGTGATACTTACCGCGGGCGTACGGCTACGATACAAAAAAGAAATACTTGAATACTTAGAGCAAGACTTACGATTGGATATGGACGCCTTCTACAAGATGGATGCAGGCGTATTTGAACGCCTTGCTACAGTAAGCAAGAAAAGGAACGCTTTGTTGAATATCGCAAAAATTCTTCGGGATGACAATATATGAACAGATGTTGGCTCGTTACACTGGTGATGAGCGCAAAGCGCATCAAGAAGTGATGCAACAGATTGCACTGGCAGGATTATACCGTGCCGGATTTTTTGAACAAGCAGCGTTCTATGGCGGCACTTGTCTGCGTATCTTTCATGGTCTGCAACGCTTTTCAGAAGACATGGACTTTTCGCTATTGCAACCAAACGATGCTTTCCAATTTGAGTCTTATTTTCCGGTAGTGATCAATGAGTTTGAATTAGCCGGAAGAAAGGTGGAAATCACAAAGAAAGACAAGCGTAATTTTGGCAAAGTGGAGTCTGCTTTTTTGAAAGACACTACGGATGTATATGATTTATCGTTTCAAACAGAAAAGAGTTTGAAAATTAAGATCGAGGTGGATGTGAATCCGCCATTGCGTTTCCATACCGAGCAGAAACTATTGATGCAACCCTACTCTTTTATGACGCGTTGTTTTACTTTGTCGGATCTGTTTGCAGGCAAGATGCACGCATTGGTTTTCCGCAATTGGAAGAATCGTGTCAAGGGTCGTGATTGGTATGACTTTGAGTGGTATGTGCGCAATGGGGTGCAACTCAGTTGGTCACACCTGCATGAGCGTATTCTGCAATTTAATGGTGAAGATATGACAAAGGAACAGTTTATGTCACTATTATTGGAGAAGTTACAAACCACTAACATAGATCAAGTGAAAGCCGATGTGGAACCCTTTGTCATCAATCGTCACCAATTGGATATTTGGTCGAATGACTATTTTGTACAGGTTGCCCATTTGATGCAGATTGCCGAAGAATAGAACGATAGAATCGTAATGTAGTTTTTAGGACTATTATTCTCTTAGTAAGCGACTTGTTTGCTATCTAACGGATTTTTTGACCTATACGCCGATTTTTTTTGTCCACATACGGAACAAACAAGAGCAGCCATGAAAAATACTACCCACAGGGTGGAGATTTTTCAGAGTCTTTTGGTGTATCGTAAACTTGGAGTATCTTC
>CAVEXR010000025.1:0-31273 GCA_963619585.1 Azospirillum sp. CAG:239
GCATAAATATATAGCATACAACAAAAAAAGTACCTTTTTGCTATAAAAAGCACTTTTTTTCTTGCATAAATTGAATTTAAGTAGTACTTTTGCTGCCCGAAACGCGAATCATAGACATTACTAACTTCTAAATCATTTAAGGATATGAAAAAGATGAAATTCTTTGCTTCTATCGCTCTGTTGAGCGGAGTAGCGTTGTTCGCCACAAGTTGCGACACGAAATCAAACGAGCCTAGTAATCCGGGCGACGATACGCCTGTTACGCCGGATACCATTCCGGCTGAAGTGGTTACCTTTGATATTACCATTCCGTCTGTATATGCGCAGAGTGCAATTATAGAGGTAACCCCATCGAATGACACAGTGTATTACTACTCGAATGCATTGGCTACGGATACACTTAATGCTTATTTTGCTACAGATGCAGACCTACTTGCTAACGATTCTGCTTATTTCCAATATGTAATTGAATACTACCAAAAATGGTATCAGGAGGAATTGACAATCGCAGATTTGTTGTACCAAGGTGGGCAGAAATTGGCTGCTAATAGCACATTGTTGCCCAATACTGAGTACACCGTATATGCATACCAACTTGATCCAAAGACAGGTAAAGCATTGACGGAAGTGACTAAAAAGACTTTCACGACAAAGGAATCGTGTACCTCTACGAACGCTATCAGTTTTACCTATACGGACGATGGGGTAAATATCCATACGACGGACGAATCTCCCTATTTCTTCAATGTGTACGATAAGGTGTCATGGGGATATATAGCAGGTGATAGCACCCAAACAACCATTGCTAGTTATATTGATATGATTACGGGAATTTGGTTGAACAATGGTTATGTCTTGCCCATTTTCAATGGTGATATAACACTTCCCTATGCGTATTTTGAAAACTATAATATTTACATAGAATCGGGAGAGAATGTATTCGTTGCTGCTCCATTCGATGGTAAAGTAAATGGTACGGTTGTATATGAAGCACACGAAGTTACCGTAAGCGAAAGCACCACGGGTGCCCCCGCTAAGGTAGCAGCCAAGGGTACGCTGGCAGGAAATGTACATGCTCCTGCGTTGGTTACGCCTGCATTCGGACACAAGTCGTTGCTGAAGTAAATATACAACTTGATAATACGCACTGCCGTGTAAGCATACCGGCAGGCGAATAAAGGAAGGATATTCCCAAAAGAAAACAAAACAGCCGTCGATAGTACTATCGGCGGCTGTTTTGTTTTCTGGTCTCGGGGACTATTCGTTCTGCCTCGGAGACTCTATTTGCTCTGTCTTAGAGACTATTCGTTCTGTCTTGGGGACTATTCGGCGGGAATCCAAGTCTGGCTGCGTCCGAGGACACCGAGTTTGTCTATGCTGCCACGGAGAACGAGTTTGCCATGGTCAAGGTAGATTTTACCATAGTAGAACTTGCCGCTCTCCGGGTCTAACACTTTGCCCCCGCGCAACTCACCGTTCTCCTCGTGCATGCCGCGGATAATGACGAGTCCCTCGAGCGGCTTACCTTTGTCTGCGCCCGTACACGCTTCGCACACCACACCCTCGGGTCCGACCAACATACGGGCAATCTTTCCGTAATACAACCCGTCGGTGGCTTTGTAGATGTGAATAATAGAGTAGTTCTCGCCCGTCTTGTCGTCAACGGTTTTCCAGTCGCCCACTATCTGACTAACCTGCGCAAACGAGGCAGTCGTGGTGAGCATAAGTGCTGCAAGCAGCGAAAGAGAATGCTTTTTCATAAATAAGTGCGAATAGTGTATGTTTTTAATAGTTCAAAAGTAGCGTAAAGGTTCGGTATGGGTAGCGTAAGGGTTCGACGAGAGTAACCGGAAAGCAGTTAACAAATAATAAGACCTTTCGGGTGGTAAGGCGATGGGGGACACCCCGGCAACCACGAACAGGCAATAGGTAACAATTAATGTGCCGTTAGGTGATTAGACATTGGGGGTTAGGTGATTTTTGAAAATAAACGGTGCATTTTTCGGAAATAAATACACCCGATGCGGAACGGAAACCTATACGCGCAAAAGAAACTCTGCAAGGATGATACAATGAGGATACAATGAGGATACAGGAACCGTACAAAACCCTTATAAGAGTCATAGGTGCTAGGGTAGTGCTAAGGATGTGGTATGGATATAAGTGGCTGATTAGTGGCTAATTCGTGGTTAATGGGGCGTACTTCTATAAGTCAATAGCAAACAGGAAAACGCACCCCAAATACAGGGCCACTCCCCTCATATACTCGAAAATAAAGCCCAATAGAAAAAAATATTGCTAATCTCGTTTTTTTGTAGTATCTTTGCAGCGCAAAAGTGTGCAGTAATCAGGATGGAAGAATTATGAATCCTTGCATGGCAGGCTTACTAATGGCAGACGGCTTGTAGGCAGACTGCTTGCACACGAAGGGATTAATATAAAGTACAAATAAGCAAAGAATTATCGTTGTATGAAACTCGTTTTTGCAACCAATAACGCACATAAACTACAGGAAGTGAAGGAGATACTCCCCCCTTCCGTTGAGGTAATCAGTCTGCACGAGGTGGGCTTCGACCAAGACATAGAAGAGACCGGCAAAACCCTCGAGGAGAATTCGCTCCTTAAAGCCAAGGCGGTCTATGCCTACCTGCGTACGGTCGGAAAAGTGACGACTATAGACGGTGTGTTTGCCGACGATACGGGGCTGGAAATCCATGCCTTACACGGCGAACCGGGTGTCTATACCGCACGCTGGGCGGGCGAACCCGTAGACGCAGCGGCAAACCGACAAAAGGCACTCCGCGAGTTAGACGGGAAAACCGACCGCACGGCACAATTCCGCACGGTGGTAACTCTTATTCGGGGTGCCAATGGGGCGGTTGAACAAGTGTCGGGCGTGGTGCGCGGCACAATAACGACCGAGGAGCGTGGCAATGGCGGCTTCGGGTACGATTCGGTGTTTGTTCCCGAGGGTTACGAGAATACTTTTGCCGAACTGCCCGCCGAGACCAAAAATAGTATCAGCCATCGTGCGCGTGCCATTCACGCACTGTGTGGTGTTTTGTAACGATATGAAAATGAAACGATTCTATATATTTTTGCTGGGATGCTTAACGGCTGTGAACGGCGTATTTGCAGCCAATTCCGAGCCGCAATGGAAGACTTTTTTTGCCTACAACGAGGTAACCACTATCGCAGTATCGCCGCAACAGGTATACGCCGTCTCGGCAGGGTCGCTTTTCTCTGTAGACAAACAAACGGAACTCATCACACTCTATAGCGCGGCTTCGGGGTTGAGCGGAACGGATATCTGCGCCCTCTACTACGACGAGGAGACGGCGGTGCTCATAATCGGCTACACCGACGGCAAAATCGATGTGCTGCATAACGGGCGTATGGAGTATATCTCGGGGCTGTACACCAAAGACATGCTTGCAACCAAGACCATTAACAATATCTCGGTACATGATGGACGGGCGTATCTCGCCATGGACTTCGGTATTGTCACTTTCCACCTGACGAAACACGAGTTGGTGGATTCCTACTACATCGGGGCAAATGCCACAGAGGTAAAGGTGCAAGATGTTGTATTTCAAGACGATAGTATCTACGCCTTTACCGCCTCGACGATGTACAAAGCCTCGCTGAAAGATAACATTGTGGACTATCGCTACTGGCAGACAGAAGCACTCGGGCGTATACCGCGTGATACTAACAAAGGCAAACGATATACAGACGAGAACGGCGACACTTGGGAAGCAGGCAACAGCGAAGGCGTGGTGCGGACGATGACGACGGGCAGCCGCTTGACCTACAAGCCGCAAGGTCCTCTGTTCAATACCCCCTACGATATGACTGCCTCACAAGGGTATCTCTATGTAGTGCCGGGCGGGCGTTGGGCAACGCAGAACGGTACAGCGGGATGTGTGATGGTCTACGACGGTGCACAGTGGATAAACCTATCCCAAGCCGATATTCAGAGTAAGACCGGTAAGAAAGCATTGGACTTCATGCACGCCGTACCTGACCCGAACGACCCGCTGCACTTCTTTGTAACGAGTTATGGAACAGGCGTATACGAGTTCAAAGGCTCGGAACTGATAAAGCACTACACGGTAAATAACAGTTCGCTGCAGTCGGCGGTGGAGACTGCTCCGGACGGCTATACCCGTACATCGGGCGGGCAATTTGACAAGAAAGGCGGACTGTGGATGATGAACGCAGGTGTGGACATCTGTCAGTTGCAGTATCGTGCTGCCGATGGGACTTGGACGGGTATTACGCTGAACTTTACCAATCGAACGCAAAGTTGTTCCACGACCAAAGATGTGCTGTTGGATAACCGCAACGAGAACTACAAGTGGATAATGCTGCCGCGGTCAACAGGCGGATTGGTGCTGGTAGATGACAACGGTACATTGGATACGGCAGACGACCGTATCATATACCGCGCTGTGGTACACGAGGCAAACGGTACGGAGACGGACCTCTCGCAGATACAACTCTATGAGTGTAGACAAGATGCTGAGGGAAATATCTGGGTGGGAAGCAGTTCGGGTATCTATATCATTCCGGAGACGGAGGATTTCTTTACTTCGAGCCTATGCGAACGGATTGATATTATGGAAGATAACGGCGAGACACCGTTCCTGACAAGTAGTATCTATGCCATTGCGTTCGACAACGACGGACGGGCGTGGATAGGTACGACGACGCTGGGCGTGTATGTGCTGGCGGCTGACAGAAAGTCGATCGTAGCGCATTTTACCACCGACAACAGCCCCATGCCGAGCAACTATGTGATGTCGCTCGCTTGGGACAAAGTGGGGCAATGTATGTATATCGGCACAAGCAAGGGCATAGTGTCCTGCTCCGACCTCTCGACGGCGTTGGACAACAACTCGTCGTCTGCTACCGAGGACGAGACAGACTACGGAACCATGCAACAATGGCGACTGCACTATTCGTATACGGATATGCAAAAGGTGGTGCTGACGCCTACGGAGGTGTACGGGTTTGCCAACGGGACGCTCTTCGCAGTCAACAAACAGGACGAGACCATTACCTACTACAATAAGTCCACGGGCTTGAATGGTGCCGTGGTGGCGGATGTTACCTACGACAGCAACACGAAACAAGTAGTGATCTGCTATACAGACGGGCGTATCGACCTGCTTGCAGCGGACGGAACGGTAACGGCGATGCCGGACCTCTATCAGAAAGCGTCGTCGATGGCAGTATCGATCAACAGCGTGTTGGCGGGAAGCGATCGTGTGTACCTCGCTATGCCGTTCGGTATCGTATCTATCAATCCGCGTAAGGCAGAGGTAATGGATACCTACTACATAGGCGACAGTGCGCAGGATGTGAATGTACTGCGCATAGCAGAGCGGGGCGATACCCTCTATGCCGTTTCGGCAACCACGCTCTATTCGGCATCGAAGAACGACAACTTGCTCGACTATGTCTATTGGAAACAGCGGGCACTGCCGTCCGCTAAAGCCACGGTGGAGAACCTCTTGGTGGCACACGACCGATTGTACCTGATGCAGGGTACGCAACTCTACGAACTGCGGGACAACGCTTGGCACACCATTGCAGGAACGGACTCGTTGCGTTGGGTGTCGGGCGACCCGACGCACCTCTACTTCTATCGTTGGGGGCAAGGAGTCATGACCCTCGACGAGAAAGACTCGATAGCGGCATTGGCAGACTATTGGGTGAACGATGTCGTATATGACGCCGGTGCGAATGTGTACTGGATGGCGGCACCCGAGCGGGGTATAACGCGATTTAACGGTAACGGACGAGAATTCTTTACACCCAATGGTCCTGCAACGAACTACGGCTACAGGCTGCGCTACGGTGTGGGGCATATCTATGTGGCAGGCGGCGCACGATGGGCAACAGAGAGTAAGCGTGCAGGGAGTTTCAGCATCTACGATGGCAGTGAGTGGACGGGCATCACTGCAACGACCGTGCGGCAGCAATTGAACCTCTTTGCCGCACCTCGCGATATCGTCTCTATTGGGGCTGACCCGACGGATGCAGGGCACTTCTTCGCTTGCTGCTACGGAATGGGGTTGATAGAGTTTCGTGACTACAAGGGCTATAAGCACTACACGGTGGCGAACAGTACGCTACGCTCGGCGGCAGAGAATAATCCCGACTACTATACGCGTACGGAAGGGGCAATGGTGGACGACGAAGGAAACCTCTGGGTGCTGAATACGGGCGAAAATGCACATCCCGTAAACATTATGACACCGGCGGGGCAATGGTACGGACTGGATATGTATGTCGGGCGACAGGCATTGCATTTCTCCACGCCGTGGGAAATAACGCAGGACAATCGCTACTCGAACTACAAGTGGATGATAGACCAACGGAGTTCGACAGGCGTGGTGTTGTTGGACGACGGGGGTACACCGCTCTCTGCGGGAGATGATAAGGCGGTGAAACGCAGCGTTTTCCTCGACGGAGACAATGTGCAACTGAGTCCCGCTGCGCTCTATTGCCTTGCGCAAGACCAAGACGGCGACATCTGGCTCGGCACGCCTACGGGAATTATCATTATTCCGTCGTCGGTAGACTTCTTCGCCTCCAATACCTGCAAGCGGATAAAGATACCGCGTAACGACGGGACAAATCTTGCTGATTATCTGTTGGGTACGGAGCAAGTGAATGCCATTGCCGTGGATGGTGCGAACCGTAAATGGATAGGCACGGAGACATCGGGTATCTACCTGATGTCGGCGGACGGTTTGACCACGTTGGCGCACTTCACTACCGATAATTCGGTGCTGCCGTCAAACGCCATCCTCTCAATAGCCATTCATCCGCTGACGGGTGAAGTATTCGTCGGTACGGCGAGCGGCATTGCGTCCTATAAGAGCGACGCGGCAGAACCGCATGACGACTTGAGCGAGGCGTACGCCTATCCGAACCCCGTGCGCCCGAACTACCAAGGGGTGATTACGATTACGGGGCTGATGGAGAACACAACGGTGAATATCATGGATGCCGGCGGTAACTTGGTCTGCAAGACGATAAGCAACGGCGGTATCGCGGTATGGGACGGGCGTAACTTCCGTGGCGAGCGTGTTGGCAGCGGGGTGTATACAGCCCTCTGCAATGCGGAAGGAAAGAACCATACAACGGTGAAGATACTCTTTATGCACTAAGGTAGGTCGTGCAATCTTTGCACGGTAGGGCTTTCGGCGTACCGGTCGAATAGCCAATAGGGTGGATAAAACAACAGGAGCGGGGCATTGGGTGCCTCGCTCCTGTTGTTTGGATAGGTAGTAGAACGATTATTGCGCTTGCATTCGGGCTTTGCATTATGCCATGCGGAGGGCAATTTTTGCCTGACGATTCTCTTTGCGTTCGTAGATTTTCCAGTACGCCACGGGCAGGACGGTGATAGTCAGCGGCAGCGTGAAGAGCGAACCGAAGCAGATAACGACACCCATCGGCATCCAGAGGCTCGTATGCGCCACAATCATCGGGATAACACCCAACGCCGTGGTAGCCGTGGTCAAGAAGATAGGACGCATACGGCGAATACCCGATTCAAAGGCCGCTTCACGGAGAGGTATATGGTGCGTACGCAGGTCTTCGGCGTACTCGTACATCATAATCGCATTACGCACAATGACGCCAATGAGGCTGACGATTCCCAATACCGCCGTGATAGAAATATCCAATCCGAAAATATAAAGTCCCGTGAATGCGCCGAAGAGGCAAAGCACACTGCTCGACAGTGTGAGCAACGAGAGCGAGAGGTCGCCGAAATGGTAGAGCAGCAGCACGAGCATAACCAACAGCGCAGCGATGACAGAGATGGAAATCTGCGGTATCATCTCGCCGTTGACGGCAGACAGACCGCCGTAGGTGATGGTTACGCCGTCGGGCAGGTCGCTCAGGTTCTCTTTTACCCACTTCTTGATTTTCTTGTCTGCCACCACTTGGCTTACATTGCCTTGCAGGTCGCTCGCCACGGTAACGCAGCGTACTGAGTTGCGGTGTTCGATACGGGTGTGGTGCCACTCCGGCTCCAGCGTTGCCACTTGGCGCAACGGCACCCAGACAGAAGGATAGACAGTCGGCACCATAACATCCTGCAGTTCGTCGATGTTCATCTCTTTCGCCCCCGTGGTATAGAACATGACGGGGATAGCATAGTCTCCTTCCCACACGGTGGTGAGTTTCGCTCCCTGCGTCAGCGTGCGCAGGTAGAGCGAAAGCGTGGTCTCTGTAATACCCAGGCGGCTTGCCTCTTCCTCGTTGAGTGTGATACGCGTTTGGCAGGCAATGTTGTCGTAGTCGGAATGTACCCAGCGGAACTCCGGCTCGCTTGCCATGAACTGCTTCAGGCTATCGGCGTAGAGTGCCAATTGGTCGAGGTCGTTGCCGCGGAAGCGTACCTGGATAGGGTTAATCACTGCCTGATAGTCCAACTGCTTGAAGCGGACATACGCATTCGGGAAATAGTTCTCGTAGCGGGGCGTATATTCCTTGAGCAGTTGCGCCGTCGCCTCTTTGGAGGAGGTGTTGACGATGAACTGCGCATAACTTGCACGCGGCATCTGCGGGGTATAGGTGGCGTGGAAACGTGGGCTCGATTGTCCTACAAACGAAGTAATCGAGGTGATACGCTTATCTACTCGTAGCATACGCGCCAGACTGTCTGCCACTTGTGTGGTCTCCTCGATCGACGACCCCTCGTCGAGGTGAATCTCGACGGCGAAGCATTCCCGTTCCGCCTTTGGCAACAATTGCAAGTTGAGGCGGGTGAACAGGAAGCAGCCCAGCACGATACAGGCTACACAAGTTACAATAGCACCACACGGATGGTTGAAGCAAGTCGTCAGCAGGCGGTGGTAACCGTTTTGCAGCCAACCGAAGAAGTCCTGTTGCCGACGCTCGAACCAGTTGAGTTTGTCTGTTTTGCGGCGGCGGATAAACTGTGTCGCCATATACGGCGTAACCCAAGTAGCATAGAAGATACTGGCACTCAATGCAAAGAGGATTGCCCAGGGGAAGTATTTGACAAAGTCGCCCAGTGGACCTTTGATTATGAAGGTCATCGGGAAGAACATGCCCGAGATAGAGCAGGTGGCTACCGACATCGGAACAAAGAGTTCCTTGGTGCTGACCGCTGCCGAGTACCAACGGCTATGCCCATGCTCGAGCAGGTCGGTGTAGCCGTCTATGACGATGACCGAGTCGTCCACTATCATACCCAAGACGACTATCAGGGCGGCGAGTGTTACCGTATTGAGTTCGATACCCGTCATGTACATTATGCCGATGGCTACTGCCGTACAGACGGGTACGCCCGTGCTGGCTACCAGCGCCGTACGCAGCGGGAACAGTACCAGCATGACGATGATAACCACCACGATAGACAGCACGATGTCGTGCATAAAAGACTTGACGGAGTCGTTCACCACTTTCGGTTGGTCGGTGATACGGTGGAAATGGATATCGGGGGGGAGTTGGGTGCTTATCTTCGCCATCTCCTTGTCTATCTTTTGTCCGAATGCCACAATATTATGTCCCGGCACCATCTCCATGTTGACTATCAAGCACGCGCGGTTGTCGGATATATTGACCGCCTCATCGCCGGTATAGTACTGTACGGATTTCGTTGGGGCGGGATAGTGTCGTTCGATGGTAGCAATATCTTTCAAGCGGATGGTTGCCCCCGTCAGCGGATTGAACCACACAATCTGCTCGGCAATTTCCTGCTCGCTCTTGAACGGGATAGCCACTTGCAGTTTCTGTGTTCCCTCTGCGCCGTCGATGGCACCGCCTACGGTGCGGAATCCTTGCAGCAGGAGCGAGGCTTGCAGTGCCTTTTGGTCGATGCCGTACATCGAGAGGCGTGCGGGGTCAACGGTAACGGCGATTTCCTCGTTCTGCGTACCCATAATGCGGATTTTACCCATTTCGGGAATGCTACGCAGTTGGCGGCAGAGTTGGCGGGTGTATTCTTCCAGTTCACGCGGGCTGCGATCGTCGCTCTCTACGGTCAACAAAAGCGAAGAGGTGTTGCCGAAATCGTCTATCACTACGGTTTGCAGCACACCCGCAGGCATATACAGTTTGCGATACAAGTCCAAACCTGCTCGAATAGCCGTCCATGCCTCAGCGCTCGACTCCACATCGTTTCGCAGCCAGACAAAGACATAGACCAGACCGTCTTCGGTAATGGAACTTGTTTTCTCCTTATCTATCTCCCCAAAGCCGTTCAGGTAGTCCTCCAGCGGACGCGTTACCTGCTCTTCTATCTCCTGTGCCGTTGCGCCGGGATAGACCGCCGCTACGACCCCTTGTCGGATCGTAAACTGCGGGAACTCGTCTTTGTTCATACGGGGCAAAGACCAAATACCCAACAAGGTCAGCACCAGCACGGTGGCATATACCAAGTTGTGTTTGCGCATAGCGCTCTCTATGTGATTTCGCTGTCTCACGGTGTATGCCCTCCCCTTATTCGACTGCCACAGCGGCACCGGCATACAATTTCTGTTGCCCCTTAACAATCAATGTATCGCCCTCGTGTAACCCGCTCGTAACCAGCACGCGACCTTGCGTATGCATACCTATCTCGACCGCACGACGCCGTGCTTTGCCGTTTTCGACTACCCATACGCTATGCCCCGATTGCAGAATCTGCACGCACTGCGTAGGTACGGCATAGCCGGTGGTGAGTTGCGCATGCAGCCACACCTTTGTAATCATACCCGGCAGCACCGTATTCTTATAGGCTTGCGGCACCAGCACTTCGCCTTTGATGGTATAGGTGTGCGCGATAACATTGGCAATCAGGCTCTTCTCTGTAATGCGCATAGGCAGTGTATCTTGTCCCAGAGAAGTGATCTGTATGGCTCCCTTGTCGCCCACAGCGAACTGTGCTACATCTGATTCCGCCACATCGAAGACGACATTGAAGCCGTCGGTATTCAGCAGCGTTGCCACGGGCAGCACTGGGCTGACCACTTGCCCGACATGCACATCGCATTCGCCTATCACACCGTCGCTCGGCGCACGCAGTACGCAGTCGTCCAGCGTCTTCTGCGACATATTGACCATCGAGCGGGCTTGCTGCAGTTTGGTCTGCAGTTCCACCATCTTCTGCTCCGTTACGCCACCTTCGGCGAACACTTTTTCTGCACGGGCGTAGCCGTCTTCTATCTCTTTGAGTGAAGCGGATGCCGCCTGCAAAGCGTCTTTGGCACGGGAGTTATCGACGCGCAATATCTCCTGCCCAGCCTTGACACGGTCACCCTTACGGACATAGACTTGCATAACTTGCCCCGCCGACTGAACCGTCAGAGGCACTCGCTCAGCACTCTCAATTCGCCCCACATAGGTGTGGGTAAAAGCATTGGTCGTAGTGGTGATGGTTTCTGTACTGACTTTCAGCGGCGTGGTGGTCGTCTTCTTTTCGTCCGACTTGCAGCCCGCAAACAGCACGGCACACACCAGACCGATAATGGTTATTTTTGTTTTCATCTTAGTTCTGAATTGCTACGCATAGAATATCTGTCCCTTGTATCGTACTCCCTGTTTGAATACTTGTGCCTATGTAGTTGAGCGTGAAATCGATGGTTCCGTCATATACATTGCCTGCTCCTGTTACCTGCACTTGGAAGACATCGGTTGCCGTTTTCTCTACCTCTATGCTGCCGTCTGCCGATGGTTTATAGGTGTAACTGTAGGCCAATGGTAGGGTACGGGTACACTGCTCGATAAAGACAGAGTCGCCCTGTATCTTTCCGTCTGCTGTATAGACACCGCCCAAAAGGACATTCATCGTGAGCAGCACCGATTTGTCCTGCTTGCGGACAATATGCATCGCCCCCTGCTCGTTGGTCAGCGTAATGGGAATTGTGTCGTCGATAGTGGCGAGTCCGCTTATCTTATAACTATAATCACCCAATACGTCTTTTACGGATTGATCGCAAGCACAGAATGTGCAGAGTACCAGACTAATAAGGGCAACCGTTGCCCACTGTTTTGTTCTTTTCATTATTGTATGTTGTTGCTTATTTTACTATAAATAAGGGATTAAATTCCCAGCAGTGTGTGTATATAGCGGATGTTGTCCGCCTTGCGTTGAGCGAGGAGTTTTGCCCCGTCCTTCTCCTGCTCGGGCAAGAGTGTGGCGAGGGCGGGCATTACCAACACAGACATGATATTCATCGAGCAGATGGTGAGCACCAGTTTCCTTGCGTCGGTCGGCACGATACGCTCCGCATCGGCTTCGTGGTTCAGTGCCGTTTGGAGTCGGTCGATATAGGGGTCGTAGGTGGCATGACCCACTTCGTAGAACGATGGGAGTAGGGTCAGCTCGTTGACCAACAGCCGCACGAGCATTTTGTTCTGCTCCATGAAGTCGAAATTGCGAGCGATAAGATTGTCGATACCCTCGATAAAATCCGTCTTCTGCGCCTCGTCGGACGGCAAAACGGACTGTACAAAAGACATAATCTTCTGTTGCAGCAACTCGTTGAAGAGGTTCTCTTTGGTCTTGAAGTGGTAGTACAGCAACACATGCGTAACCCCCACGCGACGGGCTATATTGCTCATTTTCGCCCCCTCGTAGCCGTTGCGGGCAAATTCCTCTTCGGCGGCTTGCAGTATGTCTTCTCGGCGGTTCTTCATATCCAAATCGGGTGCAAAAGTACTATATTTTTTCTGTCTATGCAAGCGGATACTTACATTTCTGTAAGTTTGATGTATTTTCTGCCCTACCTTGTTCCGCTACGGGCATTTTATCAACTCTACTTGCCAAATTTGGATTTGTGGGTGGTGCGGACGGAATAAATTTGCACACGTGCGAAAAAGGTTGTACTTTTGCAGTCCGAAAATAGACTGAAAACAGTCCGAAAACAATACAATAAACCACAATACATTATGATTTACAGTAAAGAAGTACAAGAAATGTGCGTGGTAGCCAAAGGGCCCAAACATGGTCCCGCTCCTATCCCCGAAGAGGGCAAGTGGGTGAAGGCTGCTGAAATCAAAGACATTTCCGGTCTGACACACGGTATCGGTTGGTGCGCTCCTCAACAGGGTGCCTGCAAACTGACGCTGAATGTGAAAGACGGCGTTATCGAAGAGGCTTTGGTCGAGACGATCGGCTGCTCCGGTATGACCCACTCTGCGGCTATGGCTGCCGAGATCCTTCCGGGCAAGACCATTCTCGAAGCCCTCAATACCGACCTCGTATGCGACGCAATCAACACCGCTATGCGTGAGTTGTTCCTCCAGATCGTTTACGGTCGTACACAGTCTGCTTTCTCTGAGGGCGGTTTGGCTATTGGCGCAGGTCTTGAGGACCTCGGCAAGGGTCTTGTATCGCAGTGCGGTACCCTCTTCTCGACCAAGGTGAAGGGCGTTCGCTACCTCCAACTGACCGAGGGCTACATCACCAAAGAGTTCCTCGACGAGGACAACGAGGTATGCGGCTACGAGTATGTACACATGGGCAAGTTCATGGACGCTGTCAAGAAGGGCGTTCCTGCCGAAGAAGCACTTAAGCAAGTAACCGGAACATACGGTCGCACCACCAAAGAACAAGGTGCAATTAAATCTATTGACCCAAGAAAGGAGTAATGCTATGATTCGTCCAGTTCAATTTGAATCACAAGACCGCCGCGAGAAACAGATCCTCGCCGCGCTGAATGCCAATGGTATCGCTTCGATCGAGGAGGCTAACCAAATATGTGAACAATATGGTCTTGACCCGTATCTCACTTGCGAGGAAACGCAGCGTATCTGCTTTGAGAACGCAAAGTGGGCGTATGTGGTAGGTAGTGCCATCGCGCTGAAAAAGGGCTGCAAGAATGCTGCTGACGCCGCTGAGGCTATCGGTATCGGTCTGCAGGCTTTCTGTATTCCCGGCTCTGTGGCTGACGACCGCAAGGTAGGTCTCGGTCACGGTAACTTGGCTGCCCGTCTGCTCCGCGAGGAGACCCAGTGCTTTGCTTTCTTGGCAGGACACGAGTCGTTCGCTGCTGCCGAGGGTGCTATCAAGATTGCCGAGATGGCCAACAAGGTGCGCAAGAACCCGCTCCGTATCATCCTGAACGGTTTGGGCAAAGACGCTGCGCAGATTATCAGCCGTATCAATGGCTTTACCTATGTACAGACCCAGTTTGACTATTATACGAGCGAACTGAAAGAGGTGCGTCGCAAGGCGTATTCCAACGGTCCTCGCGCAAAGGTGAACTGCTATGGTGCAGACGATGTACGCGAGGGCGTGGCTATCATGTGGCACGAGAATGTCGATGTATCCATTACGGGTAACTCGACCAACCCGACGCGTTTCCAGCACCCTGTAGCAGGTACCTATAAGAAAGAGCGCGTGCTTGCCGGCAAGCCGTATTTCTCGGTTGCTTCCGGCGGTGGTACGGGTCGTACTTTGCACCCCGATAACATGGCAGCCGGTCCTGCTTCGTACGGTATGACCGATACGATGGGTCGTATGCACTCGGATGCACAGTTCGCCGGTTCGTCGTCTGTTCCCGCACATGTGGAGATGATGGGCTTCCTCGGTATCGGTAACAACCCGATGGTAGGTTGCACCGTAGCCTGCGCGGTGAATGTAGCTCTTGCTTTAAGTAAGTAAAGCAAGAGAGGGTCGAGGCTCCGTTAGGAGGCTCAACCCGTCTACAAGGACACCGTAGCCTGCGCGGTGAATGTAGCTCTTGCTTTAAGTAAGTAAAGCCTTTTCAAAGTGTTCGCGGCGATGCTGTGAGCATGCATATAAAAAAGCCTCTTAACCCCGTGGTTAAGGGGCTTTTTCATAGAAGTATTATGGATGAATTTTCCAAATATCTGTTTTGGCACAGCCTTTTTAATGGTTCTTTAATGGGCTTTAATGGAGTAACAATCAGCAGCATTAACGGATACTGTCTTTTGGATTTAATGGCTGTTACATGGAGCCGAGGTAGGAGAGAAAATGCATTCTATGGAGAAAAAACACGCACAATGGTGTCCGATATTTGTGTAATTCACAAAATTTATGTACCTTTGCACGCTTTTTCGATGAAACGAGTATTGGACAGTATGTCGCTCGTGAGAAAGTAGGAAAGATGGCAGAGTGGTCGATTGCGGCGGTCTTGAAAACCGTTGACCTGCGAGGGTCCGGGGGTTCGAATCCCTCTCTTTCCGCTCCATACAGCAATCTATAGTGAAAATGAGAGAATAAGGGTCTAATCGTTCGCGGTTAGGCTTTTTTGTTTGTAGGGGGGGCTTTCTTCGAACGCCTTTCTTCGAACGCCTGTCGATTATCTTTCCCTGTTCGTCCCCTGATGTTACCCTGTTGTTACCCTGTTTGTTGGTAGAGTCACTGTACATGTTAATTGTTACTTGTTAATTGTTACTTGAAAATACAATGAGGATAGAACGATGCCGGTGTGTCGCCGGAGACAATAAACAATGCGCATGCGCAATTACAAATTAATTCCTAATTGTTAATTGTTACCGGCAGGTCGGGTAGGCAGGTAGGTAGGTTGATTTCTATAATATATATATACCTATTTGTGTAGAAACCTATATTAGATTTTACTTACCCGCTTACCCGTACTTACCCACTGTTTCTTGGTTATACCCGCTGTTTCAAACGCTGCGGATTGTCTGTATTTTGTTGATATACAATTCATTTGCGAACTCGTGGCTCGCCATTAATCGCTCGCTGAAATCTCATTCGTATGAGCAGCCTGTCGGGTAGATAGCGTGTTTTAGAGCGTTTTTTGAACCCAAAAAGTACTCAAAAAGCACGCATAATGCACGCAAAATGTACTCCAAAATCGTTTTTTATCTGCCTCTGAGTACGGTGTTTTCTTGTGTCAAAAGGTAATGTTTGGCTGCTTGCCCCCCTGCGTAACCTGTGAGCGAACCGTTTGTGCCTATCACACGATGACAGGGCACAAAGATAGAAAGCGCATTCGCCCCCGTGGCGTTTGCCACTGCCCGTACCGCAGTGGGCTTGCCGATGCGCAGTGCAAGGTCTGCGTACGAAATCGTCGTGCCGTAGGGGATGAGTAGCAGTTCGTTCCATACGCTTTGCTGAAACGCTGTCCCTGCCAAAAGCAAGGGCACACTGAAAGCACAGCGTGTCCCCATAAAATACTCGTCTAATTGGGTGATAGCCTGTGCTATGACAGGCGAAGTGCCTTGTGCGGTCTCTGCGTGTAGTAGGCGTTGTAGTCGTTTGATTATCAGTGGGTGGTGTGTGGCAGCCTGCCAATCGCATAGGCAAAGTCTATCCCCGTATGCCCCGAGCCACACTGTCCCGCAAGGCGTAGAGTAGGGCGTAATAAGCAAAGTTCGCATAGATACACTATCAATTAATTACATAGTAACACTATACAAAACATTATACCTGAAACATTTGCGATAGTAACTCTTTCCCTGTCTTGGTGCGGAAAACTTTGTCTCGGAATGTGCGTATTGCCTCTTCCGTCAGGTGGTCTTCGTATGCATTGACCAGGAAGTCTGCCTCTACGAGTATGCGGTGATCCATATCCGTAATTGGGTCATAGGTGTGGTGGTGCGCAATGAGCCAACAGACCCGTTCTCTTTGTGCCTCTGTGAACCCTCCCACCTGGGCGAGTAGGTGTTCCGCCTCTGCAGGCCCCAGTTCTTCTTGTGCTTTGCCGTTGCAGTTGCCGTACTTTTGTTCTGCCGCGTGAATGCCAATGTCGTGCAGAATAGCCGCCACCTCTAAAGTGAAAAGTATCGGTGCATTAAGCCCTTCGCTCACGCCGATGGTGGCTGCCAGGTCGTGTACTTTGATAAAATGTTGTATTCGCCGTGCGTCCCCGTGGTCGTACGCCACCATTGCCCGCATCACCTCTGCCACTTGCTTATCCATCGCTGCTTAAAGTTTTATCGTCTTGTTTGAAATTGCCTGCCTACTGTCTATTGTACTGCTTGCCTACTGTTTATTGTGCTGCCTGTATGGAGAGTATGTCCATTTTGCTGTCCGCGTCTTTTAGTTGCAGTCCTGCCGTTGAGAGTACAGAGTGAAACAATATATCTGTATAGTATGTGTTGTTCTTGTTGGCTTCCAATGCTTGCACTTTTTCGGGATAGGTCTGTGCATAGAGGTCTGAATACCATACAAATGCACCACAACTATGCATCGACTCTGCATCTCCCGCATGACAATAGTTGCCGTTCTCCCCTAATGCTTCCCCGTGGTCGGAGAGATAGAATAGTATCGTCTGTTGCCCTTCTACGAGCATCAATAGTGAGTCCATGACGCAATCCATATACCGAATACTATTGTCATACGAATTGACTATCTGTTCAATGGTATTATTTCGCACCACGCGATTGGTTGTAACGGGTGTGAAGTACCAATCCGATTCCGGTACATGGTAATTATAGTACCAATGGCTGCCTATCTCGTGCAGAATAATCAGGTTCTTAGCATGTTGTTTTGCAAGTATATCCTTCATCGGTGCCAAGAGTGCATTATCATACCAACCAGAAAACACATAAGTCGATTTACCTAAACTCGGGTATATCGTCGTGTCGCATTCCGCAGGGAATGTCGCAAAACTCTCGTCCATATCTTGATTGGCTATCCATGCCGTGTGATAACCATTCTCTCGCAGTATCGCTACAAAACTATTCTCTGTGTATTGGTAATCCTGATGCAGACTATCCGCACGAGTAAGCATCAACGGTACAGAAGCGGCGGTATGCGTGTATATCGTGCGAACATTAGGCAACGAAACCACATTCTTCCGCTGTGCTAATCG
Organism: Azospirillum sp. CAG:239; assembly: GCA_963619585.1. GTDB lineage: Bacteria > Bacteroidota > Bacteroidia > Bacteroidales > Paludibacteraceae > Colicola. The sequence goes on from CAVEXR010000025.1 coordinate 17,787, forward strand.
GGGAGTCGTCTCTCGCCCGTAACCATTCAGTTGCAAATGGTCTGCACGAACCGCCTCACCGATTACCACAATGATATTCAGGCTATCCGTAGTCGGCTCGTCTGTTTTTGCTATGTATGCAGGTATAGTACGGGGTGCATGCCGTTTCGCCTCCACAACCGCATACTCCCGAATACTATGAACAACCTGTAGTGGGTAACGCTGATTCAAACTCCGTTGCATACGAGGTATCGAATAATACCCGATGAAAAGGAGAATGGCAACGAACGCCTGCAATACTGCGTACCTCAAAGGAGCAATCTTCCGCCAACGCCATACTATGAAACCGATTGCTACACAAAGGTTCAACGTTATCCATACTATCAACTGCCAACTTACAACCCCGCGTACTTCTTCGGCATTGGTTTTTAGCATACACTCGATAATCACGGGTGTGATAGTTACTTGATAACCAACACGATAGTATGAAACAGCAGCACCGATGATACCATAGATAGGAAGTACTACCGCACTTACCCATTTGCTCTGCCCCATGGCATAGAGCAGCAAGAATGATACAGCGCCACACGCCAACACATAACTCGTAACAGTCAGTCCCGTGCGTACATCACCGATAGGATTATCGATAAAGTCCGGCACGATGGCTATCAGTGTTATCCACAGTGTGCATACACTTACCCACAATAGATAGTGTAATTGATTGTGTTTCATTCTTTTGTCAAGGGGCAAATCTTATTTGTATTTCCAACAATATGACCTAATCAATCATACGCCGAATCAAACATACGCGATAGCGAAAGAACGCATAGCAAACATGCTACGCATAGCAAAGATACGCGACAGCGAAAACATTCGATAATATGCCTACCTCGCCATTAGTTGCTGCTGTACACTTTCAATGGTGGCACAATGGATAATGGGCACATCGTCTGCCGTGTGTTGGCGAGGCAGAAAACGACCTTTGATTACAGCAGAGAGCATTTTCTCTACAAACGGCTCTAAATTAATTACTTCCACAGGAATATCGCCATGCATGATGTTGTATAATTCATCTGCCGCCGAACGGGAAATCTGTTCCACCCCGCTCATATCCAACAGATACTCGTTGTTAGGTACTAACGAGGCACCCAAACGCTCCATCATTTGGCGTGTGTGCAATTCCGCACCGTACTGCTCTTGTATGTGAATAATCTCTTTCATACTCAACTCATATAATTGTACATGTTGAAATTATCGGGTACTTGGGTAGGAATACATACCATAATCATAGTGCCCTTGAAGTCTATCTCCGGTGGCAAGGCTAGAACCTTACTATTGTTCGCCCTTTGCAACAACAAGGCATTACCGGACAATACAGCGAACTCACCGCACAACCCATTCACCACCATCTTTATATTGGACGAAATACCGTATCCCCGATTCTCGGTGTTTGGTAAGTTCTTTACGGAGTACCCTTTTTGTGCCAAATTGAGCGCATCGGCGTCGCTATCGCCCAATTTATCAAGATGTTTCTGTGCCGCAACATAACTGCCATAAATGGTAATGCCAAAGTCCGCAATGATAATCTCAATGTTTTGAGTTTCCTCATTGTACCTTAAGTAGGCATATCCTTTATCCGTCTGTGCGTGCTGCTGGATATTACAAATTAACTCATCCAACAGGTAAGTCAGTGGCATATTGAGTGACTTGAATAGTTCGGGACAAGATTGCTTGAGCGGCTCTTTTAGTAGGCTGATAATATGCGCTGCTGCTTCATCGTCCAAAGCAAATGGAACTATATCCATGTTTGTTTTACCATAGAAGACAGACATTAACGCTTGTAAATAAGGTGCATACTTGCAGGATTGTCCTTTCCCTGTAATGCAGTCGAACAACAGCGATAAAGTGCTTTCTAAAGAATATGACTTTGTTTTACTATGCATAGTATCGTAACTTTATGGTGCAAAAGTACTGCTATTTTGGGAGATATACAACGCCCTTCCAAGTAGCCTGCCTGCTTTTATACAAGCCCCCTTTACATCACGATGTTCACAATTCTGCCAGGCACTACGATGACTTTCTTCGGAGTGCCACCGGCGAGTTGTTTCGCTGTTTGCGGGTCGGCGAGGACGATACGCTCTACCTCTTCACGCGGAGTGTCTTTGGCTACTTCTATCGTAAAACGCACTTTGCCGTTGAACTGCACCGGGTACTTTTGCGTGTTCTCCACCAAGTACGCTTCGTTGCATTCCGGCCATTGGGCATCGCATACCGTTGTGTCGTGTCCGCAGCGGTGCCATGCTTCCTCTGCGATATGCGGTGCGTATGGGGCTAACAACACAGCGAATACCTCCAACACACTTTTTTTCGTGCAGTGCAGTGCTTGCAATTCGTTCTGTGCTATCATGAACGCAGGAATGGATGTGTTGAACGAGAAGTTCTCGATATCCCAAGTTATTTTCTTAATGAGTTTGTGCAGACTGCGTAGTTCGTCTGCAGTCGGGGCATCGTCCGAGAGTGTCTCATACATATTCCACAGGCGTTTCAAGAAACGGTGTACGCCATCGATGCCATTCGTGTCCCAAGGCTTTGACATCTCGAGCGGGCCTAAGAACATCTCATATAGGCGCAGGGTATCTGCACCGAATTTGGCTACTACATCGTCTGGATTAACCACATTGAACATCGATTTCGACATCTTCTCTATCGCCCATCCGCAGCGGTATACACCATCCTCAAGCACGAACTCGGCGTCTTTGTATTCGGGCATCCATGCACGGAAAGCGTCCAAGTCCAATATGTCGTTGCTGACGATGTTTACATTCACATGGATAGGTTGCACTTTGCCCTTGTATTCCTCGTTGTCAATCAGCCCGTACGAGATATAGGTGTTTTGGCTGCCTACCAATCGATATACGAAATTCGACCGCCCTTGTATCATACCTTGGTTAATCAGTTTGCGGAACGGCTCGTCCTCGCATATATATCCGAGGTCGAAGAGGAACTTATTCCAGAAACGACTGTAAATCAAGTGTCCCGTAGCGTGTTCCGTACCGCCGATATAGAGATTCACTTGTCGCCAGTAGTCGTTTGCTTCGTGGCTTACCAATGCTTCCGAGTTATGGTTGTCCATGTAGCGCAGGTAATATGCCGACGAACCTGCAAAGCCCGGCATGGTGCATAGTTCAAGCGGGAAGACCGTCTTGTTGTCAATCAGTGCCTTATCCACCACTTGCTCGTTCTTTTCGTCCCATGCCCAGAATTGTGCGTGTCCGAGTGGCGGCTCTCCGGTCTTTGTCGGCTTGAAGTCGCTCACCTCCGGCAGACGCAAAGGTAGTGCCCTTTCAGGCAGCGTATAGGGCATACCATCCTTGTAGTAGATAGGGAATGGCTCGCCCCAATAGCGTTGGCGGCTGAATACGGCGTCCCGCAGACGGTAGTTCACCTTCACACGCCCAAGTCCTGTGTTGGTGATGTATTCTTTCATCTTCTGTATCGCCTCTTTCACTTGCAATCCGTTCAGGAAGCCCGAATTCATCATCACGCCCTCTTTAGCATCGAAACTCTCCTCGCTCACATCGGCACCTTCAATCAGCGGCACAATAGGTAGGTTAAAGTGTTTGGCAAAAGCGTAGTCTCGGCTGTCGTGTGCGGGCACTGCCATAATAGCCCCTGTTCCGTATCCGGCTAATACATAGTCGCTTATGTAGATAGGTATCTCTGCATTGGTCAGTGGGTTGATGGCGTACGAACCGGTGAATACGCCTGTCACACGACGGTCGGATATACGCTCCCGCTCCGTGCGGTGCTTCACCATATCGAGGTAGTCTGATACGGCGGCCTGTTGTTCGGCTGTCACGACGCGTGCTACATACTCGCTCTCCGGTGCCAACACCATAAAGGTAACACCAAATACCGTATCTGCACGGGTAGTGAATATCGTGAACGGCTCATCTTGTCCTTTTATCTTGAATTGCATTTCTGCGCCCTCGCTGCGTCCAATCCAGTTACGCTGCGTCTCCTTGAGGCTGTCCGTCCAGTCGATACGGTCGAGTCCTTCCAACAGGCGTGGTGCATACGCACTGACCCGCAAGTTCCACTGCCGCATCACACGCTGCTCCACGGGGTAACCGCCTCGTACTGACAGTCCTTCGCTTACCTCATCGTTTGCCAATACGCAACCGAGTTCGGGGCACCAGTTTACTTTCGTGTCCGCCAAGTAGGCAATGCGGTATTGCATCAGACGTTCCTGCTGTTCTCTCTCACTAAGCGTCTTCCATGTCGGGTCTTCTGCTTCCCATTTGGCTATTAACTTGCTGATTGGTTGTGCTTTCTGCAGTGTGGTGTCGTAGTACGAATGGAACATCTGCACGAACGCCCACTGCGTCCAACGATAGAAATCGGGGTCGCAGGTCTTCACTTCTCTGTCCCAGTCGTAGGAGAAACCGATTTTTCGCAGTTGCTCAATGTAGCGAGCGATGTTGGTCATCGTCGTCTTTTCTGGGTGTTGTCCCGTCTGTATGGCGTACTGCTCTGCGGGCAATCCGTACGAGTCGAAGCCCATCGGGTGAAGTACATTGAAGCCTTGCAGGCGTTTGTAGCGGCTGTATATATCGCTGGCGATATAGCCAAGCGGGTGTCCTACGTGCAGTCCAGCCCCGCTCGGGTAGGGGAACATATCGAGTACATAGAACGGTTTTTTGTCGCTCCGGTTGCTTACTTTGTAGGTGTTGTTCTGCTCCCAGAACGCCTGCCATTTCTTCTCAATTTCCGTGAAATTATATTCCATTTTGTCTTACGATTCCTTAATTAGATAATCTTTCTATTTCTATACGAATACTATTGATAACATCTTTGTTGGCAATTTCTCCATCCAAACTAAATACAATAAACACATTACCTCCATATTGCTCTTTGAATGCCTCAAAACTGACTTTCATGCGCTCTGTTAGCGAATAGCTACCAAAATTGGCACTTGCTGTAACAGGTTTCACTTGTATTCCAAATGCTTTATCTCCTACTTTGGCTACATAATCGATGTCACCTGCATGGTCCAATTCAGGATCGCTTTCTTCAAATGTTATATTAGGAAACAATTTTGCTAAGCCTTCATTAATAACAGACTTCTCACGAATATAGCCATCGTATGTGCGGTTTATAGTTAAATTGTATATGTAATCAATACAATCTTGTTCTGTCAATTCACGAAAGGCTGTTTCCCATTCTGGAATAACAAACTCCATTATCTTTGTGTATAATCGCTCACCCAACTCTTTTAGGCTATCTTTAGTAATTTTTGTAGAGTTTTTCCCTGCGGTATATGCATTTTGAAAGTACCAATCTTTCCATCCTTCAAATGAAGCAGGTTGCCATTCGCGTATGAGAGCCATAACAGCTCCTACTTTGTTTGGACGAGATAGTTGATAAGTTTGACACGCATAATTTAAGACGCGTTCTTTTTTCCCAAAATCCATAGAATGTTTGTTCATATCATCAGTTGATTAGAGGTTAATTTTTCAAATTTACTTTTGTATTTAAAATCTATAGAATCATCTATATCCGCCAATCCATTTTTCAGAAGATGTGCATTGAGAAAAGTCTTATTATCTAAATATAGGTAGCAAAGCAATATATTACTACTATCATACTTTGTAGTATCATATCGCATAAATACTTTATGCCCTTTAGTCTTCTCTGTAAGAAATTGTGTAGCACGATCATTTGAAGTAGGTCTTTCTTTGATACCAATTAGACGTACTACAAGATCATTATTTAGCACCACTTTGTTAGGTGATAATATAGATTTTATAGAAAAATACTCTTCTCTATCTTTGCTTTCTTTGTCTATTTTGGAACCGAATTGTAATTTCTTTACATCTATCTTGTTGACCATATTGTGTGGATCAACAAAACGATATGGAAGTTGTTCTATTTTGTTTTCTACACTAAAAGTTGATGTATCTTGTTCATACATATATCGGGAGGCATCCCAAATCGATGACAAAACAACCTTTTCGTCATAATATTTCTTAAAATCCGGGTTTATCTCATATCCAATAGAGTTGCGCTGTAGATTTTGAGCAGCTAATGCAGTGGTTCCACTTCCCATAAATGGATCAAAAATCGTTTCTCCAACAAAAGAAAACATTTTGATTAAGCGGTGGGGGAGTTCTTCCGGAAACACTGCGATATGCCCATCTTGTTTAGCTCCACCAAATGTCCAATGCGATGCAAAATAGCTATTCCAATCCTCTTTGGTTATTTCAGACATTTTTTTCTGCTCAGTAGTCGGGATAGGCGCCTTTCCTTGTTTTTTGAATATCAGAATAAACTCATAGTCTATTTTTAGAATACCATTTCTAGGATAGGGGAAGCTTCCCATAACAGCTCCACCACCTGTTGTATTCATTGTGGTCTGTTTTTGCCATATAATAGCTCCCATATAATCCATCCCTATAGATTCACAGAAGCGGATTATTTCTGTTCGAATAGGTATAACTTTATAACGACCGTAGTAAACAGAACGTGCAAATTGATCCCCGATGTTAATACATAGACGGCATCCATCATGTAGTACACGACTGCATTCTGACCATACCAAATTCAAATTATTGATATAGTCTTCATAACTGTCGTGAAAGCCAATCTGTGCATCATTGCCATAATCCTTGAGTTGCCAATAAGGTGGAGAGGTAATGATAAGATGTACAGATTTGTTTGGAATGAGAGAGAGTTGTCTACTATCTCCATTTATAAGAGTATGTGTAGTTGTTCCTTCCATATTTTATTTTGTATGACTTTATTTTGTTGCGCAGAACATAGTATTTGTATTTTAGATGGACTCATCAAACAACAATCATTAATAAGTATCCGAGTACTCCTTTTCTTTGGCTTCTCCCTCCAATTCTGTCGCCAATGCCTCAATCTCTTGTCGGGCTTGTGTGGCGGAGTGGAAGACAATTCCATGGATACCGAGTGCTTTGGCGCCCTCAATGTTTGCGGAGTTGTCGTCGAGAAATACGGCTTCGTTGGGCACTACATGATAGCGGTCGAACAGTATGCGATATATCTCGGGTGCGGGCTTGATAGTTTTCTCTATGCCCGAGAGTACAATTCCGTCCAACAAGTCAAAGATAGGGTAGCGTGGGCGCACTTGCCGGAAGGTCTCTGCCGACCAGTTGCTCAACCCGTAGAGGCGATAGCCTTTATGTCGTAGTTCCTCGAGCAGTTCCTGCATACCCTCTATTTGGTTGCCCATCATCTTGTCCCATTCGTCCCAATAGAGGCGTATCTCTTTCTCGTATTTGGGGTGTTCGGCTATTTTCTCGGCAATGCCCTCTGCAAAGGGCTTCCCGGCATCCATCTGCGCATTCCATTCCGGTGTACAGATGTGGGCAATAAACCAATCTGTCTTCTCCTTATCGCCGAAATACGGGTCGTACAGATAGTGCGGATTCCAATCCACCAGCACACTGCCAAAGTCAAGGATAATTGTATTCAGCATTGCTGTGTATTTATAGTTTCAAACGTGCAATAATTTTCTAATATGCGCAATGGCGTTGAGTGTTTTTGTTGTATTCTGTTGAGTGTTTTTGTGATAGTTCGTGTTGCGATTCTAATGTGAACTTATGTATCAATTCTCTAATCTTCAGTCGTTTTTACAGCAACCCTTTCACCTGCTTATATACATTCTCCGCCGTAAATCCAAGTTTCTCGTCGAGAACTTTGTATGGCGCAGAGAACCCGAATGAGGACAATCCCCATACGCTGCCGTTTTCGCCTACCAATCCTTCGAGTGTGCAGGGCAATCCTGCGGTCAGCCCGAAGCGTACTACACCCTTCGGCAATATTTCCTCTTGATATTCTTTGGGTTGCTGACGGAATAGTCCCTCGCTTGGAACACTCACTATCTGCAGGCGAATGCCCTCTTGGCGCAGCAGTTCTGCTCCCGCCATCAGTGTGCTGACCTCGCTACCTGACGCCAACAGCACGGCTTGCGGGTTCTCATCCTTGCTTACGATGTATGCCCCTTTGCGGAAGCCTTCTAAGCAGGTGTTCGGCACGGGCGCAATGTCCTGTCGTGAGAGTATCAGTGCAGTAGGCGTAGCCGTGTTCTCTATCGCCAGTCGCCATGCCATAGTTGTCTCTTCGGCGTCTGCGGGACGCAGTACCAACATCGAGGGTTTGCCCGAGTGGTTGTGCAGTTTCTCCATCAGTCGTATCTGTGCTTCTTGCTCTACAGGCTCGTGTGTCGGTCCGTCTTCGCCCACACGGAATGCATCGTGGCTCCATACGAATACCACAGGCACTTCCATGAGTGCAGCCAAGCGTACAGCAGGCTTCATATAATCGCTGAATACGAAGAATGTACCGCAGGCGGGAATGATACCTCCGTGCAGCGACATTCCGATACATACACACGCCATGGTCAGTTCGCTTACGCCTGCTTGCAAGAACTGCCCCGTGTAGTCGCCTCGGCGTATGGTATGGGTCTTTTTGAGGAAGCCGTCTGTCTTGTCCGAGTTGCTCAGGTCGGCAGACGATACAATCATATTGCCAACATGCTCTGCCAGATACGACAGCACAGTTGCCGATGCATTGCGGGTCGCAGCACCTTGTTTTTGTACTATCTCGCTCCAATCGATGCACGGTACTTCGCCGCTCATAAAGGTCTCGTATTCTTTGGCTGCCAGCGGATTCTGCTCTGCCCATGCATGGTATTCTGCATACTTGCGGTTGGTCAGTTCGCGCAGCGCAATGGCACGCTCGTCGTAGAGTGCTTGCACTTCGGGGAATATGCAGAACGCATTCTCCGGGTCGCCACCAAGGTGTTTGATAGTCGCCTCGAACGAAGCCCCCGATTTGCTCAGCGGTTGCCCGTGTGTCGAGCATTTGCCTTCCCAGTTCTCTCCGTCAGCGGTTACGCAACCTTTGCCCATTGCCGTATGCCCGATGATAAGGCTCGGACGCTGTTTCTCGCCTTTGGCACGGTGTAATGCTTCTCGTATGGCGTCGGGGTCGTTGCCCGGTATCTCTTGTACAAACCAGCCCCATGCCTCGTATTTGGCAGCCACATCCTCGCTCGTTACCTCTTCGCAACCCGTCGAGAGTTGGATGCGGTTCGAGTCGTAGAACATGATGAGGTTGTCCAGCCCGAGGTGTCCTGCTATGCGTCCAGCGCCTTGCGAAATCTCTTCTTGTATGCCTCCGTCGGAGATAAAGGCGTATATGGTAGGATTATGAACTGCACCATATCGTGCATGGAACCATTTGGCAGCGATGGCGGCACCGACGGCAAAGGTATGTCCTTGTCCCAGCGGCCCCGAAGTATTCTCTATGCCTCGTGCCACACAGCGTTCGGGGTGTCCGGGCGTTACGCTGCCCCATTGACGCAGGTTCTTTAGGTCTTCTATTGTGTATTTGCCTATCAGACACAACTGTGCGTAGAGCATCGGCGCCATGTGTCCGGGGTCGAGAAAGAAGCGGTCGCGTGCTTCCCATTCGGGGTTCTCCGGGTCATATTCGAGAAATTCGGAGTAGAGTACATTGATAAAGTCTGCTCCGCCCATTGCACCACCGGGGTGTCCGCTTTTGGCTTTTTCTACTGCTGCTGCTGCGAGAATGCGGATGTTGTCCGCAGCTCGGTTCATGAGTTGTGTGCTGTTCATATCTGTTTTGTATTTTTGCTTCGTATTTATGGGCTGCAAAGTTACGCATTTTCCGCCGAATACGCAATATATGTTGCTTTTTTGAGCGGCGCAGTGATAGAAAAGAGCGTTTTTCCCGTTATACGAATGGGAACCTCTTGCAATTATAAAATCAGGTCGGCGTTGTGGCAGTGGGGGCGACGGTCTTTCTCCAGCATGGTGTACGCCGTGCGGAGGCGAATATCGTTGATGAAGCCTGAGGGAGTGAATCCCGTCAGGGTCTTTATCTTCTCCGAGAGCGTAGAGCGAGCAACGCACATCTCGCCCACGAATTCCGACAGCGAGAAGTCGGCGTCGGCAATGTGGCGGTGTACGCAGTCTATCGCCTGTTGCAGGAATTGTTGGTCGAGCGAGGTGTAGTTCATCTCTTTGACATCGAATACCAATTGGTGGCGGTAGTCAATAGTCTGCCGCTCTTGTTTAAGCAATAGGTTGGCTATCATGGCGTCCAGCACGCTGATGTCGAACGGCTTGGTCAGGTAGGCGTCCGCACCCATCTCGTAGCCCGTCACTTGGTCGGTTGCAGCCTGTTTGGCGGTGAGCAGCACGACGGGGATATGGCTGTACTCGATAGTCTGTTTTATGGTGGCGCAGAGGTCGTAGCCGCTCATGCCGTCCATCACTACATCGGACACTATGAGCGAAACCGTGTGGTCGGTGTGGAGCAGGTCAAGTGCCTGTTCGGCAGAGGTGGCGGTACTGACACGATAGGTGCGTTGCAGGTGTTGCCGTACGATATAGACCAGGTCTTCGTTGTCATCCACAAAGAGAATATGCTTGCGGCTCTCTGCGTGTGGGGTTTCTTCTGTGTCGAGCGTGGGCAAGGCAGGTATGTCAGTCGCTTGGGGAATCGTTTCCGTGAGTGTTGCGGGGGGCAGCGTCGGTCTCCGATTCAAGGTACTCTTCTCGCTGAATAGGGAATAGCAGCGTGAAGGTTGTCCCCACGCCGAGGGTGCTATCAACAAATATCAACCCGTGGTGCAGGTCTACCAAGTGTTTCACAAGTGCCAACCCGATACCCGTACCCGTGGTGTGCTGCTTTCGGTATTCGCCGCCGTAGAAGCGGTGGAATAGGTGCCGTTGTGTCTCTTCAGACATTCCTACACCCGTGTCTGCCACTTTGATAACCAGCGTGTTACCATTATCACGGGTGGCAACTTCTACCCGCACTTCGCCATTGGGGCGGTTGTATTTCGAGGCGTTCGAGAGCAGGTTGTATAGTATCTTGTCGAGTTTGTCGGGGTCAAACCAGCCGCGGATGTCCTCGTCGGGCAGCGTGCAGCGGAAAGTGAGTCCCTGTTTGTGGGCGAGTGGCTCGAACGAATGTACGCACCCGCTGACGAATTGCGAGATATTGGCGTACGACACTTTGAGTCGCAGGTTGCCGCTCTCTGCCTTGCGGAATTCCAGTATCTGTCGGATTAGGCGAATGAGCCGCAAGGCGTTTTGGGAGATGAGGTTGTAGGCATGGCGTGTGTAGGTCGAGTCGGTGCTGTTCTCTTGCCGTAGTTCATCTACCGCCGCCGTGATGATCGAGAGCGGTGTGAGCAGTTCGTGCGTGATGTTCGTGAAGAACTGCAGTTTGGCTTGTGTCAGTGCCTCTGCCTGTCGGCTTTCCAACTCTTGGCGTTGAATGGTGCGTCGCAGGCGCAGTCGGTGGACGGACATATACGCAATCGCCGAGGCGACCCCCACAAACATAAGCGCATAGAGCAGATACGCCCACCAGGTGCGCCACGGGGCGGGCAGAATGGTTATCTCCAGCGGTGTGGTGCGTGTCGTCCAGTCGTTGCCTGTCGCCGAAGCACGTACCATGAATCGGTATGTACCCGCAGGCAGATGGTTGTAGTAGGCGGAGCGGTGGCGTGCGTCGCAGTAGATATAGTCTTGGTCGAATCCTTCGAGGCAATAGGCGTAGCGGTTGTTCTGTGGGTTGCGGTAGTTGAGCAGCGCAAAGTCTATTGTGAAGTTGTTCTGTATGTGGGCGAGGGTGATATGTTCCGTGCGGTCGATGGCATCGGCACTAATCTGTTGTTGTTCTTCGGGCGGCAGGTCACGCAGCGAGCGGTTGAATATGCGGAAGTCGGTCAGTGCCAATCGGCAGTCGTGTAGTGGTTCGGCGAGGGCATCGGTGTGAATACGGCTGATCCGAAAGCACCCCCGCCGCTCACCCGTAACGCCCAAGAAGCCTCCCGAAAGCATCCCCAACACATCCCGAAAGCACCCAAGCCCCCTCCCAACCTGCCGCCTCTCCTGTTTTTCTCGGGTATTTCTCGAGACTATATCGGGTCGTTAACGGGTGATTAACGGGTGATTAACGGGTCGTTAACGGGTGATTAACGGGTTAGTCAGATAGTCGGTTCGGCAGACGGTAATAGGTCGACCGTACCAAAAACCTATTTTTCAGAGGGCAATCGTGAGTATGGAGGGTGGCGGCAGCGATTTTTGTCCCTTGCCTGTATGTTTCGGGCAGCCGCACCGTTATCCGTTCCGCTGCCTCGGTGGAGGTGTTCACTATCGAGAGGTGCAGTACCCCCGTGCTGTCGCGGCTTGCGGTGGCGCTCACTTTTGGTACGGCGGCGAAAGCTCCATCTGCCGCACGCAGTTCCTCGGTTTGCACTACGGTCGGGATATAAGTTGCCCCTTGGTGCGGGCGGTACATCGTGAAGACATGGTAAGTCGGCGTGAGCAGCATGCTGTCGCCGCGGGTCAGTATCATTGCCTGTAACACATTGACTACCTGCGCTATATTCGTCATCCCGATACGGTCGGTGTAGCGGTGAAAAGTGTTTAGCGAGAGGGCGGCGACCATGGCATCCCGCATCGTGTTCTGTTGGTAGAGGTGTCCGGCTATCGTGCCGGGCTCTTCGTCGAACCATGTGCCCCACTCATCCACAAAAAGAAGGATGCGCCTTTCGGGGTCGTAGGTATCCATGATTTGGCAGTGTCGTTGCAGCACGGGTTCTATGCCTAAGCACTTGGCTATCGTCGTGTAGTATTCGTCGGTCGTAAATTCCGTTGCGCTGCCTTTGCTGCCCGACCATCCTTTTACCATGTAGTAATGCAGTGAGAGGGCGTCCATACGGTGTCCGACTTGTTGCATTAGTACCTCTGTCCAGCGGTAATATCAGCCCGAGGGAATCCATATTTGGAGCGAAGGGATGAAGCAGACCTACGCCGATGCAGGTATTACGCTTCGTGCGGATGGTACGGTCAACGCCAATGTGTCCCCGTTGAGCGACGGCAGTGGTACAAACCTTATCGCCGCAACGCAAGCAGGAGGGCTATAACGGCCTGACATGGCACATGGCGTACTACTTGTCGCCTATTCATGTCAAGGAGTTCCTTCTCACTTCGGAGGATGGACAGAGCAAAGAAACCTCTCCGCTCTATCAGAACCCTTATTGGACAACCGAGGCCGACTCCCCTGCCGAGAAATAGTCTCTTCTCCTACCGAGAAGTAGCCTCCTCCCTTCCGCACAGTATAGTCTATGTACGAATGACGAAGACTTTCTGAATAATGCTGTTGCGATAACGTTAACAGGGGTATCCTTTGGCTCAACCTGGGGGCGTGGGTATCCTCACCCGCGGGGCGTAGCCCTGTACTATACTGTGCTGAGTCCACCACGCCAAGTTCAAAGGTTTCCTACTAACATATCAATTATGTGCAACTGCATAGTTGCAGTTTATTGCGAGCATTGAAAGACCAAACAAGAGGTTGTCTAACAAGTTTTGGTTAGGCAGCCTCTTTTAGTGTTATGTTGGGGATGATGGAGAGTGGTTATTCCGGTTATAAAAAAA
>CAVEXR010000026.1:0-30919 GCA_963619585.1 Azospirillum sp. CAG:239
GCCTTGTAGTCATTATACTTACTGTGAGGCCGTGTGGTCACAACGCAAAGAGGACTTAATCAAAGCTTGTGAGAATGCCATGCATTTTTATGGTGGTGTGTCTATGGCGATAGTGCCGGACAATCTTCGTTCGGCAGTTACTCGCAGTGATAAGAATGAGCCTGTCATCAATACTGAGTTTGCAGCATTTGCAGAGCATTATGGCTGTGCTGTCTATCCGGCTCGTGTGCGCCATCCAAAAGACAAGGCGCTTGTAGAGAACGCTGTCAAACTGATGTATCGTTCTGTATATGCTGATATTGAGGGTTTGACTTTCAATAGTCTTGAAACACTCAATGATGCCATATTTGACCGCATTGTACACTCGGCTCATCAGATAGAACTTCCAGGGGAAAGCGTAAGAAAAATGAAAGCAGCAAAACAATGTAAGTAGCGGAAGAAACATAAAAACAAACCCATACTGATGGTATGGGCAGAATAGTGTTTTTCCTGTGAATAATTGACCCCACCTGTCAGGATTTTTTGAGGGCCATTTTTTTATGGTTTAAGGGGTCAATCAAAAATTGGCACAAGGGGTCAAAATAAAATGGGTTTTCCAGTATTCTCTAATTCATAGATAAAATGGTTCTTCCTATTGTGCAATTTTCAAAAAAGCAGTACCTTTGCGCCCGATATGGTCTTTTGCGGGGCATATAGTATTCGGCGCAAAGAGGGATAAAGCAAACAGGGAGGAAAATGCACATACAGCGCATATTGCACCCAAGACCATTCTACAACCGAAAATAAACGAACTTAATTATATGTAAGTCGGGGCATTCCAAACATAGAGTAAGTCCCCATTTCTTTTTTATTTACCTTTTTGCGCACGAAAAAGCGCAGTTGTCTAAAGTACGCGGATGCAAAAGTCTGACTTTATCATTGAGGTAAACCATGTTTCGAAGCAATTCGAGGATGGAAAGTTTGCCTTAGACGATGTGAGCCTTCAGGTTAAGAAAGGCGAGTTTGTAACCATTTTAGGGCCATCCGGCTGCGGAAAAACCACTCTGCTACGATGTATAGCAGGATTCCAAGTAGCCACGTCGGGAGATATTCTTCTCAACGGCGAAGATGTAACCGAAATGCCCCCACACGAGCGGCCAGTGAACACGGTGTTCCAGAAGTACGCTCTATTCCCGCACCTCAATGTGTTCGAGAATGTGGCTTTCGGACTGAAACTGAAAGGCGTAGCCAAGCCCGAAATGGAAAAACGGGTGAAGAAAGCGCTCAAGATGGTCAGTATGTCGGACTACGAGTACCGCGATGTCAATTCCCTCAGTGGCGGTCAGCAACAGCGTGTGGCGATAGCACGGGCGATTATCAACGAACCCGAAGTGCTGTTGCTTGATGAGCCGTTGGCTGCCCTTGACCTGAAGATGCGCAAGGATATGCAGATGGAGTTGCGCGAGATGCACAACAAACTGGGTATCACCTTTATCTATGTGACGCACGACCAAGAAGAGGCACTGACGCTCAGCGACCGTGTGGTCGTTATGCGTGAGGGCAAGATTCAGCAAATAGGTACACCTACCGACATCTACAACGAGCCGCAGAACTGCTTTGTGGCAGACTTTATCGGCGAGAGCAACCTGCTTGACGCCACGATGGTGCACGACCGTTTGGTACATTTCTGCGGGCGTGATTTTGAGTGCGTGGATGAGGGCTTCGGCGAGAAACAAGAGGTAGATGTTGTAGTTCGCCCCGAAGACTGGTATATCGGCTATGCGGGCGAGAAGCAGGACGCCAAAGTGCAGAACACCGACGACCCTATCGCTGCCGCAGATGCCGAAGATTACACTACCGAACCGTGGCAACTCTATGCCGAGGTGCAGAGTTGTATATTCAAGGGCGTACACTACGAGATGACCGTACTGACCGACAACGGCTACGAACTCATGATACAGGACTACCACGCTTTTGACCCGGGGCGTCGCGTAGGTATCCTTGTCAAGCCCGAAGATATTCAGGTGATGCACAAAGAGCGCCTTTGCAACGCCTTCGACGGCAAAGTGCTGGAGGGCAACAAAGTAGCGTTCCTCGACGCAGAGTGGGACATTACCGACCGCACCGCAGAGCGTTTCTCCGTAGGCGAAGAGGTGGAAGTTGAGGTGGATTTCAACCGTGTCAACCTGCAAGACGACGAGGAAGACGGTGTGCTATCGGGCGATGTCTATTTCATTCTCTACAAGGGCGACCACTACCATCTGCAAGTGCGCACAGACGATGGCGACGACCTATTTGTCGATACCAACGACATCTGGGATGATGGCGACCGTGTGGGCGTAAAGATAGCCCCGAGTTATATCCGACTCTATAAGAAAACGACTGATTCTCAACCTGCTGACGGCAATGAAAAAGAATAAGTGGAAGCACCTGCTTCAGTCGCGCCGCACCTGGGCGTGGCCCTATATTCTGTTCCTTGTCTTGTTGGTCGTGTTACCGCTGTTGCTCATAGCGGTCTATGCGTTTACTGACCCGCAGGGACATTTCACGATACAAAACTTTGTGAGTTTCTTCACCAAGTCTGAGGCGGTGAATACCTTCATCTACTCGCTGGCGATTGCGCTCCTGACGACCATTATTTGCCTCGTGGTAGGCTATCCTGCTGCGTATATTATGGCAATGCAGTCATTCCGCACGCCTGCTGTGATGGCGATTCTCTTTATCCTGCCTATGTGGATTAACTTCCTGTTGCGTACTATCGCCACGGTCGAACTATTCCACATGTTCGGGCTGCCGTTAGGCGAGGGAGCATTGTTGTTCGGTATGGTCTACGACTTTCTGCCGTTTATGATTTACCCTATCTACAACACGCTCCAGAAAATGGATACCAGCCTGATAGAAGCAGCACAAGACCTTGGCGCCAACCGCGCAAAGGTATTCACCAAGGTCATAGTGCCGCTCTCTATGCCGGGCGTCTATTCGGGTATTATCATGGTCTTTATGCCTACGGTATCGACCTTTGCTATCTCCGAGTTGCTTACCCACAACAAGATTACCCTATTCGGCTCGCTTATCCAGCGCAGTTTCTCCGAGGGCGGTATCACGATGTGGAACTATGGCGCGGCACTATCGCTTATATTGTTGATTATCATTGGGCTTACATCGTTCTTCGGACAGAAGGACAGCGGTGAGCAGGAAGGAGGTCTGCTATGAGAAAGAACCCAACCGGCTCTATGATAGAGCGCCGTGGCTTCTGGTCACGCTTCGCAGGGCAAGCCTATCTCTGGCTCATTCTGGTGGTACTCTATGCGCCCATTTTGCTGATATTTATCTTTTCGTTTACCAAAAGCAAAGTTTTCGGCAACTGGACGGGCTTCACTTTCGGGCTGTATGAGAACCTATTCACGGGCTACGATTATGTAGACAATGTCCGAGTAGACCCGAACCTATACCGAGCCATGCTCTATACGGTCATTATTGCTCTTGCGGCTGCGGCTATCTCCACGCTCTTGGGTACCTTGGCAGCAATAGGCATCTACAATATGCGCCAGCGTGACCGTCGAGTGGTGTCGTTCCTTAACTCCATTCCGATGATAAATCCCGACATCCTGACGGGTATATCACTATTCCTGCTATTCGTATTCCTCGGTGTCAGCCGTGGGCTTGGGACAGTCATCGCCGCCCATGTGGTGTTCTGTACGCCTTATGTGGTGTTGAGCGTTATGCCCCGCCTGACAAAGATGAATCCCAATGTCTACGAGGCAGCACTTGACCTCGGCGCCACACCCATGCAGGCACTCCGCAAGGTGCTGATGCCGGAACTATGGCCGGGAATGATTTCGGGCTTTATCTTGTCTATCACACTCTCGATAGACGACTTTGGGGTTACCTTCTTCACCAAAGGCTCCAACGGACTGGAGACGCTCTCCACATTCATCTATGCGGACGCACGCAAAGGCGGTCTTACGCCGGAATTACGCCCGCTGTTCAGTATCATTTTCCTGACGATTCTGGTACTGCTTCTTATCATCAATCTTCGTACAACCAAACAACAAAAGAATAAAAAATGAAACGCTTCTCTCTTGCATCGGTGCTTGTAGCACTCTTCACTTTGTGCATTGCCATGACCGCTACGGCAGCCGACCGTGCACACACGCTCAAAATCTACAACTGGGCGGACTATATCGATATGGATAATGTCCTCAACACATTCCCTGACTGGTACAAAGAACAGACAGGCGAAGAGGTAGAGATTCTATACTCCACTTTCGATATCAACGAATCGATGTTGACCCAGATAGAGGTCGGACACGAGGACTACGATGTTATCTGCCCGAGCGAGTACATCATCGAGCGCATGCTCCGTGAGGGACTGCTGTTGCCTATAGATACCAATTTCGGTGCAACGCCTAACTATACCCACAATGTCGCTCCGTTTGCCAAGGCGATGTTCCAGCAGATGTCTGACAGCCTGACCGTTAGCGACTATGCCGTGGGCTATATGTGGGGAACAACGGGTGTGCTCTACAACCCCAAGTTTGTCAACGAAGCAGACTTGCAGTCGTGGGGCTTTATCCTTGACCCGAAATTCAAGAACCACATTTTCATGAAGGATGCTTTCCGTGATATCTACTCGGTTATCGTGCTCTATGCCTATCGTGACGAGATTGCTCGTGGCGAGGTAACGCGCGAGGATCTTGTGGCACACATCACCCCCGAGCGTATTCAGCGTGTGGAGGACATTCTTGTGCAGGCAAAAGAGAACATCGCCGGCTGGGAGGTCGATTTTGGTAAGGAAGACATGACCAAGGGCAAGACTTGGATGAATGTGTCGTGGTCGGGCGATGCGCAATGGGCAATCGATGAGGCAGCCGATGGCGTAGAGTTGCGTTACATCGTTCCCGAAGAAGGCTCGAATGTATGGTTCGACGGTTGGTGTATTCCGAAGTATGCGCAGAACCGCAAAGCAGCCAGCTATTTCATCAACTATCTCTGCAAGCCCGAGAATGCTATCTTGAATATGGAAGAGATTGGTTATGTGAGCGTTATCGCATCACCGGAAGTGCTTGAGTGGGCAGACGATGAAGAGGAGAACGAGGAGACAGTTGATTTGACCTATTTCTTTGGCGATAGTGCTACTGCCGTGCATGCCAATTCGGTTTTCTATCCTGACCAAAGCGTGATAGATCGTTGCGCGCTGATGCACGATTGCGGCGAGCAAACCAAGGACATGCTGGATATGTGGAGCCGTGTGAAGGGCGACAACCTCTCGAGTGGTATTCTGATTTTCTTGGGTGTAGTTGTCGTGTTGGTAGTCGGCGGCGTATGCTATTCGTTCATCACGAAACGCAACAAGAAATCCAACCAACGCAAGCGTAAGAAATAACCGCGTAGGTGCCCTTCCTCAAGCGTATTTCCCCACCCCGTTCGCAAGCAGGCGAAGGCGACTGAAGCGCATTAAATTGCAAAAAATCCCTTTCCCTGTTGCGTATCTCGCGGGAAATCCGTACCTTTGCAACAAACTAAAACGAAACTACTATGGCAGAAGAGAAGAAAAAGCCCTCCGCAGACAAACTGAAAGCCCTCCAGTTGGCGATGGCGAAGATAGATAAGGACTTCGGCAAAGGGGCGATAATGAAACTCGGAGACGATAAGATAGAGGATATCCCCGTCATCTCTACGGGCAGTATCGGTCTGAACCTCGCATTGGGTGTGGGCGGCTATCCGCGTGGTCGTGTGATAGAGATATACGGTCCCGAATCTTCGGGTAAGACGACACTTGCCATCCATGCCATGGCAGAGGTACAGAAACAGGGCGGTATTGCGGCTATCATCGATGCCGAGCATGCGTTCGACCGCTTCTACGCCGAGAAATTAGGCGTGGATACGGACAACCTGCTCATTGCGCAACCCGATTGCGGCGAACAAGCACTCGAGATAGCGGACGAACTCATCCGCTCTTCTGCTGTTGATTTGGTGGTTATCGACTCTGTCGCAGCCCTTACGCCCAAAGCGGAGATTGAGGGCGATATGGGCGACAATAAGGTTGGTCTTCAAGCCCGCCTGATGTCGCAGGCGTTGCGCAAACTGACGGCGACTATCAACAAGACACAGACTACCTGTATCTTTATCAACCAGTTACGCGAGAAAATCGGCGTTATGTTCGGTACACCGGAGACGACCACCGGAGGTAATGCACTGAAGTTCTACGCCAGCATTCGTCTGGATATCCGTAAGATAGGTCAGATTAAGGACGGCGACGAGGTAATAGGTAATCAGGTGCGTGTTAAGGTCGTGAAGAACAAGGTTGCGCCTCCATTTAAGAAAGCCGAGTTTGACCTTATGTTCAACGAGGGCATATCCAAGGTAGGTGAGATTATCGACTTGGGCGTAGAGACCGAGGTGTTGCGTAAGGCGGGTAGTTTCTATAGTTATGGTGATACCAAACTCGGTCAGGGGCGTGATGCCGTTAAGAACCTCTTGCGCGACAATCCCGACCTGATGGACGAACTCGAGGCAAAAATCATGGAGAGCCTCAAGAAGTAATCTCCGTACAACGCGTAAAAGACTATATATCAGAGGAATGGTATATAGTCTTTTCGCTTATATATTATATCCTTATCTTCCTATCCTTCCCCCTTATGGATACCCGACAACTGACCCTTACGCCCGAAGAGGCGCATTCGCTCGAACAACGCTATCGTGTCGTAAAACGCTCGGTCGATGCACGCCAACGCAATCTGAAAGTGTTGCTCACTCTGCTTACTGACGATAGCGGTGCCTATATCCCGCGAGACGCGCCCTTGCCGCTCTACGAAGCCCCTCGTTTCTTGGATGTGCATACGGCTGCGCATTCGGCAGTCATTGTCGGTGCGGGGCCGGCAGGGCTGTTTGCTGCGCTCAAACTTTTGGAACAGGGTATTCGCCCGATCATCTACGAGCGGGGCAAGGAGGTCAGTGCCCGCAAGGTGGATATTGCCCGCCTCAATCGTAACCTCGGGCTGAATACGGAGAGCAACTATTGCTTCGGCGAGGGTGGGGCAGGTACTTTCTCCGACGGTAAACTTTTCTCACGCAGCAAGAAGCGGGGGAATATGCAGCAGGTGATGGAGTGGTTCCACTATTTCGGTGCGGACGACCGTGTCTTATACGAAGCCCACGCCCATATCGGGAGCGACCGCCTGCCGGCTATCATAAAAGCCATGCGGGAGTGTATTCTTGCACACGGTGGCGAGATACATTTCGAGACTGTAGTAGACGACTCGCTGCTGTCGTCGCTCTTGGAGGGGACAAAAAAGGGCATTCCCGTCATCCTTGCCATAGGGCACTCTGCCCATGATACCTACCGCCTATTGTGGCAGAAAGGCGTGGCGTTGGAGTGCAAAGGCTATGCCATGGGCGTGCGTGTAGAGCATCCACAAGCACTTATCAACCGCCTGATGTACCATGGTCAGCCGCAGTCCGTAATCGATTTGGTGGGCAATGCGTCCTACTCTTTGGTAACGCAGGTCGAGGGACGGGGCGTGTACTCGTTTTGTATGTGCCCGGGCGGACACATTGTCCCCGCAGGCAGCAGTGCCGAGAGTTGCGTAGTCAATGGCATGTCCGCCAGCCATCGTAATTCGCCCTATGCCAATTCGGGCATGGTAGTAGAACTCCGTCCCGAAGATATTCCCACTATTCTATCTTCGCTGCCAAAGGACACGCTTTCTTCTTTGTCGCCGGATATCAAGGCACACCGCGAAAGTCCTCTCCCGACTTTGCTTTTCCAGGAGTGGTTAGAGCATGAGGCATTCCTCCACGGCGGTAAGCAGAATCAAGCCCCAGCCCAGCGTCTGCGGGACTTTGTTGAGGGTAAGCCGAGTATCGACCTGCCGTCTTGCAGTTATTTGCCGGGTATTGTCCCAAGCCGCTTGGATGAGTGGCTGCCTGCTGCAATAGGCACACGCTTGCGTCAGGGCTTCCGTGATTTTGACCGCAAATACAGAGGCTTCTTGACCAACGAGGCAGTCGTGGTAGGTGTGGAGAGCCGTAGCAGCAGTGCTATCCGTCTTCCCCGCGACCCGGAAACGATACAGTCCCTGTCGACGCCCCTATTATATCCCGCCGGCGAGGGAGCAGGCTATGCAGGGGGCATTACCTCCTCCGCCTTGGACGGTCTCCATGCCGCCACCCAAATAGCCACTCTTTGGCACTAATCTATCTCCCATAAAAACCGAATGGTGCGTTGTGTTACCCACACTAAATCAAATTCCCATTGCACATTCCAAACATTTGTAGTACTCTTGCAGCATCAAATGTCTGATTTTTGTCCGAAACAGGCGAATAAAAACCTTGATTTTTGACCTATACGCCGGATATCTATCCGCTCTATGCCCTCTCGCAAATAGGCGGATAGGGCGGTCGTTTGGGCGTCGTGTTTGTATTGGAATTGGTTTGAATAGTGACAGTCGTCATTTTCCTTCTGCATTTTTTGGACAGCCGTCCTTGCAAAACGACCGTTTGTGTTGTATATTTGCAGTGTCTTTCGGAATAAAATACAAACCGAATGGATGGCTAAGTTGCAGATAGTCAGATAAAAAGAATGAGAAACCCGTATGGGATGACAATTATGAATTGAGACAAAATCGTAAAATAGGAAAAGAAATAATGAATGAAAAGAACAAAATAATCACAAAAATGGAAACACAAATGAAAACACAAACACGAATCAAGACACAAGCACAAACTCACTCACAAACTCAATATAGAACGAAAAAACAAATGGGGACTGACAAATGGGGATGGCTCAAAAAAATCATTCCCCGAAGGCGGATACCCTCGAGGAATGAAATGTTATGTACCTTGCAATCGTTTGGATTGCTGTTGTTTACGAACAATAATGCTGTAAATGCCGTATTAGTACGATGTGCGCTGGGTGGCGGCGTAACTGATCTTCAGGGCGGAAACACGGCGCAACTCCTGCTTGATGTCGGTAATGACACCCATGCGGGTTTCCTTGTCGGCCTTGATACTTACCGTCATAAGACCTTGCTCGCCCTCCTTCATAGACGAACGCTCGTTGGCGATATACTCACCAATCTCGCGCGTCTCGGCAAACGCATCGTCTAACTGAATACGCGTATCAGCACCATACTGCTTGCGGAACTCTGCCGTAGGCGTACCTACATAGATGTAACGCACCAGCGATTTCTTCTCCAACTTGGTCAGTTCGGTTGCGCTCGGCACAATGAACTGCACCTTGTAGGTAACCTCCTTCATCGAAGTAACGGACATGAAGAAGAACAGAAGCATGAAGATAATATCGGGGAGCGAAGATGTGTTCAGAGCAGGCATCTCGCGCTTCTCATTTCTACGAATTTTTGCCATATTATTCTCCTCCTCCGTAGTTTTTAGGTTCTGCCTCCGAAATCTTCTGAGGATAAACTTTCTGCACTTGCTTCTGTTGATCCTCGTTGAGTTCGTTGTAGGGGGTGTTGTTGAAATACTTGCGAGCGCACTCATCGCGCAACTCGTTGTATGCCGCTACGAGTTCGTTCTGCACATCGAGGTACGCTTGGTACTGCGTATCCACATCGTTCTGGACAGAGATGACATGCTCCTTGGTATAACGCTGTATGCCAATCGGGGCACCGAAATCCTCCTCGAATAATTTGGGCAGATTGGCTTCGTCGTTCTCGTTCTTAATGAACTCTTTGGCAGTCTCTCTCAGTTGCTTGACATCCATCAGTTGCTCCTGCACCATCAACTGGTTCGCCGAATTGATCTTCACAATCATCAGGTTACGCTTGTTGATATTGGTGTCCTCGACTTTCTGGTCGGGCGGAACGGGAGCAGGCAGACGGCGCGACAACCCCTGGTTGACATCCATACTGGTCGTAACCAGGAAGAATATCAGCAGCAAGAAAGAGATATCCGCCATAGAACTGGCATTTATCTGTGGGATTTTCTTAGCCATAGTTAGTTACTCTAATTTTGACTGTTGCGTGCTTTCGGGCTGCGCATAGTCAGTGTTTGAATCTTGTGCGTTGAGCGCGCGTGTTACTTCTTGCACTTGGTGTAGATAACGCCACCGAGGAGTGCGCAGATAGTTGCTGCAATGAGGATGTAGGTCAAATAGAGGAGGGCATCGGTCAGTTGAGCCATAAAGCCCACATTCTCTGTACCCTCATAACCGATAATCTCCAGTTTCTCGGGGCTGCCCAAGAACCAGCAGATGAGCGTCAGTACGACGAAACCTACTACGGTTGCCAAAGTACGGATAGCCTTCGGCTTGTTGTACTTGCAGTTCTTGGCAAACTCCCAAAGAACAACGCCTATCGTAACAAGACATACTATGCCAAAGAGGACATAAGTCCAATCGAGCAAGAGATCGGTAAAGCGGGGAATATCCAAGAAATCGCCCGCTACCTCCAACGACCCGTTTGCTCCACCGGCGAAGAACATAATCGTAAAGACTACGCTCACAGCCAAGAGGATGTAAAGGGTGATTTTCGGTATTAATTTATAGTTCTTCATAAGACAATCGATTTAGATGTTTGTAACCAATTTATATAGTTATTATATAAGGAAAAGGCACAAACTCGGATTACTTATTGTTCTGCTTAGCGTCGTATTTTACTACCAAGTCAAGCAGGCTGATAGAACTATCTTCCATTTCGTTAACGAGACCCTCTACCAAAGTAAGGATGTAGTTGTAGAACAATTGAAGGATGATGGCGATAACCAAACCAAGAAGGGTAGTCAACAGAGCGACTTTGATACCACCGGCAACGACTGTAGCCGAGATATCACCGACTTGCTGAATCTTATCGAATGCCTCGATCATACCGATGATGGTTCCCAAGAATCCCAACGACGGAGACAGCGAGATGAACAACGAAATCCAAGTCAAGTTCTTCTCCAACAGACCGAGTTGAACGCCACCGTAAGAAGAAACGGTTTTCTCTACTACATCGATACCCTCATCGTAGTGCAGAAGACCTTGATAGAAGATACTTGCAATAGGACCGCGCGTGTTACGGCATACATCCAGAGCCGCTTCGATACCTTTCTCGTTAAGAGCCTTCTCTACATTGGCGAGCAGGATTTTGGTATTCGTCTTCGAGAGAGACAGATAGATGATACGCTCGATGCAGATAGCCAAACCGAAGATCAAGCAGAGCAAGGTTGCTGCCATAAAGCCGGCACCACCCTCGATAAATTTGGTTTTCATGTACTTGTGGAGTGCTACGACACCACTCTCTTCAGCAGGTGCTTCAACAGCCGCTGTTTCGTCTTGAGCAGGTTGGTTTACAACTTGTTCGGTGGTTGCCTCTGCAGCAGCGGCAACAGTCTCCTCTTGTGCCATAGCAGCCGTGCCGAAAGAGAGCATAGCCAGTACGGTAAGGGTTGCAAATACTTTTTTCATGATGAGAATAATAGTTTATTTTGTTTATTGTTTTCCATTGTCTCCGCAGCGGTTGTCTGGCTGCGGGTGTTTCTTCGGGGTATTGTGTACACGATTGCGAGGTTGTAACGCAACTCGACTGCACATAATTTATTTTTGTTGCTCGCCACCGCTTATGAACAAGTTCATGCGGTGTCTATCACCAAATTTCTTGCGGAGAGACGGGGATTCGAACCCCGGAAACCCTTTTGGAGTTTACACGCTTTCCAGGCGTGCCTCTTCAACCACTCGAGCATCTCTCCTTAATAATACGCCGCCAAATAGTGCAGCAGCGGCTTTTCTATGTACGCATAGCCGCCTCTTCTGTACGGGGATTTTTTGTCGTCTTCGGATAGGCACTATGCAAAAACGCTGCAAAGTTACAAAAAATATCCAATACCACAAAAGTCGCGGGCTTTTTTTTGTATTTTTCCACTACAGAACGCCCAAAGTACACTTTTGTGGACAATTTATAGCGGGTGAAAAATGGAAAATAAAAGAATAAAATAAAATTAGTAGAAAGGAGGTGCAATAGCAGGGGAAGGTCTCGGTAAGAACAGGGTAACCTCTCGGAGAACTATCGGCGATAGAGAATGTAAATACACCTAAACAATGTGCGACTGAACTTTAAGTAAATAAAGCGTTTGGGGTAGCAATGGGGTGTCTTAACTTAAGTGAACCACGAGAATAGGTAAGTCGCCACAAAGAACCCTATGCATAGAAGGAAAAAGACGCTGCGTGCGATTGATGTGTATTGGCGAAAGTAAAGACAAGCCAGGTGGTTCTGCAGTGCGAGCGACACGGGGATGCACGACGAGAGATAGAGTGGTGCGTCCGTGGCAGGTAGCAAAGGGCGGAAAGTGTAGTAGGCGGATGCGGGATAGGCGATGGGGCAGATGCTCATGACGGCGGCTGCCACGGCGAAAAGTGTCAAGGAAATGACCTCCATACGCCAACGGAGCGTGTTGCGCTCGAGGCTCAACAAAAGGGCGAGAATGAAGATTATCCCCACAGCCCAAAAGGGAAGCAAGGTATGTGCACTCCAGCCCAAACTCCAATACATCGTGCGACAGAAAAGCCCCTCATAACCCGTCTCGGCCCAGAAAAAGAAGTGCGCAATGGTGAGGTAGATAGCGAATGTACCTGCGGCAATAAGGGAAGCGGATAGGGTACGGAAATTGAAGTCGCGTGAGAAGATCATTGAGAGCCATAATACGGGAATAAACCACACAAAATCAGGCATAAAAAGTGAACCGACAAGCAGCGTGAGCGTGGCGATAAAGGCACTTTCCGGCGAGAACTCCTCGGCTTGCTCGTGGCGTAGCAGGTGCAGGACAAGAAGCAGGCACGCAATGCCTACCTGCGCCTGCCAACCGGTGTGCTGAGCGGGAAATGCCGTAATGGACAGGATATAGAATAGGATAGGTAACCCGTCTTCTTTCTGATGGTTATGGAGTGGTGTGGTGGTGAAGAAAAAGAGTGTGGCGTTGACGATTGTGAGCAGAAAAGTGGGCAATACGGTCTGCCATGTGCGTGCAAAAGAGGGTATCCACCCGCATAACACAACCGCTGAGAGTAGCAAGGCTACCCCCAACGGTATGCGTGTAATTCTCGTCAATCCCTGCAGCATTTGCTATTGATTAGAGGTCTATCCTCCCTGTATCCTCCTTATATCCTCATTGCAATTCCCTATCACTCATTATTACTCGGCAGAAGAAAACCCGAACCGACGCAATAGGTACTTTGAGTCAGCCTTCTTTCCGCGGAACTCTTCGTATAGTTCTTCCGAGTCGCGTGTCCCGCCTTGTTCCAGCAGGTGGCGGAATCTCGCCGCTACTTCGGGGTTGAGTATGTCGCCGGTTTCCTCAAATGCGGCAAAGGCATCCGCGTCGAGCACTGCCGACCAGGTATAACTGTAGTATCCGGCTTCGTAGCCTGTGGTGAATATGTGGTTATAGAAGGTAGAGCGGTAGCGCGTGATTATCTCAGGAATCATCTGCATGCGTGCCATCGACTCTGCCTCGAACGCGTTTACGTCGAAGTCAGCCGTGTCGGTGCGCTCGTGGTAGTCCATATCGAGTATTGTTGCGGACAGCAGTTCCGTTTCCACAAATCCCTTGTTGAAGGTCTGTGCGTTGTTTATCTTTGCCACGAGCGAGTCGGGGATCAGTTCGCCGGTCTGATAGTGGAAGGCGTAGGTTTTCATTATCTCCGGGCGGTAGCAGTAGTTTTCCATAAACTGCGAGGGCATTTCCACGAAGTCACGCGGTGTGTTCGTTCCCGAAAGAGTGCGGTAGGTAGCCTTCGAGAGCAGTCCGTGCAGTGCGTGTCCGAACTCGTGGAACAGCGTCTCCACATCATCCATCGACAGCAGCGACGGGTTGCCCTTGGTGGGTTTGTTGAAGTTGCCCACATTAATAATCACGGGTCTGTGGTCAACGCCCTCCGCATCCACATATTGGCTGCTTATGTTGTTCATCCATGCACCCGGACGCTTGCCTGCACGGGGGAAGTAGTCGGTGTATAGGATGCCCACCAGTGCGCTTTCCGAGTCGGTTACTTTGAATACCTCCACTTCGGGGTTGTACACCGGCATATCTTTCAGCGGCTCAAAGTTCAGCCCGTATAGGTTGTGAGCCAACTCAAACACACCCTTGCGCACATTGCTCAACTCAAAATACGGTTTCAGTTCTTCCTCGTTGAGGTCGTATTTTTGTTTGCGCAGACGCTCAGCGTAATACCACCAGTCCCACGGTTGCAGTTTCTCGCCGGGCAGGTCTTGTTCCAGCAGTTCTTGCAGTGCCGCAGCCTCTCGTTTAGCGGCTTCCAGACTCGGTCCCCACACGGTTTGCAAGAATGCATCCACCGTCTTGTGGTCGTGCGCCATGCAGTCCGCCAGTATATAGTCAGCGGGGCAGTCGTAGCCCAGCAGATGGGCTTTTTCCACGCGCAGGCGCATGGTCTTCACGATCACCGCTTTGTTGTCGTTTTCGTTGTCGTGGTTGCCGCGAGTGGTGTAGGCCATCAGCAGTTCACGGCGCAACTCACGGTTCTCGCAGTATTGCAGCACGGGCGTAAAACTCGTGCGTTTCGGGGTGAACAGCCATGCGTCGGGTCGTCCGGCAGCCTGTGCTTCCTCTTTTGCAGCGGCTTTGGCGCTTTCTGGCAGTCCTTTCAGTTCGTTCTCGTCGGTTACAAACAGTTGGTATGCATTCGTTTCTGCCACCACATTGTTGCCGAACTGCAGCGATAGCAAGCCCAGTTCCGTGTTTATCTCTTTGAGTCGTTCTTTCTTGTCAGCGGGCAGGTTGGCACCGTTGAGAGCAAACTGCTCGTAGGTTTTCTTCAGCAGTTGCATCTGTTCCGCGTTCAGTCCCAGTTGTTCTCGGCGGTCATATACGGCCTTCACCCGCTCAAAGAGCGTATCGTTGAGCAGTATTCCGTCGCTCAGTTCCGACAGCATGGGCGACACTTTTTCGGCAATGCGGTTCATCTCGTCCGTGCCGTCAGCGTCGAGTATGTTGAAGAACACGCCCTGCACCTTTTCCAGCAGCAGTCCGCTGCGGTCGAGAGCCACGATGGTGTTGTCAAAGGTCGGTTCTGCCTCGTTGGTCACGATAGCGTGTATTTCGGCCTTATTTTCGGCGATTGCCTGCTCAAAAGCGGGCAGATAGTGTTCAGTGCGCACCTTGTCAAAAGCAGGCACGCCGTAGGGCGTTTTCTGTTCGGTGAGCAATGGATTTTGGTTATTGCAAGCCATAAGCGTACAGAGCATGATGCCCATTAAAAGAGAATTATTTTTCATTGTTTTCCGTATTTGCCGTTTCGTTTGTATCGTCTGTTTCCGCATTTTGCGCATCCGATTTTATTTTCACGTTTTTGCGCATCGAGTTGCGAATGATCTTTCGCATGTTGGCGCTTTCCTCATCTGTTTTTCCGTGGAAGTGAGGCTTGAAATCTTTGGCGTATTTACACTTGGCGAGTTTTATTTTCAGGTCGTCTTTGTTGCCTGATACATGCACGCCGAGGTAGATAGGCGACAGCACATTGATGTCGTAGTTGTAGGTCATGTCCAGCGTGTGTTGTCCGCCGAGAGCCACCATGTAGTTGTCCATCGACACGCAGAACGGATACACATCGATTTCCTTTTTGTAGACCGTTATTTCTGCCGATATGCTATCCACTTTGTTTTCGGTTTTCTTGTTGAATAGCAGCAGTTTCGATATTTTGCTGAAGGTCTCGCTATCCATCACCACGAGGTCTTTTCCGTATATGCTGCAAGCGCCGCGAAGGGTCGATGGCTTGAGTTCGTATTTTGCATTCGTATAGGTTTCTGCCGCCAGGTGGAATTCCGCTGCGCCCTTGAAGGATCGAAGCATCGGCACGATCGAATCCAGTTGCGGTATCATGCGTATCAGTTCTTCTATGTTGATGTCTATCATGTGGTAGTCAAATCCCACATAGATATGGTTGCGTCGCGGTGTGCGATACATGGCGGTCAGTTGCAGTTTGGCGGCGTCGCACACAAAACCCATCTCGTCGAGCACCAGCACGCCGTCTTTGATGTACAGTTTTCCTTTCAGGTTGTGCGCCGTTTCGTTGAATACCACCGCTTCTTTTATGTGCGTGTTCAGTGCCACATCCACGCCTGTCGGTACGAGGAACGGATTGGCTTCATCCGTACTTGTCTGCGGGGTCGTAGCAGCCGCCGTAGCGGCCGGTTCGTTCCCTTCTTTGGCGGTAGTGGCTTGTTCCTCGCTGCCTGTGTCAGCCGAGCAGAGAGCCATCAGTTCGTTCACATCCGTGTGGTCGGACACAAAGTCGAGTTCGCCTACCATCGTGCCTTTTTTGCGCAGCCATTCGCCGATGTTTTTCACCTCGCCCGACAGCGCAAAATCGGATTTACCTACCCGTATTTGCGATTTTTCGATCAAGAAGTCTTTGTTCGAGTACGAGAAAGTGATCTGCGGTACATACACTTTCTGTGTCAGCGATGCCAGTTCCGCCTCGCCGTCGGTCAGGCTCACATCCAGTTTCGGATTCCATTGCAGCAGCACATTTTCGCCCTGTTTGTTGTACCGAGCCGCAGCGGCGATGCTCAGTGCGCCTGTTTTGGCCTTCAGGTCGTTGCCCATGGCGGCATCGAGCGAAGCCGTCTGTATCGATGCTTTCAGCCGAGGCGTAGTCTTGTCTTTCTTGCTCGGCCGCAGACTTGCTTCCAATGTTGATTTTGTCAGATGTGCCGTTATATCCGTGTAGTATCCTTGCAGGTCGGCAAACGCCACTTGTGCGTTCAGCACGGGCACGGCGGTCGTATCTTTCGTGTCGTATTCGGCGTAGGCAGTCAGTTTTGGGGCTTTTATGGTGGCAGCCATGCTGTCCATCGAGGCTGTCAGCGGGTCGTTCGATTGCAGTCCGAGTGTGGCGTACCATACCGGATTTTGCCCGAGTATGTTGCTTGCCTCCACGCTCAGATTGGTCTCGCATAGTGTGGCTTTGGTGCCGTCAGCCATGCCGAAATCAAGCGATTCGAGGGCTATCTCGCCTTGCAGCCACCCAACCGTCTTTTTCGTTGGTTTGGGGTTGGGGATACGGAATTGCAGGCGGTTGTCGGGCAATTTTGCCTGCATGCCGCTCATTGCATAATCGATGTCGGTCAGGCAGAGGTCGCCGTTTATCTGTCCTCGTTCGAGTCGCAGGTTGGTCAGGTCGTTGAGTCGGATGCGTACCCCCACTTTCCCGAAGCAGCGCCCTATCAACTCCATGCTGTCGGGCAAGAAGTACGCCATATCCGCCAGTTGTATGTCGGCGTTTGCCTGCAAGTCAATGAGCATATCGCCCATCAGGTCGCTTATCTGCCCCGTAGCGTTCAGTTTGGTGTCCTTTGTCTTTGCCTGCAGTCGGTGTATCGCCACCGTGCTTGCCGCCTTTTGGTTCATATCGATGGCGGCATCCGCATCCAGTTCCATGTCGGTCAACTGATAGGGCAGCCCCGCATAGTTTCCTTCGCCGTCTTCGAGTTCGATGTGTGCGGTCACTTTGGGCATACTTGTTTCGCTGTATATGCCCTCTATGTGAGCCGTGAGCGACGCTTTTCCATCCACTTCTATTTCTTTGAGCGACTCGGTCAGGTTCTTGGGCAGCAGGTCGAGTAGCGGTCGAATTTGCCATTCGTTGGCAGCGATGTCGAGGTTTAGTGCAATGCTGTCGCCTACCTCGGCTTCCCCGTCAATACCGATTGTGTACCGGTCGGCCCGAACCACTGCCTTATGTAGACGGAAGTCCATCCGTTCGAGGTCTATGGCAGCCGGCAGGTCGAGTTCTACCTCCAGCCCATTGGCGTACTCGGTCGTCCCCATCGTGGCGCTGACGCTCTCGGCGTTCAGCCGTAGCCGCACCTCGTCCCAACTTTTTGCCGTCAGACTAAGGGTCGTATTTTCGAGCGAGGCGTCTATGGAGTCCTTCCTATCCACGAAGGAGATGTGCCTACCCTCCACCGATGCCGCATCGATGCGTATGTCCTTAAATGGCAACCCGCTCGAGGTGGTGTCCGTTGCAGTCGTATCGGTTGAGGTTACGAACACATCATAGTTGGTCGAGCCGTCCGCGGCGATGTAGATATTTGCCACGGCGTCAGGCAGTGCCAGTTCCCGCACCACCAGTCGGCTGTTGTTCAGGTATTCCCGCACATTGACGGTAGCCACCACTTCGGGTGCATAGAGCAGTGTATCGTTTTGTGCGCCCTCTTTGGGATTGACGAGGCACACGCCGCCTATTCGCAGTCCGAATTCGGGGAAGGTCGAGAAGAAAGTCAGTTCCACTTCGCCTATTTCGTGTTCGCACACGATGTATTGGTCAGCCACTTGCCGTACGACAGGTGTGAGCCGTGAGGGCGTGAAGACGGCCCACACGACGATTCCGACCGCGATACATCCGATGAGCAGCACGCCGCCCACGACGGCCGCCGCCGAGATTCCGAATATTTTCCAAAATCGTTTCATAACTACTCTAAACTTACTACTCTAAACTGCACTAAACACTCAACCCTCAACTACTCAACTTCTCTTAACACTCAACGCTCAACTCTCAACGCTCAACTTCTCTCAACACTAAACTCTCAACACTAAACCTCTCTAAACTCTCAACTAAATTACAAATTACAAATTAAACATTACAAATTAATCATTGAACTCTCACCGCACTACTTTCTTGAACGAGAACTTGTTGTTTTTGTGTTCTTTCTCGTAGTAGTTGAGTTCGGTGTCTGTCAGTTTGGTTACGACATAGTTCTTGGGGATTTCTGAGCCGTCGTTGTCCATCAGGTTGATTTCCAGCAGGTCGCCTGTTTTGGAAGTGAATTGCCACTTAAACCATCCGTTGCCTTCTTGGTTTCCCGACACATCTTCTTCCGTTATCTCATCTGCCTCGTCCCATTCGTATCCCAACTGATATTCATCGCTTTTCCGTGAGTCGGTGAAGCGTACATAGTGTTGTGTTCCGTCCTCGAGCCAATATCCGTATAGGTTGCTTTCCGAGAATCCGAGGTCTTCGGTCGAACAAGCGGTGATAGCGAGCCCCACCAGAGCCGCCATCGCCAAGCGTACAAAACTCTTTTTCATTATTTTCCGTATTTGAATGTATTATGCCTTTTCAATTCGTATATTTACGCTGTACCCGTCCATGTCGAGCGCTTGTGCTTCGCCGACTGTATCCACCAGTTGGAGCGAGGTTGCCAGCACCTGCGATGCGATATACTCCCCGCAATGCTCCACGGCGGCGGCTATTTCCTCGCGTCGTTCTATTTCGATGGCGATGCGGTCGGTTATCTCCATCCCGGAGGTCTTGCGCAGGTTCTGAATACGATTAATAAGTTCGCGCGCGATACCCTCCTCAATCAGTGCGTCGTTCAGTTCAATGTCTAGCGCGATGGTCAGCACACCGTTGTTGGCTACGAGCCATCCCGGCATATCTTCCGTGATGATATCCACATCTTCCGCCACCAGGTCTATGTCGAGCAGTCGGAATGTCCCTGCAGCCTCAAACGCAGCGATGTCTTCCTGACTCATTTGCCCGATAGCAGCCGCCAGTTCTTTCATCTTGCCGCCCACTTTTTTGCCCAGCACCTTGAAGTTCGGTTTTATCTTCTTGACCAACTTCACATCCGAGTCCTCCGCACGCACGATTTCCAGTTCCTTCACATTCACCTCTGCTTTTATCAGGTCCTGTACATGGAGCAGTGCTGCCAGTGTATCTGCATCCGGCGCAGGAATCACTGCTTTCTGCAGCGGCTGCCGTACATTCTTCTCGGCACGCTTGCGCAGGCTCAGTATCATCGAGGTGGCTTGTTGAGCGAGATACATCGAGCGTTCCAACGCCTTGTCTATCAGCGCATTGTCAGCCTTTGGCCAATCACTCAGGTGTACGGTCTTGCCCGTCAGGTCACGATAGAGTCGGTCGCCGAAGAACGGAGCATTGGGTGCCATCAGTTGTGCCACCACGCGCAGGCACTCGTAGAGTGTGCTGTATGCAGCCTGCTTGTCCGCATCCATCTCGCCGCCCCAGAATCGTTTACGGTTCAGTCGCACATACCAGTTGCTCAGGTCGTCTTGCACAAAATCCGAGATGGCACGCCCCGCCTTGGTGGGCTCGTAGGCCTCGTATGCAGCCGTCACTTCCTCGATGAGCGAATTCAGTCGGCTCAAAATCCACTTGTCTATTTCCTGCTTTTTTGCGCAGTCGGTCGCAACCGACCAGCCGTCCACATTGGCGTACAGAGCAAAGAAACTGTAAGTATTATAGAGTGTCCCGAAGAACTTCCGACGGATCTCATCCACTCCTTCCGGGTCAAACTTCAGGTTCTCCCACGGGCTCGAGTTGGTCAGCATATACCACCGCACGGCGTCTGCTCCGTATTTGTCGAGTGTCGAGAACGGATCGACCGCATTGCCGAGTCGTTTCGACATCTTGTTGCCGTTTTTGTCCAGCACCAATCCGTTCGAAATCACATTCTTGTATGCCACCTTGTCCTCTATCATGGTGTGGATGGCGTGCAGCGTAAAGAACCACCCTCGTGTTTGGTCAACGCCCTCGCTGATAAAGTCCGCAGTGCGTGGAGCATCTTGATTCTCAAACGGATAGTGGTTTTGTGCGTAGGGCATTGCACCCGAGTCGAACCACACATCTATCAGGTCGAGTTCCCGTTTCATGGGCTTGCCGCTCTTCGAGCAGAGAATGATGTTGTCCACATATGGACGGTGCAGGTCGATGACCGACGGGTCGTAGTTTTCTTTCGAGTAGTCGCCCGGTTTGTGATTCGGCCACGGGTTCTCTTTCATGAATCCCGCTACCACTGCCTTATCTATTTCCTCAAACAGTTCTTTTATCGACCCGATGCAGATCTCTTCTTGTCCGTCTTCGGTGCGCCAAATCGGCAGCGGCGTACCCCAGTAGCGTGAGCGGGACAGATTCCAGTCGTTCAGGTTTTCGAGCCACTTGCCAAAGCGTCCCGTACCCGTCGATTCGGGCTGCCAGTGAATGGTCTTGTTCAGTCGAATCATCTCCTCACGCGCCTTCGTGGAGCGAATAAACCACGAGTCAAGCGGGTAGTACAGCACCGGTTTGTCCGTACGCCAGCAGTGCGGGTAGGTGTGTATATGTTTCTCGATGCGGAATGCTTTGTTGCTTGTCTTGAGCACCATGCATATTGCCACATCCAGTGTTTCGTCCTTGTCCGTCAGTGCGGGGTCGTAAGCGTTCTTCACGAACCGCCCTGCCCACGGCTTGTATGCCTCTACATCAATGTGTTTTGCCACAAAATCGGGGTCAAGGTCTTCCAGCAGGAAGAACTTACCCGTCATATCCACCATAGGCCGTTGTTCCCCTTTCTTGGTCAGGAACACCATGCCTGCGATGCCCGCTTTCTTGGCCACAAACGCATCGTCTGCACCAAAAGTCGGCGCAATATGTACGATACCCGTACCGTCCTCGGTGGTCACGTAGTCGCCTGCAATCACACGGAACGCATCCCCGTCAGGTTTTGCCCACGGAATCAGTTGTTCGTATTCCAGTCCCACGAGGTCTGTTCCCTTACCTCGCCATAGGATCTCCGGAGCATCTCCCAGTTCTTTGCTGTATGCGCTCAACCGAGCCTCAGCCAGCAGGTAGAGTGCCTCTATTTTGGTGTAGGGATTCTCGCCTCTCACCACCACATAATCTATTTTCGGGCCCACGCACAGAGCCGTATTGCTCGGCAGTGTCCACGGTGTCGTCGTCCATGCCAGGGCGTATAAGTTGAGAGTTGAGAGTTGAGAGTTGAGCGCAGTTGAGTGTTGAGTGTTGAGAGCAGTTGAGAGTTGAGCGTTGAGAGTCCGAACGCGAAACTGCGCAGTACAAGTGGTATCTTTCACATCCCTGTAGCATCCCTGCTGATTCAGTTCGTGCGACGACAGTCCCGTCCCCGCAGCGGGCGAGTAGGGCTGAATGGTGTATCCTTTGTAGAGGTATCCGTTCTCGTAGAGTTTTTTGAGCAGATACCACAGGCTCTCGATGTATTTGTTGTCGTAGGTGATGTACGGATTTTCCAGATCCACCCAGTAGCCCATTTGTTTGGTCAGTGCGGTCCATTCTTTGGTGTATTTCATCACCTCACGGCGGCAAGCAGCGTTGTATTCATCCACGCTGATTTTCTTGCCAATGTCCTCTTTCGTTATGCCGAGCATCTTCTCCACGCCCAACTCCACGGGCAGTCCATGCGTATCCCATCCGGCCTTGCGTTGCACCTGATAGCCCTGCATCGTTTTGTAGCGGCAGAAAGTATCTTTTATCGTGCGGGCGAGCACATGGTGAATACCCGGCATGCCGTTTGCCGAAGGAGGACCTTCGAAAAACAGGAATGCAGGATGCCCCGCACGGGTTTCGATACTTTGGTGGAACAGGTCTTCTTTTTCCCAGTCTGCCAGCACCTCACGGCTCATTTCCGGCAGGTTCAGTTGCTTATACTCTTTGAATTTCTTCATATCTTGTTAAACTTAAATCGTGCCGCGGAAAGTTGCTGATAGGCACACGCAGATGTGCGCACACACTTCCGCATAAATAGCGCACAAAGATACAACTTTTTCTTGATTTATACAAGAGTTTGCGTGCTTTTCTGCGTAAAAGACCTATCGTACGGGCAGAGAGAGGGGAAATGGACTCTACATTAGACTTATAGGACTAATGGAACATGGGTCTAATAGGACTGATTAGACCATTCGGAATAGACAAAAGAGAGGGATGACCACAGGCTAACCACAGGGTAACATCAGGGGACGAACAGGGAAAAGGCAACCGTAGGTTATGGCTATTGCACGGTCTTTTATTAGGTGTGTTTATATGTGGGTGTGATGGTATATAGATGGGATTATATGTGGGTGTGTTTGTATGTAGATGTGAAGGTATAT
The DNA here is from genome assembly GCA_963619585.1 of Azospirillum sp. CAG:239. Classification (GTDB taxonomy): domain Bacteria; phylum Bacteroidota; class Bacteroidia; order Bacteroidales; family Paludibacteraceae; genus Colicola. Next base: position 22,846 of record CAVEXR010000026.1, read on the forward strand.
AGATGGGATTATGCTTCAAAAATGCAATAGTTTTCTCTCTAATAAGGCGGGTAGGTAGGGCTGGTGGGCTTTGCGAAGATACTCGTCTTGTGTTTGTAATTAACAGAGTAACAGGAAATTCCATTACTTGGTAGTGAGGGGTAGGGTAGGTGGGGTAGGTTAATTCCTATAATTATATATACCTATTTGTGTAGAAAACTCTATTAGATTTTATCTACCCTACCTACCCTACCCAATTAGGAATGAGGAATTAGGAATTAGGAGTTAGGAATTAGGAATTGTATGTTACTTGTTACTTGTTACTTGTTAATTAACAAATTACTCCCACCCATCGAACACTTCTGCACCATAGACATTGTCCTCGGTGGGGTCGTGCAGGGGTGCCCATATCTGTGCGAAGAACGGGTTCTCGCGGGCAATCTTGTCCCAGTGCCACGGGCGGGCGTTCGGCTCATCGCGGTACGGCCACGGCATACATTCGGGACACCAGTGCCCGCCCAGCAGTACAACCCGTGGCGATGCGCTAAACCGATGTCCTTCAGCACATTCCCACTCCAACGGCGTGTCCCAATCGCCCTGTATCATCTCTTTGGACAGGCATTTCCCCCCACGGAAAGCGGCGGCCTTTTGCATGTCCTCTATCGTGAAAAGGCTCTTGGGCTTCTGCTCGTCGTAGCCGTGGTCGAGCAGCACTGCCTCTTCGCTGTTGTGGCTCAAGTCCATATTTTTCCACTTCGGGATAGCCTTGTATGCCTCGAGCGACCCGTAGTAGGCGTGGATGCGCTGCTCGATATGATGGCGTATCCACCACTGTGTGCCGTGGGTCTTCGAGTGGGCAAGGCAGTACATTGCCAGTTTGACGCAGTGCGGGAACAACTTGGCAATTTTTGTCTTAGAGGCAAATTTCACCGCGGCGGGGATACTGTCCGCCTTTGCCATTTGGGCGAAATACTCTTTAACGGGTATGTTCGCACGGAAGTGTAAGTACTGCTCGAGGCGGTCGCCGTCGGCGTACCACATGCCGTGGAAATTGCGTGTGGTGAACCACTTTGCCTCGAATATCTGCTCCGGTCTCGGGCAGCCTACGGCATCCAACAGCAGTCGCTCAAACTCGTAGTTGCTGATACGGTATTCCTTGCCCGAACCGATGTTGTAATAGTTGTTCCAAAAGTCTTCGGGTACTTCGTCGCGGCAGATGCGTTCCAGCAATCGCCCGCTGTCCTCTACCGTAGCCCACTCCAACACACCACGGATAGGCACATGGAACATGATAGGGTCAAAATTCTTCAGTATGGCGGGGTAGAGTATGCCCGATTGGCGCAGACTGACCCATTTCTTAATGGGCGAGTTGGTGAGGATATACTCCGCACGCGCCTTGGTAATGCCGTAGTGGTCGTAGGCGGATACGCAAATCGGGTCGCCCGTACGCCCCCAATGCAGCGGCTCTCGACGGTCGCCCATTTGTGCCACGCTGCCGATATAGACTACACGGGGTTGTTTATCAACAGGTTGTGCAAGTACGGCATCGCGGATATAAGTTGCCGCAGCGATGTTTGTCTTGCGGGTGGCAGTAGGGCGATAGTCTGCTTGGGGTGATACCATACCGCCCACATGCAAGACGATGTCTGCGCCCGTAACACCTTGAAGCACATCCTCGTAGCGGGTAAGGTCGCCCCATACCACCTCCAATTGGTCGAGCAGCGGGGCTAACAGTTTCTTGTTCTTTGCGCTCGGGCGTGCCAGTATGCGCAGTGTATATCGTTCGGGGTAGCGCAGTATCTCCTGCATACCCGCATAGCCCATGGTGCCTGTTGCACCGGTGAGGAAAATAGTCTTCTTACTCATATTTTTTCGGCAGTGCCGTTTATTCGCATAGTTGCTAATGCGCTTGTTTACTAATTATTTCTTTGTGTTATGCACGAGTTTGTGCCACCGCTCTTTGAGAAATCCGGTGGTGTTGTTAATCAGTTGGTCGCCCCAGTGCTGCTGCTCTTCTTCGGCAGCCTCCATGCGGTACTGTTCTGCCACGGCGGCATCGTTGTCGGTTATCACAAGCAGTTGGTCGCCTGCCTGCAGTTCTGATTTACCCGACGGCACAAAGAAGTCTTCTCCACGGCGCACCATGATAACCAGTGTCTTGGCGGGCAGGTCAATGTCCTTGAGTTGCGTTCCCATGACGAGCATATCTTGTGTTACCTCAATCTCCGTGGCGGACGACTCAATCTCCTCGGGCAGGTCGAGGTCGAAGTGTTGCAATTTCTTCAGGTTCGTTACGGGCAGAGCCAAGTGCAGTTTGCGTGCCATCGCCGAGAGCGAAGTGCCTTGTACGATGAGCGATACCAGCGTGCAGAGGAAGACGATATTGAATATCAGGTCGGCGTGGTCTACATTCGACGCCTTGCAGAGAATGGCGAAGATAATAGGCACTGCACCTTTCAGCCCCACCCAACTGAGCATTGTTTTGTCCTGACGGGTGAACTGCTTAAAGGGCAACATACAGAGGAACACCGATATGGGGCGTGAGATAAATATCATTACAATGCTGATAATCAGGCACGGAAGCCATACTTGCAGTTGTAGCAACTCGTGCGGACGCACCATCAGTCCCAACACGAGGAACATTACCAACTGGCTCAACCAAGTCAGTCCGTCGAAGAAACTACGGGTCTGGCGTTTGCGGGTGAACTTGCTGTTGCCTATCACAAGACCGCCGATATACACGGCGAGGTATGTGTTCCCCTGCAGGTAATAGGTAATGGAAAAGATGAAAATGCAGGCGGTCAGCACCATAATAGGGTAGAGCGATTCGTTGCTCAACTGCGCTTTACGCATAAGGTTCACAATGCCCTTTCCGAAGAGGAAACCGATCACCGCCCCCATAACCAACTGTACCACAATGGTCTGCACGATAGCCAGTCCCGAAATCTCTGTGGCGGTGGCGGTTACAACACCTATCAGCGTGGTGGTCAGTACATACGCCATCGGGTCGTTCGCACCGCTCTCTAACTCCAACAGCGGGCGCAGGTTGTGCTTAAAGCCGATACCCGATGTACGCAGGATAGAGAAGACCGATGCCGAGTCGGTGGACGACATGGTGGACGCCATCAGCAGTGCCACCCAAATACTCACACTCGCAATGGCATTCAGCCAACCGAAGATGAAGTAGATAAGCACGCCCGTAATCACCGCCGTGAGCAGCACACCAAGCGTCGCTAATGTCAGACCGGGTACCATCACGGGGCGTATCTCCGATAGTTTGGTGTCCATACCGCCCGAGAACAGAATGATACAGAGTGCGACCGTACCGATGGCCTGAGCGGAGTCGATATTGAGCATATAGCCCATACCGTCTTCGTTGAAGAACTTGCCTATTCCGTCCGCTCCAAAGAGCATACCTACGGCGAGGAAGAGCAGCAGGGCGGGTACGCCGAACTTGTAGCCGACCTTGTCGGTGAATATGCTGGCGAAAAAGAGCAACGACAGCACGAGAAGTATCAGTTCTACTTGCATAATGGCTTGATTTTGTGTATAGTGTGTGGTATTTCTTTCGGGGAAGTGCAGTGTCGCTCCCGACAAAAGTGCAGGTTTATTCCACAATGGGCGTTATGCCCATAATGGGCTGCAAAGGTACGCATTTTTTCTCGTTTTTGCAACCCTAATGGCGTATTTCTCGTGTTTTTGCGTACGCTGTGTGCTCAGTATCGGTTTTCTATCCTCATTGTATCCTCATTGCTTTTCCCGAACGCCTGCCGGATACTTGTTCTTAGAAGAAAGTGAGAGGACTGCTTTCGCAATCCCCTCGCTTATTGTAGGTGTATCATCCCCTCTCACTTATTGTGAGAGTAATCACCTCTAAGTCCTTGTACGGTAATAGACCCTTTTTAGTCTTGTATACTAGACTATTTTAGAGCAATTCCACCGAGCGGTTCACAAACTTCGCCAATGCCTCGCCTTTCAGCAGTCCGCTTGCCAGCAATGCGATGTCTATCAGTTGGTGTACCTTTTCGTCGCCGGCAGCGTGCTTTGCATACACTTCCTTCACTTGCTGACGGAGTGCGCCGAGTTCTTTGGTCACATTCGTTACGGCATCCTTTTCCTCTTGTGTCAGGTCGGCGTCTTTCTTGTCCTTTTGGGCAGCACGCAGGTCGTCCTCTTCTTTCTGTTTGGCGGCTATCTGCTCGTAGAGCGGTTTCACCTCTTCGGCAGCCGTAGCCACCAGGTTTTCCATCAGACCGGTCACCTTCTCGTTGGCGGTATTCACCACCATATTATATTGGTCGGGCATTTGTCCGTAGAACGACATACCTTGTTGGTGTGCCGACATCTCTTTCATACGCCGCATCCACTCGTTTTGGGTCAGGAATACCGGCAGCGCATCTTTTGCCACCGACTCAAAACTAACCGAGTACTGTGTCTTCTCGCCCTTTGGCAGTTGGCTTTCAAAACTGTAGCGCAGCGCATCTTCTTGCTCAGCGGTCAGCGTCACGGCCTGTTTGTCCTCTTTGAGAATCAGGTTCTCTATCACATCCGAGTCTACCCGGACAAAACGAATGGCATCTTTCTTGTCCTCGCCGTCGCCCATGCTCTTCTGTTCCATTTGCGACATGGCGTGTACATCCAGTTCGCCGTCCATCAGCAGCACATCGTAGCCTTTTTCTTTGGCACGCTCGATGTACGAGTACGAGGCGTCGGGGTCTTGTGTGTAGAGCAGTATCTCATCGCCGTTCTTGTCGGTCTGTGCCTCTTTCACTTTGGCTTTGTATTCGTCTAAGGTGAAGTACTTGCCTTCCAAGTTTTTCAGGAGCGCAAATCCGATGGCTTTGTCGTAGAATTTCTCATCGCTGAGCATACCGAATTGGATAAACATCTTCACGTCATCCCACTTCTTTTCAAAGTTCTCGCGGTCGTTTTTGTAGAGTTCTGCCAATTTGTCAGCCACCTTTTTGGTGATGTAGCCGCTAATTTTCTTCACATTGTTATCGCTCTGCAAGTACGAGCGGCTCACATTCAGCGGGATGTCCGGCGAGTCGATAACGCCGTGCAGCAGGGTCAGATATTCCGGCACGATGTTCTCCACCTCATCGGTCACATACACCTGATTGCAGTAGAGTTGTATCTTGTTGCGGTGCACATCCAGGTTGTTCTTTATCTTCGGGAAGTAGAGAATACCCGTCAAGTGGAACGGGTAATCCACATTCAGGTGAATATGGAACAGCGGCTCCTCCATCTGCATGGGGTATAGTTCGTGATAGAACTTGTCGTAGTCCTCATCGGTCAGGTCGGCAGGTTTGCGCATCCATGCCGGGTTGGTGTCGTTTATCACATTGTCCTCATCGGTCTCTACCTGCTTGCCGTCTTTCCACTCTTTTTTCTTGCCAAATGCAATCTCTACGGGCAAGAACTTGCAGTATTTCTTCAGCAGTCCTTCAACGGTAGCGTCCTCCAAGTATTGCTTGAATTCATCGTTGATGTGCAGCACAATGTCCGTACCCCGCTCCGATTTTATGGTATCTTCCATCACATACTCCGGCGTGCCGTCGCAACTCCAATGCACGGCTTTTGCGTCCTCTTTGTACGACTGCGAGTAGATTTCCACCTTGTCCGACACCATAAATGCGCTGTAGAAACCCAATCCGAAGTGTCCGATGATAGCCTCTGCTTTGTCTTTGTACTTATTGACAAATTCCTCTGCCCCGGAGAAGGCTATTTGGTTGATGTATTTATCCACCTCTTCGGCGGTCATACCGATACCATGGTCTTGTACGGTCAGCGTGTGTTTGTCTTTGTCTATCAGCACACGCACCCGTGTGTCGCCCAGTTCGCCTTTGAATTCGCCCACGCTTGCGAGGGTTTTCAGTTTTTGGGTGGCATCCACCGCATTCGATATTATCTCACGGAGAAAAATCTCGTGGTCACTATACAAGAATTTTTTGATAACGGGGAAAATGTTGTTCGATGTTACCCCAATGTTTCCTTTGCTCATAGTATATCTGTTTATTCGTTTCTAATTTATTTCTGTGGGTATCTGTCCCAACCTGCTGTCGGGCTACCCGTCTATGCTACGCAAAAACTTTGCCAAACCCTCTTATCTGCCATTTTGTCAGTATCCTCCTTCGGTTCTTCTCCTTATACAGGGGAATGGTGGGTCTATGGTCTGCCATTGTTGTGGTGAGAACACCCGAATCGTATCACGAAAGCACCCGAACAACCTGGCGGCTGTTCGGGTGTCTTTCCGTTGCTCGCATCGCTCTCATTTTGTGAGAGTTCTGCGGCTATGTTTATTTCCCCATTATCTTGCGGTACAGCACTTTGGGGTCAACTGCTTGGGCAATCAATGCATGCAGGTCTTCTATCTTAATGCGCTCCTGCTCCATGGTATCACGGAAACGCACCGTTACACACCCGTCGTTGAGCGTATCGTGGTCCACCGTCACGCAGAACGGCGTGCCGATGGCGTCCTGACGACGATAGCGTTTGCCGATAGAGTCTTTCTCATCGTAGTTGGTATGGAAATCGAACTTAAGCATCTCGACAATCTCGCGTGCTTTCTTGGGCAGCCCGTCTTTGCGCACAAGCGGCATAACGCATACCTTAACCGGCGCAAGTACAGGCGGCAGGGAGAGTACAACACGGCTGTCTCCGCCCTCCAATTGCTCCTCGTGGTACGAAGAACATACTACGCTCAAGAACATACGGTCGACACCGATAGAGGTCTCTATCACATACGGGGTGTAACTCTGGTTCAACTCCGGGTCGAAGTACTCAATCTTCTTGCCGCTGAACTTGGCGTGTTGGCTCAAGTCGAAATTCGTACGACTGTGAATACCTTCCACCTCTTTGAAACCGAACGGCATTTGGAACTCAATATCCGTAGCGGCATTGGCATAGTGCGCCAACTTCTCGTGGTCGTGGAAACGATATTTCTCGTCGCCCAAGCCGAGCGCCTTGTGCCACTTGAGGCGGAACTGCTTCCAGTGCTCGAACCACTTCATCTCCTCGCCCGGACGAACGAAGAACTGCATCTCCATCTGCTCAAACTCACGCATACGGAAAATGAACTGACGGGCTACAATCTCATTACGGAACGCCTTGCCAATCTGCGCAATACCGAACGGAATCTTCATACGCCCCGTCTTCTGCACATTGAGGAAATTGACAAATATACCCTGTGCCGTCTCGGGGCGAAGATAAATCTTCATCGCACCATCGGAAGTGCTACCCATCTCGGTCTGGAACATAAGGTTGAATTGGCGCACATCCGTCCAATTGCGTGTGCCGGAGATAGGGCAGACAATCTCTTCGTCGAGGATAATCTGCTTCAACTCCGCAAGGTCGCCGGCGTTCATCGCTGCGCTGTATCGCTCGTGGAGAGCGTTGCGCTTGTCGATATGTTCCTTTACACGCTCGTTGGTCTGCTTATAGAGTTCCTCGTCGAACGAATCACCGAAACGCTTGCGTGCTTTCTCGAGTTCTTTCTCTATCTTCTCGTCGTACTTGGCGATTTGGTCTTCGATCAGTACATCCGCACGGTAGCGTTTCTTCGAGTCGCGGTTGTCAATCAACGGGTCGTTGAACGCATCCACATGCCCAGAGGCCTTCCATGTGGTGGGGTGCATAAAGATAGCCGCATCGATACCCACGATGTTCTCGTGGAGAAGCGTCATCGAATCCCACCAGTATTTCTTGATATTGTTTTTCAGTTCTACGCCGTTCTGCCCGTAGTCGTATACTGCTGCCAGTCCGTCGTAGATGTCGCTGCTGGGGAATACAAAACCGTACTCTTTGCAGTGTGCGACAATCTTCTTGAAAGTTTCTTCTTGTGTTGCCATATATTATTTATACTTTATAATTCCGTCTTATAAGTTCGCCGTGAACAGACATCCTGCCGTATCAGGCACTGCCGTCTCGTTCCGCGCACATTTGCCTGCAAAGTTACGGCTTTTTTATGATATAACCAAAATAAAAACAAAAAAGGACACCCTACTTGCGTAGAATGTCCTCTTGCCCTCAAATAATTCGGTGCGCAGGATGAGACTCGAACTCACACGATCTTGCGACCACTACCCCCTCAAAG
>CAVEXR010000027.1:0-30367 GCA_963619585.1 Azospirillum sp. CAG:239
CACTGCAAAGTTACTGAAAATCTTTGACATAGCCAAGTCTTTCTGCAATAAAAAAACAAGCAGAAAGACTTTTTTTTATAACCGGAATAACCACTCTCCATCATCCCCAACATAACACTAAAAGAGGCTGCCTAACCAAAACTTGTTAGACAACCTCTTTTTGCATACTATTATTTTTTTCTCTCCCTGTAGGATATCCGTATTATACCCTATATACTATACCCCATACTATATTTCTTTCCTATACTATAATAATATAGGTGTAACTATATGAGGTGTAAATATATGAGTATATAAGGTGTAGCCTTATTTTGTCAGTTCGGATAGTGGGGTGTCGGTGTCGTCAAGGGTGGGGGCGACATAACACATCTCCTCTTTGGCTTTCTCTTGTGGGAAAGTGAAATAGGTGCAGACGCACTCGCATAGCAACTCCTTATCCGAACTCCATATCTCGCCAACCACATACGCCACATTGCGGCGCACCTCCTTTATCCGCCCGCGCAGAACGATATACGGCTGTAGGGTGGAGACGGGTTTGTGGTAGCGTGTTTCCATCTTCGCCGTTACGCCTGCCGTCTGCAGTTTTTGGAATACCACCCAGCCGCATACTTCGTCCAACAATACGGCTTGAATGCCCCCGTGGAGCGTGTTAAACCACGATTGGTGGTTCTGTGTAGGACGCCAAACACTGACGATGTCGTCGCCGTCTTCGAAGAAAGAGAGGTGTGTGCCAAGCGGATTGGTGGGGCAACAGCCATAGCAATTGTAGCCGTCCATGCCCAACCAAGGATTATGTATCAGTCGCATAAGCAATCTTTTTTAGTTTCGGGGTGCAAAGGTAGTCGTTTTTCGCGGATTATACAATATGTCAAAGGAGTATCAATAAATATGCCAAAACACCTTTTGTATGGCACACTTTTTGCATTTTCTATATAGAATACGCGCTTTGAAGGGACTATTCGAATATATAGAATACGCACTTCGAAGGGACTATCTGGATAACTAAAAATACGAAATACAATGAAAAATAATCTTTGGGCTGCTTGTGTAGTAGCGTGTGGATTGGCTCTGACAGGGCTGTTCATTTATTTAGGTTTCAGCAAATATGCGGCGAAGGACCGTGCGGTAGTGGTAAAGGGGCTTTCGACTCGCGATGTGCAGGCGGACTATGTCGTATGGCCGCTTACCTATACATTGCAAACCAACGACTTAACGACGGCGTATTCGGAACTCAACGCCACGACGGAGACAATCAAACAATTCCTTATAAGCAAAGGTTTTGCGGCAGAAGATTTGCGTCGCGGCAACACCACGGTGGACGACAACTGGGCAAACTATTACGGCAATCGCCAACCGGACAAGCGTTACACCGTCAGCACCACCATGGTGGTCAGCACCAAAGATGTGGAGCGGGTGATCAACAGCCAAGGTTGCCCGAGCGAGTTGCTCAGCAAAGGGATAATCGTCAATTCGCAAGATTGGAATGTGGACTATCAGTTCAACGGACTGACGGAACTAAAGCCCTCGATGATAGAGGAGGCAACGAAAAACGCCCGCACCGTGGCACAGAAGTTTGCCGACGATGCCAACTGCTCGCTCGGTAGCATTCGCAATGCCAGCCAAGGGCAATTCTCGGTAGAAAGCGACAACTATCAGCCGTGGGTGAAGCACATCCGTGTCGTTACCACAATAGGTTACTACCTGAATTAGGTTCCAACCGTATGCCGTTGGCAGACAGGGTGATACGGCGGGATTTCGCCAACACGCTACGCAAGCCGTCGCAATCGGTGATCAAATACAGGCGCAGTTTATCGGAAGACGGGTACCGTGAAAAGTACTCGTCTTCTGTGTAGTACCACCGGATGTCGTCTATGGGGAAACTGCGTAGGGCTTGGCGATGGAAATGCAGAATCGTATTCGCTTGTCGTGGCACAACTTTGATTCCGATACGCCCGTCCGCGAAGTGCGCCACTGCCACGACATGGGGCTTTGCCACGCCCGTTATCTGCCGAGTTTGCTCTTTCGATAGGCGTGTGGAGATACATATATGCCGATTGCCCATGCGGTTTATCCTCTCCATATTTGCTCGAAAGAGTTTACCATGTGGCGAGGTGTCGCGGAGTTGGTGATAACCGATATAATAGTGAATCATCTCGTGGAGAATGGTGTCTTCTACCACCTCTTCCGGCAAATCGATACGGGCATTGATATACAGCGCGAAATCCGTATTGCGACGCGTGCCGTCGGGTTGTAGCACACGCTTAAAAGAAACCCGCCCCAAATACCCCTTGGCATTTGCGTATCGGATAGGCAACAGGGGGAGCGACTCCTCGAAATAGAGCCGATTGTACTCTTCGAATCGAGTGCGGATATAGGGGAGAGAGGGAATCAAGTTGTAAACTTGTAATTTTTAATTTGTAATTTGTAATTTGTAATTTGAATAGGGGGCAAAGGTACTGATTTTTTCGGAGATTGACAAATTAATTGGGAATTTGGAATTAGGAAACAGGAATTTGCGAGAGTGAAGAAAAAAGCGTATCTTTGCAGCAGGTTTTATCTGCCGGCACGGCAGATAGTGAATTTGTAAATTTGTAAATTAGCAAATTTGTAAATGACTGCACAATTACAAATTACACATTAATTCTTAATTGAATAAAATTTGTCCCCGGCGACACGCCGGTTCCTAATTCCTAATTGTCATGACTGCTTACCATTATATGACGCCGGAAGAGGCGGTGCTGCCGGTGAAGAGCGGAGACACCATTGTGGTACAAGGCTCTACCTCTATTCCGATGGTGCTGTTGCGTGCGCTTACCAAGCGTGCCGACGAACTAAGGGATGTGAAAATCATATCGGGGTTTGGCGTCCATCCCGAAGATGCACCGTATGCAAAACGCGAACTGATGGACTCCTTCCGGGCACTGAGTATCTTTGTGCCGAACAATCTCCGTCGGGCAATGCGTGAGGGGGTGGCGGACACCATTCCTGCCTTTTTGGGCGAGGTGCCTTTTCTCTTCCGTAGCGGGCAAGTGCCTGTAGATGTGGCGTTTCTGAATGTGAGTGAACCCGACGAGAACGGCTACTGCTCGTTCGGTATTTCGGCGGATATTGCCTTCTCCGGGCAGGAGTGTGCGAAGACGATTATTGCGCAGGTGAATAAGTATATGCCCCGCACTTTTGGCGACCCTGTCATCCATGTGAGTCAAATCTCCGCTATGTGTCGTGGCGATGAGCCGTTGGTAGAAGTGCCTACTGCCACGCCCAATGAGATTGAAACCCGCATAGGTAATTATATCGCCGCTGAGATACCCGATGGCGCTACGCTGCAGATTGGGGTAGGGGGGATACCGAATGCGGTGATCAACGCCCTGCGCAACCATAAACATCTTGGGCTGCATACCGAGGCAATTACGGACGGAGTACTACCGCTAATAGAGCAAGGTGTGATAGACAACTCATTGAAGAAAGTGCTGCCGGGTAAGTCTGTCGGCAGTTTGGTATTGGGGTCACGCCACCTCTACGACTATATCGACGGCAACCCCGACTTTGTGATACGCGATGTGGCATGGACGAACGACCCGCAAATTATCCGTCAAAACCCACGAGCAATGGCTATCAATTCGGCTATCGAGATAGACCTCACGGGGCAGATATGTGCTGACTCTATCGGCGATACGATTATCTCCGGCGTAGGCGGTCAGCACGACTTCATGTACGGTGCGGCACTGTCCGAGGGAGGCAAATGCTTCATCGCTCTGCCAAGTATGACACGAGCGAAAGATGCGCAAGGCAACCCCACAAAAGGAAAATCGAAGATAGTAGCACACTTGACGCCAGGTGCTGGCGTAGTAACTACCCGCTTCCAAGCACAATATATCGCCACAGAGCATGGTATTGTCTATTTGCGCAATAAGCCGTTGGCAGAGCGTGCGAAGGCACTTATTGGTATTGCTGACCCATCTGTTCGCGAAGAATTGGAGCGTGCTGCAGTCGAACGATTCGGAATAGGATTCCTCAGAAATTTGTAAATGTGTAAATGTGTAATGCATAGTTATAAAATCGTCAATCGTAAATTTGTTGCTGTTCTGTGCTTATTCTGTTCGCTTGTGTCGTGGGCGGAAACAATGCCTACTGGCTACTACGACCGTATAGAGGGAACACAAGACTCGGTGCTGAAAGCCACACTCAAGACTATCATTCGCAACCATACCGTGTACGAATACGGCAGTGGCAAAGGGGCTACTTGGGAGATATTTTACTACGCCGACCAAGATGAGAATGGCTACTGCATGGATATGTACTGCGACAGTTGGAAGAAATTCACGAGCGTAGGCAGTGTCGTAAGTGGCTGTAATATAGAGCACTCCTTTGCCAAATCATGGTGGGGAGGAGATAAGAACGATGCCTACAAAGACTGTTACCATCTTAATCCGTCGAATAGTACGGCAAACTCATCGCGCAGTAACTATCCGCTCGGCGTACCTACCAAGGATATAAAAGACAAGTCTGCAACGGGTTCGCTCACCGTAGGCAAAGCCACTTACGAGGGAGAGACATTCTGGGTATTTGAGCCGAAGGACGAGTACAAAGGCGATTTTGCCCGTGCGTACTTCTATATGGCGACTTGCTATGGGCACGACTTGAATGGCAATCCCGATGTGGTATGCAGTAAGTACAAAGGGTGGCGGTTAGACAACAAGGATGTGGGGAGCAAGTTCGCCATGCGCAACGATTCGTACCTCGAATTCCGCGATTGGGAAATACAGGTGCTATTACAATGGCATCGCATGGATCCCGTATCGCAAAAGGAACTCGACCGAATGGACGCCGTGAGTGATTTTCAGCACAACCGTAATCCGTTTATAGAATATCCGTGCTTGGCAGAGTATATCTGGGGCAATCGCAAAGGGCAGAAAGTTACACTCTCTACCCTCAAAAACACCTACGACGAGGGCTATCTGCAACTTCCCGATAGTCTTCGCAATGGATGTCAGTGCGAGAGTGGTACAGATTTAGAGCAGCCTGCCTCCGACAATGATGTGCCAACAACCGTACGAAAAGTCCTGCGAAACGGACAGATTCTTATCCTCCGAGATAATGTGTATTACACGATTTACGGGACGAGCGTGTCGGCGGGGACTTCTCAATTGTAAATTTGTAAAATGTGTAAATTTGTAAATTTGTGTTTAGGAGTTTATTGTAGTTTGGGAGTTTAGTGCAAATTCCCAATTCCCAATTTCATAGAGGGATAGTACGGCATGTTAATTGTTAATTATTAATTGTTAATTGAACAATGGAACCTCGTCATTTGATTTGTCCACGGTGTGGGGCGGCGTTTGTGTGTACACACGATATTCACTGCCAATGCGTGGGGGTACACTTGTCTCCCGCTGCAAGAACCTATATAGCAGCCAACTATACCGACTGTCTCTGCCGACAATGCTTGGAGCAAATTGCCGCACAATACCCGGGATAATAAAAGAACTTGTATAAAGAAAACTTGTTACGCGACTACGTATGTCTACAGTTGCTTGTAGTTTCCCCCATAGTTTGATTTTTCTGTCATTTCCTACATTATTATCCTACAAGCCATATCCAGAAAGAACAGAATATCATATCGGTAAATTACCCCAATACTATTCCTCATTTATTGGGTATCCGGCTGAGTTTTATTTTGCATTTATCTGCGCCATTATATAGAACACCTTCCGTCCATTGGACAACAGATATAAATTCTTTGATTTTATTCCAATCGGTGCAAGTAATGCAATGGTATGCTGTCTGTGCATATTCTAACATGGCATTTATAATATCGTCAGTTAAATACTGCTGTAGCCAAGCACGATCAAATTGTTTAATAATTTCCCTAAACAATTTTTCTTCTCGATGAATATCGACCTGTCGTTCGCCTTCTTCATCGTCCGTTGTTTCTTCTTTTATCGTTATTAGTGTATTCAGTTTGACAGTTTGCATATCATACAACGCCTTCTGGAAAAGGAATATATCTTTGTAAAGCGTACGAATTTTGTTCTTTTCCTCTTCATCTGTACTTTGTGCTAACAAATAGGCTGCTGTTTGCTTATCCAATTGGAGAACAACATCTTGTAGTGCTTCTACATCTTCTTGGTGCAATTCTCTAAGATTAGAGGCATCTTGCACTCTCTGTTCCTTGTATTGTAAGATGGAATGCTTTAGTAGGTTATGTTCTAAGTAATGAAGTGTCCGTTCATCATATTGTGTAGAAACATATTTTTCAAGAATATCTTGTACCTCTGTAAATTTGGGCAGAAAAACATCTTTTTGTGCTGGAAGTATGTCAATATCAAATTCTACTATATTATGACTAAGTAGTTTGTAAAGTTCACCCTGACCATAATTTTCTGTTGCGTATTGGGTACAATAATTTGCAAATGCGGTCGTATCATAGTATTGCCAATTATATTCTTTCAAATTCTCTTCTTTCTTTTTCTCCCATATAATGGATGGTAAAATAGATATTGCAGGTATTGTATCTATAGTTTCATCGGGGAGATTCATCGCTTTTATATTTTCTATACGAGCCTTAGTGGTTGGATGTGTTTCCTCATTCAAATCTATTATCGTTATGAACCCCTTTGAAGCCTCGGTTGGTATTTGGGTTAAGAGCATAGTCGGAGTAATGTCATACATTCTATTGTGTGGAAAGACATTCCACCAAATATCATGACATGCAGTTCTGTCATAGACTTGTATACCTTGATTATACAAATCTTCTAATACATAACTGAAATGTTGGTATTGATATTGGAGTGCTTCTATCTTGCATTCAGAGGACACAAAAGAATTAGCCCCAACAACAGAAGCAACTATTTCGTCAGCATCAAATTCCATTCGGCGTTGTAGACTTCGATATGTACGATGAATACCCTTATATATCAATGTTATAAGGAACCATTTAATCCAGAGGAAAATCCAATACAAGATACTCCCTGTTCTTTGCGCAGATATGATTTGTTTATACATATCACAAAGATTTTCAGCAACATAAACACAAGATCCAGCATGCATTGTTTTTTGAGAAAAATGTCCAAATTCATGGGCTATAATAGACCTTAACTCAGAGATATTCAGTCCTGTAAACAAATCAATACCAATGGTGAGATTCTTTGGATTGGGAAAAAATATGCTGATGAATAAACTATCAAAAGAAACACTGGCATTGACTTCTTCGGACAAGTAAACATGCTTCGGCATTTTACATTTTGTGTGCTCTGCTACATCTCGAATAACTCCAAATAACAATGGCGCTTCTGCTTCTGTAACTTCTATGCCTCCATTATAATGAGAGTTTTCTTTCAGTAACGCAATAACCGGAGATATCTCACTGACATAAACAATAAAATCTAATGGCAATAAATAGATATACAAGACAAAGAACGCCGGTTCTTTGATAGCACTATATAAGACAATTAAGTTCAGAACAATGGTTCCGATGACAAGTAGGAGGCTAAACAGGAAATACAAGACAAATACGGCTATCATAAAATATGCCTTGAATACTTCATCTTTTAGGTTCTTTTTCTCTTTCATTGCTGTTATATTTTTAGGAGATTGCATTTATTTAGCTTAATTTTGGTTGTGTATCGTGCGGACACAAAAAAAGCGTGGAACTGTTGCTGCTCCACACTTCAAGGCCTTCGCATTGCCATTACAAGTAAAACAGCAACCGAAGTCCACGCCGTATGCATTGAAACCACATATACCTAACATCAATCTGCTTGACTGCGTATAACAATCTGTTTACGCATGGCAAGCCGGTATATGTGTACACAAATACACACCCATGAACATCCATCGGTCGCATTGTTCTGCTTGTAAATCCAAAAGTTGCGAAGTTTTGAAGTGCAAAACAAGCGTCGCATGAACGCTCTTAATATGTCGGCAGGTCTTTCAACCTGCGGGCAAGAACACTTTCTCACCCTACCACCCGAAAAAGAGACATATCCCCATCACGGCGTGGCTCCTGTGGCTTTACATCCCGCTGATGCCGCTGTTTATAGTCTGCGGAAGACTGTGTCCGGTAGGCAAGAGTAGATGCCTTTAATCTTATTACACTGCAAAGGTAGGATTTTTAATTGAGATAGGCAAGAGGGGGAACGAAAATAATGGAATGAACAACTATAATGTGTGTGGACAGAAGGAATGTCCTCACTTTGCTTCCTATTTGCCAGAATAGGGAAAAACAGAACATAAAAAGACCTTATAAAAGCATTACAAGAACCTATAATGGTAGGGTAATGGTAGGGCGATACGTCCGAGATACCACCGAGATATATTCTATATCCATTGCTGATAGGAAATATACAATGTATGATATTTATTTGAGTGCAGATATAGGTAGGCAGTATTTTCAATATTTTTTGTAGTCGTGGGGGCTTGTAAGTTTCGGAAAAATGTTGTAATTTTGCACGCTATTTGTGATTTGCATTGCTATCTGTGCCGGCAAAAACAATGATAATGACATAGATATCTAATGATATAGATCCTAATGATGTATATATTTATTGGGGGCACAAACAATGAATATATACATCCGCAAAAACACAGAATATCCGAAACATATAGAATATTCTAATTATGCATACGAATTAAGTTACACTTACACAATGAATACCTTTGAACAACTCTGTCAGTGCCGTCGTTCGGTGCGTAAATACACCGACCGACCTATTGAGCAAGCCAAGTTAGACTATATCCTTCGCTGTGCCCTTATGGCACCATCGAGCCACCGCTCTCTGCCGTGGGAGTTCTATATGCTTACTTCGTCCGAACAATTGCGTCCATTGGCAGCGTGCCGTACGTATGGTAGTGGTATGTTTGCCACAGCCACAGCCGCTATAGTTGTAGCATTGGATAGTGCAGTGACTGATACATGGCAGGCAGACGGAGCGATTGCCGCTCAGAATATCCTGCTTGCCGCTGCTGAGCAGGGTATAGGTGCTTGTTGGTGCCATGTCTATCAGCGTGAAGGAGCTGAGCAGTTAGTTCGTTCGGCAGCGGGTATACCGGAGAACCTCAATGTGTTGTGTGTTATCTCCTTAGGTTATCCCGACGAGGAGAAACAGCCCTTTGATCTTACCCGCCTGCACTACGAGAAGATTCACCGGCAGTGATCCGGTGAATCTAGAATCTAATTTGTAAATTAGCAAATTTGTAAATGCATTACACATTACAATGTTAATTGTTACTTGTTAATTGTTACCTGTTAATTGTTAATTGAAAATGAAGCCTACTATCGCCATTACGGCAGGAGATATTAACGGCGTGGGCTACGAGATTATTCTCAAGGCCATAGCCGACCCGCATATTTGTGAGATATGCCGTCCTATTTTGTACGGTAATGCTAAGATTGCACGCCTTCACGCACAGACTTTGGGTGAAGACTACACTAAATTGCAGTTCAATATCATTGACTCGCCCCGTCAGACCAAAGACGGACGCCTTAACCTCATCTCGTGTTACCCCGACGACACTCCCGTGCAGTTGGGTGTATCCACTCCTGAGGCAGGTAAGGCTTCCTTTGCTGCATTGGAGCGGGCATGTGCCGACTTGCGGCAGGGTGTGGTAGATGCTTTGGTTACCGCACCTATCAATAAGGAGAACATTCAGTCTGAGTTATTCCATTTCTCCGGACATACCGAGTATCTTACCTCCACTTTTGGTGATGGCAAGGAGAGCCTTATGATGATGGTTAGCGATATGATGCGTGTGGCGTTGGTCTGCAATCATGTGCCTATTGCGCGTGTGCCACAGATGATTACAGAGGAGCGTATCTTGGCCAAGTTGGCAGTGCTTAACCAAACTCTGCAGGACGACTTCACGATCGAGAAGCCCCGTATTGCCGTGTTGGCACTCAATCCCCACGCAGGCGATAACGGACTGATAGGCAAGGAGGAACAGAAAATTATCAAGCCGGCAATCGACAAAGCCAATGAGCAAGGAATATGGGCGTTTGGACCTTATTCTGCTGACGGGTTCTTTGGTAGCCGACGCTTCACCCAATTCGATGCAGTGCTGGCTATGTACCACGACCAAGGGCTTATTCCGTTCAAGACGCTTGATATGAACGGTGTTAATTATACCGCCGGCTTGTCTATTGTGCGTACTTCGCCGGATCATGGTACGGCGTACGATTTGGCAGGTAAGAACGAGGCGAAGGCGTATAGTTTCTCGCATGCACTCTATATGGCAATAGATATTCTGCACACCCGTGCGCAGAATAAGGAACTCAAAAAGAACCCGTTGCCCTTTGAGCCGCACGAGGAGCACGATGACCGTCGTCCTCGCCGTGAGTTTGTTGATTTTAAGACTACCAACGCCCCCGCTCAGCCTAAGCCGGACGCAGAGTAGAGTAGCCTGGTTGTGTGGAGTATCATTACTACGAGTAAAATTGTAGACAATAAAAATACGAGTAAAATTAAGACAATAATATGACAAGTAAAGAAATCCGACAGTCCTTTTTGGACTTTATGGAGAGCAAAGGACACCATATCGTACCCTCTGCACCGATGGTTATCAAGGATGACCCTACGCTGATGTTTACCAATGCGGGAATGAACCCATGGAAGGGAATTATTCTCGGCAACGATCCGATTAAGTATCCCCGTGTGGCAGATTCACAGAAGTGTCTGCGTGTCAGTGGCAAGCACAACGATTTGGAGGAGGTAGGACACGATACCTATCACCACACCATGTTCGAGATGCTCGGTAACTGGTCGTTTGGTGATTACTTCAAGGAGGGGGCTATCGACTTTGCATGGGAATACATTGTTGATGTCCTGCATATTGATCCGAAGAACCTCTATGCAACGGTATTCGAGGGTGCTCCCGAAGAAGGACTGGCTCGTGACGAAGAGGCGGCTGCCATCTGGGCAAAGCACTTGCCTGCAGATCATATTCTGAATGGCAATAAGCACGACAACTTCTGGGAGATGGGTGATACCGGACCTTGCGGTCCCTGCTCCGAGATACATGTAGACAGTCGTTCCGAGGAGGAGAAAGCAGCAGTTCCGGGGCGTGAGTTGGTCAATAAGGACCACCCCCAGGTTATCGAGATTTGGAATCTTGTCTTCATGCAGTACAACCGCAAGGCAGACGGCTCTCTTGAGGGGCTGCCTAAGCGTGTGATTGATACGGGTATGGGATTTGAGCGTTTGGTGCGTACCCTGCAGGGCAAGCAGTCTAACTACGATACTGATGTGTTCCAACCTATGCTGCACAAGATTGGCGAGATTTGCGGTACAGAGTATGGCAAGGAGGAGAAAACCGACATTGCCATGCGTGTCATTGCCGACCATATCCGAACCATTGCCTTTGCTATTGCAGATGGGCAATTGCCCAGCAACGAGAAAGCGGGCTATGTCATCCGTCGTATCTTGCGTCGTGCCGTTCGCTATGGCTACACCTTCTTGGGTCAGCGTGAGGCATTTATGTATAAGTTAGTGCCGCAACTCATTGAGGATATGGGTGATGCCTATCCCGAATTGCGTAAGCAAGAGCAACAGATTATCCCTGTCATCAAGAGCGAAGAGGAGGCATTCCTACGCACGCTTGATAAGGGTATTACCTTGCTCGACAAACTTATGAAAGAGGCGAAGGGCAAAGAGATTTCCGGTGTGGATGTCTTTACGCTGAAAGACACCTATGGCTTCCCGCTCGATTTGACGGAGTTGATTCTTCGTGAGAACGGTTTTACCACCAACGAGGAGGAGTATCAGAAGGCATTGGAGCACCAGAAAGAGATGGGGCGTAGTGCCAATAAGCAAGATCTTGGCGACTGGGTAGTCCTTCGTGAGGGAGATACCGAGTTTGTCGGTTACGATTCGTTATCCGTTGAGACGGAAGTGCTTCGCTACCGTAAGGTAAGCCAGAAAGGCAAAGAGTTCTATCAGATTGTGCTTTCCAAGACCCCGTTCTATGCAGAGATGGGTGGTGAGGTAGGCGATACCGGTATGCTTGGTACGGCTCGTGTCGTAGATACTAAGCGTGAGAACAACTTGCCTGTACATATCTGTACCGAGTTGCCGGAGCATATAGAGGGCAAACTGGTGGCACAAGTGGATGAGGCACGCCGTCAGGCTATTGCTTGCAACCACTCCTGTACACACATTCTGCACTATGCGTTGCGTACCGTGTTGGGCGCACATGTAGAGCAGAAGGGTAGTTTGGTTACCCCCGATTCGTTGCGTTTCGATTTCTCGCACTATCAGAAGGTAACGCCCGAAGAACTCCGCAAGGTAGAACAGTTGGCGAACCAACTGATCCGTTGCAACTATCCGTTGGAGGAGAGCCGTCACACCCCGATTGCTAAGGCCAAAGAGATGGGGGCGATGGCATTGTTCGGCGAGAAGTACGGCGACGATGTGCGTGTCATCAAGTATGGCCCTTCCATCGAGTTGTGCGGTGGTTGCCATGTGCCTGCTTTGGGTTGTATTGGCGCCGTGCGTATCTTGTTGGAGACCAGTGTGGCAGCCGGTGTGCGTCGTATCGAGGCGGTTACGGCAGCCAAGGTGGATGAGTTGTATTTTGCACAGCAGGATATGTTGTCCAACTTGCGTGGTTTGCTCAATAATGCACCCGATATTGCTACTGCCGTACAGAAAGCCGTGCAGGAGAACGCAGGGCTTAAGAAAGAGATAGAGACCTATATGGCAGAGAAGTTGGAGCAGTACCGTGACCGTCTGATAGACCGTGCGGAAGACTTCCACGGCACGAAGTTAGTGCGCCTGCAGGGAGCAGTGCAGCCCGATATGATTCGTGGTGTGCTGCCGTTGTTGCGTGGCAAATTTACCGATGTGCGTTTTGCTGTTGTGGGAGCAACGGAGTGGGAAGGTAAGCCGATGATTTCCGTCTTTCTCTCTCAGCCGTTGGTTGATGCCGGTTTGAATGCAGGGCAGATGATTAAATCTGCGGCTAAACACATCCAAGGTGGTGGTGGCGGACAGGCATGGATGGCTACAGCCGGTGGCCGCAATGCCGAAGGTCTCCAACCTGCTATGGACGAACTCCTTGCTGCATTGAAATAAGAAAAATACCCGCAGAGGTAATAATTCTTAATTCATAATTATTCATTCATAATTATTTGAAGACTCTCACTCGGCTTTTGCCGGAAAAATATCGTTCTGCAGTCCGTTTCGTATGTGTTGGCACATTCGGAACGGCGCTGCAGTATGCTATCTATTATGGTTTTCTGGCATTGTTCGATGTGGTGTGGGCAGAGAGTACGCTGCGTGTGACGACGGCATTCACGCTTGGTTTTTGTATCGAGATGATTGTCAACTATTTCCTGACCAGTTTCTACACATTCCGTACCCGCCCGTCGGTCAAGAATGCGGGAGGTTTTATGTTGGGGCGCTTGGTCAATTATCTCATCCAGGTGGGCTTCTTGCATATCCTTATCGCTTGTACGCTGTCCGAAGAACTTTCCGGTATTGTGGCGATTATGTTGGCGGGCGTGGTCAATTATTTTGTTCTTGTACCATTCTATAGCCGCAATAAGGAGCAGAAAACGCTTGAGCAGGTTATAGAGGAGCATGTGGCAGAAGAGTGCGCTGACGCAGAAGAGTGCGCTGACGCAGAAGAGTGTGCTGACGCTGATACTGATGCGGATTGTGCCGCTTCATCCCGCCAAGACGATGCTGATACCTGCCTCCCCCAAGAGAAATAAGTCCGTATGCATATCTATCGTGCCAATATTCTTTATACTCCCACGCCGCAGGCTTTTCGTATCTTGCGTCGTGGCTATATCGTAGTGGATGACGAGGGGTATATTGTGCATGTAGGGCGCTCGCTTCCCGAACCATTCCCGAACCAACTCGTTACCGACTTCGGTGAATCGCTCTTGATTCCGGCTATGAATGACTTGCATGTCCATGCGCCCCAGTATCGTAATATGGGGATGGCGATGGATATGGAGTTGTTGCCGTGGCTCAACACCTATACTTTCCCGGAGGAATCCCGCTATCGCAGCCGTCAATATGCTGAGGCAATGTACCGTCGTTTTGTGCATGACCTATGGCTCAACGGTACGATGCGCTCTTCCGTATTTGCTACCGTCCATTTGCGCTCCACGATGCTCTTGGCAAATTTGTTCGCAGAGGCAGGTATGGGGGCTAAGATAGGTCTGGTCGGAATGGATCGCAACTGTCCTGATCGATTGAGCAATTCCCCTGCCGAGGCGGTGCAGAATACCGAACGACTATCGAAGCATCTCTCCGGTATGCCTTTGGTGGAGCCGATCATCACCCCTCGTTTTGTGCCGTCTTGCTCATCCGATATGCTTCGTGCCTTGGGCGACTTGGCGCAGCGTACGGGTCTTGCGGTGCAGTCCCATCTGAGCGAGAACCGTTCTGAGATAGCCTGGGTGCAGTCCTTGGAGCCGGAGAGTACCTGTTATGGCGCTGCCTATTGCCGTTATGGCCTCTTTGGTCAGACGCCTACGCTTATGGCGCATTGCTGCTATACAGCGGGTGAGGAGTTAGAACTTATGCAGCGCCGACAAGTGATGGCAGTACACTGCCCTACCTCCAACTGCAATCTCGGTTCGGGTATAGCCCCCGTTCGTACTTTCTTGCAGCGCAATATTCCCGTCGCTTTGGGTAGCGATGTGGCAGCAGGACATCATTTGAGTATGTTCCGTGTCATGCAGTATGCACTCGAAATGAGCAAGTTGCAGTATGCTGCCACTGAGGGCAAGATGCCGTTCTTGTCTTTGCCGGAGGTGTTCTATTTGGCGACCAAGTCGGGAGGTTCGTTCTTTGGCAAGGTGGGCTCCTTTGAGCGTGGTTATGCGTTCGATGCCTTGGTGATAGACGACCATGAGTTGAATGCCACGCCTGCCGTTGTAGGAGCAAAGCCGTACGATTTGCAGCACCGTTTGGAGCGCTATATCTATTTGGGAGACGACCGACAACTGACCCATCGTTTCTGTCAGGGGCATTGTCTGTCTGCTCCCCGTGTGTAAGTCCGTTTATCGGCTCTTGTATTATGGTAGGACTTCCCAAATAACCACCATGCAACTTGTAGAAGTCCCCAATTGTAGGATGTATTTTGACTTGTAATATCCTCGCTATGAACCATTGTCAGCACATTATTGCTCCGCCCAACAAGCGTTTGGTTTGGTATCTTTCCATGGAAGAGTACCTAGCGCAGCATATTTCCGACTCGGTTGATTCTGCCTCGGTCTGTTTATCGCAACCCGATACAAATCAGACCCCTTCTTCTGCTAAAGAAAACGGGGGCGTCTTTTTTACATGGGTTGTCCCCCCGACGGTTATTTTTGGTCGCCATCAGGTGATGGCGGACGAGGTAAATATGGCGTATTGCCGCTCGCATGGGGTGCAGATGTATCGCCGCAAGAGTGGGGGAGGCTGCGTCTATTCCGATGCGGGCAATCTGATGCTGTCGTATATCACGCCAGATACCCACAGCGAATCTGTTTTTCAGTCCTATTTAGATAGCGTTACCCATGCGTTACGACAACTCGGATTCGCTGCTGCTAAGTCCGAGCATAACGATGTCTTGATAGGCGACCGCAAGGTGTCGGGCAATGCCTGCTATGCTTTGCCTACAGGCACGATTGTACACGGCACGATGCTCTATGATGTGGATTTTGAGGCACTGCAGCAGGCCATTACCCCCACTTGTGAGAAACTCGCCAAGCATGGGGTGCAGTCGGTTCGTCAGCGTGTGGTCAATTTGCGTTCGCTTATGGAGAAGACAGGCGTGCAGAGCATACAAGATATTCGCGCTCTGTCCGATTATTTTGTGTCCTCTTTCTGTGGGTCTTCTCGTACGCTTACGCCTCAGGAGACAGCCGCCATCGATGCGCTTGAGCAGACCTATCTTGAGCCTGCTTTTATCGAGGGAAAGTAATTTTCTGCCGTAATTTACAAGTAATCTTTTTCGCTATTTTTGGTACTGATAGCAACCTGCATCCGGGCGAATGGTATCAGAGCGTAAAACAGACACCCGCTTCGCACCTGTTTTGTCTAACGGATAAGAGAGTGCAGTCAGCGAGTCTGCAATGCCGATAGCGGGCGAGAGAGAGTCAAGACGAAAATCGTAGTAGCGGTATTCTTTGTATTTGTAGTAGGTATTGCGAAAAACAGGTACCGAGTCGGTTGCCTGCCAATAGATATTGTTGTGGGCGTGAGGGATGGTGAGCGTGTCCGTTTTCAGGTAGTTACCCACGAACGCACCGGCATAGTATTGCGTGAACGGCGTGGCAACCACCAACTGATTGGTGCGCACGCCCGTGATGATGCTGTTGTAGAACGAAGCCATCGTTGGGTATTCTTTGCTCAGGTTGTCGATATAGACTGCTGCCACATCTTGTCGCGATGTCGATTGGATATTGATGTTCGTGGCATTGAAATACGATGCGATAGTGGTATGCACAAAACGCTGTTCTCCCCCCGACAGATAGACGCAGTAGGAGGCACAGTTGCTAATCTCCGTATTGGCAATCTCTGCGTTAATATGCTGTAGTACAAGCCCATAGAGTGCCTCGTTGTGGATACGACTATTCGTCAGTCGCAGGGTAGGCAGCGACGAAGTTTGCGTACTTTGGCAGTAGAGCCCGACCGATGCACTCGATAGATCCACATAGTCAAAATGGTAGGTTGCAGGTGTTTCACTCTGATTTTGAATAAGATAGACACCCTCCCACAGTCCTGCGGCATAGCGATAAGGAACGCTGTCAAACAGACGATCCAGTCTGTCGCCCCGCAAAGTAATCGGCTGTTCGAGTGTACCTACTGCCTCCACATCACCCAATGCCCAGAGCGAAGCCCCGCTGTGGAAATAGAGTTGTGTGCCTGCTTCGATTGTGAGTTTACCGCCGACTACAAGGGTGTCGTAGATAAGATAAGGCTTATCGGCTGTGAATATCTTATCTCCCTGATAATCTGTGCGGTGTGAACGGCTCTGAATCTTCTCTACATTCTGCCCATACGCCTCGAGAACCACTTTCTGCACTCGCTCATTCGAGAGTGAGAAGAGCAGTTCGTCCTCTATGAACACGGGCGAGTTGACATCCTGCGGATTGATGTATGCTCGCACGAAGACATAGAGACTGTCCCCTCCACGCAAGTCCAAACTGGTAGCATTCAGTTGGTTGGCACTGCTTTCGCCATCCACATTTACATGGAAATACTTTCCCTCACGGAACGCTATTTTCTTAATCCGTAGCGCATTCTTGTTGGGGTTGCATACCATAAGTCGCATCGTCGAACTGCCCACTTCGGAGAAGACGGTATCGAAAAGCACTGTATCTTTCGAGAATGAGAGTGCCAATGCAGAATCCGTCGAAACGACAGACTCTCGGCAGCCGACCAGTAGCAGACAGAGGCAGAGTAGGGGAAAGAGGCGTTTCATGGGCTTACTCGAAATTGAAAGTCAAGACAATAGCACGGTTGAGCAATTTGTCTATCGCCTGCGTGTAGAACTCATCGTCTATGGGGAGTTGCGTGCGCTCCTCTACGGGTACAAGTTGGTTCGCAAAACCGATTCGATAGGTCAGTTCGGGACACCATTTGAACCATGGAAAATAGAAATCGCAACCGAAACCAACTTCCACAAAATAGTCCAATCCTTTGAGCAGAATAGGTTTTGTCTTGTCGAGGTTGATATTGTAACTAATCCCGCCACCGCCTATCAGATAAGGGCGGTAGTTCCCCTCCCGCTCGGCTGCCCACTTTAGATACAGTGGAATGGAAATAGGTATTGCCAACACCTCCGTCTTTCGGCTCTTTATGCCTGGAAAATTATCGGATTCGGAAGTATAAGAGATTGTGCGTGAGGAGAATTGCATACCGGGGGTGAAGCGCAAACTCAAGTGTCTCGAGAGGCGCAGGTCGGTAATGAAATTCACCGAAAAGCCGGGCATCATACTACTCACCCGTGCGTGATAAATCTCACCATCTTGCTCCAATTGTGAATCCGTCACCCCAAAAGACATGAAATTCATGCCTACGGAGAATCCCAGATGTACCAATCGGTCATCTACATACGGGTTGTTCTGCGCCGATGTATTGCGGCAGAGCAACAGTAGAGGGAGCAATATGTAGGGGAGTCTTTTTTTCACGCGTTGTGTTTATTCATCGCTTCCGCTCGATTCGTCGAAGGACGAACTGATGCGTTGTGCGTCTGTGGCAGCGGGTTTGTTCTCTTTGGGGCGGTTGTTGCCGAAATTGTAGGTCAGCGTCAGGCTGATGGTGCGGGAGTGCCACTGCTTGTCCTGATACTGCCAAAAGCCGTCGCCCCATGTGGTGTTGCGCCGAGAGCGGGAGTTCAGTATATCCCGCAAATTCAGTGCCAAGGCGAGTTGTTTGTTCAAGAAAGTTTTGCGCAGTCCCAAGTCGATGGCGTAGCGATGGGCGGTTTGCCCTTGTGCCACCACGCGCGGACTGCGGTAGCGTGCGCTTACCTGTCCCGAGAAAGTTTTGGTAAAGAGGAATTGTGCATTGATGCGTGCCGACCACGCGAGGATATTCTGTGCAGGCAAGTCCACCTCCACAAAAGTACCGTTGAGGTAGTCCTCGTAGTGTGCAGACGAGATGCTGTTCCAGTAGAAATTGACATTCGTTGTCAGTTGTAATACCTCTTTGAACAGTCGGTTTTTGGCGACAACCTCCACACCCAACTCCTGCCGTTTGGCGACATTGAGATAGGTATTTTTCATCACCTCGCCGTCCATATAGCGCACATTCTGCACCTCGCCGTCCTTGTAGCGCCAGAAGAGTCCTGCCGAGAGGGTGTGCCGCTCCCAATTCTTGAGGTAGTTCAGTTCGAGCGACGAAGAGTAGGCAGGCAGCAAGTCGGTGTTGCCATAACTGATATTCGTCGAGTCGGAGAAGTCCAAGCGGGGATTAATCTGGTGTCCTCTCGGGCGATCCACACGACGGGTGTAGTTGAGTTGCAACTCGTGCCCATGCCCGAAATCGTAACTGATATACGCACTCGGGAAGACTTGGAAGTACGCCGTGTCGCGCTTCTGCGGCTTCTGTGCGTAAGCGTCCTGTATATCGCCGTTCTCGTCTTTGTACGAAGAGGACAGATGGCGCATAAAATACTCCCCTCGCAGCCCTATTTGCACCGAAAGGTGTTCCCATAAGCGATTGCCGTAGGTGATATAGAGTGCGTGGTTCTGCTCTTGGCTGTTGAAAGTCGTGTAGTAGTTGTAGAGTTCCTGCTCGTGTTGATGCCCGTTGTAGGCGGAGCCGTCCGAGGTGTTCCAACTGACGGTGGCTTGATAGCCTGCCTCCAATCGGGATTGCTGTGTCGGCTTCCATTCGTAGTCGGCTTTTGCCTCTACGGTTTGCATGAGGCTGTTGTTTATCTGCTCTTGGCGAGTAGTGTCGCAGCCCTCCGTCTGTGTGTAGAAGTTGTCTTGACGAAATGCAAAATGCATGTACGAGGCAGTGAGCATCAGTTGGTGTTTCTGCATCTTAAAGGTGTAGTCCACCGTGGCTTGCCCACCCGGGTGCCAACCGCCACCGGTCTGTGTGCGTGTGTATTCTCGCAGCGTATCGCCTGATTGACAGTCGGTTAGTAAGTACGAGTTTACATCCTTGTCGTGCATGCGCAGATACTGTTTGTCCTCTACCATGCCAAAACCGGAAAAGCCGAGGGTGGAGTGGCTGCTCAACCGCAAGTTCAGTCCTCCACGCAGGAAGAGTCCTCCGCCGCGACGGTCGCTGTTGCCGTCTTGCAGCAGGTGCGAAACAAGGCTGTCGGGTGCAATATCCGCTACTTTTTTTGTTCCCGTACCTTTGATATTGTATCGGTCTGTCGACGATGTGCCGTTCAATGTGTGGTAGCGGTATCCGGCATTGAAATAGCCGTCCACGATGCCTTTCGAGAAGTTGATATTGAATCCCACATTCGCCCCGGGAGGTGTCGTCCACGGTTTTGCCAAAGCATATTCTATGCCTGCATTTACACTGCCGTAGTAGCCTGCTTTGCGGTCTTCTTTCATCACGAGATTGATAATGCCGGCAGTCCCCTCTGGCGAGTATTTGGCACTTGGGTTCGTGATGACCTCTATCTGTTGGATACTCTCGGCGGGCATTTGTTGCAGTACTTGCGCACGGTTGTCGCTGTTCAGTCCGGCGGGTTTACCGTTGATCCATATCTCCACATCCTCCGAGTTGCGCAGCGAGATAGTACCCTCTTGGTCTACATCCACCGAGGGGATATTCTCCAACACATCGGTGATACTTGCCCCGGCCGACGAGATGTTTTGGTCTACGGTGAAAACTTTCTTGTCCAACTCAAAGCGCATCGCACTCCCTTGTCCTACCACTTCCACCTCTTGCAGTGCCTGCGTATCTTCCGACAGGTAGATTTTCCCTATACTCACAGCCTTTCCATTGAGCGTAACCGTGCGTTTCTGTTCGCTGTAACCCATAAAAGAGACTACCACGGTATACTCGCCGTTTTTCAGTCCCGTGATACGAAAAGCACCATCGCTGTCGGTGGTAGCCCCGGCAGTCGGCACACTCTCTCTCGAGGGGGTAACACTGACATTGGCAAAGTCAATCGCCTCGCGTGTGGCTTGGTCGAGTACTTTGCCCGTGAGGACATTCTCTGCCTGTAGCCCGACTGCCGTTGCACAGCAGAGTAGGAGTGAATATATATATATAAGGTGTGAATGCACGATAATGGATAGATTATTATTTATTTCCCTGTTCGTCCCCTGTTGTTACCCTGTTGTAAGAGCCACTCTGTGGCGGCTTGGTAGCAGCGGGTGCCTATGCCCATAATGGTGTGTGCGCAGACATCGGTTAGCAGGCTGGTGCGCCGAAATGCCTCCCGCTGCGTGATGTCCGAGATATGTACTTCCACCACGGGTATCTGCGCCATGGTCACCGCATCTCGCAGTGCCACACTCGTATGCGTGTATCCTCCTGCATTCAGCACTACGCCACATACCTCCTCTTGCGTTTCATCCGTTGGCAACTTTTCTTCCGTTGGCAATGTCCATTCCTGTATGCGGTCTATCAAGTCGCCTTCGTGGTTCGACTGATAGTAAACGAAATGAATATCAGCATATTGGCGTTGCAGCGCAAGCAGTACTTGCTCCATCGTCTCTGTGCCATAGATAGACGGTTCCCGCCGCCCAAGCATATTCAGATTCGGTCCATTCAGTATATATACGCACCACATGAGAATTAGGAGTTAGGAATTAGGAATTAGGAATTAGGAATTGCGCCTTAGTTGGTTGCCTGTGTCGTCGATACGCCACACTTAAGCAGAGAGTAAGGACGAAGTAATGACGATGCAATGAGGATGCGATGGAGGATACAATGTGTATGCAATGTGCATACAATGTGTATATAGGGAGGATACCGAGAGGCAACAAGGATGCTCCCCCACCCAGCAATGCATGTTAATTGTTAATTATTAATTGTTAATTCGCCTCTACCTCGCTCCGTTCACTACGAGCAGGAACTCGTCGTTGTCGTCGGTACGCTCCATGTAGGTTTTGAGTTTCTCCATTGCCTCCGAACCGTTCATGTCGCTTAACTGCTTGCGAATCTGCCACATACGGCTCAGTACATCTGCCGGCAGCAGCAAGTCGTCGCGTCGTGTACCCGAAGCAGGTATATCCACCGCAGGGAAAATGCGCTTGTTCGCCAATTTGCGGTCGAGTTGTAATTCCATATTACCCGTACCCTTGAATTCCTCAAAGATAAGGTCATCCATTTTGCTCCCTGTCTCAGTCAGTGCAGTAGCGATTATCGTCAGGCTGCCACCGTTCTCGATGTTTCGTGCTGCGCCGAAGAAACGCTTGGGTTTGTGCAGTGCTTGGGCTTCCACACCGCCCGACAGCACTTTCCCGCTCGAGGGGGCTACTGTATTATAGGCGCGCGCAAGACGCGTGATAGAGTCGAGTAGAATCACCACATCGTGTCCGCTTTCGACTAAGCGTTTGGCTTTCTCGTGTACGATATTGGCCACTTTCACATGGTTCTCGGCGGGTTCGTCGAAAGTAGAGGCTACCACCTCGGCGTTGACCGACCGTGCCATATCCGTTACCTCTTCAGGACGCTCGTCGATGAGCAGTACGATCATATACACCTCGGGATGATTGGCAGCAATCGCATTGGCTATCTCCTTGAGTAGCACTGTTTTACCGGTTTTGGGTTGGGCTACAATCAGTCCACGCTGTCCCTTGCCTATAGGGGCAAATAAGTCGATGATACGCACGGACAATGGGTCGCCTTTGCCTTTGCAGAGGTGGAATTTCTCGTTCGGGAAGAGGGGGGTAAGGTTTTCGAATGCCACCCGCGTCTTGGCTTTCTCGGGGGCAAGTCCGTTGATGCGGATGACTTTGTCCATCGGGAAATACTTGTCCGGGTCGCGGTTCACACGAATGGTGCATTCCACCGTGTCGCCGGGTTTCAGTCCGTATGAGCGAATCTGCTCTTTGCTGACATAGACATCATCGGGCGAGGGTAGGTAGTTGTAATCCGCGGAGCGAAGAAAACCGAAACCATCCTGCGTGCATTCCAATGTTCCCATGGCTATCACATGCTCGCCAAGGTCTATTTGCGAACGGGTGTTGTTCTGTGCAATGGGCTGGTTCTGTGCGGGTTGCTTTGGTGTCGGCTGCTCGATGTATTCACCCTCGTTCTCGTCTTCCGTGTCGTCTTCGCTTAGATAACCATCTTGTTCATCGGCGATATGCGGATGTGTGCGGGCATATTCTGCGGCTTTTTGGGCTGCCAATGCTGCCAACTCCTCTTTCGAACGGCGTGCTTTCTTTGGCATAGTCGTCGCTGCGGGTGCCGCATGGTCTGTAGCAGGCGTTTCGGCAATTTCTGCAGCAGGTGCCGCTATTGTTTCGGGCGCCACTTCTGCTTGTGCTTCAGGTGCAGAGAAGAGTGTCGGTTCTTCTTGTGCTTTTTGTGCCTGCGGTAGTTCACCCGATAGGGGCTTGCGTGCTTCTATCGCCCGTACGGTGCGGTTTTGGCGGTGGTTGTTTTGCTTGAGTTGCTCTTGCATTTCGTTCAGTTGCTCTTGCTCTGTGCCGACTGTCGCCACCACATTTTCGCTCTTCAGCCCCGTGGTGTTTACTTTGTGTATATTTTTCACACCGCGTGTACGCACACGCCCTGCGGCGGGCGCGTTATCGTCCGTTTTTTGTTCAGCAGCAGTTTGTGTTTTGGCTTGTTGACGCTGCGAGTTGCGTTGTGTCTTGCGTTCGGCTTTGGCTGTTTCGCGGGCTTGCACTTCGAGTGCGCGGTTGTCGGCTTGTGCATCGAGGATGGCATAACTTATCTCACGAACCGTTTGTGTGCGTTTAGGTTTCAGCCCCATAGACACAGCGATTTCTTGTACTTCATCGAGCGTCATACGCTCGAGTTTATTCAAATCGTATTGCATAAAAGTGTTTAGAAAATGGTGTACAAGGAGAACCCTTGTAAGAAAATCTGTGCAAAGATACAAAGAATTTCGCAGATACGCAAGTCCTATGCCTATTTTTTGCGCATTTTGTAAAATTCTCCCATTTACACATTTACAAACTTACACACCATTTACACATTTACAAACTTACCCATTTACAAATTTCCCAATTTTCCCAATTTTCCCAATTTTCCCACTGCCACACTCAGTATGTATTCTTTTCCGACGGGAGCAAAAGTCTGCAGTGCCACCGTGTCGCATGTATCAACGAGAATCGTGCGCAAGTCGGAGATTATACCCGTACCTTGCCATTTTACCACGGCTTCTTTTTGTGTCCAAAGTGCTGTAAATGCGCGGTTTGCGTCGTTTGCTTGGTGTATAGTTGCTTGCTCTTCTTCGTTCATGGTGCGTTCTATAAGAGCAGAGCGTAGAGGGCGAACGGACTCAATATCTATTCCGATCGGCTGTTCGTTTACCGCCACGGCGATGGCGTGTCGGCAGTGGGAGATAGAGAAATGTAATGCGTTGGGTATGAATGGTTTGCCGTATTCGTTGTACTGAAATTCAGGTAGTGTGGAGATGCCCAGCAAGTCTATCAGCATCAGGTAGGATTTCAGGCACGCATATCGCCCGAAAGTATGTCCGAACAGCAACGCCTGTTTGCGTCGCTGCGCCGAGACAAGTGGCAACATGCGTTCCACTTCCGCCTCAGAGCATTGCCCCATATCATCAAATACCGTATATCTCATCGTACTTTTTTCCCAACTGTCTGAAGTTTTCCCTGAGCGACTCGGGGCAAAGCACCTCCAGTTCTGCGCCGTGCGTGCGCAATTCTTGTACGAAATCGATGGTGGGGTGTAGCACAAACGAGAACACCGAATGGGTGTCGGTGCATTCTATCTCCCGTTGCGAGTGGTGTAGCGGGAGGGAACGCAGGTAGCATGCCGCCTTGTTCGTTACGCGCACCCGTATCTCTTTTGGTTTGCTCCCTGTTTCCGCGAATACACCATACGAGTTATAAAAGAACCTCTTCGCATTGAATTTTACGGGGATTGTGTAAGTGCTATCGAGCAGGTGCATAGCCTGCATGCGGTCGAGCGAATAGACGCGTACCTCATGGGGATGGTCCGAACTTCGCCCTGCCACATACCATCGCTGTTTGAATACTTTGACGCAATACGGACTCAATTCCATATCGTGTGCTTCGGTGGCATCGAATCGCTGATAGGTGCATGCCACTTTGCGTTTTGCCCGCATGGCGTCTAGCAGGGTAGTCAGGTAGCGTGCATCGGAGGGGATATCTTCGAGTAGAATCTGATCACGGATATCTTCGCAGTGGTTTAGTACATTCGATACGGAGAACGCATTGAGGAGCCATTGTTGTGTGGCGGTAATGTTTTGGTCTAATGCGTGCGCTATATAATAGGTGTTGGTGCTTTTGTCGCACTCAATAGAGATATGGAAAAGTTCCTCTGCGGCATTGCGCCATTGTAAGAATGTGCGACGAGGGATACGACTTTCGTGTGTTTCGTTGAGCGCAGACTGTGCCCAGTGTCGGTTTATTTCGTCGAGTGTGATATGCTCCGCCGCATTGATCGTATCCACCAGCCACACATAGGCATTCAATAAGTTAGCAGTATTCATGGGCGCAATAGAGGAATTTGTAAATTAGTAAATTTGTAAATTAGTAAATGTTCGCAATGCACGACATAGAAATGCACCCCCACACAGAATGCACCCACAGAAATGCACTACATAGAAATGCACGACAAGCAGACAAGAACAAGCATGTTAATTATTAATTATTAATTGTTAATTGTTAACTGTCTAATGTCCTCGCACAAACTGTCCTTCGGGTTGGTTACTGAGGAAGCAAGCGTTTTCCGCCTGTTCTTCATCCAATGCCATTTGTTCTTGTCGGAGATATTCTTCGTAGGTCATAATGAACCAATTTACAGACGACTTGTATTTATATCAATGCAAATGATATAACATCCTGAATATCATGTACATAATGGAATGTCAATCCCTGCAGGTACTGCTCGGGAATTTCTGCCACATCCTTGCGATTGTTCTCGCACAGAATGATATCCGTAATGCCCGCACGCTTGGCGGCTAATATTTTCTCTTTCACGCCACCAATGGGCAGCACTTTGCCTCGGAGCGTCATCTCGCCCGTCATGGCAATACGAGGACGCACTTTACGCTTAGTGAACGCAGAAACCAAAGCCGTCGTCATAGTGATACCTGCACTAGGCCCATCCTTCGGAATAGCTCCTTCCGGCACATGGATATGAACCGATTGAGTATCAATGTCTTTGCGGCGTATTCCCAACTCTTCGGCATGCGACTTGATATACCCAAGCGCAAGGGTGGCAGACTCCTTCATCACATCACCCAAATTGCCCGTAAGCGTGAGAGTAGGGGTTTTGCTCGGCGACAGGGACACCTCAATAAAAAGTATCTCTCCACCGACTTGCGTCCACGCCAATCCCGTAACCACCCCAATATACTCGTTCGTCTCCCACGCATCATGCGTGTAGCGCGGCTGTCCGAGATAGGTAATCAAATCGTCGCGCGTAACCGATACATGATAGTCTTCGCCCAATGACAGCCGAGTGTCTACTTTGCGACAGACAGTGGCAATCTGTCGGCAGAGTGAACGCACACCCGATTCACGAGTATAGTCATCAATGATATGTGCAATTATTTCTCGCCGGAAACGCAGTTGCGATGGCTTCAGTGCGTGGTTGATTAACTCCTTGGGGATAAGGTGGCGTTTGGCAATTTCCTCTTTCTCTTCTTGCATATACCCCGTCATCTCAATCAATTCCATACGATCCAACAATGGGCGGGGAATGGTATCAAGGGTGTTGGCGGTAGCGATAAAAAGCACTTTACTTAAATCATAATCCACATCGAGGTAATTGTCGTGGAAAGTGCTATTCTGTTCAGGATCCAACACTTCCAACAATGCCGAAGTAGGGTCGCCGCCATTGACACCTACAGTACCGATTTTGTCTATCTCATCCAATACGAAGACTGGGTTGGATGTTTGTACTTTACGGATATTTTCGATAATTCGCCCCGGCATGGCACCGATATAGGTGCGCCGATGCCCGCGTATCTCCGCTTCGTCGTGTAATCCTCCCAACGAGATACGGGCATACTTACGACCAAGTGCCGTAGCGATAGAGCGTCCAAGACTGGTTTTTCCCACACCCGGAGGACCATACAAGCAAAGAATAGGTGCCGTAACCGGATGTTCCTCTTGCTCTTTGGGACTGCGAAGGGATAGTTGGCGTTGTACGCTAAGGTATTCGACGATGCGTTCTTTCACTTTTTCCATGCCGTAATGGTCGTGATTGAGAACCTCTCGAGCGTGGGCAATGTCGTAATTATCCTCGGAATACTCACCCCACGGGAGAGCAAGAAGTGTCTCCAAATAGTTCTGCTGGGTGGTATATTCAGGCGAGTGGGTAGGGGTGTTTTGAAGTTTGCGCAATTCGTTGTCGAATGTTGCACGCATAGCGGCTGTCCACTTCTTGGTATCCGCTTTTGTCTGCATATCTTGGATAATCTGCGTACCTGTATCGCCCAATTCTCGCTGAATCGTCTCCAACTGCTGATGAAGATAGAATTCACGCTGTTGCTTATCAAGTTCCTCCTTCGTTTTGCACTGAATATCCGCCTTCATCTCCAACATTTGCAACTCCTTATTGAGCAACGCTAGCAAATGTATGGCACGCTCGCGAATGGAATTGTCCTGCAGAAGTTGTTGCTTGTCCTCTATATTAATCTCAAAATTTGTGCAAACATAGTTGACAAGGGTAGGTGGGTTGGTAATGCTGCGGAGTGTGATACCCGCTTCTGCCGGCATATTCTCCGAGGCATTGAGTATCTTGGAGGCGTAATCCTTGACGCTGCTCACAATAGCCACAAACTCCTTGTCGTCCGTAGAGGGGAACTCCTCCTGTATGTTGCGGATACGCACTCTGAGTCCATTACGAGAAGGGATAAATTCTTGCGCCTCAATACGCGTCAGTCCCTCCAATATCACCATAAGCGTACCGTTCTGCATTTCAATGGTTTGCACGATACGAGCCGCTACACCCAATGTATAGAGGTCGTTGCCACCAGGCTCTTGCGTGTCGCGTTCTTTCTGGCAAAAAACCCCAATCAATTTCTCTTTTTGATAGGCAGCATTAACTAATTTAAGTGACTTGGGGCGTCCTACGGAGATGGGTTGCAACACATTAGGGAAAAGAACCATATTGCGCAACGGCAACACATCCAAAAGTTCGCCGTCACTCAGCGAGATGGTATTTGCCACATCGTCATGTTTCTGCATAGTTTGTTATATTTTGCAGTTTGTTATATTTTGCAATTTCACGAGTTACAATAGTATTTGTGCTACGAGTTACATTTTTATTCCTAATCAGATTATTTATTCCTAATCAGATTAAAGTTTTGAATGCCAATATCTGCTTGGGAAAAAGATATCCGGAGTGGAGGATAGTTGTATTTTGAAAAATGCTATTTTACATAATTCGTATTATAACTTGCTTTTTATTCTTTCAATTTACATTGGTAATTGGTATTTGCTTCAGCCGATAGCGACAGTGGAATCTGTCTTGCGGATGAGTCCTTTTAGAACATCGCCGGGACCGAATTCATAAAACTCCGATACACCTGCAGATATCATATTGCGCACCGTCTGTGTCCAACGCACCGGCGATGTGAGTTGTGATAGCAAGTTGCTGCGTATCTCCTCCGGCACAATATGCGGACGAGCGTCCACATTTTGAAATATAGGACAATGCGGTACGTGGAAATCCGTTTTCAGTATCGCTTGTTCCAACTCTTTTGCTGCCGGTTGCATAAGCGGCGAATGGAATGCTCCACCGACTTGCAGACGCAGTGCACGCTTGGCTCCTGCGGACTTCAGCAACTCACAGGCTTTCTCAACTGCCGTAATTGCACCCGAGATGACTACTTGTCCCGGGCAATTGTAGTTGGCGGCTACTACCGCACCATCCGTAATGGTTTGGCAAATTTCCTCAACTTTCTCGTCAGCCATACCTAATACAGCTGCCATAGTACCTGCCTCTATCTCGCACGCAGACTGCATAGCGTGTGCGCGCTGATTGACTAACAACAATGCATCCTCAAAACGCAGTGCACCCGCAGCGACAAGCGCCGAATATTCCCCCAAACTATGCCCTGCAACAAAGGCAGGACGCTCCGTTGTCAACATACGGGCAGAGACTACGGAATGCAAAAAAACGGCAGGTTGCGTGACGGCTGTCTGTTTAAGGTCGTCCGCTGTGCCGTCGAACATAATATCTGTGAGGCGAAAGCCCAACAGTTGATTGGCTTGTTCGCAAATCTCGCGTGCCTCCGGATAGGCATCATATAGGTCGCGGCACATTCCTGCAAACTGTGCGCCCTGCCCAGGAAAAACAAATGCTTTCATATAAATTCTTCTCCTTAAATATAAAGTTGTTAGCGTATTTCTCGCATTTAAGGGCGCAAAGGTACATAAAAAAAGCGAAATAAACAAATTAGATATGGTGGGAGAATGTTTCGTAGGTATTGTCGGTGTAATAGATTGTTATATGGTCTATTTGCTTTGCTGTTGTTTGTGTAGTTTGTGTAGTTTGTATAGTTTCCGCACCTACTACAACCATCTCTTGTGTATTGGGCGTCGTGTTCGCAACCGTGGGTACGGCAGTTTTGGGAAGAACGATAGATGGTTCTTCCTTTGTGTCGTCGAAAAGTGTTAAGTTCGGCGTCTCGTTGGTAGGACGATACATACTTCCCACACCGAGTATCAGCCAGTCGGAAGAAATCGTCCGATAGCAGTTCAGTACCTTTTGCAATACCTCAAGGCTGGGTTTATTGCGTCCGCCCATAATATTCGAGATGGTTCCGGCTTGTATGCCCACCTCTTGAGCAAACTGTTTGGCATTAATGCCTAAAGTAGAAATTACTTTCTCTAATCGTTCACGCTCGTTCATGTTTTTTATTGTCTATTTTATTAGAATTCCTCTCGCTTGTGCTGCAAGAAAAAAGAAAAATACATTGTAGAACTGTGTATTAATGCCGCAAAGATACGAAAAGATTTTCACATACACAAATAGCGAATGTAATTTTGTAGTACACATTTCTGTTGTATGTGCTATTTTGTAATGTGTATTCATTGCTATGCGTACATTTGTGAACGATATTCCCAATCATCGAATGATCTCATGCTGTTGCATTGGATGTAAATTGTGTAACATCTTCAGTATTAGGTGTATATGATTTATACATACCAAATTATACAGTGTTATCACTTCGATTGCATAGTTTGTAATACAACCTAAAGTATCTACACTTGAAATAAAGTGCGTATCTGTTGAAATATAGCATCTTAGGTCTTTGTATGCACGATATATGCGATGCATAAGCATACGAAAATGTTCCACGACACGGGCATGCGCA
Organism: Azospirillum sp. CAG:239; assembly: GCA_963619585.1. Classification (GTDB taxonomy): domain Bacteria; phylum Bacteroidota; class Bacteroidia; order Bacteroidales; family Paludibacteraceae; genus Colicola. Next base: position 29,938 of record CAVEXR010000027.1, read on the forward strand.
TGGCGTGTTCGTGCGTTCACAATTGAACAGACTGCTCCCCTATTGTGTTTGCGCCTGTGTATTATTGTTTGAATTTTCATCTGTATAGATTTGTGAGATACACAGAAGTTTTCTTAATCGTATTACGCACTTTACCTCAGGTATAATTACTTTAGGTGACTTCTATAATTCCCCATTTAATAATGAGCGCTTTTTGTTTTGCTCCAAAAATCACTACAATGCAATTTATAGAAGTCCCCCTTATGATATATCAATCGCCACAAAAATTGAGATAAAAAAAGAGGCTGTCTAACAATGCAAAGTTGTTAGGCAGTCTTTGTTCTTTCGCAGTTATGGGGGTACCACTATGAGTGTTATCCGCTTTTGCGGATAACCCACAGACTGAAACGAGAAAAAATCATTGAATGATTTTTCCCTCCGGTTTTTGTCA
>CAVEXR010000028.1:0-29715 GCA_963619585.1 Azospirillum sp. CAG:239
GAATGGTAAGTCGCTTTCATCATCAGCAGGAGTGAAAGAGTTTGTAGTCTGCTGTGTTGCCGCTGTTGGTTGTGCAGAGGTATCAGCGTATGTCGTTTGCTCTGCTTCAGTTCCGTCTGTGTGTTTCTCAATTCTCCAAGCGGAAACTTGCGTATAGTAGCGACCATTGTACTCTCGACTTTCTATGTCGAAATCAATATCGACAATGTCGCCTACTGCGTAGTTTGCTGTGAAATCATTTACCTTGTCCGCACCAAAGACCTGCATTGCTATTGTCTTGGGGTAGTTACCTTCCGTTTCTTCAGTTACGAACTCTTGAACAACCCAGTTGTTACCTGCTTTCGATACGCCACTCCGTTGTTCCAAAATTTTAGTGATTTTCAGTGTCTGTTTCATTGTTTTGTTTGATTGATTGTTTATACCATTGTTTCAACTTGCTTTCGGTGTGCCACCAAATAAGTTCAAACCGCATTTTATTGGTCTGCGGTACGACCTCCGTGTAGTAGTTATAGAACGCTCGCATCATACTCGGTTCGTACTCCCCGTAGCAACCTTTTTGTGGATTATGGCAGTACTTTGCGAGTGATTGCAGAAATAGTTTCTTGCGTACGGAAATATCTCCACACATAGACCACTCGTTTTGGTCGTTGTCCCAATATGCGATGATGTGGCTGTTTAGGATTGAGTTCTCTATCTCGCAGCGCATTCCGTACATTTTGTGTAATTGATTGTCCTGCGACTTAATCCAAATCATCACGATGTCGTTGTAAGCAACCTCTGCTTTCTTTTTCTGTCTTAGGTCTGCAACTGTCGGAGCGAGTGTAACGCAATAGTCGAAATTGAGTATATCTGCTATGCGGAACTCTCTGTACTTATTGTTGCGTATGAGGTGGCTGATAGCGTCTTTCAGTCTTTCGATAGGCATACCCTCTTCCTCAATCTTTTCAATGAGCAGAGAGTAGAACCGCTCCTGCGTTGCATCGTCCCGTGCGGGGAAAGCAATGCGCAAATCTGCGACTGCTATTGTAACCTCCTCGTGTGTGGCAGGTGTTGCACCATACACCGAAATCTCTTGGGCTTTGTTTACAACAATGTTTCCCTCAATGTCGGTATATGTTTCCAACTGCCTTGTGTAGGCGGGTAACAACTCGTCCACCCGCCTTGCTTTTACTATGTTACCGCTACCATCCATTATTCTCCTTCATTCGTTTGCGTTCTTGATAAATCCGTTCCGTTTCCCGCATACTATCTACAAGTGATTTCTTCGGTTGAACGGCTGAATTACCTTTCAGCGGGAAGAACCCTGCATAGTTATTACCGATAGCCTCTTCGATTATCTGCTTTGCAATCTCGGCGTTTCCGCTTGAGAATTTTAAGAGGCGTTGGTACATTGTCGTGAAACTCATTTGCGACTTGTAGTTTTCTTTTCGCTTGCGTTTGTATTCGAGCCACACACTGACAATTTCTTGGAAATCTTCTTTTACCGTAGATAGGTCGAACTCTATTGCGGCAGACTTTGCTTTTTTCTTTTTCGCTGCCTTAGGCTCTGTAACTACCTCAACCTCGCCTTGCGGGAAAATTTCCCCCTGGGGGGATATTCCACCCGCAAGGGGGAATATAAGGGGGGATTATTATTATCTTTTGTAATATCATGTATTGCTTCCCCATTTTCGGGAAATCCATTCCCTACTTTTGGGGAATCCATTTCCCACTTTTGGGAAATGCATTCCGAAACTATGTTGTATCGTTTCAAAATGTTCAACCCTAAGTCCGTAAAAGCATACCAACAGGTTCTATCCATTTTGGTTTTGTTGTAATTACCTTTGAGTAAAATGCCGTCTTCCGTCAAACTTTTGATTAAGTATTCTATGCGTTTTGCGTTGCGAAACTCTGGGAGCAATTCTAATAATGCAGCCGAACTATGAAAAGTCCAATAGCGACCGTCATAGAAAGCGTTTTTGTTAGCAGCATTTTTACTTATCCAAAAAGCAAAGTTCTGTATCAATACCGCTTTCTCTATTCCAAATACAGCCGCTAATTCTGCGTCAAAAAAATGAACCATAATCAGTAGGGTGTTTTAGATAAATCAATGACCATATTTTTATTTGCTGCGTATGTTGGCTTGCCCGTAAGTTCGGAGATTTCCCGAATAAACCGCTTTTCGTCCGAATTGCCGTTAGATAAATGTATGAGAATACAATTCTCTACCCCCGACAAATTTTGCCGTCTTAAAATGCGTTTTGTTGTTTCAATCTCCAAATGCGAACCGAATAGGCGGTTGCGTAGCGTTGCCGATAGACTGCCATTTTCTATGTTTTGTAATACAATGTCATCTGCATAGTTGGCTTCAATCATAATGTGGGTCAGTCCGTTAATCTTGTAGCCCATAGCAGCCGTATCGGTAACGAATAGCAACTTGCCCATTTCGGGGTGTTGGATTACATATCCTACGCAAGGCACATCGTGGTGTACCGAGAAAGGTTGTATAAGAAACCCGCCCACTTTGTAGGCTTTGTTGGGTTCAATTGCTATCGTGAACGGGTTTCCAACTAACTTGTGTGCCTCGAATACATCTGCGAGAGCCAACACACGAATACCAGTAGCAGCAATTTCGGCGACATATCCGCTGTGGTCTTTGTGTCTATGCGTAACAACCGCACCGACGACCTTTCCGATTTGCCAATTTATAGCCTGCTTGACCTCTGCCAAATGACAGCCGCACTCAACGAGCAGTGCCTCTTGGTTTCCGTCTAAGACATAGCAGTTACCCGAACTGCTGCTACCGATAACTCGCAGTTTCATATCAATATGGGTCGTTTCCGTTAAACAAATCTGTATTCTCTGTTCCCTCGGTGGTCGGAGTTTCCGTTGCTTGTTCCGACTGCGGAGCGGACGGCTGATTGCTTATGTCCTCAACATCCACAATGTCCGTAGGCTCATCAAGCGTTTCTTCATTTTCCGCCTGCTCCACGAGGTTCTCCCGCTCGTCTGTCGTGGTATCCATTTCGTCTTTCTTCCCCTCGTAGAGCCAAGCGTCATCGCTTGAATTGATAAGCATTTTGCAGGCACGACCGATAACGGTCTTCTTGCACATTTCGTCTGTAAAGTTCGTATGTGTTTTTGAAGTTCCACCGCCTTGTCCCTGCGCCCACGCATTGCGGATTTGTTGCATAGACATAATAGTTACCTGCGTCGTGCCATCGGTTAGGTGGAGTATGCAGTACGCCCCGATTATCTTTTTGAGGTCTATATTCGACATCTTTTGCGTGTGCTTGATAATGCGGGTCAGTCCCGTAGCGGGGTCTATATCATAGACGAACTCATCATCTTCGTAGACCACATTTGCAACGGGATTGCCTTTCAACCCTCCCGACCGCTTTGCCAAAGCAACCGTACCAAAGTACGACCGCATAAGGGTAAGTTTGTTGCCGTACGCCACAAAGTAGCATTGCTTTTTGCTTGCCGATAGACCTTGTAAAGTCATATCCAACAGACAGTTCGCAATACTCGGTTTCGAGCAACTCTCCAACACTGGTTTATGGTTCTTATCCTGCGTTTCCTGCAATATCAACCACGCTGCTTTTAGGTGGTTCTCAACTGCGTAGTCCTTTGGCAAGACTAACATTTTGTCCTGCTCCAATTTGTTTACTCGTGCGATTACCTCGTCGCACACATTCTTTTGCAGCGCAATTGCGCTCTTTGCATTCTCTGCCATAGTGTTTGTTGAATTATAAGATTGTTAATACTTTGCACTCAGGTCGAACCTCTAAATTGATTATCTGAGATTGGCTTGGTGCGGTTATTTCAGTTATCGACTCACGATTGTCGATTACTATCGGAGCGGAGATATTTTCTTTCTCGCAGATAGTATTGATTATATCAAGCCCCGCATTCATCTGTCGTGCTTGGTTGAGAGTGGAGAACGGAACTCCGTCTACGGTTGCTTCGCAGGTTTCGACCTCGCTGCCATTTACAAGCGTGTCAAACAATTTGAATTTGACCAAGCGGAACATACTATTCACCCGCTGCTCAATCGCCTGCGTGCGGGCTTTTGTGAACTCATTTACTTGGAACTCTATGTGTTCGAGTTTCGTCAGTTCCTCTTGTTGTGAGCGATACTCATCTTCGAGTTCTGCAATGCGCTTGTGGTTACTTTCGATAGCATCACGCCCTGCAAGTTTGACTTGCGCATCTCGCAAAGAGTTCTCTACTTGCTCTCTCTGTTCGAGTAAGTCGGTGCAGTTTGGAGCGGTTATTTCCTCTTCTATTTTAGCCTGCTGCACTGCGATTTTGCTATTGAGGTCTATCATTTGCCCGTCAGACTTGATTATGTCGTCTATGTCGGCAGGCATTTGCGGCACACAGATGTACTCTTGTGAGTTCTCTATTGCCTTGATTTGCACCTCGCACTCGTAGATTTTGTTATCTAACTCCGTCAGTTGAGCGTTGAGAGCGTCTATTTGCTCTTTCTGTGCAAGTCCTTGTGTCTTGTTCTGCTCTAATCTGCGAGCCTTGTCAGCGTTAAAATTGAGTTCTAACTTTGCTTTCTTGTTCTCTATGTCTTCCGCCTCGAAAGGTCTGTGGCACACGGGGCAAACAAACTCGCTTTCGTTGATATTCAGTGTTTCGGCTTGTATTGCTTTCCACTCTGCGAGTAGCCTATTGCGTTCCGAGTTCTTTTGTGTCAATTCAGATACACGCAGTTTCTTTGTGAGTTCATAGTCCCGCTTTTGGCTGTATAGCGTAGCCACCTCTGTGTGCGCTTTGTCGTACTCCTGCTTTCGCTGATAGTAGTCGGCTGTCAGTTGCTTTTGCAGTTCGTTTTTGCGTTTGAGTGCAAAGGTTTGCAAGTCGGACAGATACTTTGCGACTTTCTGTTTTTCAGCCGTAGCAATATCATAGACTTTTGTGCGTTCTGTAATTGCCAAATTCAGCCCCTGCAACTCATTTTGCAGTTCTTCAATCGTACTCTGTAATGCAGACCAGTTCTGTGGCGCATTTTCAGCCCGTTTGCGCTCATCAATTCGTGCGGGAATACTTTCTATTGCCTCTCGGATTATTTTCTTCTTAGAAGCGATTTCTCGCTTGAAATCGTTTGCTGTTTTCCCGCTCAATAGTTTCAGTACCTCTTCAAACTCTTTGTTTGGGTTGGCTGCAACAATCTCTGCGTCCGTAACATCTCCTGCCAGACGGAATAACAATTGCCGCTGCATATCGGGCTTTTGAGCCGTGAAATAGAGCGGGTTTGTAATTAACTTAAAAGTCTGCTCGGGACATATCTCTGCAATTCGTGTTGCATATTCTGTTGCTCGTAGCGGGACATCCTGCCAAAAGCACTCTACCTCGTGTCCGTCGAAGACCTCTTCAATAGACCCTCTGCGTTTCGTCCATTTCTCGGAGTAGGTCTTGCGCAAGCGGATTTCTGCTCCGTCCACATCCAGAATAGCACTCACCTCGTGCGGTAGGCGTGGTATTGCTTTCCCGTCTGCTCCGATAGTCTTAATCTCGAAGTCCTTGCGGTCTTTGCTGTCTTTGCCAAACAGCAGCCACATAAAAGCGTCAAAGACTGTGGTTTTGCCCGTTCCGTTTGCGCCACCGATAGTGGTAGTCGGAGTGGTAAAATCAATTGTTAGTTTCTCAATTCCCTTAAAATGCAGCAGGGATAACTGTTTCAAAACAATTTGTTTCATTGTAATTAGGTAATTAGTGTGTTAATGCCGTGAGGCTGATATTGTTTAACTCTGCATACTTTTTCGCATTTTCTCGTGTAATGTAGTATGCTTTTACTCGTTTTCTTTTGCCGACTTGAATAGTTCTATCTCGGCTGATAGGTAGTCCGTCCGCAACCAAATTGCTTATGCGTTTCGGAAACTCCAAACACTCAAACATTTGCAGTGCGTCTAAACTCGTTATTTCCTTTTCGGGGTTATTGAGAAACCACCATTTGATTCGGATTTCTTGGGACACCGACTCTTGCCCATTTAGATTGTAGTCTGCCATTGCTGTATGAATTTAATTGTTTGTATTGATTGTTTGTGCGAGAGGCGGGAGTCGAACCCGCATTGCCGTTTCTCTCGCTGCCTTAAAAGTGCGTTTCCGCCTCCCTGCGCAACCGTTCTTGCTGTAAGAACTTGCACGCTTGTACGGCTTGGTAGACGGTCTTTGTTGTAACCTTAAATCGGTTTTGCACGCTGTACATTGCCAACTCTCGGTCTTTGTAATACTCAAACGCCCTGCAATACCAGTTAAACATCATCACATACCTTGTCAGTGTATGTTTCTGCTTTGGTATATAGACATTTGCCTCTACAAGGACGGGCTTGTTGCGTTCGGCAATTTTTGCTTTGTACTCTGCACTGTGTTTGTGCTTTTTGCCTTTGTCCCGCCTTGGCTTGCCCATTCGTCTGCGGTTGTACCGCGGTCGCCCGTACTTGTGCGGCATAGGCTACTTTTTCCGTAGGATTATGAACCTGCGGGGGTTGTCGAACTCGTTTATCGAAAACGACATCTCTTTGGGTAACAATCCTCCCGCTTTCCATTGAGATATTTTTACTCTGACACTTTGTTTCTGCAAGTCTAAACTCTCCTGCGGGATAGTCAAGCACTCGCCACGCTCGAAACTTTTAAGTGTATCGAGTAGACTAATTCTACTGCTCGTTTTAATTTCTGCCATATTACTATTGTTTTAATTGGTATATAACTATTTGTAACGGTGGTATACTTTTTGCACAATTTATAATGTAATTACATTTACTATTTGTTTCTATATCACGCCGCAAAGTTACACTTTTTGTTTGATATAAACAAATAGTTTAGTAATAAAAATTACAACGAAAAGTTTACTACTTAAACAGTTACATTAACTAAAATGCTCAATCTAAGCAAAATCAAGCCGTTACTACGGCAAAAGGGGATGACCTCCCAACAGGTCGCAAACGAATTAAACATAACGGTTCAGGCTCTTTGTAAGATGACGAGAGAGAACACTACGAAAATTAGCACGCTCGAACAACTCGCAAAATTGTTAGATGTACCCGTTTCCTATTTCTTCGACGAGGAAATTGCCACCGAGGAAAAAACAGAGCCACTCACGCCACAAGAACAAACCGAACTCGCTATTTTACGAGAGCGAGTGGAATCACTAATCATAGCAAGGGACGCTCTGCAAGGTCAAGTTGATATACTGAAAGAGCAACTTGCACTACTAAAACACAATTCAAATGTATAACATCGAACAATTAGTCAATCTCGTCGCTCAATGTGAAACGAAAGTACAAGAATTAACCGAGTGCATCGGTCAGTTGCAAAGCCTCATCAACGCAAGTGAGAATCTCACAAAACGATAGATATTTGGTAAGTCATTTTGCCGACAGGAGATACTCTCAGTCCGTCTTCGGACAAAAGTTTTAGAGTGTCCTCCGCTATAATGATATGGACGAGTACCATATAGGAGTTGCCGTTTTTGGCAACTCTTATTGGTGCGTTCGTTCCCATTGTGGAGAGGATAAAGCAGGTTTGCCCATCTTCAAAAATAGTGTGCAGCACCTGCCTTATTTCTCGTGTGCTTTCCTCGCTCATTCTATTGTTATGCTTATAGGTTCGATGCATCGCAGTAGTTCGTCTGTACCAATACTGTACACATTGATATACGCCCCTTCCGTTCCGAGTTTGTCCTCTTGGGATAGGTCTTTTTGGGCGGTCAATTCGAGGTCAAACCACACATTAAGCGCAAAGCCGTAACCCGTGTCTATTCTGCGTTTGAAAGTAGTCCATGTCGCCCAGATATTCTCGTACTGCTCTGTGTCTATTTCGTTCCCGTCTATGATTACATCGCATCTCTCATTGAGAAATACAAAGGATAGATATATTTTCCGTGCCATAGTTGTATTGTCTGTTATTTGTTGCTTATTGATTCGAGTGTACCTCGTAGGTAGTTTATGCAGTTGATAAGCATTTGCCCTGCATTGGCGTATTGACTGCTTATGCGGTTGTTCGCCGTTCCGTTACCGAGGTCGTCCAGTTGATACAACAGAGCATACACCTTTTCTATAAAAATTTCGAGTTCGAGCGTTTCGTCATTGAGTTTGCCCATTTCTTTTATTTTGTCGCAGAGTGCCTCAAATTCGGCACGCCCTGCATAATTGATTTGTAGTTCCATAATAGTTTTTATTTAGTTGTTTTCGTATAAGTTTTTCAAATAGTCTGCAAGTATGCAGAGGTCGTCCGTTGCGTCTATTGCAATTTCCTTGTGCGACTTGTATTTGTCGCTTGTGAGTACAAACCACTCCGCCCGCATTTCCGAGCGCATTGTGAGTGCCACGGGAAAGTCGTATTGTGCGAACATTCGTTCGGCTATTAGTTCCTCGCATTCATCACTGATGAGTAGTGTTTTGTGTTTGCCAAAGCCGTAGGCGTTCAGTAATCGTTTGAGTTCGTCCACCGCCTCATTGCGGAGGTTGTTGATTCGTTCTGTGTAGGTCATAATTAGTCCCTTTCGTTTGGTTAAAAATCTGCTTTTAGTTTGAGTTGTTTTAGCACCTCTCGGAGTTCGCTGTCGGTGTATCGTTCGACCTCTCTCGGTACTCTGTTGTGGTTTGCGGCAATTTCTATTGCCCGTGTCCGAGGCACTCTCGGTTGTTTGTGTATTGTTTTCATCGTTCTTGGGTTTTATTGTTGGCGGATTACATAGTATTCAGCACCATCTACCTGCTCAATAGATACTTTTCCATCGTAAGAATTGAGCATACCGCATCCGTCTGTTTTAATTACCTCGTCGCACCACTCGTAGTAGCCTAAATCCGTATTGCCAGCCGTTACTGCGTCCACCCACATATCTCGTTCGAGGAAGTCGCGGCAAGCGTCCAGATACCGTTTCTCCTGCTCGGCTTCGATTGCGATGATTATACCGTTTAACTCGTCGGCGGGGTAGGCTCGCAGGTGGTACAATTCCCAAAAGTGTAGCAAGTCCTCTTGCGCTTTCGTGGCGGGCTTGATTTCGTCCAATACTTGCCCGTAGCAAGTCCCAGCGTCCCCGCAGATAGATAGTACATCCCTGTACTCTATCTCGATTTTACAGAGTTTTTCCTATGCATCAATAAACTTAAATTCTCGTTTCATATTCGTTTTTTTTAGTTGTTATGCGTTTTCTCAATATATAGCCACACCGACTGCAAAGAGGGTGTGTAATAAGTCAGGAGAGTTCCCCAAAAACTCCCAGTGTGGTATTGCCGTTCGGGCGTTTGGGCGTGGATACATTTTTGAAAAATCTCATCGTTCATACTCGAAAGATACTGCCGTGCGCTCTCCTCGGTCGGGTAGGTTTTCAGCACTACGGGGCGACCGTGTTCGCCCCGTTTTTTAATTATTTGATACATAGTATTTTTCCCTTTTAGTAGTTTATTTCGTAGTCCTCGTTCGTGAGGTATTCCCGCATCTTCAGCAGGCGTTCTGTCCCCCATTCGGGCGGGATAAGTATTGCATAATCGTACATACTACACCTCCCGTTTTTGTGGCTTGTACAGCCGTGCAAACACCTCCTTTGTAGGGTCTGCCCATTCCCCTCGCCACCGCCACGCATAGACTACTATTTTTTCGCAGCCGTGCGACTCGGGGACACTACGAAAGTCGTCCGCCCAAAAAGGTAACTCCACAAATTCGGGGTACTCTTTTTTCAGCCGTTCAAAGTCTTTGCGCCCCCGTTCGCCCGAGGCATTCTGACTAAATAAAAAATTGCTATTCCACCCCCAATGTTTGAGGGTTCTTTTAATTACTCTCGGTTTCATAGTGATTCCTCCTTTTGGTTAGTTATTGTTCGTTCTTTTCGAGGTCGTCGATTATGATTCGCCCCGTTTTTGTTATATGATAAGTCGCGGTAACTTGTCGGCGGTAGTAGTTTTCCGCCTCGTACGACAAACAACCATTCGGGGTTGTTTTGCCCCTAAAATACCCATCAGCCGTATCGATGGTGATTTTCCAATATGGATTACCCATATAACTTGTCCCAGCGCATTCAACATTTACAACACGCCCTGTTACTGTCTGCTTTTTCATTTCTTTAGTCCTTTCTTTATTTTGTTGTACAATCTTTCCCCATCCCTGCTGATGAGGTTCGTATAGGTTTCCCAATTCTTTTCATCTGGGTATCTCTCTGGGTTGAGTCCCCACTCTGTGAGTCTGTCATTTACTTGTGAGTAGTAACAATCGAAAGACCCGCCCTCCACAAGTTTGATGAGTACTCTCCGAGGCGTTCGCCACGAAAAGTCGTTCGCCCCGTAATTATTTATATATTCGTCTATCATCCGAACAAAGACCACCTCGTTAGGCTCGTTCGCCCATTCAGGCTCACTTTGTTTGTAGTCGTCTATATAGTCCAATAAGTACTTTTGTACTGATTCAATTACCTGTTTGCAATTAGTCGTTTTCATTTAATTTGTCCGTCATGATGCGTTTTGTTTACAATTACTATTCGTTCGCAAATCCAGCAATAGGAGTCGCGGTACTCTTTCCGCTCTGCACGGGTCGTCGGTGCGCCCTCCTCCTTTGGGTATCGTTTGAGTATATCAAAGTCGCCCGGATTAAATGTGCTGCTAATTGTTCGCCCTTTGTAGGTGATGGATGCGGTGCGGTAGGAAATATACAAGTCGCGCACATTGTCCCACGCCTCGAAAAATGTTAATTTCATATGCTTGTGTTTTGGTTAATAGTGACGACTAACGACCTCGCCGGTCTGTTCGTTGTAGTATTCAAGTCTAAAACTCTTCAAGCGCACACAGATATGCGGTGCGTGTTCTTCCTCCGCCCTATTGTATTCACGCTTGTACTCTCGATATTGTGCCTCTGTAAGTTGTAGAGGTCTGTTTAATATACTATACATTTTGTAGCCCGTCAAGCCGTTAGCGCAGCCGTTATTCGTTCGTTATTCTATTTCGATTATAATTTCTCCACGCTCATTAGTGTGCGTGAGGTTGTATTCTTGCGTCCGTTCGTCCAAACGCAACCGCCACAAAGGGACTCCAGTCCCGACCAACCGAGGCGGACGGTTGTTCGTCTTTCGTAGCGGCATACTATTCCTCCTCCTCTTCTTCGTCCTCTATTCCGAGCCACTCCTTGACGGAGTCAAACTCAAACCACAAGAGGTCATTTAACCCCGATGCGTCAATACCGTCGGGGTATAAATCCTCGAGGATGCATTCCAGCGTAGCCAATTGGCTATTGCTCAAACTTGCTGCGTTGTCCGCAGCACCGCCCCAAAACTCGAAATTGTTGAGGCTTTTTTCCGCAAAAATCTTCATTTGTATTTTTCTGTTTTAGTTATTCTTATTCGTTATTTTCCCCGCTTTTCACGGGGGGGGGGATTATAAGGGGGGGGCGTGTGTGTATATATGTGTGTGTATGCGTGTACACACTCTCCGCGGTCGGTCGTTGTTAGATGTACAACACAACCGCGAAAACTACACACGCGCACCATGCGCACAACGCGCAGAGGGTGCAAATTTCGTTTATATAGTTTTCCATATTGTTTATTTTTTATAGTTTGTATTCGTATTTGCGCACACTATGCACAAAGTGCATAACAAGCGCAACGCATTCTTTGCCACTTTGCAGGGCAAAAAACGGGGAGGCGGTCGCCCTATTCAGCCGCCTGCAAAAAGCCGCTTACCGCGCTTGCAGGCGGTTTTTGAGATAGTACCTCCCGAGGTTTGCGTTGCTCAACTTAAGCAACGCACGACGCCCTTTCATTGGGCGGGCTGCCGCCCACTTGAATGCCTCTACAGCATTCCCATCCACACTGCGTGAGTGTGGCAAGTAGTATATGCCGAAGTGCGGCATATCGGACTGAGTGAGTCCGAGTCTAACGGCTTTGCCGCACTTTGCGGCAAACCTAATCTCGTCGAGCCTTTCGGCATAGACGAACAATATATCTCTATTCATATTTTTTGTGCGTTTGTGGAGTGGGTGCGCACCCTTTGCAGGCACGCACCCCCGCCCCGTCTGTTACTTGTTATTCTTTTTCGTGGCTTTCGTGGCTTCGCCGAGTCCTTCCAGTGCTTCGAGGGCTTTTACCTTTTTGCCGTCGGCATTCTTTGTGGCTTTTGCAACCGCTTTCGCCGTTTTTAGATAGTCACCGAGTCCTTGTTTATAAACGACCCGCCAAACAAAGAAAAGACTTACATTTTTGCAGCGGCTTTGCGCCTGAAAAGCCGTCACGACTTTTGGCGTCCATTCTGCGCAAAAGTCGTTCTTTGTATCTCCCAATAACTCCTTGTAAATTTCTGCATATTCGCCGCCGTTTATGGAGAGGGCGGCGTTGTAAAAACTTTTCACCACCGCCGACGGCGTTTGTGCCGCCGCTTTTATCTCTTGATATAACCCGACATAAATTGTCGGCTTTTTTGTCGCGTTGATGTTTTTGTTTGTTGTTTTCATACTTTGCCCCCCGTTTAGGATTCAGAGGCGACTCCTTTCAATTGTTGTAAAGTAATTTGCACCGCTTGTCAGTGCGTTTAGATAGTGGGAGGAGTAATCAGCCCCGCCCACCAAACAAAACGAAAAAGCACATAAATTTGTGTATTTCGTTTTTTTGCAGTACCTTTGCGCCGCAACCTAAAAGCAGGGGCGGGCGGCTGCAAATTAACCCCGCCCCTGGGCAAATTATTTGCGCTTCAAACTGATGCGCAACTCAAATTTACCAAATACGAAAATTACACATATTTTACGCATAATAATGTATTTTTTTAGGTTGTAAAAACTATGCAGGCACCTGCACGCCTGCTATGCACGCCCCCCGACTCTGTCACCGTCTGGGGGCGATTCGCGTTTATACACGGCGTTTTTGCACCTTTGCAAGGGGATTTTTCCCACGCCGTCGCTATGTGTTCCCACGCGCGGCATCTATTGCAATACAATAGACCGCAAGCCGCGCGAGGCTTTTGAAAGTTAGTCCGCGGCAATAACAACGCAACACGAAAGCCGAATGGCATCGCATGGATATGCGTCGTGCGTTGCGTTTGCGTTGTTGTTGCCGCCGCTTCTCTCCAAAATGTCAATGGTCACGCCCTCCTCTTTGGAAGACGGTGCAAAAGTACTGCTTTTCAGACGGCTTCTTTACTATGTTTGAAGCACGAAAAAAAGATTTTTTTTCAAAAAAATACATTTTTTATTTGCTTGTATTTCAGTAAGTTACAGACAAACGACCCCCGTGCAACACCTCCCACGCAGGCAGGCGTGGGAGGGCAAGGGGACTTCATACGCGTGAGCCTCGTGTTTTGTGTCATATATTTTGATAGGTTGTGAGTACCCCCCCCTTTTTGTGTGGTGGGATTGGTCTTGGAAAAAATTTTTGAAAAAAAAGGATTTGGGAATTGGTTGTAGGGGTCGAAATTAGTTGTTGTACACTATAATCGTGTTGGATTGTAGTGATTATCAGCGTGTTGATTGGATTTATTGAGCAGGTTAATGTTTATATCTTTGGATTGGTTTTATTGAGAATAGTGGTTTGAAAGTAGTATTTTTGCGGAAAAATTTGATTAAGTCAATGGAATTGAGAGAAAAGATGGCGAATCTGCTCAAGGAGCAGTATTCAAACTTAGGTTCTCCGCAGGAGGTGTTGAATTGTGTAGCGGGAATGGCTATTGTCGGTTTGTCGGAAGACGCAGCGGACGAGATTATTGCTGAGCGCGTAAAGAGTGCTGGTGATATGTTGCGTGCGTTTCAGAGCAATGCGGACAAGCGTGTCAGTGATGCTATCAAGGCGACCAAGGAGAGCGTTAAGGGTGGAAATGTTGCCGACCCTAAAGTTAGCGTGGATAATCTTAACGAAGATAGTGAGCCGAATTGGTTTGCTAAGTATCGGGAGGAGAGTGCGCGTGGTATGGCTGAGTTACAAGCGAAGATAGCCGAGTTGGAGGGCACTAATGCTCGTAAGTCGTTTGATGAGCGTGTGAATAGTGCTGCGAAGGCTGTTGGTTTGAAAGGCGACCTATTGGAGTTGGCGAAAGCCAATCTGTCCCCCGATATGGATGACGCTGCGCTTGCAAACAGGTTAGGTGCGATTAAGAAGACTTTGATTGAGTCTGGGGCGAAAGTTGGCTCGGAGGAGCGTAATGCTATTGCCAAGAAGACGAAAGAAGAGGCGGAGCGTGCCAAGGCTCGTGAATGGGTTAATCAGTATAAAGAGAAGTCATCTGCTCAGAATGTATAACCACAAATAATTTTTTCTTATGGCAAATTTCCCTTATAAGAAGACGGAGTATCGTGGTTTTATGAATCCTTTTTGGATTGAGCCTGCGAAGAAAGATGTTATGGGTTACAAACTCACTAATGTCAGTGTAGGTGATGTAATTCCGCAGGGTACTCCTATTGTGACGGACGAGGCAGCAAAGACTGCAAAGGTCTGCCACTATGCTTATGTAACGGCTGTAGATACTGATAAGAAGACGCTGACGGTTAAGTACGGACACACTTTGTCCGCAGGTGCTGCTTGCGTTATATCGGGTAGTACAACCGCAGTAAATGTAGCAACCGTAAGCGAGGATAAGATTGTTCTCAAGACTGCTGCCTCGACCATTAAGGCAGGAGATATTCTCGTTGAGGGTACTATCGCTACAGATGCTTTCTCGGGCGATGTTCCGAACCGCATTGTTGCAGCAGAGGCAGTCATTGACGAACTGCACGACACTTGCTCGGCTACCCACGCAGCAGTAGTACTGCAAAATGTAGTACACTATCCTGCCGAATATCTCAACAAGACTGCCTTCCCCGGTTCTATCCTTTTGGCAGGCTGCCCGACTATTTTGTTCACTATTCAGTAAAAGGAGGTAAACTATGACACTCTTTGAAAGTTCACTTTATCAAGAAGCGGCAGAGCGTGTACGCTACCGCCTTGAAGAAGCATCCAAGCAGGAGGTTGAAATCTTCGGTCAGCCTTGGTGGCAAAAGCACTTTGTGTATGGTGCAACCCCGCATACACTGAGTAATTTCAAGACTATCCTCGGTAAAATGCACCTGACTATCGCTGCATCCACTATCGACGGCAAGTCCGCAGAACCACTCCGTATGAATCAAGGCTTTGAGTCTATCGAGCAGAGTATGTTCACACACGCTCACTCCTTCAAACTCGAATCCGACCAAATACGAGAGATGATAATGCTCGTAAATACCGCTACAGACAACAATCGTGAGCGTGTGATAGACTATATCACCAATACCCTATTTGGTATCACGAAAGAGGCTGTAAATGGTGTTCACGCCCGTTTGGACTACATTATCCTTTCGGCTCTGTCGAACGCAGGTAAATTCACCTTTACCGCCGAGAACGACCCGCAGTCGCCTTTCGTTGGCAAGACTATCGATTTCGGTATGCCTTCGAGCAACTACGCAGAGGTAGGTACGGGCAACGAATGGACAGAGGCAAACAAGGACATCATCGACCCGCTGAAAGAGATTGACGATATTACCTCGAACTCTATCGTGGATTTGAAGAAAATCCTTGTAGACCGCCAAACAATGAACTATATCCGCAAGACCAAGGCTATGCAGAGTTATATCAACTCTACGCTCTATCCTACCAAGCCTTTGTCGGAGAGTATAATCAACGATTGGCTGAGCGCAAACGGCTATCCTGTCTTCGAGGTTGTAGAGCGCAAAGTCGCAGTTCAAAACGGCGATTCTCTCGCAACGCAAACCCCGTGGAAAACAGGTCAGTTGGTATTCCTGCCCGAGGAGCAAATCGGTACTATCGAAACTCGTCAAAGCGACGCAGAACTCGGTATGGAATCCGAAGGCGTTAAGTACTCGAACTACGGTCGTATCGAGGTTCGCAAGTTCACCCAAGGTGAGCGTGAGAACACGAACTACTGCGAGATTACCAAAGCGTCTATCACCGCTGCTCCTTCCATGGACACGATTGACAATATCTTTGTGTTGAACACTCAGAAATAAAAAACTATGACACTCATCGAAGTACTTCGTGCTAAGATGTATCCATACGAGTTACCCGACGATACCCTCAACATCTTGCTCCTTGAACAAGGTGTTGAGGATGTCGAGAACTCATACGAAGTGTCGGAGCATAAAGAGATATTGCGAAAAGCAACTCTCGACGGACTGTACCAAGTACTAACCCTTAAAGAGGAATCGGACAACGGTAGTACCCTGAAATATGATGTGGATGCTATCAAGGATAGAATATCCCATTATACCAAGCCCGAGGAGGAAGAGGAAGAAACGAAACCCTTGCAAATAGACAAAACACCTATTTGGTAATGGAACTACACCCAGACCATATTGTCATACTACAACCTGCCGAATCAAACAACCCCTACGAGGCTGTTGAATACGAGCAGGTGTATAGCGGTAAGTGCAAATGCTTTCTCGATAAGAAATCGGCTTTTCGCACCAATAAGGTTATGGATAATACTTTCCAAGTCGTTATTCCTAACCGCAGTATGCCCGATATAGGCGAAGGGTACAAGGTAGGCATACGCTACCACACAAGCCCCAAAGACGAGGGCAGTTATGATTTGGTTGGATATGTGGTCGATTTCTCACGATACAATCGTGTGTGCAACCTATATTTCCAAATAGTCAAGGAAGAAATGATTGAGGCTGATATGCCTGAGGAGGAGTAATGGGAAATAAATTTAATACATACGCTTGGATAAAGAATTGGAGTGAATTAGAGAACAGTGTAAATGCAACATTTGAGGATAGCCAATTAGCCTCCAAAACAGCGTCTGCTATCTTGGAGAGAACTATAAGACGGGCTAATCGTGTGGGAAATTATAACCATTGGTCTGGAAATCTTGCACGCTCGTATATAGTACAGATTTCAAGCAGAAAAGCCTACTATCTCTTTAAAACAAAGGCAGGAGCGGGCAATATAAAAGCACCAATAGTAATCAGCGTAGAAAAGGGAGTTAGTTATGATATTTTCAAACGACCGAATAATACATCACACACTTATTTTCGACTTACAAAACAAAATCACAAAGTAAAAGGTTTAGGCGGGTTAAGCGGAAAACATAGTGTGTACCGTAGACGAGATTCTATTGGAAAAAAGAAAAAACGAGATGAGTTTTGGCGTGAATTAAGACCCATAGAAAAAGGAATCGGAATTGGTAATGCCTCACAACCACATTGGTATTTACCCAAAACAAGACTGCGCACATCTCAGAAGTCGAAAGGGGTAAGTATTGTAATTGGTAACGAAACCCCTTATCGTAAATTTGTAGAAAAAAAATACGAGGTACTAAGTCTTAAGGAGAGAGAGGGATATAAACAGATAGCAAGTGATATTTATAAGAAAGAGATAAACGCTGTTGTTAAACGCACTTGCTATAATCTCAATCGAGATTTGAAAACGGGTCGATTTATCAAAGGATAATACTATGGCAAAGAAATCACAATCCGAAATAATGAAATATATCTACGATTGGCTCGTAGGGTTGAATATCGGTCCAGTGTTTCAGGACAGGAAACCATTTGGCGATACGACAAAACTGCGGTCTATTCGCACCTATATAGTGTTTGAATTTCAAAATGGAATAGACGACCTAAATGCGTTCTATCGTGGCGAGTGTACGGTTTATATCGGCTGCCGAGACGAAAAGAAATTCGTGGCAGATATGAATGTACTCGACAATGCCTGCAAGGTCTTTCTCAATGAGTTTGAGAAAAACGATGAGGCAGCGGGTATGCACTGCATTGATGTGGAGCAGGTAGATTACTATTCTGATGAAGTTGGCAATCACGAATATCAGTTTATATTCGATGTCTTTGCAGACAAGGAGGTCGAGTTCGGAAACTGATAAAATCTAAGTAATAACAACAAAACATTTGTTTATTATGGCAACTAATGTAAAATTACCCACAAACTTGAAGACGGGTAAAGCAGTAGCGGACATTAAGGCGGTTTACCTCTTGAAACACGGAGATAGCGGTGAACCCGTAATCTCTGATAGTTTGAGCAGCACCGATTGGTTCCCAATCTTGACCTTGCGTGGCTCTGTAAGTGCTTCGCAGGATGCTCCATCGTTGGATAAAATCAATGTAGACCAATTTGACGCTCCTATCGGCATTACCTCCGAGCCAGGTGATTTCACCTTTGAGGCAAACCTGCCGTCTATGCAGGAGGCTGACATCAAGAAATGGCTTGGTACATACGACGCAGACGAGAACACCTCTGGTGTACAAGAGATTGCAGACGCTGTTATTGACGGCAAGCAACTCTTCGGTTTCTCGTTGGACGGCTCTATCTACGATATGTCCGTAATGATAGAAACCCGCACGAACCAAGTTATCATCTTCTCGCACGCCCAAGTTACTCTGTCTTTCAGTCAAGAGGACAAGGTATTCGTGTTCAAGATGAGCGGACAAGTTCTTGCTCCCGAGAACGAGAAGAACCAAATGCTTTACTTGGCAGTTTCTGCTCCTGCTACTACGGGAGTCTAATCTGTCTTGAAAATGGGATAAGGTGTAGCGTTTCGATACTACACCTTATCTTTTTTACAACCAATACGCATACACATAATGAAAGCACCCAAACAAGCAGACCAAAAGACAAAGGAGCAGTTGGCAGAGTTGCTTGGCAATAAGCCGACCAAGATTACACTCGACAATGGAAAGGTTGTCAAGATAGGGTGGATGCGCCCCGACACCCAAGACAAACTCAATGACCTTATCACGGAATATGAGGCAGTCAAGAAAAAGTACGAGTTGAAAGAGGGGAAAGAGGTGGACGATAAGATACTCAACAAATGCAACCGCCTTACACGGCGTTTCTATGCCAAGTCCCTTGCGGCTATTCTACTGAATAACTACTTTGGACTGCGTCTGCTATGGTGGGCAAAATGGCGTTGGCTCTACTACTTTGCCAATATAAACGCCAATGACTACCTCAAAATAATCATAGAGAGTAAAAAAAAAGCACAGCCGCAGGAATACTATATGGCTATGGCATTACTGATGGATATGACGACGATGACGACGACGATGACAAAGAAAGAAGCCGAGGAATACCGTCAAGAACTGGAGTTGGCAAGAGAGCATCAGTCTTTGAAAAGTTCCCAGCCTTAGCGCAACCGTTGGTTCTGCTCGGTGGGCTGATTACGATACCATTTTGGGGCTACCGTTGCCTGCCGATAGCAATGACCGAACTAATGCTGACAGACCTGCCGCATATCAAATATCATAACAAAGAAACCTACACAGAGGAGGAGCAGAAAATGCTCATAGATATTTCTCATAGTAGGCAGCAGAAAATCAAAGAGGGCGGTTTAGCCGCTATGGGGTTGAATATAAGCCTATCCAAAGCCCCCATAGACGGCAACGCATTGCTGAAAGATTTAGGCAAATAAATCCTCACCCTCTTTCGTCCACAATTCGTATTCAGCAATATATATCTTGCAAGAAAGCAAGTCGGATGAACACTCCAAGCAATAGTTGTATTCTCCGACTTGCTTTTTGTTGTCTATATGTAGGTTGACAAACAGCATATCGTAGGTAAAGCCTACTTTGTCATCTACCAAGTTCAAATACAATGCGCTTACGGGGTCGCACATCTCCCCATTTTCTTCACAATGAATAAAATCAATGTGTTGGTTGTCCTGCCCCTGCATAAGTAGAGCATAAAAATCCATAGCCAAACCACTTTTTTCTCCGCCAATCTCAATGTTGATTGTGAACATTTTCTTTTCTATCATACTCAAATTGAATTAAAATCTGTGCAAATTTACAACTATTCCACGATACTTGCAACAAATAATACGGATTTGTAAATAAAAAATACGAATACTAAACGAATAATTTCGTTTTATGCTATTGCAAGTTTAATTTGTTTTGTGTATTTTTGCAGCGTGAAATAATTATAGACAGAATATGCCTAAAAAACAACCCAAAACAGTAGTCGGAGTAGACAAACAAGTCCTTGGTATGATAGACACTCGTGCCACCGATGATGATACATTGGTATTACAGCGTCAGCGCAATACCACTATGGCTACTTTCTTTGGTACAGACCAAATGAGTGCCGTGGCGTACTATGTTTCCGACTTGGTCGCAAAGGGGTTCAATGACAAGCAGATACTTGATGTGGTAAACAAAAAGTATGAGATAAATTGGACTTTGAACAAGGTGCGTGTCTGCAAGGCTTTGTTGCGTAAGGTATGGCGAGCAGAAACTGCTTGCCAAATGGAAGACCAAATAGCGCAGGAGTTAGCGTCTATCAATACGCAAGAGCGTGAGGCGTGGGAAGCGTGGGAGTTCAGCAAGAAAGGGATTAAGAACAAGCGCAGTCGTACGACAAAAAGCGAGGGTGCAATCGGTGAGAACACTTTCGACCTTACCGAGATTATAGAGGACGAAAACACGACCGCAGGCGAGATAAAATTCTTGCAGCATATAAATGAACTACACAAGGAGAAACGCAAACTGTTGGGCTTGTATGCACCCGAGAAAATATCAAAGAATGATACAAACAAACCGACTGCCGTGCAGTTCAATATCGTAGGCGATAGCGCAGCAGGGTCTGTCGGCAATGTTATGAATGCTTTGCTCGGTGGTGCAAACAATGCTATTGAACAACCGCAGGCAGTGGAGGATACGCAAGCACAAGTGGTGGAAACACCTGCACAGCCGACTGCCGAGAAAGCAGATAGCAGTACACTCGACATTGATAGTTTTATCGAGGAACTAATGGATGATAATGAGTAAAGAGGTAAAGAATATAGACATTATTGGCAATATCTACAACAACATACTCAAGGGATTGAGTGAAAAGAAAAAGTTGATAGCATTGCAAGGGTCTGCTCGTAGCGGCAAGACCTACAATATCATCATATTCCTTATCCAATGCTGCATTTCCAAGAAAGTGTTGGTATCGGTTGTGCGTCTTGCCTTACCTTCTCTCAAACGGTCTGTGTTCCGTGATTTCATAGAGATAATGTGTAATATGGGCTTGTATGACGCAAAGCGTATGAACAAGACGGAAATGACTTACACTTTCGAGAACGGCAGCGTAATGGAGTTCTTTGCTACGGCTGATAACGAACAAAAGGTTCGTGGACCGTCGCGTGATATACTATTCTGCAACGAGGCGAACGAGTTATCCGAGTGGGAGTTCAACCAATTGAAAATGCGTACCCGCCTATTCACACTAATGGACTTCAACCCGTCTTTCACAGAGGAGCATTGGATATTCAAGCGTTTGCCTGCTGACGATACCTACCATTTCATTTCGACTTTCAAGGACAATCCTTTCCTTACAGAGGCAATCCGAGATGAGATTATGTCCTACAAATACACCAACCCCGCTTTGTGGCGGATATTCGGTGAGGGGCAGTTTGCTATCGTGGACGGATTGGTGTTTCCCAAAGAGAATTGGGACACTTGCCGCTTTGAGGAGATACCCATTGAGATTACCGCAGACACTCGAAAGCAGCGTATCGGATTGGATATTGGTTACTCAGGGCGTGGCGACCCTACGGCGGCTATTCGGTGCTTCTATGCTAAGATAGGTGGTGTACAACACTTGTGGCTGCACGAGATACTCTACGAGAGGGGATTGAACGAGCAGCAGGTGGCAAAGCGGTTAATGTGCTACAACGATATACAAAAGTTTGTCGATAGTGCCAATCCATTGTACATACAGAACCTCGAAGACAATGGTTTGCTTAATGTCCGTCCCGTGAAGAAATATGCCAACTCCATTATCGAGGGCTTGCAAAAAATGCAGGGGTACAAGATACATATCACCAAAACAAGCGTGAACCTAATCAAAGAGTTCAATAACTATTGTTGGCAAAAGGACAGACACGACCAATTTACCAATATGCCTATTGATAAGTTTAACCATGGAATAGACGCTGCTCGATATGCCACAATGAGCGAGAGGAGTGCCAATAGTGGGGTGAAAAGTCGCTACACCAAAGAAGAATTAAGATTAAATTTCTAAATACTATGACAACAGACCAATTCATTGATGTTTTGAAACAGCCGACACGCTGCTCTCTCAATGTGGCTATGCGTCAAGCATTGTTTTATTTCCTCTACAAGAACAATGTGCCTGTGATTATTATTGCCAATTGCACAAAGTACACAAGAGGAACTGTCTATAATGGTATCAATAAGCAGACTGACTTACTTTGCTGCAATGATGATATTGCCGTAAACGCATACAATGAGGTCTTGCAACATAAGATTTCGATACAGCCCGTGCTTGTAGAACAAGGAATACAACGGAAAGCCATTGGGCAGGCTTTGGTCATTGATAACACTATATATTGATAATTATGAATACGATTGAACAACAACGCCTTGAGGTACTCCAACAAGGGCGTAATCTCCCATTGGAACATACGGGTTTGCGTTCCAAACTGATAAGTTACCTCGAAAGTGGAGAGGTTGATACGGCACGAATGATGTTTGCCACTCACGCAGACGAGGCAGACGCTGCAATCAAACAACTTGATTCAAAGACGCACAAAGTACTCGAACGCCCCGACAAACAGCGGACAAACAAGCCCGACTATGAAACCTGCAAATTGCCAAGACCTCTACAAGATATAATCAACAAGATTATCAATTTTATGATGTTTGGCAACCCGCTCAAATTCACGCTTGATAACAAGGCAGAGGAAATGGCGGAGTTGGAAGATGCTTTTACTGCTTTTGAGGATTTCCTGCAAGAAATCTATTTCAATGAGCGTATGGGTGAGGCGAAACTGATAGCAGGTGGCGAAACGGAATCTGCTAAGTTATACAGCGTCTATACCAACGAAGACGGAGAATCCAAGGTGGTATGCCAAGTATTGGCAAATAGCAAGGCGCAGCGGCTATACCCAATGATTAACCAATATGGAGAAATGGTTGCGTTTGCTGTCGGCTATTACCTGCAAAACGAAAACCTGCGGGATATAGAGGAACATTTTGATGTCTATACCAAGCATATCATCTACAAGTGTGTGCGTGGTGGCGAGCAGGGTAATCAATGGGTGGTTACATCCGAGGATAATAGTTTCAATAAGATACCTATCATTTACTACCACCAAAATGTAGAGTGGGCAGGCGCACAAGAGCGTATCGAGCGTTTGGAAATGGTCGATTCAAGAAGAGGCGACACCAATAACTACTTTGGCGACCCGTATCTTACTATCTCCCGCGAGATTGCCAACGACCGCCTATCTGGTCCGGAGGAAGCAGGAAAGGTGATTGTGTTAGACGGTCCAGATAGCAAGTTTGAGTTTGTCGCCCCCCCCGATTGCGGAGATATGATAGACAACGAGAAAAGCGACCTCTTCACCTCTATCCTACACGATACAATGACCCCCGACCTGAGTTACAAAAGCATTATGGGCTTGGGAACATTGTCGGGTGAAGCAATGCGGCGTATGAGTTTGCCTGGGTATATCAAGCGTGGCATTCGGTCTATCGACTACAATCCGCTTATCCGCAGGGAGATAAACCTTATCATTGCCATTATGTGCAACTACAAGTACTTGGACGATGCAAAAATGCGTAAGAATCTCCAACGCTTGAAGATACGCTTTGACTATCAAGACCCATTTATCGGCAGTATAGACAACAACGCCGATGAGATTGCTACACTTATGGGCGCAGGTGCAATGTCTATACAGAGTGCCGTAGATGCTAACCGCTTTGTGAGCGATAAGGAAAAGGAGTTGGCTCGTATTCGTGAAGACAAAGAGTTTGCCGCTAAGTTGGAACAGCAGACAAGTGTCGCTACGACTACAACAACCGAGGAGAATACCGATACCGAGAACAAGGAAAAGAAAGAAGAGGAGGAGTAATATGGCAAATAATGTGTATATACCTTTCCTTATTGCGGTTGGGCAAGCGGGGGCATACTCGGATAGTATGACTTACGACAAACCTTTCTGCACTCGGGAATCGTTTGGGTTATGGATTAAGCATATCCCATTTATATCGTATCCGCAGATAAAAGAACTGACCAAACAAGATTGGATAGATGAGCAGGGAGAAGATGTTTGGTTGCCAACTACAGGGGTAATGCAGAGTGCATTTGATATGGAGGTTGAGTTTGTCTATTATGCCAAAGACGGAATGGCAAACGAGCATATCAACGCATTTATAGACCGCATAAAAGGCAAATGGCTCAAAGTCTATGATAGTTATACTCGTAAGGGTTATCAAGGCGTATACCTAACGGAATTTGGTTCAGAGCCTACTTTTTATAGGCGCGGGCTGAAAGATAGCGTGCAATTCAAGGTTAAGTTCCGTGTGAACGACCCTGCAACAGATGTAACATTGGATTAACAAAACAACAATTAAGGATATGAAAGTATATAGAGATGTGCTTGACGCAACCACTGGTGTTGTAACAAAGACTGCGATATTCAACATAATGGAAGGCACTTATAACGGCAAGGATATGGGTGAGCGTTCCATTACGGCTACTATTGAGTTTCCTACGCCTATTGATTTTAAGGCAGGCGACTATGTGGAGTTCGATATTGCTGACCTTATACGAATGGAAAATGTCGAGGGCGGACACTTTGTAGAGAAATTCTATATCTACACTATGCCAACCATTAAGAAGATTGCGAGCAGTATGTCCGCAGGCAATGCGTTCGAGCATACCGTTACTTTCTATCCTCGCCAATATGAGTTGGGCTGCACGCAAATGCGGGATTTAATGCAGGCTACCAATAGTAACATTATCTACACGGGCTACGATGAGTTTTCTTTCTATGGCGGAGCAAAGACCCTAATGGATAGAATTATGTGTGTGCTGCGTGAGCGATTTGGGTCGGAAGGTACAGCAGGTGTGGACTATTGGGACTATGTTATCTCGGATAGCGTCAATGAAGAACGCAACACTGCTTTGGAGAAATTCCAATTCGATTTTAGCGGTAACTCCGTTATGGAGGCTATTGTCAAGTTGAATGACACGGACGGCATAAACACCAAGTTTTGGATTAACGAGCGTAGGATATATGTAGGGTTCAAACGCCCCTATATCTGCGGTGTGAATGACGCCAATGTTCTGCGGACTATCCCATTTGAATTTAAGTATGGCAAGACATCACACCTGCCAATCTCGACTAACTACGGTAATCTATTCACGATTACAAAGTCGCTTGGTACGAGTTCTCCTATTACCCGTTTGTATGCGTATGGTTCTGACCGCAACATGCACCGCTTTTATTGTTCCGACCGAATGAAATCGGGGCGGTATATCAACAAACTTATGCTCCCGTCTTTCGGTAATGACGGCAAGACCGACTATGTTGATTCGGTTGAGGGCATAGCAAAGTTCGGTATACGAGAAGGCAGTAAGACCTTTGATGAGATATATCCGTCATTGCGTTATTTTACTTATGGCGACTTGCGTTCAGTCCAATACTGCATTAAAATTATGGGTAGCGGTATTGAGAGTGATACGAGTATCTATGAAGATGGCACTAACTATACCTATCCCGTAGCCCGTGTGCAATGCTATCGTGTAGAGGCATTGAGCGGAACAAAAGTAAACCACCTTGTGGAAAGCGCACCTCCCGTAGACTTAGCCGTTTTCTGCCACGCTACGGGCAAGAGTGTAAAGGTTATCCTCTATGCAGACAAAGACGGCAAAACGGCTCTGCAACGCCAACAAGAGGCGGCAGGTAAGTGGGGCGATGGCAACTATCGTGTACCTGCTCATACTCTACACGGAACGGACTATATAGTAGGCTCTGCTTTCGCAGTCCACGACAGCGGCTATGAGTGCGGACACACCCACGACCTCTATGTGGGTACTGTCGGCAATAAGCGTCAAGACGACTCGGGTCAGGTGCTGACCCGAGATGATTGGTTTGTGGATATTGATACTATCGATACCAAGAGCAGTAGCGATAGTGCAACTACCGACCCCGCAAAGTTGAAATACAAAAACGAGGTAGAGATGCACCAAATAAACTATACCGACACCCATTGGATTACCGACATATTCGAGTTTACCTCGTATGACCAAACGACTTTCCAACGGCAAGGATATTCGGCATACTGCTATCCTCGTATCAATAACACTTATCCGAACAGCCAATCCGACGACACAGAGGTAAATGCTATTGTGGATATATCACCCGTAGTTATAGAAGATACAGACCTCAATGTATCGGAAGGCAAACAGCAGGACTATGTAGATGTGTTTCTGCGTGATGTTGGTTTCCAAATCAATGAGCAGACTTGGTTCGGGGATTATGTATTCCTTTTCGATACCTGCAAAATAAGTTTCCTTGACGGCAACATTGCGGGGTACGAATTGACAGTCTGCAAAGAGAGTGAATCGAAGAAATTGGCAGATGTCTATATTCCCGCTCTGTTGGAGGACGGCTCGGAGAACCCCACTTTCTTTGAGGAAGCAGACTATATGGACGCAACCCGTATTCGGCAAGCATACGAGAATGGCGCATATTGGCGTATTAAAATGCTTCGTACAGAAACAGATGTGGATAACTATTGGCTGCCAAATGTTTATATCAATGCAAGTGCAGGCGACCATATCGTGTTCCTAAGTATCTATATGCCCGATGTCTATCAGCGTGTTGCTGAAAGACGCTTGGAGAAAGAGGCTCGCAAGTACCTTGACGCAAACGATGACGGAGATATACAATACACCTTTGATTTCGATAAGGTGCGTATGCTCCAAATTCCTGCTTTCGGATTACAAATCCGAGAGGGGGCGATTATGCGTGTCGTAGATGACGACCTTGATATTAAGACACTCAATAGCAAGCGTACGGCATTCAGCGATACCGCAGGTTTGGTATCGAGAAAGTCGCTGTATCTAACCGAGATTATAGGCGAAGACGCTCAGAAGATTTGGTACACATTAGAATACCGCGATTTCGTTTATATCAAAAAGAACATCTGCACTAATTATACCGATGACTACCCAACGGGTTGGAGTGTTATTCCGCTTGCAGGTGGACTAAATCCAAACGAAAGTTCTACAACGGGATTTGTCCCTACAAACACACAAATAACGGGCTATGTAAAGATACCACTTTCCAAAGAAGATGCCGAAAGTATCAAGAATGGTGATAAGGAAATATGGTTCAGTAATGGCAAAATTGACATCCGAATTGGCGAATATAGTTATAGTTCGGGTAGCCACGGAGTTACTGAGAAATGTGTCCCTTATGGATATTCATACATAACTGGTATCGTGGACGGAGTAGATGTATATTATGCAGATAGTTATAAAGCAGATATAATGGGACTTCCGAGCAGTTTGGAATACGGAAGTGTTGGGGTTCTATTCCATTTGGAGAGTACTTGTGCATTAAAATACTACTATCGAAAGGGGCTGACAAATAATCCAATCATAGTAGGTTGGGGAGAATACGGAGTTCGTACCAAACATACAGAAGACTATACGCAGTATAAAACTAATCCATATTTAATGCCTCGTGGAACTCGTTTCTTCTGCCCCGCTCAACAACTGACGGAGTTCAAAGCAAATAAGTACTATGAGGTTACAATGGATTGTGAGAATACGACAATGCCGTATTTTGATACAGAGGGTAACCGCACTCTCTTTGCTTTGATAAACAATATCGGAGAAGGTGCGTCTTGGTTCGTCCCCGAATATACCGCAGAGGAGATTACCGATTTCAGCGATAGCAAATCGTGGCGTAGATTTGTATTCAAGTTTATATTGGACGAAACATTCAATGACAGCCAAGACTACTATCCTGCTATGCTGTATATCTCGGACGGCAGGACAGAGGCAGTGAGCGTGCGTTTGCTCTCAATTATAGAGGGGGACGCTAATGGTCTTGAGGACTTGAACTATGCCGATTTGAACATAGACTCTGTGTCTATCAAGTTCAATGACAATACTCGCCAACACGGAGTAATGCTCCAAAATGGCAATGAGCCGAGCCGTAGAGTAGCGAACAATGCTACTCCTATGCTCCGTGAGATAACTGCAACGGTAAAGGAAGAATCGCGAGCCTCCACTTGGATGCAAATGATGTCCCGCATATCCGAAAACGAGATATTGGGCGACCAAATAATCAAGACGCAGGAAACATTAGCCAATGCGGCACGCAAACGCTATCTTGATTTACTTGCATTGAAGAACTCTATCTTCGACCCAGACGGCACTTGCGACCAAACATTCTTGCAGGTAATGATGATGCAAGTTGGTGCAGATAGTATGAATTTCCAACTTGATAAGACACGGCAGGCAGCGGGAACGCTTACATTGAGCAACTGCCGTATCTTGCAATCATCGGGAGCAGAAGACAAATTCCAAATCTTTGGAACGGATGTCCTGCGCCACTATGTCTATACACAGAACGAACCTGCGGGGACTTGGTATGTGGTTGAGCCTGCCAATTCCTCGACCGCAGGTGTGTTGTCGGAGTTCGATTTAACGCAAGTTTCCGATGACGGAAAGGATTACTACTATCCTACCTATTTCGTGGCTATCAAGTGTGCTATTCACGATAGTAGAAACGCCACTTGGGTATGCGAGCCTACACAGCATAAGGTAAATGAAGATGATGAGTACTACTATTTCAATTGGGGTATTCTTTCACCCGATTCGGAAGGACATTACTCGCTTACGGAAACACGAGGTAACGCCTATATGTATGGCGATAACCTCATCTGTGGTAAGATTTCCACCCTTGCAGGGAACTCGTATTTCGACCTTACAAAGGGCAATTTTGTCCTTTCGAATGGCACTACCAAGGCTTTGTCGTATGAAAATGGCGTACTTACTATCGGTGGTGTAGCAACGGAAGAAGACGCAGAGGCAATACTCGAACGGCTTGGGCTTGCAGAAACGAACATTACCAAGGCTCAATCCACCGCAGACGCAGCCGTAACGGCGGCAGCAGCAGCGCAAGCGGAGGCAGAGGCGGTGCGTGGTGAGTATCAAGCGGCTATCTCTGCCGAGGAGCAGGCACGCAATAGTGCCATAGCGGGTGTGCAGAGCAGTATAGGCAGTCTGCAAAGTCAGATAGACGGAGAGGTTACTGCGTGGTTCTTGAAAGGCGTGCCTACGCTCACGAACTCGCCCGCTGTGGATTGGACTGACGATAACGAGAAGACCCGTCATATAGGCGATACCTACACCAATATGAACACCTACGAGGAGGACAGCGATAATGCGGGCAAGTCGTGGCGGTTCTGCAAAGGTGCTGATGACGATTTTGAAACGAGCGGAGATAGTATTTACACGGGTGCTAATCCGCTGACATTTACGGCATCAAGCAGTAATAATTACAACTACACGGTTATCGCCGCCAATTTAACTAATTCCTCGCAAATACTATTCTCGTGCGATAAGTCTGTTGTCAAGGTTGGAAGTACTACGCAGTTCACAGTCGGACTATACGATTTCAGCACAAACAAATCCATTTTTTCCCTGTTATCCATCGGTGAGAGTAAGGTTGAGAAGATTTTCTCTGTTCCAGACACGGGGACTTGGTCTTTGCTTATCTATTCTGGAAAGTATGGCAGCACGGCGAATATCAGTGTAGAGTACACAAACATTCAGATATGGTACGGCAGTGTGAAGAACACTTGGCATTGGCACCTCATAGCCGATAGCGACGCAGTGAAAGCACTCGTGGAGGCAGGTAAGGCGCAATCGACCGCAGACGGCAAGTCCACGACCTTTATCGTCAAGCCGAGCAACTACTCGAAAGGCGACCTATGGATATTGCAGACCGACAGCGACCA
>CAVEXR010000029.1:0-28170 GCA_963619585.1 Azospirillum sp. CAG:239
CCCCAACATAACACTAAAAGAGGCTGCCTAACCAAAACTTGTTAGACAGCCTCTCACAAATCGAAGTATATGCTCTATGGTCGTATCGCCAATTTGCCCGAGCAGATACGCTTCTTCTCGCTCTCGAAGAAGACATAGAAGTATATCGTATTCGGGTCAACCATTACGATCGTTCCCGAGCGCAAGTTGTTCACATCGAGCAGTCGCTCGCTGCCGTCCGCCTCGTGAACCACCTCGATGTCGTTCGGGTCGGCTGTGGCTATGCCTGTGAACTGCACGCGGTGTCCGTTGGTGTCATAGAGTGCAAACGAAACATCCTTGCGTGTGGTAGCAATCAGCAACTGCGTTGAGCCGGGCAGGTGTTTTACCAGCACATCGTTTGCCTTTGGCTTGAGGGCATCGTTGATCTCCGATTCTGCAAAGTAAATAAAGTAGCGGTGTGACTCGCCGGCTTCCGAGGTGCAGATGATGATGCAAGTATCGCCTACGGCCACTTCTTTGATACTGATATCCGCCAACTCCGAAGTCGCTTCTGCGGTTACTTTCGGTGCCGTCATTCCTGCCACGATATAGTAAGTATAGAAGTCCTGTTCGGGGCTGAAATCGCCGTACTCCTCGTCGTCCAGGTAAATCATTCGCAGCGAATTGTCGGTGTCTTTTAGGATAACCTGATGAATGAGATAGGTGCGTATCGTACCATCTGCTGCCGTTACGGTCAGTTGGACTGTCCCGTTCTCAAGTACGCTTACTTCGCAGTGCGCCTCTGGGTCAGAGAGTGTGCAACGCACATCGGCTGCCGTGGCAAACTCGGTTGAGTCTGTGCCTGTTATATACGAGATAGTGTACTCCGTGCTGTCTGCCGCAAAGCCCGCCAACAGTTCATCTTTGATATAGATGGCAGTTAGGCTCGCATCGCTGTTCTTCGCAAATTGGAAGGTCAGCGTATACGCCCCTTGGTCCTCTTCGTTGGCTGCTGTAACGGTGATGGTAACTACCTGCTCGCCGGATTCGAGAATCAACGGCTCGGATACTTCTACCTGTTGGTCTTCTTCGCTTTTTATCGGTGTGATAGTCGGCAACTCGGTCTGTCCATAAGGGAGGACAATGGTGTAGTCGTAGTGTCCGGATTCAAAGTCGAGTGCTACCTCGCCGCTGAGTTGAATATCTTTGAGGTTGATATTGCTCGACTTTTGGCGTACGAAAGTCAGTGTGTAGGTCTCTGTGGTCTTATCTTCTGCCGTTACGATAATGCGTACTATATCGTCCGCAATCTGGATATCCACGGTCTGCGCATCCTCTTTCTTCGCAACGGTTACCATCGGAATATCGGTGGTGTTCATATCGAGCGAGATGCGATAACTGATACGCTCGGCATCGAAATCCGTCAGCGGGCTGCCTGCTACATAAATCATGTTCAGAGCCGTTTCCGATGAGAGCGACAGCGGGTAGTGAATCGTGTAGGTGCGTTGCTTTCCATTTGCGGCCGTTACCTCGATTATGCTCTTCTGCCCCAATGTCTTGCCCTCGCTCTGGTCTGCTTCGGTGGTTTGCTGAATGGTCTGATAGCGGTCGCCTGCCTGTGCGTACACGCTCGGCACTTCGGTAGTCGTTGCCGGTAGCGTGTACCAATACTCGAGTGTCGAGGCATTGAACCCACTTAGCGGTTTCTCGTCGATGTAGAGCATTTGGAGTGTATCGACTGCCGATAGCAGAATGGTGTGCGTAACAATATAGGTGTTGCTCCGTCCGCTCTCGGCGGTTACGACTATCTGCCGTACCATACGGGTGTCGGTCTGCTCGATCGTGTCTTGCTCTATCGTTTGCCAATCGTCCGCAGTGTCCCAACTTAGTTCGGGGAAAGCGGTCGTGCCAACAGGTAGCGAGAGTGTGTAGTAGTTCTGCCGTGGTGCAAAACCCTCTATCGCCAACCCGTCTTGGTATATCATGTCGAGTGTGTCTGCAGCAGAGTAGGTGTAGGCGAAAGCAATGACATAAGTTGCTTTGGTCGTTCCGTCCTCTGCTACGACCTCTACCGTTGCACGGTTGGTGGTGGGGTTTAGAGTTGTTGTTACCGTCTGCGCCGTCTCTGCTTTTTGTGCTACTACTTCGGGCAGGCTGTGTTGCCCGATAGGCAACGCCATTTGGTAGAAATAGTATGCCGAGACAAAATCGGCTATCGAGTCACCGTCTACATAGAGCATATCGAGGTTTGCATTGCTCGAGAGCGGTACAATGAACTCCATCGAGTAGCGGTTGGTCGTTGTGCCGTCCTTGGCGGTTACATCGAGGTAAATGGTTTGCTCGTTGGACGAGATAGCCACTTGCTGTCCTTCGGTGTTGAGTGAGGCTGCCACTTCGGGTAGGATAGTTGTTCCCGTCGGGAGATAGATGGTATAGGTGTTCTGCTGCGGCGAGAAAGTGAGTTTCGGGTTCAGCGCACGCTCGAAGTCCGCAAAGTCCTGTCCGTTGAGTAGAATATTGGCGAGTGTGGCATCATTTGACTCTTTTTCTACAAAGACTTCGATGGTATAGTCCTGTGTGGTCGTGCCGTCTTGCGCTACGACATGCAGCACATGCTCTGTTGTCGATACATCGCTGCGGGTAACGGTCTGGAAGTTATCTTCTGCCGTCCATGTGATAGTCGGCTCCTCGTTGGTGGTGCGGGTGGAGTAATAGTGCCGACCTGCCTCGAAGCGCGATACCGGCACACCATCCACTACAATACCTGTCAGATCGGCATTGTGGCTTGGCTCTGCTTCTATGAGTACCGTGTAGGTGTTTACTTGCTTGCCGTCCTCAGAGGTTACCACAATGTCTGTCGTACTGCCCAATTTGCCGGTCGTTAGTTCTACACGCTGTCCTTTGTGTGCTACAGTGTAGTTCAGCGAGGGTATTTGCGGTTCGCTTAGTTTGGCAGCGGCAGTGGGAATCATTACGCTGTAGTTGCGGGTAGTAGGGTCGAATCCAGTAAGCGTTTCGCCATCGAGTGCGATCTCCAGTAGGGTCTTGTCTGACGAGAGACTTGGGGTAAGGTGTAGTGTATAGGGGCGCCCTACTGTGCCGTCCTCGGCCGTTACGGTTAGGGTGTAGGTGGTAGTCGCCGTGTCGTACGCAATGGCTACTTGCTGTGCCTCTTCGGCTTTGTCTATATCGATATGGAGCAGCGTGTCGGTAGTCAGCGTGTACGAGTAGAGGGCGGCGTTGAAATCTGCATACTCCTCGCCATTGAGGACGATACCTGCCAATTGGGTGTTCGACGACAGTGTCGTGGGGTAGGAGAGGGTATAGGTGTGTGCCTCTGTGCCGTATACTTGCCACTGCATGTGTGCATCAGTCTGTACGAAGACGACAGAGTCTTGTGCCGCCATACGCTCGAATGCCGTGCGTTCGGGGCGTGCCTCTGTGTAGTTGTACTTGTCGCTCAAGAACGATGGGTAGATGTCCCCGTTGAGTTCGAGCGTTTGCAACTGCCCCGTGGTCGTAACGGTAGGCTGTTGGAGCGTAATGCTGTAAGTCCCTGTTGCGCCATTTTCAGCAGTTACGCTGAGTATGCACTCGGCCTGCGTCTGACGGCAAACCACAGTCTGCCCCGCTACCTGCTTGCTGAATGTAATAACGCTCGGCAGACGCTCACCCGAGTAGATGTAGTCGCGTGTAGCGGGTGCAAAACCTGCCACATCCGATAGGGTTGCCAGTGTGGTGTCGTCCGATAGGTCGGTTACGAAGCGCACCGTGTAGATGTTCTCCACGCCGGTCTCGGATACTACTTTGATTTGCAGCACCGAGTCAGCGTACGAGAGCGTGATTTGCTCCAATGAACTTACGGCCACCGGCTCTACGCTCGGCAGGTGATGCGTGGTCGAAGCGAGGTGTACGGTGTAGTCATTCGTGTTTGCATCGAAACCTGCTATAGTCGTGCCGTCAATGAGTAGGTCGCTGAGGTTCTTCTCACTGGAGAGAGGGCGGCGTACCTTAAGGGTATAGTCCGTTTTCGAGCCATCCTCGGCGTAGTTGGCAATAGTTGCTGTGCGCACACCCCATTGTCCGCTAACGGTCTCTTCACCCCAGGTTACCACTTGTGCTTGGTCGGGTACTTCACCCGTAAACACCAGTGTGGGGAGATCCGTCAGTTCGGGGTTGGTCAAGTTGATACTAAAGGCATTTCCGCTCAATCCTGCGTTCGACCCATTCACCGTCAGTCCTTTTAACTTACTGTTGTAGGAGAGACGGAACCAGTCGATGTAGAGTCTTGCCCCCGGATTGAAGTTTTGGGCTTGATTGGTGGCATTTACCGCCACATTCATACCCTTGATATTCTTTCCGTAAAGGTCAAGCGATTGCGTATAGATTGTGTAGTCCGAGGTCGTATTGCTGACTACATAGTCGAAGTTCAACTCATTCTCAGAAGTATCGAAGAAACGATACGCAAATAGAGCGTCATCGTTCTTGTCCGACTTGGAGGCGAAGTTGTAGTTTACCAATATGGCGTCTGGGGTGTTGTAGAAAGGAATATAACCAGAGAAACTACCGGTTGTCCCCTTGCTATCGTTCCAAGTTACGAGGCGTATTGC
Organism: Azospirillum sp. CAG:239; assembly: GCA_963619585.1. Classification (GTDB taxonomy): domain Bacteria; phylum Bacteroidota; class Bacteroidia; order Bacteroidales; family Paludibacteraceae; genus Colicola. The sequence goes on from CAVEXR010000029.1 coordinate 4,572, forward strand.
TAAGTCGCCAATCGTCATAATCGATGGAATGGAACGAGGTGTCGCTGCCAGGGGATTATATCCTACCGAAGAACCATACCAAGTCTTCATAAATACCGCAGTTTCGTTCGCTTTTTGAACAGCATCTGTCGTGTAGTTGGTTACACCAAAACTGCTAATACCACTCGTGATGTCCGCTGGTACTTTCCAACCGGTTGGTTTGGTCGCGTTGTTATATTGAGCTGTTGTCCACTCCGTGAAGTCTGCATTCGGGATGACCTCTTTGGGGTAGTGATAGTATATGATGTAGGCGTTCTTGTAGGTCGTTGCAGTACTGCCTATCGTTACCTTCGTGCTTACCTCTGCTGCCCAGTGCCAGGCATCGTTTGCCGTAACTGTTACCATTACATTGTCGTCCTTTGTATAGGTTACATAAGGCGTGTGTCCATCGCCTGTATAGTTTACTATATAACTGTATTGATTCTTGTTGAAATCGAGTGTCTGTCCGAGTACCGACAGCCCAGTCAGCACAGCAGGGTTCTGCGTGTTGAGTACGGGTATCAGTGTATAGACTTTGTCTGCTTCGTTGCCACGATTCGCCCGCACAGTGATAACGGTCGGGCGGTAAAGACTGCCCGGTTGTACGAACACGGTCTGCTCATCGTACGACTTGGCGTAGTCAAAGTTCAGTGCAGTCGTTCCGTACGGCAGGTTTACTTCTATCGAGTCTTTGGTTATGTCAAGACTTTCTCCCGTCTCGCGCACGGTCAGTGCGGCGAGTAGGTTCTGCTTGTCCGACGGCGTCTCAGCAAATAGTACGGAGTAAGTCCGTTGCTCGCCGTTCTCTGCCGTTACGATTACCTCGCTCTTCTGTCCCAGCGGGCGAGCAATATAGGTTACATTCTGCTCGTCCTCCGCTTTGGTGTAGAGCAGGTTCGGTACGCTTGTTGACTGATAGGGCATATCTACCACATACTCCGTCTGCTCCGGTGAGAAGGTAAACTCTACTTCGCTCGTACTCAGGTACATGTCTTCCAATGCCGTGTTACTCGATTTGCGTACAGGGAACGCTATTGTATAGTCGTTGCTTGTCGTGCCGTCTGCTGCTACCACATGTATCCGTGTCGTACCGTTTACGCGACTGAAATAGGTCGTTATCTCTTGGTTTGGCAGTTGGCCTACAGCGAATACAGACGGCACAATGTGTGTCCGCCATGCCAATGTGTCGGTGTAGTCAAACACCTCTGGGTCGAAGCCGGCCAGCGATACACCGTCCAGCAGGATGTCCTCCAATAGCGCATTGTTCGAGAGTACACGGTTGTAGTGAAGTGTATAGGTCTTTGTGTCGCCGTTCTCGGCCACTATCAGCACCTGCTGCTCGTCCTGTGCCGTCTCTGCTACGAGTACATTCTGTCCTTCGCGTGCCGTATAGACGAGCATCGGCAGTTCTGCGCCCTTGGCTATCGATAGTGTATAGTCGGTTTGGTCGGGGTCGAATGCTAAAGTCAGTCCTGTTCGTATGGCTCGTGCGCCTCGTATGCCTTCTGTAGCCACCCGCTCTACCAACTGCAGGTCGAGCAACCGGGCATCGGTGTATCGGGCTATCTCAAACTTCACCGTGTAGGTTTGTTGTGCGCCCGACTCTGCTACTACGGTGATAGCACTCTTGTTGCGGTCGGTCTGCCCTGCGAATACTACTTGGCTGTCCGCCCCTTTACGATAGGTGACAACCTGCGGCTCGCTTCCGGCGGGGAGAGCAATCGTGTAGTCGGTTTGGGTCGGGTTGAAGTCCGTCATCTCTACCCCGTCGAGTAGAATAGCCGCCAATGTACAATCGGCGGAGAGTTGTGGCTCGAAGTGAAGCGTGTAGGCGGTGTGCTCGTCTCCTTTTGCTACATAGAGTGTTACATCCGTCCCGTTGCGCAGTATCTGTACGGTCTGCCCTTCGCCGGCGGTGTAGCCCACCTCGGGCAGCGTCCCTGTATAGGTTAGCGAGTAGTTGGTCGTAGTCGGTACAAACGCCGCCAGAGCCTCACCGTCAATCGATATACCCTGTAGTTGTACTTGGCTCGATGCTTGCTCCACAAAAGTCAGTGTATAGGTGTTCGCCGCACCGCTCTCGGGCGTTACGCGTATCGCTGCCACGCCTGCTTTGTAGGGTGCGGTGATAGTTACCTGTTGTCCCTCTTCTTTGTCCACGGTAATGGTCGGGCAGGTCGTTCCCGTTAGCGTAATGGAGTAGGTCAGTGTGGTTTTCTCGAATCCCTCGAGTGCTACGCCGTCGAGGTAAATCATACTGAGGAATGCGTTCTCCGATTTCTGTATTACGAACGCAATTGTGTAGGTCTTCTTTGCCCCGCTCTCTGCGGTTACGGTAATGCGTTGCGTGTTGTTCTCGCACATACTCAGCACTTTCTGCCCCGTCTCTGCTTTGTCGTAAGTTACGGTCGGCAGAGTACTTATGCCCATTGGCAGGGTGTAGGTGTAGTCTGTCTTGTCCGTGCTGAAGCCCTCGAGTGCCACGCCGTCCAAGTATATCATGGTGAGGTCGGCGTTCTCCGAGGTCTCTACTTTGAAGTGCAGAATATAGGTTTGGCTTGCCCCGCTTTGTGGGCGAACGGTTATCTTGTAATCGTCCTCCACATTGCTTCCGGAACGAGTAGTAATCGTCTGATATTCATCGTTCGGTGTGTAGGTGACGGCGGGTTGCTTTGTTGTGCCTTTCGGCAGCCGAATGGTATATTCGAGTTGTGTCTTGTCGTAGCCCTCCAATTCTATGCCGTCTATGTAAATCATCTTTAGGGTAGCATCGGTTGCCTGTCCCACGGAGAAGGTGATGAGGTACACGGTCGTGTTCCCGTTGCCGGCGGCGACAGTGATGCGCGTCGTTCCGTCTACACCGCCGGTCAGTATAGTTACACTCTCATATTCATCGCCTTTTACGGCCTCTATCTCGGGCAGTTCGGTCGTTCCGATAGGGAGCGTGTAGGTGTATTCGGTCTTGTCTGCGGAGAAGCCATCGAGGTCAACGCCTCCGATTCGGATACCCGCCAAGGTAGATATTTCGGATTTAGGGGTCGAGCAGACAATTTTGTAGATTGTGATGTCGCCGCTTGCAGCGGTTACGGTTACGCGTGTCGTGCCGTCTATGCCGCCGTCGGTTATGCTGACGGTCTGTTCGTCTTCGCCTTTGGTGTATCGTATCGTCGGTACGGAGGTTGTACCCATCGGCAGGTTCACATAGTAGGTTAGGGTAGTAGGTTCAAAATCAGTGATGTATCCACCTTCCATTTGTAGGTCAGCGAGGTATGAATACGATGATTTCTCTAATTTGAAATTCAGTTTATAGGTCTTCGGTACTTGGTTACCGGGAGTGGTTACGCTTATCTGGTAAGTTCCTCCGTCTATGGTTGTAGGCGCAGTGTACAATATGGTCTGCGCCCCGGTGGGGTAGGCGGATACCGCCTCTACGCTCGGCATGGTGGTCGTGCTGGTGGGCAGCGACACACGGTAGATGGTCTGCGTCGGGCTAAACCCCGTTACGCCTTTTCCGTTCACGAGGATGTTTTGCAGCGTGTTGTCTGCCAACTGTGCCACTTTGAAGTTCAGTGTATAAGTCGCCGTGGTATTCTTGTCCGCAGCCGTTACTTTGATGATTGCTTTGCCTGTCGTGCCTGTCGCTTGTGTTATCTCTACGCTCTGCTCCTCCTCTTGCTTCTCTACGCTTACTACCGGAGCCTCTGTTGTGCCGTACGGCAGGTCGATGTTGTAGGTATAAGTTGTTGCATTATAGTTCGTTAGCGCAGTCCCGTTCACGCTTATACTCGCTAATTTCGTGTTCTTGCTGGCTTCACGCACGAACTTTATTTTATAGGTCTTCTGGCTTTTGCCGTCTTCGGACTTTACGGTTATCACGGTCGGTGTACCGTCTATTACACCGTCCTGAATGGTTATTTCTTTCCCCGAGAGGATACGCCCCGCAAAGGTCGCCGTCGTTCCCCGTGCATTGGTCAGTTCGCCGACACCGCGTCGTGCTTCGATCTTTGGCAACTGTGTGGCACTCCGCCCTAGCGAGTAGGTCTGCTCTTCGCTGCTGTTGGGGTCGAAACCTTTCCATTCCTTGTCGTCTATAAATATCTTTTGGATACTTGCCGAGTAGATTAACTCCACATCGTCCACATACAGCGAGTTACCCGCATAGAGTCCGCTGTTCGCACGGAAGTTCGGGTAGTTGCTGGCAGAGAAGATGATGTTCATCATCGTCGGAGTTTCGCTGTTGAAATAGTAGATAGGTATGCGCATATTCACCCAGTCGTTGTACTCTTTTTTCTCGCGCCACATACCTTCGGCAATCTGCGTAACTTTCTGTTCTGTACCACATTCGTTGCCGTCGAGTGCTTGTCGAATATCGCTCTCTTCGTTCGTGCGGCTGGTGCTTGTACAACTGCCGTTCTTGCCTTTGTACTTGCTGCTTTTGGCGGTACCTGACCATGCGTAGTAGAGCAGGTAGAAGTCCTCTTTGGTTACATTGCTGCCCGTGCGGCGAATCCATACGGACATGGTGTCGGGACGGTAAGTCCAATTCACACCGCCTTCTGTACCCGCACTTGCCTCGCTCACTGCGGTTAGGCTCTTTACATACACCCACGGTTGTCCGAGCGAGAAATAGCCCGGCGAGGTTTCTGTTATACCTGCTGCACCCACGCTCTGGTCTTGTACCATCATCGAGGCACTACCGGTATGCCCTGCTTCTTTGTGGGCAAAATTGAACTTGAAGCCGAATTGGGTCACATTGCTGGCATTCCAACTCGCAGGCTGAGCGTTCCCGTCAAAGGCAGCACCACTCCAGTCCTCGAACCCTGCATTAGGCAGTTGTTGTGCTTGTGCTGTCGTTGCTCCGAGGAGCACTATTGCTCCCACCATTCCTGCGCCCGCGGGTGTCCCTATTGTTCCGATTGTACCCAAAGCCCAAGCCGTACACCCTACAGCGAGCCGGCGAAGCCCATTCCAAATGTCAAATCTAAATCTTTTTGTATCCATTGTCTTGTGTAAAACTATATTCATATTATATTGTCTATGAGTCCCTTATGGTGTTATATAAGTGTTTCGAATGTTGTATAAGTGATTGTGTAAATCTTTCTTTTGTATAAACAGAAAGTATAATGCCCTAAACACCCATTCTCAACAGTCCCTTTCTATGAGTGGGGACGGTGAATTCCTTTGAAATTGCCTCTAATTAAGATTTTTATTAAGATTTTTCCGTTTTGTAGGGTGTTTTTGTGCCGTTTTTTATCGAGTGCAAAAGTACAGCCAATTTGTCAATCCTACAAGTCCGAGCGTTACGAAAAAAGTTACAGTTATTAATTACCGTCTTCCTTTTATTGTTGCATTGCTTGTTGAATTTTCATCGTTTTCTAAAGTGCTATAGTTCCTGTAGGAGTCTTTCAAAACCCTTATAAGAGTCATAGGTGCTAAGGATGTGCTAAGGATATGCTATGGATGTGGTATGGATATAAGAGGCTAATTAGTGGCTGATTGTCATGTTCTGTTTGGGGTGCGCGTTTTTGCTGCATTAACGGCATTTTAAGGAAGAAAAAAAGTCCATAATGCATACCGCACATATTCAAGTATTTAGACTGTTTTTATCGATTTGAATCGATATTCCTTGTGCATTTTATCGATTTGCGTTGTTGCAAAATGCCCGTTTTGGTTGTATCTTTGCATCGTCTTTCGAAAAAAAAGGAAAGACGGCAGTATCTGCGTATATGCGAGGGAGAGTGTATCTTTGCTGCCGAAAAACGAAAAAACAGAACACGAAGATGACAAACACAATGATACAATATTTGGACAGTACGACACGACCGACATTGATACTCGATTTGGGCGGGGTAATTATGCAACACAACATTCCTGCCTGCAAGGCGCGTTTCGAGGAGTTGATAGGTGCAGAAGCAATGCGGATCGTTCTCGGGTTGGACGACCATGCCGAGGGAACGGAACACAGCCTTATGACGCAATATGAATTGGGTGAGGTGTCGACCGAACATTTTGTTGATACGCTGCTCGGATACGCCCGCGAGGGGACAACGGTTGCCGACATCTGCGACGCATGGAATCGTATGCATGGCGGTATTCCCGAGGAGCGGCTCGCTCTATTGCGGCGTTGGTGCCAAGAGGGTTATAGGCTTTTTATGCTTAGTAATAACAACGACCTCCATTGGCGGGATGTCTTCAGTCGCTACGACCTCTCGATGTTCGCGCATTGCTTTGCCTCGCATCTGTTGCATTGCGCCAAGCCCGGAACGGAGATATACCATATAGCGGACGATTATCTTCACACCCACGGATTGTCGCAACCCTACTATTTCGTGGACGACCTTGAGACTAATCGACAAACTGCCACTCTTTTCGGCTGGCAGACCTTCCCCGACCTTGCCTCGCTTGACAGGGCACTCCATAAAAAATAAAATCACAAATAATGAACCGAGGTACTTCATGCGCAGTGCGAAAACTATGGAAATACAGCAAAAGAACTGAAAAATAGTGAAGTTATTTGCATAATCCAAAGATTTGTTGTACCTTTGCAGCGTGAAATGAAAGAGGGGACCTGACGGTTCCCTCTCTTTCGTAAAAATACGCACTTTTTGTCCGCTAAAAACACCCTTATGATAGACACTGCTTTGGTCGAAAATCTCGTGCGCACCTATCTGCACGACACCGATTACGAACTGATTACGCTCTCTGTTTCGTCGAGCAACGATATTTTGGTTGAGGTCGACCGTATGACGGGCGTGGATGTCGATTTCTGCGCAGCGCTCAATGGCTATTTGGTCGAGCAGTTGGATGCAGCGGGTGTTGACGACTATTCGCTCGAGGTGGGCAGCGTCAGCCTGACGGATCCGTTCAAGAGCCGTATGCAGTACGAGAAGAATCTTGGACACGATGTTGAGGTGCTGACCCGTGAGGGCAAGAAGTTGCGGGGTCAGTTGGTCAGTGTCGATGAGGCGACGTTCTCGGTGGATGTCGATACGCTCGTGCAGGTGGAGGGCAAGAAGCGCAAGCAGCACGAGATGCAGACCCACACCTTCGGCTACGACGAGGTCAAATACACCCGCTACGACCTCAAATTCTAAGTAAATTAAACAGAAAAGAACTATACAACAATGGCAAAAGCACAAAATTCAATCAATTTGATTGACATTTTCTCGGAGTTCAAAGAACTCAAAAACATTGACAGACAGACTTTTATCAATGTCTTGGAGGATTCGTTCCGCAATGTGATTTCCAAGATGTATGGCACCGATGCCAACTACGATGTGATTATCAACCCCGATAAGGGCGACCTTGAGGTCTATCGCAACCGCCTCGTCATGGAGGACGACGATGTGGCGAACCCCAATACCCAGATTGCTTTGAGCGATGCGCTCAAGATTGACGACGAGGCAGAAGTGGGCGAGGAGGTTACCGATAAGGTCGAGTTCCAATCGTTCAGCCGCCGTATGATTCTCAACCTGCGCCAGACCCTTGCCAGCAAGATTCTTGAGTTGCAGAAGGAGAACCTTTATATCCGTTATAGTGAGATGCTCGGGCAGGTCGTTTCGGGCGAACTCTACCAGGTGTGGAAGAAGGAGATGCTGCTTCTCGACGAGGACGGCAACGAATTGTATTTGCCCAAGCAGAACCAGATTCCGGGCGACTACTACCGCAAGGGCGAGACCGTGCGTGCCGTAGTGGTACAGGTTGATAACAAGAACCAGAACCCGAAGATCATCCTCAGCCGTACGAGCCCGTTGTTCTTGCAACGCCTCTTCGAGCAAGAGGTGCCGGAGGTACACGATGGCCTGATCGCTATCAAGAAGATTGCCCGTATCCCGGGCGAGCGTGCCAAGGTGGCTGTCGAGTCGTTCGACGATCGTATCGACCCGGTAGGCGCTTGCGTCGGTATCAAGGGCGCGCGTATTCATGGTATCGTGCGCGAGTTGCGCAACGAGAACATCGATGTCATCAACTATACGAGCAATATCAACCTCTATATTCAGCGTGCTTTGGCACCGGCGAAAATTTCGTCTATGACCATCAACGAGGAGGAGAAGAAGGCTGAGGTCTATCTCAAGCCCGATGAGGTCAGCCTCGCTATCGGTAAGGGTGGCTTCAATATCAAGTTGGCTTGCATGCTCACCGACTATCAGATCGATGTCTATCGTGAGATGGAGGGCGACGATTCCGATATCTACCTCGACGAGTTCAACGACGAAATCGATCAGTGGGTGCTCGATGCCCTCAAGTCGGTCGGCCTCGATACCGCCAAGCAGGTGCTTGGTACGCCGAAGGACGAACTGTTGGAGCGTACCGACCTCGAGGAGGAGACCATCGACCATGTGCTCGACGTGCTGTCCGCCGAGTTCGCGAACGACTAATTTCCGCTGTGGGGTGGAGCGAACAGTTTCGCCCCACATATACAATCAATCCTAATTAAACGAATAATCCTATAACTCACTAATACTCTTATCCGCATGGCAATAAAACTTATCAAGGCTTGTAAAGAACTCAATGTCGGTCTATCCACCGCCGTACAATTCTGTGCCAAGCAAGGTAAGGAAATCGTGAATGTCGACCCCAATGTGCGCATTGACGACGACCTGTATCTGCTCTTAGCGAAAGAATTCAACAAAGATATGGCACTCAAACTCGAAGCAGAGCGCCAGGCACAAGAACGCCAAGAACGAGAAATGCCGCAGACCCTTTCGGTAGAGAAACCGCAAGAGCCGAAGCATATCCCCACCGAAATACCTCAACCCAAGGTAGTGGGGAAAATAGACCTTGATGCAGAGAAGAAAGCCAAAGAGGAGGAGGCAAAACGCATAGCAGAAGCCGAGGCGAAAGCCAAAGCAGTGGCTGAGGCTGCTGCGCGCGAGAAAGCCGAGCGCATTGCTCGCGAAGAAGCGGAGCGTCGTGCCGCAGAGGCAGAGCGTCTGCAGCGTGAAGAGGCGGCTCGCCTTGCTGCCGAGGCGAAAGCCAAAGCCGCAGAGACTGCAGCCGCTCCTGTTGCTACTCCGGAAGTTGAGGAAGAGGTCAAGGAAATACCTAAGCAACCCGAGATATTCCGTCTCGGGAAACCCGAACTGAAGAATGCGCCCAAGGTGGTGGGCAAGATAGACTTGAGTAGTATCAATCAGGCTACACACCCGAGCAAGAAGACCAAAGAGGAGCGCAAGAAAGAGCGGGAGGCTCGCCAACAAAATCAACAGGGAACACAGCCGAACGGGGAGAAACGCCATCGCGAGCGTATCAAACAGAATAAGGTGGATGTGAATGATGCGCGTAATCAAAAAGGCAAGGTTGACCCCAAGAAAAAGAGCGTAAAGGTGGAGGTGGATGACGAGGAGGTACAACGCCAAATCAAGGAAACACTCAATCGTTTGCAAGGTCAGAAGACGAAAGCAAACACCGGTAAGTATAAGCGTGAGCGCCGTGAGCAGGAGCGTGAGAAGGTTGCTCACGAGAAAGAGTTGGCCCAAGCACAGTCGAAAGTGCTCAAACTCACCGAGTTCGTTACCGCCAATGATTTGGCTGTTATGATGAATGTACCTGTCACCAAGGTCATCGGTACCTGTATGACATTGGGACTTATGGTGAGCATCAACCAGCGCCTTGACGCTGAGACCATCAATATCGTGGCAGAGGAGTTCGGCTTTACCACCGAGTATGTCAGTGCCCATGTGGTAGAGGAGTTGAATGCTGACGAGGAGGTAAACGAGGCAGATATCGAGCCTCGCTGCCCGATTGTCACCGTCATGGGTCATGTCGATCACGGTAAGACCTCGCTGCTCGACCATATCCGCAATACCAATGTCATTGCCGGTGAGGCGGGCGGTATCACGCAGCACATCGGTGCGTATAATGTGAAACTGAAGAACGGCCAGCATATCACTTTCCTCGATACCCCGGGGCACGAGGCGTTCACCGCCATGCGTGCGCGTGGTGCCAAGGTAACGGATATCGCCATTATCATTATCGCTGCCGATGATGCCGTCATGCCGCAGACCATCGAGGCCATCAACCACGCCCAGGCCGCAGGAGTCCCGATGATATTTGCTATCAACAAGGTGGATAAGCCGGGTGCAAACCCCGACAAGATACGCGAGCAACTCTCGAATATGAATATCCTCGTTGAGGACTGGGGCGGTAAGTACCAGTGCCAAGAGATATCGGCCAAGAAGGGTGACGGTGTCTTCGAACTATTGGAGAAGGTGCTACTTGAGGCGGAAATGCTCGATTTGAAGGCGAATCCCAAGCGTCGTGCCAAAGGTTCTATCATCGAGTCTTCGCTCGACAAGGGGCGTGGCTATGTGGCAACGCTGCTCGTTTCGGACGGTACGCTCCATATCGGTGATGTCGTGCTGGCAGGAACCTTCCATGGTAAAGTGAAAGCAATGTTCAACGAGCGTGGGCAAAAGATAACGGAGGTGCTGCCGGGTGAACCGTGTACGATACTCGGTCTGAATGGTGCACCGCAGGCAGGCGATGAATTCAATGTGCTGCCAACGGAGCAGGAAGCACGCGAGATTGCCAACAAGCGCGAGCAACTGCAGCGCGAGCAGTCTATTCGTACGAAGAAGCATGTAGGCTTGGAGGAGATTGGACGCCGACTGGCTATAGGCGACTTCAAGGAACTGAATGTGATTGTCAAGGGCGATGTGGATGGTTCGGTGGAAGCACTGACCGACTCATTGCTCAAACTCTCGACGGAGAATATACAGGTCAATGTCATTCACGGGGCAGTCGGCGCTATCTCGGACAGCGATGTATTGTTGGCTGCGGCTTCGGATGCGATCATTGTGGGCTTCAACGTGCGTCCTACCGGCACGGCTCGCAAGATGGCCGACAACGAAGAGGTGGATATTCGTATATACTCCATTATCTACGACGCTATCGAGGAGATAAAGGCCGCTATGGAGGGTATGTTGTCGCCGGAGATAAAAGAGGAGGTGACAGCGACACTCGAAGTGCTGCAGACCTTCCATATATCGAAGGTGGGAACGATTGCCGGCTGCATTGTGCGTGAAGGTAAGGTGAAGAGAGGCAACAAATGCCGCGTGATTCGTGACGGTATCGTTATCCAAACGAGCGAACTTTCCTCACTCAAACACGGTAAAGACGACATCAAGGAAGCAGGTATCAATACCGAATGCGGCTTGAGCATTAAGTCCTTCAACGATGTTGTCGTGGGCGACCTTATCGAGACCTTCGAGCAAGTAGAGGTAGCAAAGACACTCTAACAAGATATTCAATGGGGATATATACAGGGTTTTGTATATGTCCCCATTGTGTTCTAAAAGTAGATCTTTTATATGCGGATAGTTATTCTTGGTACTGCGTATCCCTATCGGGGCGGACTCGCAGCGTTCAACGAACGATTAGCAAAAGAGGCGTTAGCGAGTGGTGATGAAGTGGAGGTGCTGACATTTACTATGCAGTATCCCGACTTTCTTTTTCCCGGAAAGACGCAATACAGCGACGACCCCGCACCGAAAGACTTAACCATTCGGCGGGTGATGAACTCGATCAACCCGCTGTCGTGGATTCGTACGGGGCGGATGATACGCCGCATGCAGCCCGATTTGCTCATTGTCCCATTCTCCATACCGCTTATGGCACCATGCTTGGGTACGATAGCCCGCATCGCAAAGCGGGGAGGCATAAAGGTGGTGTCGGTGTTACATAATGTGATACCGCACGAACCGAAACCGTGGGACGGGGTGCTGATACGATACTTCATCCGCAGTGTGGATGGGTTTGTCGCCATGTCCGAAAGCGTGCGGCATGACTGCTTGCATTTTATCTCGAAGAAACATCCTAAGCAAGTGGCATTCTACCCGCACCCTCTGTATGACCATTTCGGAGTCCTCATGGACAAGGCAGAAGCCCGCAAGCAGTTAGGCTTGCCCGAAACGGGAAAGATACTGCTCTTCTTCGGATTTATTCGTGAGTACAAAGGGTTGGACTTGCTTTTGCGTGCGTACGCCGATGCGCGTCTGCAAAATGAACAGGTGCATTTGGTGATAGCGGGCGAGTTCTACAACAATAGCGAGAAATACTACGCCTTGGAGAAAGAATTGGGGTTGAAACAACCTGTTATCTGGCGTACGGAGTTTATCCCGAACGAGCAGGTGCGGGTGTATTTCTCGGCGGCAGACCTTATTGTACAACCTTACAAAAGCGCTACGCAGAGTGGGGTGACGCAGATAGCCTACCACTTCCGCAAACCGATGTTGGTGACCAATGTGGGCGGATTGGCAGAGATCGTACCGAACGGAAAAGTGGGCTATGTGACGGAGGTTAACCCGCAGGCAATATCCGACGCACTCGCCGACTTTTGCGCCCGTGAGGACTCGGAGTGTTTCCGCGGAGGAATAGAAGAAGAACGGCAAAAATACTCGTGGAGCCGTATGCTCCAAACCATAAAAAGCGTGTAAGTATCGAACGATTGGCTGAAGGTAGGTCTATGGGTATAGAGAGTGATAGCGGAGTATCTCTGCCGAGCAATCTCGCCAATGTTGAGACTCTGTTTTTGTCGGCATACGACTAACAACTGCCGAGAGCAAGGCAGAGTAAACCTAAGAAGATGCCGAGCAAACAAATAAGTTTTTTGCCGGGGCTTTTCTCTTTGAGAACTATCAACCCATAGAGGAAGGCGATGAGCGTGCCGCCACGGCGTATGGTCGATACTACAGAGATAAGCGAATCGGGATTGCTCAACGCCAGCATATAGACATAGTCGCTCAGTACCAAAAAAACGGAAATACCCGCTATTGCCCATGTCCAATGGAATGAAGTGGTAGGCGTATAGTCTGTATGGACAGCCTGTTTCCGTTTTCTGATATATCCTTTCATGCGGGTGATAAGTAGGGCAACAACCATAATAACGGCTTGATAGATAGTGTAATATACCTGCACGGCATTATGGTCAAAGTGCCGCATCATATACTTGTCGTAGAGCCCGCTTCCTGCCCCAATAAGTATCGCCAGAGCGAGACATATATAGTAGGGTGTCTTGCTTTTCGGAGTAGTAACGGCAGCAGTAGTTGCTGTGACTGAAGTAGTAGAGCCTTCAGGAATTTTCTCTGCTTTGTGTTCGACCAGCGAGAGAGCGAACACACTGCCCAAAGCGCAAAGGATACCTGCCCACTGCCAACCATTCAGCACTTCGCCGAATATCACCATTGCCCCGAGCAGCGTCCACATAGGGCGTGTGGCTTGCATAGGTGAGACTATAGACAGCGGCAGGTACTTAATGGCAACATACGCACAGACCCACGAACTGAGTACAATACACGATTTGAACAGTATCATCAAGTGGGCGTGTGCATTTATGACGGGTACATAGAAAAGCGTATCTTGCATAGTGTTGGGAACGCAGCGGGACAGCACTAATGGCACAATGAGTATTGCCGACGAGATAAACAGACTGAATGTCAGCACATCGAGCACACCGTTCTGTTGCAGCGAGCGTTTCTTACTGATATCGTAGAAGCCCAAACAAAGGGCAGAGAGAAGACTGAATAGTACCCACATAGTGTATCGTAGTTTGTGTTACGCGTATAGGTATTGTAGTTCGTGTAGTTTTCGTTAGTCGAAGCAATGTGTACAGTGGTTACGCATGCATCGTGTGTTGTAGAGTTGCAGTGCGGCTTGGGTGTCGGCTGCTGTATGTAGTCCATGTCCAAATACTTGTTCCGTTTTCGATGCAGTCTGCCAAATGCGGATGATGTGATTGTCTTCGGCGGGCGTTTGCCGATAGAGACGAAAGATTTCCTCGGCTTTTTGTATGTTGTGCCGTGAGAGGTGGTAGGCATAGCGGTAGGGATAGACCACATTTATGAGTAACACTTCTACGGAGCGTCTGCCTATGGCGGGCGGTAGTGTTACTCGCTGCGGAGTGGTGTCGCTCTTCAGTGCAAAGATGCTGACCATTTGTTCCAAATCGCTCTCTTCCATTAGACGAGAAAAGAGAAACTCCGACTGCTGTAACAGACGAGCAAACTGGCGTATGCGAACTTCGGCAGGTACACCCGCTCGTCGCCAGAGTGCGGCGTTTATTGGGGTCAGGCTGAATTTGGTACGCAGAAACCCGTACTCTCGAAGCAGTTGCTGTTCCTCTTCGTCCAAAGGATGGGCTGTTGCAAGCAGTCCTGATTGCCCGAGCAGCAACGCCGTGAGTTGGAATAGGCTGTCGTGGTGTTTGTTGAGGTACGCAAGGGGCGTCTGTCGTGCTAATTGCTCAAAGGGCGTGCTGTTGGTATGAAAACCGAATGCACGGGCGAGCGAGACATAGAACGCTTCCTCCCAACTGTGCTGCGTAGCAGTGAGCAGCAGCCCGATTGCGGCACGCTTGTCTTCCAGTCTTTCTTTGAGCAGAGCCTCTATTGCGGCACTACCAACCTGTTCGTTGCAGGGTGTAGCGGGCAGAGAGGAGAGACAACCAGGAAGAGATTGGGGCATAAAGGAAAGTTGTTAGCGACTACAAAATTACACCTTTTTTGTGTATCTGCAAAATATGTCGTACCTTTGCGCTCAATTTATCTCATAATCGAGAGTTTTTGTACTCTCTCTAACACTTATTTTTCGTATGAAGAAGCATTATTTGCAGTACCTCGAAGAGGTGATGAAACATCAATGGGGCGATGAGGCATTGACGAATTATGGGGAGGAACAGTCGTATACTTTTGGGAAGGTAGCAGAGGAAATGGAACGGCTGCAGGCGTTGTTTCGTCAGTTGGGGATTAAGAAAGGCGATAAAGTGGCCATTGCCGGACGCAATTGTACCAATTGGGTGGTGGCGTACTTGGCTGTGGCTGCCTATGAGGGCGTAATTGTCAGTATCTTGCAAGACTTCAAGGCAGAAGACATCTCAAAACTGTTGTCTCACTCTGATTCTAAGGTACTCTTTGTCGGTCCTTATGTATGGAAAGAGTTGCAGTCGCAGCCGCTTGAAGGGCTGTCTGTGGTACTCTCGCTGACGGACTATAGCGTCTTGCGTGCTGCCGAGGGTATTGCCGTACCGACCAAGGAAGACATCGATAAGGCATTCGCAGAGAAATTCCCCCAAGGGCTTACACCTACGGCATTACACTTCTCGGTAGACCCTGATTCGTTGGCGCTAATCAACTACACCAGTGGCAGTACAGGATCGCCGAAAGGCGTGATGCTGACAGGGCGTTCGTTGAGTAACAATGTGGAGGCCGCTATGGATATTCTTCCTGTCGAGCCGGGGCAACGACTGGTGTCGATGCTCCCCTTGGCACACATGTTTGGTCAGTTGTCCGATTTTCTTTATCCGCTTTGTGCCGGTACGCATATCTATTACCTCACCAAGTCGCCTACACCGAGCATTCTGCTCAAAGCCATGGCGGAGGTACACCCGTATATGGTCGCCACCGTGCCGCTTGTTATCGAGAAGATTTACAAGCAGAAACTCGACCCGCTGTTGTCTAAGTGGATACTGAAGGCTTGTTGGTACACGCCCGGGCTGATGAATATCGTGCGTAACCATGTCCGTAAGGCGCTCGTTAAAGCGTTTGGCGGGAATGTGCGCTATTTTCTCTGCGGTGGTGCGGCAATGAATCCGTTGGTAGAGAAGTGCTTGATGGATGTCCATTTCCCGCTCAGTATCGGCTATGGAATGACGGAGTGCGGTCCTCTCGTGGGCGGCAACCCGCCTAAGTATTTCCGCCGCCGCAGTTGCGGTGTGCCTGTGCCGAATATGGAGGTGAAGATAGATGCTCCTGATGCACAAGGCGAAGGCGAGATACTTGTGCGCGGTGAGAATGTTATGCTCGGCTACTACAAGAACGAGGAGGCGACGCGTGCCGCCTTTACGGCAGACGGTTGGATGCGTACGGGCGACCTCGGCTACATAGATAAACACCAGAATATCTTCATCAAAGGGCGCAATAAGACTATGATTCTCGGTGCTTCGGGGCAGAACATCTATCCCGAGGAGATAGAGGACAAACTCAATAACCAAGAGGGTGTCGGCGAATCGATTGTCGTGGAGCGTGACGGGCGTTTGGTGGCACTGGTGTTCCCCGACGAGCAGACCTCGAAGCGTTTGTCGCTGGAGGAAGTGAAAAACCTCATGCGTGAGAACTTGAAGAAACTCAATAAATTAGTCCCCGGCTATAGTCAGGTGAGCGATGTGGAGATTAAGCAAGAGCCTTTCGAGAAGACGCCCAAGAAGAGTATTAAGCGTTTCCTCTATAAGTAATCGCCTATCCCGCTACTTACTTACGAGCCAAAGAAAGAGGTCGCCTGCGTATGACAGGCAACCTCTTTTGGGATATGCGTAGTGTTTTCTTTACTTGTAGAACACGCGATACTCCCACGGCTTGAGGGTGAGCGTCTCTTGGGCAGCGAGTGCTTTTTTAGTGCCGCAGTTGTAGCAGGTGTAAGTGCCTGTATATGCCGAGAGGTCGAGCGTAGCGGTCTGTTCCTCGGGCGACATATTCATCACGGCAATGACGGTGTTCTTCCCGTTCTCAAGCGCACGCACGCAGGCGAATATATGTGCATTGTCCGCTTCTATACGCACCATCTTTGCGCCCAACTCGGGACTGTATAGTGCTTTGTTTGCCTTGCGTAATGCGTTGAGTTGCTGATACATAGCATATTGCGGAGCACCTTCCACACGGTCGATGGTGTCTTTTTCGAAGAACGAGAGGCGGTGGTGATTGCCGCTCAGTTGTCCGGTATAGATAAGGGGCATACCCGGCACGATATAAGTGAAAGCAGCAAATAGGTCTGCCGCCTCGCCCATGCGCTCAAACTCCGTGCCGTTCCACGAGTTCTCGTCGTGGTTCGAGGTGAAGTTCATGCGGATGGCGTTCGCCCGAATGGTGGTGTCAGCCTTGGCAAAGTAGTTCCATAGGTCGTCCACGGTGTTCTTTCCTTGCGCCACGCCGTTCATCAGGTGGTGCAACTCCCAGCCGTAATACATATCGAACGCACTCTCGGTCAGTTCTTGTGCCTTGGCCTCGTCTTCTGCGAGGGTGAACATTGTGGGGTGGGTTTTGCGTAGGTCAGCCATCGCCCAATTCCAGAAGTCGGTTGGTACTTCGCCTGCCACATCGCAGCGGAAGCCGTCCACGCCTATTGTGTCCATCCACCAGTGCATGCAGCGCAGCATCTCCTCTCGCATGGCCTCGTTGCCGTAGTTCAGTTTCGATATGTCTGTCCAGTCGTACTGCACGGTCAGGTTGCCCAAACTGTCGCGGTAGTGCCAGCCCTCGTTCTCTGTCCATTTGCTGTCGGGGGCGGTGTGGTTTGCCACCCAGTCGAGTATGACTTTGAAGCCCAAGTCGTGCGCCGTCTGCAGCAGGTGTTCAAAGTCTGTGCGTGTGCCGAACTCGGGGTTGAATTGGCAGTAGTCTACGATCGAGTAGTAACTGCCCAGTGTGCCTTTGCGGGTTATTTCCCCGATAGGCTGACAGGGCATAATCCATAGAATATCAATGCCGTTCTTCCGCAGTTCGGGCAGTACCTCTTCGGCGGCGGCAAAAGTCCCTTCTGGTGTCAGTTGTCGGGTGTTCAGTTCGTAGATGGTCGCATCGTACGCCCAGCGTGTGTGGGTCGTCGGTTCTTGGTGTGTACAGGCGGCGAGTGTCAAGAGACCGAGTGCCGCAATCCATAACTTTTTCATGTGTATTGATTTTGTTGTGTTAGTATGTGTTATTGTTGTTCGATGCTGTAAGTCAGTTGCTTACGGTCTATCGTTACCCGTACGCTCTCGCCTATATAGACACGGTCGAATACGAGTCGGTCGTGGCTTGCCTCTACGGGAATATAGTCGCCGTAGAGCAGTGGCAGCGAGTGTCTGCGCAGGTGAATGAGTTCGCTCACTGTGCGGCGGAAAGCCTCTTCGTGTGCGTTCAGTCCGTCGAAGCGTACCTTATGGCGGTTGTCTGGGTCGTTTGCGCCTACCTCGGCGTATTCATCGCCTTGGTAGATACAGGGTACGCCGGGTATGGTCAGGTTCAGTACCTCGAGCAGCAGCGTCCGGCGGTAGGCATCGTCCTCTGCCTTTGCGCGTTCTTCCGCCGTGAGATGGCTCAGGTCGTTTGGCAGCAGTCCGCAGGTGCGTGTCCAGCCTGCCTCTTTGGGGTCTTCGTCGAAGCGCACGGCACCGCCTGCGAACGAGGCAAAGCGCACTTGGTCGTGGTTGCCCGATATGTTCCCCATGGTGTGGTGTGCACCGTAGGCGGATAGCGAGGTCCGTATCGTGCGCTCTATGTCCGCCATGCTCCCCTCGCCGCAGAGGGCGTGAATGGCAGAGAAGTAGAGGTTGAAATCGAACTGTGCGTTGAGCATACCCGTCTTCACATACGAGCCGATTAGTTCGGGGGAGCCGTAGGTCTCGCCTATCATCCAGATGTGTCGGTAGGGGAAGCGTGTGGCTATTTTCTGCCCGAACATACGCCAGTAGCCTTCGGGTATGTGCTTGCAGGCGTCGTGGCGGAAGCCGTCTAAGTCGTAGTGGCTGAGCCAGTAGAGTGCGGAGTCGGTCATCGCCTCGCATACCTCTTGTCGCTCGAGGTCGAGGGTGGGGATATGTGCGTCAAACCAGGTGGTCAGGCGTGCTTCGTCCCATAGTTCGAAGTTACGCCGTCCGTCGGGTAGGATAGAGTCGGTGTGCCAGTCGGGGTGTTGCTGATAGACGGCGGCGTTGATGTGCGCATGGTTCGCTACATAGTCCAGCACCACATTGATGTCGTGTCGGTGTGCGGTGGCTAATAGGTCGCGCAGTTCCTCGTCGCTGCCTAATCGGCGGTCGATGGCGGTGATTAGGATAGGCCAGTAGCCGTGGTAGCCCGAGAAGCGGGTGTAGGTCTTGGTCGAGTCGTACTTGTTCCCGTGGCGGAACGGATATTTCCCCCATGCGTCCCACGGGTTTTGTGTTATCGGACTAATCCACAGCGTGTTAATGCCCAGCGAGTCGAAGTAGCCGGCCTCTATCTTTGCCTTTATGCCGCTCAGGTCGCCGCCTTGGTAGTCCACTATGTCGAGTACTTCGGGCGAGTGTAATTTCCAATCGTTCGCCTTGTTGCCGTTGTAGAATCGGTCTATCAGCACGGAGTATAGTACCTGTGCTTGGTCGTCGTGGCGGGTGAGTTGGTCGGTGGAGCGTATGGGCTGCCCGTTTTCGAGGGGCAGTAGCAGGTCGTTGTAGAGGCAGTCCTTGTCGGCGGCGTATATACGCAGGAAACTGCGCCCTTTGCTGCACTGCCGCACGCCTTCGCTTTCGGCTAACGCGAGGGTGTACGAACCATCCGCCTGCTTTTGGATGAGCGACGGCTCTATGGGCAGGTTCTGTATATAGGCTTGTATATCAGGCTGTTGTGGCTCTGTTAGGAAGCGTAGGGTCAGCACGCCGTCTTTGTAGGCGGTGGAGACCAGTCCTTGCCGTACGGGTTTGTCGGGCAGCACGGGGATGGCAAGTGCGTGTTTGCCGTCGGAGATGGTTAGGCGGGTGAGTGCTTGCTGCGGGTTTACTATCCATATCGTGTCGGGTAGTGCTCGGCTATCGATGGTGCCTAAATGCCCATCCGTGGCCTCCAACCACCATTCCGCATGCCCATTCGTGCCGCTTGCGTTCTGTATGGTTGACCGCTCTTTTGGGGTGGCCGTCTGTGTCGCCGCGTCCCCTTGTCGCAGGGCGGATTGTGCCGATAGTCTTGGCACATAGTCGGTTAGTACTACGCAGGCGGTGTCGCCTGTCATGCGCAGGGGCATGATAGGTTGTCCGTTGGCTGTTTGTTGTACGGGTGTGGGCGTGGAGCAAGCCGAGAGCAGGAGCATAGCGATCGCTCCCGGTAGGGATAGCGTGTGTTTCATGTGTATGGTGTGTCAAAAAAGTATTTTCCCCGAGGAGTGTTCCCGTGTCCGCAGCAGAGCGTTCCCGAGTTCGCCTGCAAAGGTACATCTTTTCTTCGAGATACGCAAACGGTAGTCGTCAACAAAAGGAATATAGTCCCCCGAAAAGCATAGCAGCGAACCACCAATAGTATAGAATAGTCCCCCGAAGAGCATAGCAGCGAACCCGAAAAAGCATAGTATGCACTCGCCCAAAGTATGCGGTTTGTTTCGAGACCGGCGTATAGGATAACCGATACATAACCGATACATAACCGATATATATGAATACTTTCGTACTACTTTTCAGCGTATCCGATAATACTCCGAAGATACTCCGATAATACTCTGAAACCGCCCAATCTGGGGGGGGGGCGAAGCCCTGTACTATGCAATGCCGACTCCACCACGCCCCACACGATACGATGTATGTTACTTGTTACTTGTTAATTGTTACTTGTTACTTGTTAATTGTTAATTGAATAATCCCTCTCCATTTGCGTATGTGCATAAATTATACTACCTTTGCAGCAGAAAGGGGATACCCTATTATAATGTATGATAAAGTGCATGGTATAGTGAAACGATGCACATAGTATAAACAAAAACCTATTTTGCGTATGTAAACCGGTGCCGATAGGCGGCACAAGACATATTTGACAATATGATTATTTCTCAGGTGCAGTGGCACTCTCGAAATAATAACATATTTACAACAAAAGATTATTTCTCAGGTGCAGTGGCACCCTCGAAATAATCATATACATATTTAACAGCATTGGCTATTATTTCACACTCAAAGAAAAAAGCGTCGGAAACTATTTTCTCTGAATAGAAATAGTACAAAGCACTCACGGAGAGTCCAAACTCCTACAATCTACTAATTTGCACTGCATTAGTGTGAATGCATCTTGGTAGATTGGCAGGTTTCTCCGACGCTTCCTGCGAGTGTGAAAAGATGTGTTCGCACTTTCTTTTTGTATCTGTTTCGGCTGAGATTGATAGCATGCACTAATACTATCAATCTATGGCACGAAAGGACTTGGCACAAGCCAAAGATGCGAAGAAAGATGAGTTCTACACCCAATTGGACGATATAGCAAAAGAACTCAAGTATTACAAAGACTATTTTCGCGACAAGGTCGTATTCTGCAACTGCGACGACCCCTACGAGAGCAATTTCTTCAAGTACTTTGCCCTCAATTTCAATGCGTTAGGACTTCGCAAACTGATTGCAACTTGCTACAACGGCTCGCCTGTATCGGGGAACGAGTTGTTGTTGAACTTTGGCGACACGGTCGACGACCCAAAGAAGATAGCCTACAAAGTAGAGATAACCGAGGTGTCGGATGTGAATGGCGACGGTGCCATTAACCTTGCAGATATTCAGTACCTAATGCAGAACGACAAGAATGTAATCTCTATCCTGCAAGGCAATGGCGATTTTCGCAGTCCCGAGTGTGTAGAACTGCTCAAACAAGCAGACATAGTAGTAACCAATCCGCCCTTCTCGCTGTTTCGTGAGTATTTGGCGCAGTTGGTTCAGTATGACAAGAAGTTTATCATATTGGGCAATATGAACGCCATTACCTACAAAGAAATCTTTGCTTTGATTAAGGCGAATAAGATGTGGATAGGCTATGGATTCAACCTCTCTATGGTATTCCGTACGACTTACCCTAACTTGTTAGAGGCTAACCGTAACTATGTGCGCTCAAAAGGGTACGACCCAGACCAGAACTATGTAAAGACTCCTGCCATTGCGTGGTTCACAAATGTAGATATACACAAGCGTCACGAAAACTTGGACTTGTATAAACGCTATACGCCAGTGGAATACCCAGTTTACGATAATTACGATGCAATTAATGTGGATAAAGTAGAGAGTATTCCGGTTGATTATGATGGTGTCATGGGGGTTCCTATTACTTTCTTGGGTAAATACAACCCGGATCAGTTTGAAATAATCAAATTCCGCAAGGGAGATGACGATAAGGATTTGACGATAAATGGGAAGTCCCCGTATTTCCGTATTCTTATCCAACGGAAACAATGATACGAATTTTAATGGCAATTGACGGAGAATAAATACACCCAACCTGGGGGCGTGGGTGTCCCCACCCGCGGGGCGTAGCCCTTTGATGATACTGTGCCGAGTCCACCAAGCCGCCCAAACAACGCAATTAGTTCAACCATATCAACTATAATAACCAAGAACACCCATGCTCTGCACCCCCCTCTATGAGGGGGCAGGGGGAGTAGAATACAACTATATATAAGGAGAACACAACCATGAAAATTGAATTACGCCCAATCAAAGTGCGCGATTTGTGCGCAAGTTACCAAGACCTCTCGGTAAGCGAGGAGGGCATTACGGGCTATGGCGGTCGGCTGAATATCCGCCCCAAGTACCAACGCGAGTTTGTTTACGACGACAAGAAACGCAATGCCGTGATGGAAACGGTCTGGAACGGCTTCCCGCTCAATGTGATGTATTGGGTGAAACTGCCTGTCGCACAAGCCGATACAGACACGAGTGGGCAAACCGATGGCGTGCCTGTCGCCTACGAACTCTTGGACGGGCAGCAACGCACCATTTCTATCTGCTCGTTCATTGCGGGCGAGTATATGATGAACTTCGACGGCAACCTGCTCGGATTCGACAACATGACCACGGCGCAGAAGAACCGCATTCTCGACTATGAGTTGCAGGTCTATATCTGCGAGGGTACGGACGAGGAGAAACTGCGCTGGTTCCAGACTATCAATATCGCCGGCGAGAAACTGACCGAACAGGAGATACGCAACGCTATCTATACGGGGCCGTGGACGACCCAAGCCAAACGCCGCTTCTCGAAGACGGGCTGTGTGGCGTATAAGATAGGTTCGGACTACCTCACGGGGTCGCCTATTCGGCAGGACTATTTCGAGACGGCGCTGCGGTGGATAGGCGATGCGCAGGGTATGTCTGTTACGGAGTATATGGCACGCCACCAGAACGACGGCAATGCCGACGAACTCTGGCAGTACTTCCAAGATGTGATACACTGGGTGCAGGTGCATTTCACCAAACTGTACAAGAAAGAGATGAAAGGCGTAGAGTGGGGGTTCCTCTATAATAAATATCGTGATACAACGCTGACTGCCACGGCTTTAGGCGAAGAGGTGGCACGCTTGATGCGGGATTCGGATGTGCAGCGTAAGTCGGGTATTTTCGAGTATGTGTTCGATCACGATATCCGCCATCTCGGTATTCGTGCGTTCGACGACAATACCAAGCGGGAGGTTTATGAGCGTCAAGGGGGAATCTGTCCTCTCTGCGGCAAGCACTACGAGATAGAGCAGATGGAAGCGGACCATATCACGCCGTGGGTAGAGGGTGGTCGCACCATAGCGGAGAACTGCCAAATGCTTTGCCGCGACTGCAACCGCCGCAAAAGCAGCAAATAACCCATCGTTTCCCCGCCATCTTACTATATATAAGGTGCATCTTACTATATATAAGGTGTAAATAGACCCGATAATGTCATTAACGACTAATTAACGGGCATTAACGGAGAACCGGAAAGGTAATCCACCGCCCTTAACGGAGAAAACAACTATATCCCCTAGATCAACGGGTAAAAACCCTAAAAAATACCCTGCCTGAAAATCAGTCGATTACAAAGAAAATGCGAAAAACTTGCAGAATTATTTGGTCATATCAGAAAAA
>CAVEXR010000030.1:0-27066 GCA_963619585.1 Azospirillum sp. CAG:239
TCGGTTATGTGTCGGTTATGTATCGGTTATCCTATACGCCGGTCTCGAGATCGACACGGGAAAATATGGGGTCGGCTCGTGGGGGAACAGGGAGTGGGTTGCGCTATTGTCGGGAGAAAGTTGCGCTATTGACGGGAGAGGGATGCGCTATTGTCGGGCGATGGCGTGCGCCATACCGCGTATCTCGGCGAGTTCGCGCATACGCCCCAACAGCGTGTAGCCCGGATTGGTACGCTTGCCCTTCCCCAGGTCGTCGCAGATACAATGACCGTGGTCGGGACGCAACGGGATATCACACCCGCGCTGCTGCTCCACCTCGTGCATGGCACAAAGGAAAGCATAGGTATCCAAGTCGCCCTCGAATGTCCACTTCTCGTAGAAGTCGCCCGCTGCGGTCTGACTGACGGCACGCAAATGTACGAAATGGATACGCTCGCCAAAGCGACGCATCATCGCGATCACATCGTGCTTACCCGCACCGCCCAACGACCCCGTACAGAGACACAGCCCGTTACCGGGGCTCGGCACGGCATCTACCAAGGTTTGGAAGTCCTCTGCGGACGACAAGACACGCGGCAAGCCCAAGATAGGCATAGGCGGGTCGTCGGGATGGGTAGCCAACACCACGCCTGCCTCGTCTGCCACAGGACATACCTCGTCAAGGAAGAAGATGAGATTCTGCTGCAGCCGCTCTCGGCTAATGCCTTTATAACGCAAGAGTTGCTCACGGAACTGCTCCAAACTAAACGACTCTTCCGAGCCGGGCAGACCCATAATCATGGTACGCGTGAGCGTCTGCACCTCGTCGGGCGTCATCTGCTCGTAGCGAGCATGCGCGATTGCCTGCTCCTCGGGGGTATAGTCGTTCTCTGCCCCCTCACGCCGGAGGATAAACAGATCGAACGCCATATACGCCGCCCGCTCGAACATCAAGCCGTGGCTCCCGTCGGGGAAGACATAGTCGAGGTTGGTGCGTGTCCAATCCAAGACGGGCATAAAATTGTAGGTAACCATGCGCACACCGCACGCCCCCAGGTTGCGCAGCGTCTGTTTGTAGTTGGCTATATAGTGCAAGTAGTCGCCCTCACGGGTCTTGATATGCTCGTGGACGGGGACGGACTCTACGCCCGTCCATTGCAGCCCAGCCGCCTCTATCTCTGCCTTACGGCGTTCTATCTCGGCGATACTCCACACTTCCCCGTTGGGGATATGATGCAGGGCGGTAATAACCCCAGCAGCCCCTGCCATACGGATGTCGGCAAGGCTGACGGGGTCATTAGGCCCGTACCAACGCATTGTCTCTATCATACCCAGGAACGATTAAATACTATAGACATCAAAACCGCCGTCCACTACACTCAATGCGCCCGTAACAAACGACGAGGCTTCGGAGATAAGGTAGTGGATGGTACCACAGAGTTCCTTCGGCTCGGCGAAACGCCCCGCCGGAGTATGGCGTATCACATCCTCACCTCGCGCTGTCAGCGAACCGTCCGGGTTGGTCAGCAGCGCATGGTTCTGGTTGGTAATCAGGAAACCCGGTACGATAGCGTTCACACGGATACGGGGACTGAACTTCTGCGCCATCTCCGTTGCCATATACTTGGTGTAACTGGCGATGGCCGACTTGGCGCAGCCATAACCAAAGACACGGGTCAGCGGACGCAAAGCAGACTCTGAGCAGAAATTGACAATGCAGCCCTCTTTCTTCTCGCACAGGACAGAGCCCAACACCTTGGTAGGCAGAATCGTACCGAAGAGGTTCAACTCCACCACATTGCGGATAGCATCGTCCGAGGTATCGAGATAGGTCTTATCGGGAGCGATATTGGCTGCTGCCATATTGCCGCCTGCGGCATTGAGCAGCACATCAATTGTACCGAAACGCGCCGAGATAGCCTGTTTGTTCTGCTCCAGGATATCTGCGTCCAACACGTTGGTGCGCAAGAAGAGCGACGGCGTAATGGCACTCAGTTCTGCCTCGAACGCACGCCCTACTTCTTCGTTCATGTCGAGGATAACCAAATGTGCGCCTTGCTCGGCGAGATAGCGGGCAATAGTCTGCCCAAGCACTCCGCAGCCGCCCGTCAGGACGACCACTTTGCCTTTGATGTCAAAAAGATTTGTCATATATGTGTATGTCTTTATACGCTTATTTTTGCACCCGAAGAGGACAGCCTCAACGGGAGTGCGTGCCTCTTATTTGCTTACGGGGACTTCTATAAATTTCCCGTTTAATAATAAGTTTAACTAATTAGGAATTATAAATACTTTTGTGCGCTTTTCGTTTTTTGGTTGCATCTACTTGATTCTCACTCAGTCACAATGCCCGCATTGCTCCTTCGCTCCAACCAAGTATCTGCTAACCAAAATTCCAAAAATCGCTACAAAGCAATTTATAGAGGTCCCCTTATCTTCTTTCCGTTACGGATATAAACGCCTGCAGGCAATTCATTCCAATCCGTCCCTACATAGGTACCCAGAATCGTGTAGATACGATTATCCTGCACTGCCGTTACTGCCTCTACCGCCGTCGGGTCGGTCGCTTTCTTTGGGTAGACAGTAATGGACTTTACATAAATGCGCTGACCAGGAGTCTTCTGGTTGATACGGATAGAGGTAACGATGTTGGCAGGCTTCCATACGCAGTTTTCGAACACTTTATTGCCTGCCGACAGAGCAAAGGTAGCCGTATCATTCTGTGCTACATTGATGGCTTGCAGACCATCCTTGCCTTCTTCTGCACCATACAAGGCAGCAGAGATGACAATAGAGTCCACCTCGGTAGGTGTGGCAAGTGTAAATGCCACAAAACCTAACTTAGTTGAAGTTCCGAATTTTGCGCCACAACCAATGCGGGCAGGATATACATTATCACGACTATCGATAGAAGCCACTTTGTCTGTTTCACCAAAGATATTGGAAATATACTCCGTAGCACTGCTACCTTTAGAATATATAGAACCGCCGTCTCCATCGGTCTTTCCGCACTCTACGAAACTCAATGTGTACGACTCGGCGAATGCCATAGAACATAGCAGCATGGCTGCCAAAGAAAGAATAGATTTTTTCATGATGATTAGTTGTTTATGGGTTAATAGTTAGTTATTTTATGCGCTGCGACTTACTTCGCGTACTTCGCGCAATGCTACTTATTTCTACACGCTATTTAGAGCAACGGCAACCTATTTCTACACTATATTTGAAGCGGCTGCAACTTGCTTTTATAGTCTACTTGGAGTAACGGCAACTTATCGCTGCAACTTATCGCTTCGGCATAGGTACACCAAACAGCGTATACTTGTTTCCTGCACGCAGGATGTACACCTGCCCGTTCTCGATTATCTTTGTAGCAGACTCCGCCACCTCGGTTTGCTCTACGCCATCGGGCAAGCGGTGGCGTCCGTAGAAAGTCAACACCAACTGCGGTGCTGTCTTTCCCTCACGAGAGTAGAACGATACCGAGCCGTCGGTCTTGGTCAGCGCATGCAGTTTGAAGGAGGGCGTGTCGGCATGGTCAAGCACCCAACGCGTTACATCGAAGCAATAGGTACTATCCGCTTGCAGTGCTTTTTTCTCTGCCGCCAACCGATTGTAGACACTCTTCCAACTCGCATTGCCTGCACGCTCTGCGCCCGTCAGGCTCTCCGTCCACGACCCATCTTCCACACCCGACACCAACAGGTTGTGCGCCTCGGCATCGGTAGTGGCACAAGTCAGCCGCAGTTCCGCCCGCTTCAGGTAGGGCATCAGCAACTCCGCCTGCGAGAGGTCGAAACGCAGGAACGCTTCGCGGCGTTGGGTCTCCGTGCCGTAATAGCGTACACAGAGCGTCTCTTCCGCCCCGTGGGTATCGGTCTGTTTGGCACCCAAAGTAATGTAGGTATCCGCCTCTGCCCCGAAGGCACACGATGTTTCTGTCCGCTCCTGCGGGCAACGGCTCGTACCGTCGAAGAAATCTATCAGGCGATAGACCTGCGCGTTGAGTTCCTTCGCATAGCGGGTCATGTCCGTATATTCATCTCGTGCCGTTGTGACCAGCCCTTTGTTGGAATTATTGTTGTCCATAAAGCGGAAATACTGCCACCCGACAAAGCACGGATTCTGCAACAATTGCAGGCAGGTATTCTGGTACCACCGTCCCCGGTCTGCCTGACTATTCACATACCAACCTGCCCCCTCCTGCACACCCGAGAGGTAATGCACATCTTTGATATAGAACTCGCTGACAAGGCACGGGTGGTCGTTCGTCCAAGCGGCACGGGCAATTTGGTCATCAGGACAGAAAGTGTCGTAGAAATTCACCGAGGTAACATCGCAGTATTTGTGCGACATATCCACCACGCCCTGTATGCTACGCGGCACACCGTGCAGACGGCTGCCAAGGATGAGGTGGTGCGTATCCACCGCGCGTATGGCTGTGGTTACCACACTATAGTACCGCTCTGCCAGATAGACGGCATACGCCTCTTTTTGGGCTTGGGTAGGGGCGGCAATATCCACTCCGTTGCGCTCTGCCCACACGAATGTGCTGTCGTAGGTAGGGTCGCCCGCAGAGAGGTTCTTCAATACCTGCGCCAACTGCCGGTCGTTGAAAGGCAACTCGTTGTCGGTAAAATAGCCCAACAAGTCGCGTTCTTCGGTATAAGACGCAAACGCCGTCTTTGCCTGCGCCTGACAGAAAGTCTCGAAAGCGGGGTCGAGTACCAACAAGTAGTCCGCATTGCTCTTGACCTGCTCGGGGGTATCGTAATAAGAATGCCGCACCTGACGATACGAAGCATAGAAATTGTAGCGGCGGGTATAGGACATCTGTCCGTAGTTCCACAGGTTGTTGCTATTCTTGGTCTGCGACTCGGAAGCAATGAAGTTGCCCGTGCCATTGAAGGCGTTAAGGCGCAAGACATCGTAGTCGTCCTGAAGAGCCGTTGCGTCAAGGCTTGTTACCGCCATATTGACACCTGCATAGCCATCCGGGTCTATCAACCACCAACGCCCGTCTATCTTGCTGACATGGTAGTAGCCCGTAGAATCCGCACACAGATAGGCACACGCCCCGGTACGGGTATAGTCGGACGATACACCCTCCACCGGGGTATAGCCTGTGAGCGACTCCACCAACGAGATAGTATAACTACCCCACCCGCCATTGTACGAACTCTTGGCGTTGAGCGTGGCAGCAGAGAGTGTCCCCGCCACCACCATGCCCAACAGCAACGATGCACCTATCTTACTGTTCATAATTTCTTCTTTTTTTCTTCTTAAAGTTGTGTACCCAGTACGCTGAACTTCTTTTCACCCCGGCGGATGACAATCTGTCCGTCTTCGATAGTCTTTGTAGCCCGGACAACGACACCGGGTTGATCGATAGCGGTCTGCTTGCCGACCACATCTTCCCATGTATAACCGACACGAATACCATCGAGGATATACGGTGCCAGCACATTGGCTTTGCCCGGCTCACCGCCGCGCAAGTAGAAACCGCGCAACGACCCCATCTCTTTGCCACTGCTCGACAGACGATATGCATCCTTTCCGTCAGGGTCTTTCTGATAGAGATTCGCCTCGGCGGGTTCTTCATTCAGAGTCGGATTGATATAGAGCCACATCTCGTCATCGTAGTTACCTTTCTCCTCGGCGGCGGTAGCACCATTGATAACGCCCACATGATATTTCATCACCACAAGGTAGGTCTTATCGAAAGTAAAATACGGCTCCTCGTCGGGGTTCGTCCATACCGCCTTGCCATCGCTCGACTTATTGATACCGAACGAAATCTCCTGCCCCGTATAAGGCGTACCCGTAATCTCATCTTTTGCTTCCACAGCCGCCATCAGTCGCCCTGCGAAGTTGGAAGAAGAGGCTTGCGACTCCATCTTGATACCCATGAAGTAGTCCGACCCGTCGTAGTTCACTTCCTGCTTGGGGAACTGGACAAGGAATGCGATATAGATAGTGGTATCGTTCGTAATGCCGTGGTTCCAGTTCTTGAATACCGACTGTCCGGACTGCGATTGGGGATTGAAAGCCAACGCATTGCCTATGCCAGAGCCTGCATAGCCCTCGTAGGTCAGTGGGGCATCGGTAATGGTGAAACGGGTCTGCCCCGAGTTCTTATTCGACACCGTACTCCAACCCGTTACGCCGTCAAAGTTGTCCGCTGCAGTAAGGGTATCCGTAATCAGGTTACTCCCTGCTTCGTACTCAAAATACTCTTCGAGCAACAGGTCTTCTGCATGTAGGCTCAGCGCCATCATAGCCGCTGCAGCCAATAAGTACATTTTTTTCATGATATGGTATATTTAGTTTGTAGTTTTCGTTATTCTTTCGTTATTCGGCAGGGGTTATCTAAACACCTTATAAAAGTCTTATAAAAATGGGTGAATAGTCCGTTTATCTACCGTGTATCTACCGTATATCTACCGTATATCTACCGTGTATCAATCGTGTATCAACCGTGGTGGTATGGGGATAGACCGCTACTCTACAAGTAACAAATAACAGGTAACAATTAACATGCTTTGAGAGCCAAGTAACAATTAACAGGTAACAATTAACATGCGTTGTATCGTGTGGGGCTTGGGGGACTCAGCATTATCGGGTCAAAGGGTTTGTTCCAAACCCCCGCGGGTGAGGACACCCACGCCCCCAGGATGGGATCAATTTGTAAATTAGGCAATTTGTAAATTTGTAAATGACATTCCTCACTCCTCATTCCTAATTGAACCAATTCCTCATTCCTAATTCCTAATTCCTAATTCCTAATTGAATCAACTCCTAATATCCCGGGTTCTGGGGGAACGTATGCATGATGTCCCGTTGGGCTTGCGGGATAGGCCAACGATTATGGTAGTCGCTGATATTGTTGCGAATAACCGTATCGCAGTTCAGTACGCCCCATCGCTCGCTGACCACATACTCGCCGCCGTGCGCCTGCACCTGCTTGACAAGCAGCCCCTCCCGCTTGAGGAAATTCCAACGATCGCCCTCCAACGCCAACTCGCGTGCCTGCTCGTCGGCAAGCATCTCGATAGAAATAGCGCGGGTCTCCGCCGCATTGCCCGCACGGGTGTAGGTCTTGTTGTAATAGTACTGCGCCGAGTCTTGCCGCCCGAGATGAATATACGCCTCACAGCCGAGTATGTACGCATCGGGCAAACGATAGACGATGATGTCCTTGAACGACTGGTTGTCCGTCGGCGAGGCTTTGGTATAGGAGTCGTTATATTTGGTACACATCGGGTGCACATTCAGATACTGCGCCTGCGTGGTCGCCACCAGCGTATCACCCACATGTCGACCGCGCGGCAGGTTGTCGGGGTCGTTGTATGTCCAAGCCGTCTTATAGTACGCCGTATAGCGGGTGTCGTGCGACGGGTCGTACAGACCGAGCAGGTACGCGTTGGGGAAGACACGCCCCCACGGATAGCCGCCCGACGCATAGTCGATCTGCATACCCTTCTGTTGGTTATATTGCGGCGTGCAGTGGAGCGACATACGATGCCCGCTGTTGGTGTTGGTGGTCGTGTTGGTAAACCATCCGCCCGTTGTCTTGCCCCACTGCGAGACGAGTATCGCCTCCGAGTGGTTGAGATTCGCCGCATCGAAGACCTCGGCGGGGTCGGCAAGCAAAGCATAGACCCCACTCTGCTCGATCGCGTTTATCTGGTCGGCACACTCCTGCCATTTGCCTTGCCACGCCGCCGACTTAGCCCGCAGCAGACGCGCCACGCCCTGCGTGAAACGCCCGGGTTGCGTAGTCGTCCACGAGAGATGGTCAATGGCATAGTCGAGGTCTTCGTCCATCAGCGCATAGACATCCTCCGGAGCAGCAGGCAGGTAGGTAACGGAGTCGTTCACATTCTCCGGCGTTGTAACACGCGTCGTCAGGTAGATATTGTCGTAGCGTTGCAGCAGACGGAGATAGGCATGCGCACGAAAGACGCGTGCTTCTGCCACCGCCTGTATCGCCACGGGGTCAGTCATATCCACCTTGTCCGACGCTGCGATAATCATATTGGCATACCCTATGATGGCGTACTGCTGTTTCCAAAGGCGTGCCACACTCGGCGTGGTGGGCAGCAGGTTCTCGTAGCGTCCGAACTGCGGTATGCCCTCGCCCGCACGGCAATAGGTGATGTCGTCGCCCATAAGCATATTGAGCCAGAGCGTCGTCTCCGAGTCGTCGTTGTTGCGGAATATCTCACGGTCTTTGTAGTACATCGCCAATACGGCACTCGCCATACCCGCAGGGGTTGAGACAATGTATTCGCTCGTAGGTTGGGTATAGACTTTCTCCTCGAGCCAATCGTGGCACGAAGTAAGCAGCATCGCTGCCAAAAGGATATAGAGTGTGTGCTTTTTCATTGTGCGTGCTTTTTCATTGTGTGCTTGATTGGGGTTCCTATGCCGCAAGCGGCAAAGAAAGAACCGTTAGAAACTCAGGTTGATACCTCCGATTACGGTTCTAGGCTCGGGATAACTGCCCGCACTTGCCTCGGGGCTGTAACTCTTGAATTTCGTACAGGTGAAGACATTCGATGCCGTGCAGTAGATGCGCAGGTTGCTCATCTTGGCTTTGGCTATCAGTTTCTTGGGGAACGAGTAGCCCACCGACAGTGTACGAAGACGGAAGTACGATGCGTCCTGGTACGACAGCGAGGAGAAGTAACTGATGTTCCCGTCGCGGGGACGAGGAGCGGTGATGCTCGGATTCTCTATCGTCCAATAGTCCACCTTGATACCATTGCGCACGCCTTTCAGGTCGCCGCCCTGGTTGCTGGCATAGAGGTAGTTGTTCTGCCGAACCGCCCCATAGACACCATAGAAATCGAACGATATATCTACACCGTAGAACTTGAATGCCGTAGCAAGCGAAGCCGTCCATTTCGGGTCGCGGTCTATCACTACACGGTCGTTCTCA
The DNA here is from genome assembly GCA_963619585.1 of Azospirillum sp. CAG:239. Classification (GTDB taxonomy): domain Bacteria; phylum Bacteroidota; class Bacteroidia; order Bacteroidales; family Paludibacteraceae; genus Colicola. The sequence continues at coordinate 8,924 of CAVEXR010000030.1, forward strand.
TCGATCTTGCCGTCGTGGTTGATGTCTTTCACACGAATATCACCGGGTTGCGGTTGGTAGGTACCGCCGTAGTCGGGTATGTCGTCGTCGAGTTGCCATATACCGTCGAATTGGTAATCGTAGTAGGCGTTGATGTTATGCCCTATGAACCAACCGTTTGCCTCGTCGTTGAGCAACTCACCGTTCGCACCTTTGGCACCATTGAGCAAGAGTATCTTGTTTTGGTTGTGCGCCCAAATGACATCCACCGTCCAAGTAAAGTTCTTTACTTTCACGGGTACAAAGTTCACCGTAATCTCCACGCCTTGGTTCAGCACCGAACCCATATTGACCAACTGCGTGCTGTAGCCCGATGTCTGATTGATACTCTTCTCCACCAGCAGGTCGGTCGTCTTGGCACGGTAGTACTCTACGGTACCGCCTATTCGGTCGCGCAAGAAACCGAAGTCGAGCCCGATGTTGTAACTCGTGGTCGTCTCCCATTTCAAATCCGGGTTCTGCAATTGCCCTGACGGCAGATAGCCCACCAGCGCATTGTCCTCGCCGAACTGCATATAGTAACTATCCACCAGCCCTTGCGTCTGATAGGGGTCAATGGTCTGGTTGCCCACCGAACCAGCCGACAGACGCAGTTTGAGATTTGACAACCAGTTCACATCCACGAGCCAATCCTCCTGATTGATACGCCAAGCGAACGAACCTGCGGGGAAAACACCCCACTTGCTGTTCTTGCCGAACACGCTCGAGCCGTCCACACGCGCACTGACCGAGAAGAGGTACTTATCCATCAGGCTGTAGTTGACACGCCCCATGAAACTCACCAAGTGGCGAGGCGTAATGGTGCGCACCGTGGGATTCGTAATCGAGGCGGCAGAGATATTGTTGTAGCCGAGGTCATCGGTGGCAAATCCCGAACCGCTTGTGGTGGTCTTGGTCGTGCGTATGGCCTCTATCGACTGTACGAGCGTCACATTCAGATGGTGCATCTCCTGCCAAGTTTGGTCGTAGGCGAGGATGTTCTCCAACAAGTAATCCACATAACGGGTGTTGGCTATCGCCGCAGAGCCGCCCACAGAACTGCCTTTCTCGTGTTTCGAGTCTTGGTAGGAGCCCTGCTCCTGATTGCGGTAGTTCACCGACGAATTGAGCCGATAGGTCAACCCACCCCAGATGTTCCAATCGAGATTGAGCCCCATCATAAAGCGGTCGGTCTGCTTCTTCTGCGTGTAGTGCGCATTGTTCCATAGCGGACTCCACTTACTGTCTGCCAGGAGCGAGAGCATATTCCCGTCCTCGTCGTAGGCACTGAGCAGTGGCGACACGGTCAGTACCTTGGCGAAATCCGAATCCTCCGAGGTCTGGTCGCTATGCACATAGTTGGCTTTCAGCCCGAGCGTAACACGCTTGCCTAATTTCTGCGACACATCGAAGCGGGCGTTGTAGCGTTTGTAGGCAGCGGGAGCAATCAGTCCCTCCTGGTCGTAAAAACCGATGGCAGCAGAGAGTTTCGTACGGTCGTTGCCCGTGCGCACACTCAAGTCGTATTTCTGTTGCAGGGCAGGCTTCACCATCAAGTCTTCCCAGTTGGTGTAGTTAGCGTCTACGAGGTTCTGATACATATTACCGAAGAGGGCGGCATCGTCCAAATACTCCCCCGTAGCCGTCTTGGTCGCAGGGTCATAGACAAAGGTGCGGTTTGCCTCCCGCTTCAGTTGCGCCCACTCCGAGCCGCCATAGAGGTCGAAATTACGTTTCACCATCTGTGCGCCGGCGTAGGCGTTGATATCCACCGTGGTCTTCCCCTCGATGCCCCGCTTGGTCGTAACGAGTATCACACCATTGCTGGCGCGTGCGCCGTAGATAGCCTGCGCCGCCGCATCTTTCAGTACCTCAATCGATTCGATGTCTTGCGCATTGAAGTCGTCGATATTGTCTACGGGCGTACCGTCTACAATATAGAGGGGCGCATTCCCACCCGTGAGCGATTTCTTACCACGGATAACGATGTCCGATTGACCACCCGGGCGTGCACTGTTCTGCGTAACCACCACACCTGCCGCCTGCCCGCGCAACATCTCTGCCACGCTGATAGTCGGTACGGCGTTGACATCGTCGGCTTTGACGGACGCCACCGAACCTGTCAAGTCGCTGCGTTTCTGCGTACCATAGCCCACTACAACCACCTCGTCGAGGGTCTTGGTATCCTCGCGAAGCGTAACGACCAGTTTGCCCGTGCCGACTTTCACTCGCTCGGTGCGATAGCCCATATAACTAATCTCGAGCGTCTGCCCCTCTTTTGCATCGAGGGCAAAGCGTCCGTCGATGTCGGTTATCGTGCCTTGCGTCGTCCCCTCGAGCAATACGGACACGCCGATAAGCGGTTCTCCCTGCTCATCGCGCACCAGTCCTTTGGTCTCTGCCAAAGCCATTGCAGCACTCAGGCAGCCGACGAATATGCCTAATAGAATTTTCTTCATGGTCTTGTTTTTCGTTATGGAGTAACACCGCACATTGTTTGCGCATTGTGCATTATCAGATTTCCGCTGCAAAGGTACATCATATTCCGCAATAACAGGTAGTAATACTATCCAAAAGAATAGCACTTTTATTCAAAAAAAATCCGCACATACTATTTTACTATTTTTCCATTATATGCCATATCCTAAGTATTTCTTATTCTGTCATTCCTTTTACAGTATTTATCGTCTATTGATAAGGACGACCCATTTCTTTACAGTACGCCGCCCACAAGCAGATAAATAAATGCAGGAATTGTCTCCTCGTCTTCTATTTGCACATATCGGGAATTTGTACTATCTTTGCATCATTAAATACACGAAATATGCTGTACAATTTTGCTATTAAGCGCGTTTTTTGCATCGCACTATTGTCTTGCCTGCCGCTCTTTGTATTTTCCGCTCCCGTTGTGATGGAACACTTTGGCGTAGCGGACGGTCTGTCCCATTATAGCATTAATGCTTTCTACCAAGACGAGTACGGGCGTGTATGGGTAGCCACACGCGACGGACTCAACTGCATAGCGGGCAACGACTGCCGTATTTTCCGCTCCGATGACGCTACGGGGCTGCCTATTACGAGCAACTATATCCATACCGTTTGCGGCGACCATAACGGACACTTGCTCTTCCGCAGCGGCAGCAGTGCATTCCTGCTTGACCTCCGTACGGAACGCCTCCGCACCATTGACTCCGTCGGCGTACAGGCAGTGGTTTATGGGCATCGGCGTTTTCTTGTGGCGGCACGCGATACGCTTTTCTCTTTCGACGGTACGATCCTCACTCCGCTTTTTGCCCTACCACGCCCTATGGCGCTCTACGAATCCGCCGAACAAATCGTAGCGAGCAGCCGCAGCGGCGTTGCATTCTACAGCACCTCCGGTCGTCTTTTACAACAGATTGCCGTACCCTCTGTCGTGCGCATCTTCCGTGACAGCCGTCAGAATCTCTGGCTCTGCTCCCGCACAGAGGGCTTGTGGTGTTTGCATCCCTCCGGCGAGCGGCTGCACCTGCTGTCCGGCACCGATGTACGCACCATTACCGAAGACCACGAGGGCACTTATTGGGTCGGCACCTACAGCGGATTGGAGCGTATCTCGCCGTCAGATTTCCGCCCCGTCCCCTTTGCGCAAGGCGAGACGGCAGACTATCCTTTCTCCGTCCGTGCCATAACCTGCGACGAACAAGGCACGCTCTGGATAGGTAGTTTCTTTGGGGCTATCCACCGCTACAACCCGCACAACGCCCTCTATTCGTACTATGGTGCAGGGCATGAGCAGACACATCCGCTCAGTTACCCTATCGTAAACCGCATACTCTCCGACAGCCTTGGTACAACCTATATCGCCACCAATGGCGGCGGGCTGGACTGCCTGTATCCCGACGGCACGGTCGAGACCATACACATCGACCACACCACGCCCGAACCGGCTATCAAGTCGCTCTATCTCGACTACGAACGCCACCTCCTGTATATGGGTACGCATCAAGGCGGACTGCTCTCGCTCGACACGCGCACCCACCGTTTGCGCCGCTACACCGCCCGCGAGGGCTACCTGCCCGACAACCGTGTACGGGAACTACAAGCCTACGGCGACACCCTATTCTTCTCTACCGAGCGGGGTATCGGACTGCTCTCGCTCCGTACGAAGACTTTCTCGACCCTCGACTCGCTGCCTATCTCGGGCGAACTCTCCCACCTCTATCGGCACGACTCCGTACTGTGGTTTGCCCGCCAGCACCATACCTACGCCTATCATATCCCGAGCCGACACCTCAGCATCTACCCCACACCCAAGCCCGTCCATGTCTTCTGCGGCGACCGCGCGAGCCACCTACTGGCAGGCACTATCGATGGTGTGCTGCGCTTCGACCCCGCCTCCGCCTCGTGGCAGCCGTTCGATTCGCTGAACGCCTGCTTGGAACACCGCAGCGTCATTGACCTCCTTGCCCTGCCCGACTACTATCTCGTCGCCACCTCCGTAGGGCTGACCCTTATCACCTCCGATTTCTCCACCGTGCGGCACCTGAACAGCAAGACCGGCTTTCCCCTCGAGATACTGACCGAACATAGCCTCTATGCTGACTCGACAGGCACGGTCTTCGTAGGGGGTATAGACGGCATGTGCCGTTTCCGTCTCTCAGACATCCTATCGTTGGGCGAGCCTGTCCATATCTTCCCCGTCCGTATCTCCATTCGCAATCGAGATGGGGCGGTACGCCACCTGACCGAGGGGTTGCCCGTACTCGATACGCTGCGCCTACAACCCAACGACAACGCCCTCACGATCCGCTTCGGCAGTTCGTCCTACAGCCCTATTCTCCGCCCGCAACTCTACTACCGCCTTGAGGGTTTCGACACCGACCGACAGCCCGCCGGCGATGCGCAGACTGCCACCTATACCAACCTCGAGCCGGGCAAGTACGATTTTCTCTTAGAGGACGACCTCGGCGACACCTATCGTCTCTGCCTCATTGTCGAGCCACATTGGTATGAGACCTGGTGGGCGAAAGCACTCTTCATCGCTTTGGGCGCATGCAGCGTGCTTGCTCTGGGCGGCTATATCTTGCAGACCGCCATGCGCAAAGCCCGTATCCGTCTGGCAGAACAAGAGCAACAATTAGCCGAGCAGAACGAGCAACTCCGACTGATGCGCGAGCGGCTGCAAAACGAGCGGTATCTCTTTGCCGGTCGCGTACAGGACATCATCGAGACCCACCTCAATGATGCCGACTTCGATATAAACAAGTTAGCACGCGAAATGTGTATGAGCCGCACGGGACTCTACGCCAAACTGCAAGACGCAACGGGCAAGACCCCCAACGAACTCATCTCGGATATGCGACTGGAGAAAGCCGCTGCGCTGCTGAAAGAACACCCGGAGAAGTCCGTAGCCGAGATAGCCGACCTCGTAGGCTACAACACGCCGAGTTACTTCATCCGCTGCTTCAGCAAGCGTTACCACACCTCCCCCGCCTCCTACCGCAAGAATCTGTAAGACGCTGCAAAGATACAACACAAACGGGCGTTTTGCAAGGACGCGCGTCATCACCGTCGCCAAGCATAATGACAGCCGTCCTTTTTCTCGCCGTATCCTGCTGATTCGCAGCCGACTAAAAAAGAACATTTTCTTCTCGGTTTCCAGTTTTTTTCTGAAAAAAATGGGGTATAACCGAACAATTCCTATGTTTTGTACTGAAAATTCGGTTATAACCGAATAAATGACTGATTTTATGGCAAAAATTGGGTTATGACCGAAGATTTCTGCTAAACACCTGCACAAATAAACTGCAAGTATTTGCATACTCGATTTATTTGTCGTACCTTTGCGGTGCGTAATAGCAATACGGAGATTTGCGTAATAGCAATACGGAAAATTACACAGCACGCATACATAAAGGGTACGAATATGATATACCGAAATGATTTAGAGGAGGTTATGCAGGCACAACAAGCCCGCATAACGCAGGACAAGAGTTTCCCGCGCGAGGCTTTATCATCCATCGAAACCGACCACTCACCGGTAGCCGCTATCATCACGGGTGTTCGCCGCTGCGGGAAAAGTACCTTGGTAGATCAACTGATGGCACGCTATCCCGATGACGCACTGCTGCTCAATTTCGATGTACCGCGTCTGTATGGTTTCCAAATGGACGACTTTCGCCGCTTGGACGCCATCATCGCCGACAAAGGTTGTAAACACCTGTTCTTCGATGAGATACAAGTAGTGGACGGTTGGGAGTTGTATATCAATCAGAAACTGCAAGAGGGCTATCAAGTCGTCATCACAGGCAGCAATGCCTCGCTACTCAGCCGGGAATTAGGTACCCACCTTACGGGGCGGCATGTGGATAGTGTGCTGTATCCTTTCTCATACACGGAGTACTGCGGTATACAAGGTGTAGACCCCTCTGTCCATACCTTCAACGACTACCTGACTACAGGTGGCTTTCCTGCCTATATACGCTGGCAAGACGAACGACTGCTCAACGAGTTGGCAAACGATATCTTGTATCGGGATATCTTGGTGCGTTACAATATCCGCGACGAAAAGCCTATCAAAAACCTGCTGCTGTTTGTAATAGCCAATATCGGCAATCGCGTATCGGCTACACGATTGGTGGACGCCATAGGGGTCAAAACCGGTAATACCGTAATGGACTATTTGGCGTACTTGGAGAATACCTATATCATACAGTTGGTATCGAAATTCTCCTACTCGTACCGAGCGCAACTGATTAATCCCAAGAAGATGTATTGCATCGACACGGGGTTGCATAGCGTATTGTCGCCCTCGGCTTCGCAAGACAAAGGGCATAAGTTGGAAAATGCAGTATATTTGGCATTGAAACGGCAGGGCTACGAAGTATACTATTTCGAGGAAGAGCGCAAAGAGTGTGATTTCGTCTTGTGCAGCCACAATCACCCAGAAGCAGTGGTGCAAGTATGTCTCGAACTGAACAGCGACAACGAAGCACGCGAGTTAGGCGGATTGAAACAAGCCATGTCGTCTTTCGGCTTCACAGAAGGACTGATACTGACCGACCACCAAGAAGACGAAATACACCAAGACGGACACACCGTACGCATCGTACCCGTATGGAAATGGCTGACAAAAAGTAGCGTTACTCATAAATAACTATAATCGGTCTATCTCTACTGCGTTTAGGATTGGGGTGCCGAGTGTGGCGAAGAAGAAGATCGTAATGCCCTCGTTGGCGACCTCGACGGTATAGGTGCGTTGGACGGCTCGGTACTTGCCGTATTGGGCGGTTAGATTGATGGTGTCAGAAGTTAGATTGATGGTGTCAGAAGACTGTATTTGTTCTTGCGCTAACTCTATGGATTCACTCATCGACAGCGAAGATACAATCGACGATGAGTGCATTATCGGCTGCAAATCCGCTATCGGTTGTAAATCCGCAATTGGTTGCGGGGTTACTTGGATAGTCATGCAACGACCGGCAAAGTGGGTTGATAGGGCTTCGTTACCAAGGTTGTAGACGGACATCTGCTCTTGGTCTGCACTCTCCAACTCGGCGAAATGGAGCACTATGCGGTACTTACCCGCAGGCACATCGGCACGGAAAGACTGTATTCCCACACGAGCCGTCTGGTAGAGCGGGTCTTGGTCAGTACCCACTATATCCACATCAGCGGCAGGCAACTGCCCGTATTTGGTTTTCTTGGTAAACGCCTCGCCGCCTACATATCCCCAACTGCCCTCGGCATACGCCTGCTCGGGCTGCCATACATGCGCACTATCGTCGGTAAAGAAACAACTGCTGCCCATATTGAGCCGCAGCGGCATTGCAGTAGGCGTAGGCAACTGCAAGAGTTGACGAAGCGTGTCGGCTGCATGCTGCCCCACACTGTCGTGCCGCAAGACAGACTGATAATAGAAATAGGTCAGTTTGCGCTGACGGTCTGCCGAGACCAATCCTTTGCAGTTATAATGCGGCAACGCACCCAAGCGTGCTTCGGAGCAGAAATCGTTGTAGTTCCACACCGTGCCGCCTGCAAGGCAATCGCTCGAGAGAACAAAAGACAGATAGTGCCGATGGAACAACAAGGCATAGTCCATCGAATAGTCAAATCGCAGCGGGGCAGCCGTACGCAGACGAGGGTCGCAATCTGCGCCAAACTCCGTAAGCAGCAAAGGGGTATGCGGCAGCGCCTGACGCACCCGCTCCACACTCTTATCCATACCCGAGAACACGCCCGAATACCACCCGCTGTAGATATTGAGTCCCACGACATCCGCCGCCTCGGGGAAACCATAACGACTATACTCCCTAAAATTATCGTGCAGCACTATCATGGTAGGGCGAATGGGGTCGAGCATCTTCAGGTGTGCATTCAGCCGTCGGCAGAGCGAGGCGGCATGCTCACAATAGAGATTGTGACGGGCGGTGTCGTTCTTAAACGGCGGACGAAGCAGTATCTCGTTGCTATATGCCCACAGCACCACGGAAGCATGGTTGCGGTTCTGCCACACCATCTCGTCTAACATCGCCTCACAGCGGCCGGCAAAAGTCTCGCTCTCGGTAATGGCGTTCACGAGCGGTATCTCGACCGAGCAGAGCAAGCCGATACTATCGCAAAGGCGCATAATGTTCTCCCCCTGCGGATAGTGCGCCACACGCAGGAAGTTCGCCCCCATGGCTTTAATCAACTCTATATCCTTACGCTGCAACGAATCGGGCAGCGCATTGCCCAATCCCTTATAACACTGATGGCGGCTGGTACCTATCAACTTGGTGCGCACACCATTGAGATAGAACATACCATCCTCTCCGAACGCATACCAGCGCAAGCCGAAACGCTCCTGCACTCGATCTTGCAGGTGTCCGTATTTGTCGTATAGGCTGCACTCTACCGCATAGAGGTGCGGCGTATCGGGCGACCAAAGTGCCGGTGTAGGGATAGTCAGTTCCGCCACAGCCACGCCATGTCGCACAGACGCACGGACGCTCTTCTCAAACCCATGCCCACAAACCACAAACTGCACGCTACGGACATTCCTAATCGCCTTATCCGTCCCCTCTATGCGTGCCTCCACCTGCACCGTGGCACGCTCTGCCGACACCTCGGGCGTAGTGATATACACCCCACGCGTAGCATAGTGGGTAGTAGCAAAATGGGCAGGCGCAGTGGCCGTAAGCACCACATCCCGATACAGCCCGCCAAAGAAAGTAAAGTCCGCCGAAAGCGGAGGGATATTCTCGTTGTAGCGGTTGCTCACCACAATACGCACCGTGTTCCATTGCCCCACACGGCAGTAAGGCGTAACATCGAAAGCAAACGCCGTATAGCCGCCTGCATGGTAGCCCACCGAGTCGCCGTTAACCGATAGCCACGCCTCTTGGTTAGCCGCACCACACGAGAGCGTGAAGCACTTGCCCGCAAGCGAAGCGGGGATAAAAACCGAGTCGGTATAGGTATAGCAGCGGCGGCTGTAGCCGGGTGTTTCGTCTACAGCGTCTTGCGCATTCCATGTATGTCGTTCAAAGAGAAGGCACTCACCACACTGCCCATCGCCATGCCACGACTGCGCAGCGGACAAAGAGAGCGCAGAGAAGAGAAATCCGAGAAAAAGAGTAGAAGGTTTTGTTTTCATAGGTATCGTTGTTGTATGTATGCAGATGTGTATACATGCGAAAAACCAGCGTGCAAAGATACCTAATTTATTGTATATCTACCGACCCAGGAAGGAGATTTGTTGTTTTGTTCTATCTTTTTGGACAATAGTCGCATAACCCAATGCACGACGACACAAAGTGCCGTCGTGCATTGGGTTATAGTTTGCTTTGTTTTTGTCGCCTACGCTGTGCAATTATGCAATGCGTATTGAGCATTGTTTATAGTTTGCGCAGGATAGTCAACAGGAATTGGTAGAACTTCTGCACCGTGGCGATATTAACCCGCTCATCGGGCGAGTGCGGGTGTTCGATTGTAGGACCAAAAGATATCATATCCATACCCGGGTAGTTGCGGCCGATAATACCGCACTCGAGACCCGCATGTATCGTAATGACACGAGGCTCCGTACCGAACTCCTGCTCGTAGGTTTGCTTCATTACATCCAAGATAGGACTGTGCAGATTGGGTTTCCACCCGGGATAAGAACCCGAGAACTCAACCGTAGCCCCCGCCAAGGAGAAGGCGGACTCGATAATGGATTGCAATTCCTCTTTACGAGATTCGACCGATGAACGGGTAAGGCAGAAGACCTGTATCTGCTTTTCGTTGGTAATAATCATCGCAAGGTTGTTGCTCGTCTCGACCACATCGGGCATCTCGGGTATCATACGATAGACACCATGCGGACAGAGCGTAACGGCATGGATAAGGAAATCCTGTACATCTTCGGGCAATTCGGTCTTGGGGCAGGCAATCTCCTCTGCCGTGAGCGAGATATTGTCCTCTACGCCGTCGTACTCACGAATGAAGAGGTCTTCGTAGTCCGCCGCCAAATCGAGCAAGTCGTCCTTACTCTCGGCGGGAATAGTAATCACACACGAGGCTTCGCGCGGAATAGAGTTGCGCAGCGAACCGCCCTCAACAGAGACAAGGCGCGCCTCGTAGTTGGCTACCGCATCTTTCAAGAAACGGAAAAGCAACTTAATGGCATTGGCACGCTGCATGTGGATGTCGCAGCCCGAATGCCCGCCCTTACAACCTTTGAGCGACACAGAGAGGGCTATATCACCTTCCTCAACCGAGACAGGCTCGTAGTCGAATGTAGCGGTTGTATCTACACCTCCGGCACAACCCACATAGAGTTCGCCCTCGGTCTCGGAGTCGAGATTGATAAGGGTCTTCCCCTGCAGGAAACCGCCCTTAAGATCGAAAGCACCGTACATACCCGTCTCCTCATCGACCGTGAAGAGAGCTTCGAGAGGGGGATGCACCACGCTCTTATCGGCAAGGATAGCCATCGCCGTAGCGACACCAATACCATTGTCCGCACCAAGGGTCGTGCCATTCGCCGTCACCCACTCACCATTATCCTCAACATAAGCCTGAATGGGGTCTTTCTCGAAATCGAACACCATGTCGCTGTTCTTCTGCGGCACCATATCCATGTGTCCCTGCAGAATAACACCCGGGTGGTTCTCCAACCCCGGTGATGCGGGCTTACGGATAAGGACATTACCTATCTCGTCGGTAAGCGTCTCCAAGCCAAGACTACGGCCGTAGTTTGCCAAGAACGCCGACACTTCTTCTTTCTTGCCGCTGGGGCGAGGAATTTGGGTAAGGCTGTAGAAATTCGTCCACACGCCTTGTGGTGCTAAGTGTTTCATATTGTTTATGAGTTTATGGGTTTAGAAATTTATAAGGAGTTTATTAGTAGTCCTCGGTGGTGTAGCGGTCGATGGTCAGTTCGCCGCAGAGGTCTTTCTGCAACAAGCGCTTGACCAACTCAGGATTGTCCGTATTCTCCCCGAGCAGGTACATCATCTTGGTAAGCAATGCCTCGGTAGTAATGTCATAGCCCGATAGGACACCCGCCTTGAGCAAATTCATCGATACCGCATACCGCCCCATCTCCACAGAGCCTGTGTTACACTGAGTCTTGTTCACAATAATAATGCCACGGTCGACGGCATCACGCAACTGGCGATACAACCACTCGGAAGACGGCGCATTGCCCGCCCCGAAAGTCTCTAAGACCAAACCGCGCAAGCCCGGCGTGGTAAGCACCTGATGAACAATGGCTTCTTGAATACCGGGGAAGAGTTTCAACACCCCTACATTCTGGTCGGTCTTGACCCGCAAACGCAAAGACGCATTCGGGTCGTTGTAATGAATGAGGTGCGGCTGATAGATAATATGCACGCCAGCCTTGGCAAGCGCAGGATAATTGTATGAGTTGAATGCCGAGAAATGCTCCGCATTACGCTTGGTGGTACGATTGCCACGAAAGAGCCTATCCTCGAAAAAGATGGTAACCTCCGGCACCATGGCATTGCCGTAACCGTCTTTCGCCGCAGCGATTTCGATAGCCGTCAAGAGGTTCTCCTTGGCATCGGAACGCAAGATACCTATCGGCAACTGACTGCCCGTGAAAACCACGGGCTTGTTGAGGTTCTCGAGCATGAAAGAGAGTGCCGACGCCGAATAAGACATCGTATCGGTACCATGCAGGATAACAAAACCATCATAGGCAGCATAGTTGTCGTAGACCACATGCGCCATCTTAGCCCAATTATCCGGATTAACATCGGACGAATCAAGCAGCGGTGAGAAGACATGCACATCTACCCTGATATCACCGGAGAAGAGTTCGGGCACAAAGGCCTTAAAAGTCTCCATATCGGCAGGCAACAAAGCACCTGTATCTTTGTCGCGCACCATGGTGATGGTGCCGCCCGTAAAAAGAAGTAGAACTTTACGCATAGGCAAACCGAAATACTTTAGGGGAGTACAAAGGTACTATATTCCTTCGAAATATGCAATAGTCCCTTCCACGATAAGATACACAAATAACAAAAGATGACAAATAGTAGATATTTTTACACTTTCTATGGATAAAAGATAAATACTGGCACAATCTTTGTACTATCGAGAAAAGTATAAAAAATACATAAACTCTTATGCTGACCACGAAATTGAACATTTTGCTCTGCGACAGCGACATCAACCTGAGTACCGTATTGGCAGACTACCTGACAAGTCGGGATTTCAATGTAATCTGCACCGCAGACGGGCCGGAAGCCCTTGAAACCATTCGTTCGAAACACATTGACCTGCTGCTGACAGACATCACGCTGCCTACGCTCGATGGTCTCGAAGTGCTGAACCAGTTACGCCAGACCAACAACCAAGTGCCGGTGGTATTCCTGACCTCTCGCAACACCAAAGAAGACATGCTTCAGGCATTCGAACTCGGCTGCGACGACTATGTAACCAAGCCTTTCAGTATGGATCTGCTCATCTACCGCATCAACGCCGTACTGCGCCGCTACCTTGCGGGCGTAGACGACAAGACCGTGGTATTCGACATTGCCGGAAAGACCTTCGACTCGGTACACCAGACATTCGACGGGAAGCACATGTCTTCGCGCGAGAGCGACCTGCTGCTCCTGCTCTGCCGCCACATGAACTCATTGGTAGACCGCCACACCATTCTCGGCGCACTCTGGAAAAACGACGACTACTTCGCAAGCCGCTCGCTGTCGGTATATGTAAACCACCTGCGCAAACACCTTGCAGGGACAGGCTATCGCATCATCGGCGTACACGGCAAAGGCTACAAATTAGTAGACGCTGTGGAGTAAGCCACGAGGTTGGGTTGTACCCAAAAGAATAATTTATAAGAGCCTGCTTGGGGAATCTATCTCTGAGCAGGCGCTTTTTGTAATTAGGAATTAGGAGTTAGGAATTAGGAATTGATGCATTACGGGTAGGAACGACGCCTACTAACCACTGCTAACCACTAACTAACACTTGGCGAACTCTTGGTGATCTTCTGAATGAAGGCAAGGCACCGAAAGGCAAGGCAGCGAAATACAATTTGCAGGGGTCGGGAAAATGTTGTACCTTTGTTGCGACTTTTTTTGGGGGACACCGGGACAAGAACTCCCCTACCGCAAGCAGAGTAACGCCCCACTGCACCAGCAAAGATACGACACAAATACCATACGGAAATGGATACCAATATGCACAGAAAAATGATTGCACCGTCGGTGCTATCGGCAGACTTCGGAGAACTGAGGAAAGAACTCGAGATGATAAACCGCAGCGATGCCGATTGGCTGCATGTGGATGTAATGGACGGTTCGTTTGTACCCAATATCTCGTTCGGATTTCCACTTATGGTGCCTATGCACAAGTATTGCAAGAAACCGCTCGATGTACACCTGATGATCGTACACCCCGAGAAATATGTAGAGCGGTTCTGCGATGCGGGTGCATACAGCGTAGGATTTCATCTTGAAGCAACCGAAAACCCGCTTCCTGCACTCGACCTTATCCGTAGCAAGGGCGTACATACCTGCCTGACTATCAATCCCGACATCGATGTACATCGCCTCGTCCCCTATCTCGACCAAGTAGACATGGTGCTGCTAATGTCTGTCTATGCAGGCTTCGGCGGGCAAGCATTTATCCCCGAGACGATAGAGAAGATACACTATGTACGCAACGAGATAGACCGCCGAGGACTGCAAACGCTCATCGAAGTAGACGGTGGAATCAACACCAAGAATGCCGCCGAGGTATTTGCAGCGGGGGCAGATGTGCTGGTAGCCGGCAGTGCGGTCTTCCACGCCAAAGACCCCGAGGCTGCCATAAGGGCAATGAAAGGACTATAGGGAACAACGATAAATTCCCCGTTAGGAACATCACCACAAAGCAATTTACCAAAGATCTCTATAAACATAGTATATCCGCCTTGAACCCGCCTCGTCCTCTCAGTTGGCAAGAACGCCTGCAGACCCTGCCTATGGCGACACTGTTGGTCGTAGTAGTGGCGGGCATACTGGGCTGCTACTATACGCAACGCCCGCTGAACCTGCTTGCGAACACAGAAGTCGACTACTTAGACTCGCTGCATACCTTTGAGGTCGTACTACGAGATTATCCCTCCGCCCACACCAAGACCATGCGCTATACGGCAGATGTATTGGCGATAGTTGATAGTACCATTCACCCCGCCACGGGACGGGCGTATCTCTACCTCCACAAAGACTCACTACGGGCTATGCCGACTATGGGCGACACGCTATTGGTACGCACCCGCATACAACGAGGCGGACGGCTCGGGGACTTCGACTACGGACTATACTTACGGCGGCAAGGCATTACGGGACAGGCATTTGCGTCGTCCAAACGATGGCAGACCATCGCCCCACACGATGAGAGGCAGGCACGAAGGACACCCGCACAGTGGCAGCACGCACTACTCGAGCGATACCGAAAGGCAGGCATCGGCGGTGCAGAATTAGGCACGGTAGCCGCACTGATTTTGGGCTACAAAGAAGACCTTGCCCCCGACATAGAACGCAGTTTTCAGAAAGCAGGCGCGGCGCATATACTCGCCGTAAGCGGACTGCACACGGGCATTATCTACACACTGCTGGTTGCTCTACTGACCTTAGGCGGACGGGTGCGCCCGATGTACGAACAGCGTGTTCGACAGTGCGTTCTCTCCGGCAGTATCATAGCGGGACTGACAGCCTACGCTGCGATGACAGGCGGCACGCCCTCCGTAGTGCGTAGCGTACTGATGCTCACACTCATGGAGATAGGCGTAGTGCTGCACAGGGAAGCGTTCTCGCTCAACACATTGGCAGCCGCAGCAGTACTGATACTACTATTCCGACCACTAGACCTCTTCTCCGTAAGTTTTCAACTGAGTTTTATGGCGGTGTTCGGAATACTGGTGCTACTGCCTCTGTTCCGTTTTAGCACGCCCGGCAGAAAGGCAAAGAAACATTCGCTACGGGCAGGTATGAAGCGTATAGGCAATTATTTTATCGGTATCGTAGGCGTATCACTGGCGGCACAACTGAGTACCCTACCCCTGACGCTCTACTACTTCGGACAATGCTCAAACTACTTCCTGCTAACGAACCTGTTGGTTATCCCGCTGGCATTTGTCATCGTGTCGCTCGGCGTATTGTTGCTATGCATAAGCGGATTACCAAGCCTCGGCTGTGCAGGAACGCTGCTTGTGCGGGGCGTAGCGGGTATGTTGACCCTCTCGGTGCGTCTGCTCAATGAGTCGGTAGGTTGGATAGAACGCTTGCCCGGCTCGGTATCGACCCTGCGTATCTCGCTACCCATGGTGGTTCTGCTCTACGGGGCTATCGCCGGCGGATACCTCAGCCTCCGCCGCAGCCTATGGTACTTGCTGCCCACCGCCGCTTGCCTAACCCTATTCTGTTACCTCTATACGATAGTTTGATCGACCATGAAGAATATCCCTATGGCACTAAGCCTCTCCGAACTCGGTGCACTGATACAGGAGAGCATAGAAACGATGTTGCCCGATACCTATTGGGTATGCGCAGAAATTGCATCGATGAGCGAGCGCGGCGGACACCTCTACATTGAGTTAGTAGAGAAAGGCGCACGAGAGACCCTCATCGCAAAGCAGCGTGCCACCTGTTGGAGCCATGTGCAGACCCTGCTGCGGGCGTACTTCGAGCAAGAAACCGGGCGGCGGCTCGCCACGGGAATGAAAGTACGGCTCGAGGTGGAAGTGCGCTACCACGCCCTCTATGGTCTGAGCCTGAATATAGTAGGGATAGACCCGCGCTACACTCTCGGCGACTTAGCCCAACAACGACTGCAGACCATCGCACGCCTACAGGAAGAGGGCGTCTTCGACATGCAACGCGCACTCGAACTGCCCCGTTTGGTACAACGATTGGCCGTCATCTCGGCGGCATCGGCAGCCGGCTACGGCGATTTCGACGACCAACTGCAGCAATCGGGCTATCGGTTCTCGACCACTCTCTTTGCTGCGACCATGCAGGGCGACCGGGCGGAACAATCGATCCTCGCTGCCCTCGCCGCGATTGCGGAAGTACAAGAAGATTTCGACGCTGTAATAATCATACGCGGCGGAGGCGCGACCACCGACCTCGGCTGCTTCGACCTCTATTCGCTCTGCGCCCACTGCGCACAGTTCCCGTTACCTATTCTGACGGGTATCGGACACACACGGGATGTGAGCGTATTAGATATGGTGGCGCACGAAGCCCTCAAGACACCGACGGCCGTGGCGGCATATCTCGTAGAGCGCGTGGATACAGAGGCGGAACGCCTAAAAGACCTGCTGACACGCCTACGCCGCACCGCCGAGCGGCAGATACTCGTCCGCCAACACGCTATAGACCTGCTCGCCCAACGCCTACGCTTATGCTCGCCCGAGCGTATCTATCAAATGGGCTATTGCCTGACGAAACAAGGAGACCGCATTGTCCGCAGCATCAACGACCTGCAGGCGGGCGACCGACTGACCACATATCTACAGGACGGGGCAGTGGAATCCGTTGTACAATAACAAGAACCGCTATTACACCCCATGGCAAAGAGGACACATATACTAAGCAAGCAACAGGCAGTAGGCGCAGGAGTGCTGCTCGTGCTGGTGGCGGCCGTAATGACCTTTGTGCATCTCGTACCGCAAAAGCCCGTGGCGACCACGGCGGACAGCACCCTACTCTCGGCGGCAGACAGCCTGCGCATACCCCGCTACACCTATCGCTACGACACCGTGGCTCTCTGTTTGCGCCCGTTCGACCCCAACACGGCGGACTCATTGACCCTGCTACAACTAGGACTGAAACGATGGCAAGTAAGCAATATGCTGAAATACAGAGCGAAAGGCGGTGTCTATCGGCGGGCAGAAGACCTCAAACGACTCTACGGCATGACCGACAGTCTCTATCGAGTGCTGCTGCCGTACATCGACATCGATAGCACACACTTTGCGGTACCTGCGGAAAGAGAAGATTCGTTAGTACTGCGCTACCCGTACACGAAAAAGGACACCCTAATAGAACTGAATGCGGCAGATACGACTGCCCTATGCTGCCTGCGGGGCATAGGCAGCGGCGTAGCACGACAGATCGTGCGCTACCGTACGCAAATAGGCGGGTATGCTTCGCCCGAACAGATACGGGAGATAGAACTGCTGCAACAAATGGACGAGGACAGCCTGATGGTATTCTGCTTCGACTCCGTACTACCGCACCTATGGGCAACGCCCGACTCGATACGTCCGATAGCCGTCAACCACACCTCGGTACGCACCCTCCAACGCCATCCGTACCTGCGGTACGAACAGGCGAAAGCCCTCTACACGCTGCGGCGTAACCGCTTCCGACTATCATCGATAGACGAACTACGCAGCCTCCCCGAGTTTACCCCCGCCGACATCGAACGATTGACACCCTATCTGTCGTTTGAGGAATAAGAGGGGGGGGGATAAGGATTCGATTGCTATTCATTCGGGGACTTCTATAAATTGCTTTGTCGCGATTTATAGAAGTCCCTATAGGGGATGCCGGTTTGTGGTGGTTCGTATAAGATTGACCTACAAAAAAAACAAAAAGAGGCTGTTTATGCCCTTTTTACATGCATCTTTTTGATGTTGTGTGCCATCGCTT
>CAVEXR010000031.1:0-11589 GCA_963619585.1 Azospirillum sp. CAG:239
ACATAACACTAAAAGAGGCTGCCTAACCAAAACTTGTTAGACAGCCTCTTTTTGTTGTCTTTAGTCGCTATCCGACTATCTGACAGTCTCTTTGAAAATCTCAAAGATAGCATAAATATCTCCGTATGGCAGCGTTAATTTATCTGCGGAGATGGGTGCGTTGAAAATATCTCGCACCGCATCTATCTCTCCCATAAGCCCTTTATCCACTAAGTCTGTGGCATAGAATTCCTCTACCAATGGCAGAAATTCGGTAGCACTCAACTCCGCCACCACAAAGAGGGCAAAAGCCACCACCTCTCCATCACATAGAGTGCGTATGGGTAAATCTGCCTTGTAAGCTTCCAGCACCTCATGCATCATATCCAAAACAGGTTGTCGCAAAGAGGGTATATCGCAGACTATCGCTCGAATAAAATCCAGTATCTCTGTTTTCGCCATGGAGCATAATCCCTTTTCTAAAAGGAAAGACTTGAAGCAAGTCGGGTCTTCTCGTAAGAAATTATACACCAATGGTTTTACAAGGAAACGCCCTGCGAAACCTTCGTTATAAAAGATGATATCTGGACTTTGCCGCAAGAATTCCAGCAGTACGGGCAGAGTGTCTTGCAGCGTTCCTACTTTGGATAAGAAAATGAAGCAATTGCCTATAATATCTTCGTTCTGTTCCTCTTCTTCGAGTTGCTTTTCCGTCTTGCCATACTGACGCCCTATCTCGCGCAGGATAAGTTGGTGCAAGTCTTCGCGTAGCGTATCAACAGGCAATGCCAAGACCGTATCAATATCCTTTTCCTCCAACTCCAAGACAGATTTACGGAGTATCGGCTCTATCTCAGGATGATGCAATCGAATCTTCTTGGGGTAATTGCCTCCTACATAAGTATATTCCATTTCAGGCACATCCGGCCACGAAAAGGGACTATCATCCGCCTCGTCGTCCCCCTCATCGTCGAAGAACCCCTCCTCATCATCCCAGTCATCGTCCAAGAAATCCTCCTCATCGTCCAAGTCATCGTAGTCATCATCTTGGCAGATTTCCGTAGTGAAGTTCCCTTCTCCGAGTGTCTTTTTCAGCGTTGGGAGGTATTTATTCAGTTCTTGCGTATCATTCGCCAGGAGGTAGTACTCGCCATCCTTGCCAAACTCATATTCCCGCAACTCCACACGGTCATCATCCGCCTCCAGTACAAAGCGTGCAAGGGCAAAATCCTTACACGGCTTTATTCCGGCATCCGCAGCCCAATCCACCGCGCCATATACCCAATTGTGGGCTTCTACATAGTCCACTTCCTCCCATTTGTCTACGCCATTTCGAATGTCTCTATGAGTCTGTCCAAGTCCCCCTTTGATATACTGAAACACCAAATAGCGTCCTTTACGCCTACGCACCAACAGTCAAGCATAAAGGCACCGACCGTGAAGGTGCCTCCTGTATGTTGCCGAATGACCACTATCGCCATCTCGCGGTCTTCTACAAAGGTGGTTCCTTTGTAGCATTTGTAAATGGGTAACTGTCGTGCTTTCTCGCGAAGATATCGTTCGGGAGAAAGGGCTTGTCTTTTTACTTTCTGCTTTGCCATAACGGTTTGGATGAGTAGGGAGCCTGTCGGGCGTACGATATATGCCCGCCAATGCCCAATTGTATAGACGGCTTAGGACAAGAGTGCCAACAGGTCTTGTGCCGTCAATCGGTGTGAGAGGTTGGTGCCGTCCAGCAGCGAATCTGCCAACGACTGTTTGGACTGATGCAGACGGAGTATCTTCTCTTCGATGGTATGTTCTGCTATGAGGTGATAGACCGTTACTTTCTGCTTCTGCCCGATACGGTAGGCACGGTCGGTAGCCTGCTGCTCGATGGCGGGATTCCACCACGGGTCGAGGTGAATGACATAGTTCGCCCCCGTCAGGTTCAGCCCCAGACCACCGGCTTTGAGCGAGATTAGGAACACCCGTCCTTGTCCGGCTTGGAAGGCTTCCACCATGCGCTGCCGTTCTTTGATCGGCGTGCTGCCGTCTAAGTAGAGCATATCCATTATGCCTGCCTGCTCGATAGCCTGTTTCGCCATCTTTAGGAACGAGGTGAACTGACTGAATATCAGCACGCGATTCTCCTGCTGCAACATCGTTTGGAGTTTGTCGAGCATCGCCTCTAGTTTGCTGCTCTCGCCCGTCCAATTCTTCTCTACGAGGGCGACCGAGCAAGCCGCCTCCCGCAGGCGTGTAATCATCGAGAGTGCGTTCACGCTCACAGAAGCGTCTGTTTCGAGTTGCGCTTTGGTCTCTCGGCGCAGCACCTCATAGACGGCCATCTCGTCCTCCGAGAGTACCACCGGCACCTGTATCTCCATTTTGTCGGGCAACTCACGCGCCACTTCCGGTTTGGTACGGCGCAGCGTAAAGGGGGCTATCAGGCGTTTGAGTTGCTGCTTGGGTTCGTCCATACCCGCCGCAATGGGATTGACAAAATACTCCGTGAAGTGGTCGTACGAGCCTAGCAACCCGGGATTGATAAACTGCATGAGGTTCCATAGTTCGCCCAAGTGGTTTTGGATAGGCGTACCCGTTAGGATGATACGGTTCTTTGCCCTTAGTTGCATGGCGGCAGCCGACGACTTCGTGTCGCGGTTCTTTATCGTATGTGCTTCGTCCAGGCAGACCGTAACCCACTCGCGCGGGGTGAGGTTCTCCCGCTCCGAAACGAGCAGTCCGTAGGTCAACACCAACACATCACCGGCACGCAGTTGGTTGAGTGCCTCCGTACGGTCGTCTGCGGCTATATCGTTGAGTACCACCGTATTGAGCGATGGTGCAAAGCGGGCAATCTCCCGCTGCCAGTTGCCTACCACCGACGCCGGTGCCACTACCATCTGTACCCCCTCTTGGGCATGTGCGAGCAACACGGCAATGGTCTGTATGGTTTTCCCAAGACCCATATCATCTGCCAGACAAGCCCCTGCACCCCAATGATGAAGTCGCATCATCCAGCGGAAACCGTCTGCCTGGTAATCACGCAGCGTGGCATTCAGGTTGTCGGGCACAGCAAACGGCAGTTGTTCGCTCTCGCGGATACGCTCACGCAATTTGAGCAGTGAATCAGGCTCGTCAATCTCCATTTCGCCTTGCAGCGAACCGCCCAAGACAGTCATCGCCAATTCGGGCACCTGCACTTTGCCGCCGCGGGTTTGTGCCACGGCTTCTATGCGCTCCAACTGCCGCCGCAGCGTATCGCTGATTGTCACGAAGTCTGTATCCGACAGGCGGATATAGTTGCCGTCGCTCTCACGCAGCATGGCCAGCAGTTGCGCCATTGTCAGTATATGCCCGTCCGAGAGCGGTATCTCGCCCTCTATGTCGAACCAGCCGCCTTTCTTGCGTGCGGCGATATTCCACGACGATGCATCGGCTTGGCGAACGGTTATTTTCTCTCCCTTGCGCCACTCGATATGGAAGAGCGTAGCCTGCTCGGGAGCGACTTGCATCAGTCGCAGCAACTGCACCATGTTTGTTTCCCGCTCGGGAGAGGAAGTGCTGAATGCCTCCCACCCTAACTGTTCAGAGAGAAAAGCATTTACCTGTTTTAGCGCACGGCGTTCGTCTGTCAGCCTACGCACCACCTCGGTGCGCTTGCCCTCCTGCAGGTCGTAGTAGCGCTCTGCCCCTGCGGCGGGAAAGACGCTCTGTGTACTGCCCGCCAACGGATAAAGACATAGTTCTACGGTGTAGGTATCGCCGCCGGGCGCAATACGCAGCGTGGGTTGCGTCTGCCCTTCTACCTGCTTGATAGTCTCCGCCCCCTCCACATCGGAGTGCACCTCTATCTGCCCTTGCAGCACGCCGAAGAGTTTCTGCAACATCGGTTCGGCTTTGGCGGGCACTACGCCCAATTGCAGAATACGCTCAAAGAGGGCGTGCTTCTCCTCGGGGAGTGTATAGTATACCCATTTCTTCGGGTCTGTTTTGTCCACCCAAATATTGCCGTACGACTCCATCTCTCTTGATATGTTGCTCGAGAAGATAATCTTGTCCCCCTCACGACGCGTGAAGAGGAAAGGCTGTTCTTCGCGTACCGAGATAGGCGCAAAGGTTCTCCCGTTGTCCAAATAGAATCGATCCGTCCCCTTGACGGCAGGCAGGATAGAGAGTACCGTCGGGAAAGACTGCGAGTAGGAGCGGCGTGCCTTACGCCATTCCGTATAGATAGCCTTGTCCACCTCGTCGGTATGTGTATTGGGGTTGGCGTAGCGAACAGCACTCATTTTCTTTCCCTTGCCCCATTCGCCATTTCTTAGGCGTTGCTGTTCGCGTACCTCTACCATGGGCGAATAGCCGTCGTAGCAGTAAATCAGTCGTGTTTCGGTCGTTGCTCGCCCCGCTTTCTTCTCTGCCGTGCCGCTGCCTGTTGCTTGGGCAGTGCGCAGTATCTCCTCCAACTCCAGTTCCCACGGCTCATAGACAGGCACTTGTTGCAGTGCCGGCGGATAAGGCCAAGTCGATTGTGCCGTGTGGTCGTAAGCCGACAGTTCGCCCTGCAACAGAGCCGTATGAGTAGTGGGAAGTTGCCCCTTGTACGAATTTTGTTTGCCGAAGAAGTATAGAATGACCACGGCAATGGAGCGATTGAGTGGGCTGCCAAATGTGTATCGCAGCGTGTTTATCAGGGAATCGATTTCTTTCTCCTGCGTGGTGGATTGGAAGAAGTTCACCAATGCCATAACGGGGCGCAAGTGATGGGGTTCTTCGTTTTTGCGTTTCTTGAGTATCTTGCGCAGGAGTTCCACATCCGCTTCCGTACGCCGCCGCCCGAGAGCAACAATATAGCAAAAGCCGGGCAATTCGTCTACGGGCAACAACGGCTTTGTCCCCACCACCATAGCGTCCAACTTGATACTTTGTTGGAACAGTAGGATGGCCTCGTCCAACTTGTTTTCGTATAGTCGTTTGATGGCCTCTACCTCGTAATAAGTTACGGGCAATTCCTTCGGCAACGAACGATTGTTGGTCGAGAGAATATCCGTTCCTGTGGCAAGGAAGTAATGGAGACGATAGCGCAGATAGGTGTGCCACCATTTCGGTGCAGAGTCCGGACTGAGAGCAGACAGCACCTGCCCGAAATGTACCAGGGCATCGGTGTTCTCTTCTTCTGCTGTGGTGTTTATTCGTAGGCTCAATAAGGTATAGTAAAAAGAAGCCGGTAGCAGGTCGTACAACCGGATAGGGTCGTCGGTATCGAACAATGGCAGTAAGGCGGACGCTATCCACGATACATTGCTCTGCCAATTATTGTCTTTCAGGAAAGGACTTTCTGCATTGTCTTTCTTACCTGACAATGCCTCTAACAGCCCAATGACATAGCGCGACAACTGCGCATTATTTGCCCAATCCTTTTGGAAGTATTGTAACCAATCGGGATGATTGACCACCAACTCCCGCAGTACACAGCCCACTTTGTCGGGAAGGCAACTCACCACGGTATCGTAATATGAATAGACATATCCCGACTCAAGCCACCCGGTTCTCCGCAGGTGCTTTGCGTACTCTCTCTGTTCGGTGAGATTGAACTTCCACCCGTTGAATGGTACCATACCATCTAAGTAGATAGCCCTATAGTCCGAGAATGCGATGTAGCAGAGAAAGAACAACTCTTTCTCTTTCATCTCGGTATTGTAGAAGTTGATAACCTTTTCTCTGTGAGCAGGTGCTATGTGAGCAGATGTAACGGCTTTTGGGACTGTGCTTTTTCGGCGATTGCGTATCTCGTAGAGCAGAGCCGCCAAATGCTTGCAATTCCCGCCATAGGGACAACTGCAGTAGGTGCGGACTATCTCATCGCCATTGAGTTCTACCATAGTGGTATAGTCCGATGTACCGTGTACGGTGGCACGATAGTAGTTCTCTTCCGCAATCTCCACTTTCACTCGCCCCTCTTCCCAATAAGCTTTCCCCCGGCGTGAGATAACAGGCCTTATATTCGTTACAAAGTTGGTTATCTTCATTCGATTGTGTTATTGTGTCTGTGTTATGTCTTATACGGACTGATGGACGCCCCTCTACTGATTATTTTGGTTGATAAGATTGACCACTACTTTTACCATAATATCCTTCTCGCCGTCCATAATCCTTGGGGTGTGCAAAATTT
Organism: Azospirillum sp. CAG:239; assembly: GCA_963619585.1. Lineage (GTDB taxonomy): Bacteria > Bacteroidota > Bacteroidia > Bacteroidales > Paludibacteraceae > Colicola. Next base: position 6,137 of record CAVEXR010000031.1, read on the forward strand.
GCACACCCCAAGGATTTATCAACTTCACCTGACTTAAATACATTGTTGTATGTGGCGTGTTATTACAGTTCTATCACGCCCAAATAATTGGGTCATCTGTTCTACACTTAGCCACACCGTATCCTTATCCAACTTTACTTCGAGTTGGATACTATGGTCGGGGTTGGTATAGAGTACTATCTCCGAGGTTGGAATGTTTGACAGTTCCTGCATAGTTGTCTTACCCGTTATTTCACAATGCCCTTCTCGAGGTATTCGGCAAGATTGATTCGGGCTTGCTCCGAAGCATTGTCTGCGGCTACCTTTTGCATATCGGAGCGCACCATTAGGCGTACCAGTTCCTCGAACGAAGTCTTGCTTGGGTTCCAACCCAACTCGGCTTTTGCTTTGGTGGGGTCGCCCCATAGGTTCACCACATCCGTTGGGCGATAGAAGTCTTTCGACACAGCCACCAGTGTCTTGCCTATCAACTGCTCAGGACCTGCCACACAAATACCTTTCTCGTCTATTCCCTCTCCCTCGAAGCGCAATGTAATACCCGCCTCACGGAATGCCATGTCACAGAACTCACGCACCGAGTGTTGCACGCCCGTTGCTATGACAAAGTCTTCGGGTGTGTCGTGCTGCAGAATCAGCCACATACACTCCACATAGTCTTTTGCATACCCCCAGTCGCGTAGCGAAGATAAGTTGCCCAGGTAGAGACAGTCTTGTTTGCCCTGTGCAATACGAGCCGCTGCAAGCGTAATCTTGCGTGTAACAAAAGTCTCCCCCCGCCGTTCAGACTCGTGGTTGAATAGAATGCCGGAGCAGCAGAACATATTGTATGCCTCACGGTACTCCCGCACCATCCAGTAGCCATAGAGTTTTGCCACAGCGTAAGGCGAATAGGGATGAAAAGGTGTATTCTCGTTCTGAGGCACCTGCTCCACCTTGCCGTATAGTTCGGATGTAGAGGCTTGATAGATACGGCATGTATCGGTCAGCCCGCATGCACGCACCGCCTCCAGTATACGCAGTACGCCCGTAGCGTCTATGTTTGCCGTATATTCCGGTGAGTCGAAACTGACTTGTACATGCGATTGTGCAGCAAGATTGTATATCTCATCGGGGCGCACCTTGCTAACCACTTGTATCAAGCCCATCGAATCGGACATATCCCCATAGTGAAGATGAAAATGAGGCTTACCTTCGAGGTGAGCAATTCGTTCCCGATAATCGACGGAACTACGGCGTATGATACCATGTACATCATATCCTTTCTCCAAAAGAAACTCACTGAGGTAGGAACCATCTTGTCCCGTTACTCCTGTTATCAATGCTGTCTTCATATTCTATGCTTTTTGTTTGTGGCTCGCTTTCGCAAGCATTAGTGACTTTATGTTTATTGGCTTTGTGTTATGGACTAAGCGTTGGTGATTGTGTGTTTTTTGACTGCGTGTTAATGACTTTGCGTTTATTGTAGCAGGTATTCATACACATTCATTACCTGAATGCCATTGTCTAATGCGTGGGCGGGGATGTTGTCCGTCGTTAATATCATCTTCCGGAACGAGTCGTCCACCTGCAGCAACGAGCGTTGCTCTTGCTGCCATTTTTCTTCGTTCGCCAGCGTATAAGCCGACTGAATATACACCCGCTCATTGCCCCTATTGCAGACAAAGTCCACCTCGTAGGTAGTACGCTGCGACTTCCCCTCTGCGCTTTTGCCTACTACTGATATATTTCCAACATCGACCAAATAGCCCTGTTCCTGCAGGTGATTGTATAGGATATTCTCCATTGCGTGCGGTGGTTCAACTTGCCGAAAGCCTAATAGGGCATTGCGCAGCCCCATATCGGAGAAGTAGTATTTGTATGGAGAATCTATATACTTACGCCCCTTGATGTCGTAGCGTGTAGCACGAGAGATAAGAAATGCGTCGATAAAATAGTCGATATACAACTTGACCGTATTGTGCGATATATCCGATTTCTTCTCGCTCTTGAATGTATTCGCCAATTTGTTCGGGTTTGTCAATGCACCAATGTTCGAGGCTAAAAGCCCCAATAACTCCTCTAAGTCGCTATCGTTCTTCACTTGGTTACGACTGATAATGTCGCTCAAATAAGTCTCTTTCAACAGGTCTTGCAGTATCTCTGTTTTTCGTTGTGCGCTATCTGCCAATACCACCATTGGCAAGCCGCCATAGTACATATAATCACGCCAAAGCGTCAGCACATCGGTATTCGATACTTCGTGTATCTCCCTGAAACTAAGCGGATAGAGGTGCACTTGTACACCACGCCCACGGAACTCTGTAACCACATCCGACGACAAGAAGCGTGCATTGCTCCCCGTAACATACACATCGACATTAGGTATATGCAAAAAGCCGTTCAGCACATCTACAAAGTCTTCCAATAGTTGTACCTCATCAATTAAGATATAGTAGTGCTCTGTAGCAGACTGTATCTTGTCTTGCACAAATCGGAAGAGCGTATCTGCCTTGCGCAAGTGCTTGTTGGCGAACGAATCCAAAGGTATGCCAATAATATGGTCTTCAAGTACCCCCTCCTGCAACAGGCGTTGACGGAATAGAGAGAACAGCAGATAGGACTTACCCACACGCCGAAGTCCGGTAACTATCTTTACCAATCCATTCCGCTGCAGCGACAAGAGTTGCTGCACATATTTCTCTCTTGGATAAATGTTCATCTTTCGTTTCTATTATCAAGAATTGTAGAATTCTACACTTTTTGTCAATGCAGATACAATTCTTGTAACAAAAAGTATGCCGTTTCTTTACTTTTCGTTTGTGGCTCGCTTGCGCAAGCATTTGTGGCTGCGTGTCTTTGACTTGCGGGTTAATGGCTGAGTGTTAGTGACTTTGTGTTTAGGGATTTGCTGTTACCGGTTGTTACGTTGCTTGTCTAAATCATTCCCCGCCCGGCAAGTTTGAACCAGTTCCATGCTATGGCTGCGATGACCATCACGATACACCAATAGTTAAACCATCGTTTATATTTTGGGCTGCGCATATACGATAGGGCGTATGCAGCAAACATCATTGCAAAAGGTATAGTAGGTAAGTGGAACCGTTCCGACTGCGCAAAGTTAGAAAACACCAAGACTATCAAATACCCGCAAATAATCGAAATGGGCAACACATACTTTCGCCAATCGCCGCTAAATAGCAATATAAACAACGCCAATATCGTAAAGAACGAGGTAATGTTCTTCACAAAGTTACCGCCATGTATCATCTTTTGGTTTTCTTGCCCGGGTGTTTCCGTCATGGTTGGGAAAGGAATCGTGAATATCATCGGTGCAAATACCGCAGCACCGGCATACTTGGCAAAACTCTGGTTTTGTCCGCGCTTTCCCTCTTGACTTGCCCGCCATTCCATATTCGCTTTTTGGTTAGAGCCTCCCTCTTCCCATGTTTGGTACACATCATCGCCAATGCCACTCTTGCCCATTAAGATTACTCCGACGAAAAGTGCGGCAATCAACATCAGCAATATACGCTTTCCCCATGATACGACTCGAGTGGAACTCAATAGTAATGCCGTAAACAGCGACAAAATCAGCACTGCACCCAATACAGTACGGAAAGTAAAGACCGCCCCTGCTATCAACATCAATATACATGCAGGACCAATCGTTATCTTTCCACGCCGCATAATATAATCCGCTCGTTCAGCAAACAGCACTGCAAGGAATGTCATCTCGGTCTCTTTGAGGTGAATGCCGCAATAGTAGATGAGGTTAGGCATCAGCAGGCATATAATTCCGGCAATGCGTCCCACACTATCACCAAAGTTACGAGTGGTAAGCCGATATATCAAGACTACTGTCAGCGAACTCCACAAAGCATTTAGGATACGCACCACAAGAACAGAGTCAAATGTAAGCAGATAGACAAACGACAGATAGGTTGGAAAACCCGTATCGCTCAATGCCACATGACTACCATAAGCATGGTCTAATATCTCGGGGATATTGAAGTTACCATTTCGCATTGCACCCGCCATATCTTTCGCTGCCAAGTGGTATATCCATGCATCGGCCGTCCCCATCTCAAAGGGTTTCCCCGTCATTAGTATGTAGAAAACATACGAGAACAGTACATATACTATTCGAACCGAGAACGCAGTCCAAAAGAGTTGCTTAACGAAAGCCTTAGGCGACCAAAAAGCACGCTGTCTCGTCAAGATATTGGCATAGTAGAAGAAACCGCAGACTTCTGCAATACCGAACAACCACCAATACCATGTCAATGCGTAGCGCATATATAACACATTGCAAGCAAGCAATGCTATCAGATACGCTACCATCGCCCGATTCGTTATCGTACGGGGAATATAATTGAGAGGAGGAGAGACTATTGATGAGTGTTGAGACATTACAGATTCATTGAAATTACCGCACAAAGGTACTTATTTACTCCGACACCGACAAATAGACATAATATCATAGTAATCGTTCGACAGGAACAAAACACTATTATAATATCCTAATTGTTTTCTGCAATCCGTTGTGCTTAACCGTTTGCAGAAACGATGTGACATAAAGCATTCCCTTGATACCGACAATATGCTGTAGCCTCTTTATCCGCAAACTTTTAGTAGCATTAGCATATCGCAACAAATACGATAAATTGATTATGCGTTGTTTGAGTTGTGGTCTATCAGCAGCCGGAATTTGTAAATAGTGATATACTAAAGAAACATATAGTGTCGCATAGTACCCCAAAAAAACATTGGCTTTTGATGTCTGCTGTTTTCTCCAATAGTCGCCCCATTTCTCTAAAATAGAGCAGAAATCTTCTGCATTGCGCTTGCCAAAAGTAGTTGTAATGGAATTGGGGCGTTCTCGATAGAGATAGAGGGACTCATTGCAGTAGGTCATTTTTTTGATGTGTGGCAATAATCGAGAAGTCCAATCCATATCCTCTCCTAACAAGCCTTTAGTAAATACAACACCGTTTTCGCGAAGTACTGCCGTACGGATTAACTTGCTCCATGCACTAACTGGATAATGCTGTTTTTTATATAGATTCTCAAAAGTTTCTATCGCATCTTCTACGAAATCAGTTTCTTTGAATTTATAAACCGGTTCTTTGGGTAAATAGGCATCATCAATAAACCGATTTTGTGTTAGCAGTACCATATCTGCATTATTCCTGCTTGTACACGCCACCGCTTTCTCCACAAAGTCGCTCGATGCCCATATATCATCCGAATCCAAATACAGAAGATACTCACCTACAGCATATTCAGTCCCCACATTTCGAGCCTCAGATAAGCCGCCATTGACTTTATGAATTACCTCTATGCGTGAATCTTTACGAATGTATGCATCGCATATCTCGCTTGAACTATCTGTGGAGCCATCATCCACCAAGATTATCTGCAGGTCTTGATAGGTCTGAGATAATACTTGATCGATGCATTGATGCAGATAGGGC
>CAVEXR010000031.1:11599-19586 GCA_963619585.1 Azospirillum sp. CAG:239
GATAGGGCTCTACATTGTAGACAGGTATTACAACACTGATTTTCACTCCTTATTTAGATTCTAAATGTCCTACTAAATCTGTTTTTCCGTGCTTGATGATATGTGCCGGCATCCCGGCTAAAGTTGCTCCCCGTTCATAGCATGATTTGGTTACCACTGCTCCTGCTGCTATTGTAACATCATCAGCAATATAGATATCTCCTATCACTTTTGCTCCAACTCCAAGACGAACATTATCGCCCAATGTTGGTGTATCATTTCCATGACTGCGTCCTATACAATTATCTCCGTGTAATTGACAGTGTTTTCCAATGTTACCGTCCACCACTATATTGCCAATATGATAAATAGTCAATCCCTTATCAAATGCATTCGGTCCGAATATCAACCCCAATCTACACCCCAAAACATTTACCCGCCTGCGCCAATATATACTCATTAACTTATTGAACAAAGAACGATGCTGCTGAACAGACAGCACTTTATAGTAACCGCAATGGCGTAAAGCATAGACAAACCGCCATATCTGGTATTGTTCCGTTTTTTTCAGCCATTGCATAAAGCGATATTTACGGTTTTCACTGAGGTAAATCTTTTTTTCCTCCTCTATCGCTTCTTGCAATCCTTGTTTGGTTGCATTGAACATAGTATGTCCTCCTTCTACTTTTAATAATTATTTTTCGCCACAACCGCAAGAAACTCATCATAATAGCCCCGCCATATAAGAAGGTATATATGTTATGCCATCTGTTTGTTCGACATCATTGGTATGCACTACAAATGCCTCACCTATCTGTTGTTCCAGTCAAGCAGTTGCGAGTATATCTTCCGTTTCATAATACAAGAAATTCACTTTTTCAAGACTTTCAAATTGTTAGAATTTTACATTTTCAAGACTTTTTGCTCTGCAAAGATACTACAAATACGGCATGTATGCAAAAAGTAAAGAGTTTTTCCCTATCAAAATAGATACATCCTATACATAATACATCCATGCTCTTTTTGATCAAAGTGCGAACGGACAAACTGGTACGCCCCCCCCCCTATTCGCGCCTTATCCGGCTCCAATGTCGTTATCGCATGCGCCAAAGCCTTCGCATCTTCTGTAGGCACCAACAAACCTGTGTTACCGTCGTGTATTATTTCCGGAATTCCTCCTATACGCGTACCTATCAATGGCAGATGTGCCATAGCAGCCTCTAATAGCACCGATCCTAACCCTTCGGAGCGGGAGGGATGCACATAGATATCTGCCACCGGGAGGATATCCTGCACATCGGAGCGTCGTCCTAACCAGCGCACATTATCCGCAATACCGAGTTGCTCCGCCATAGTGTGCAACGAGTCTGCATATTGCCTTTGCTCTGCGGTATCGCTGCGCAAGCCTCCTATATGCACAAAGAGCCACTCTTGCCCTTGCTGCTTCAACTGCGCAACCGCCTGCAAGATGATGTCGATGCCTTTGATCGGTTCTATGGCGGATACATTGGTCAGCACCTTTGCGTTGGCAGGTATATGCAACAGTTCCCGTGCCTCACTGCGCGTGTAGCGGGGTTCCACCATCTGTGTACCGATATAGAGAGTCTGCACATTACGGCAATGTCCATAACTCCACAACCGATACTGCTGATGTATCGCCTCGGAGATACAGAACACCTGTCTGCTCCACCGTGTCAGCAACCAATAGTACAGCCCCAATCCCATGCGTTTGATATGTCCTTTCGAGTGGATATACTGCTGCACATCGTCCCCAAGCAGCGAGTGCTCGTGGGTGAAATGCTTAACGCCCAACACCTTCGAGAGTAAAGCGGTGTATATCTTGGCTACCTGTATGAAATGCGTATCCACTACCCGAGGGTGATACTTCCGATACAGATGCCATATATCCACCAGCATCTTCTTTTTGTTGCTGCGGATGACCTCCACTACTCCGCCTGCCTGTTCTATGTCGGCTTGCAACGCTGGCATAGCCTCCATGCTGTCGCAATAGACACACACCACACGATTACCGTCTTCCGATGCCTGACGTGCCAGTGCCACCATCAAGTGGTCTAATCCAGAATACACCCGAGGACGATAAAGCAGAAACTCAAGTATATAGTTCATAATCATCTGAATATAGGAGTATTACGCCAATCCCATCCCCATATCTTAAATGGTGTAGAATGCCCCCGCTTTGTGCCTATAGAGAAATGGGATGGTGGTATGTCGTGTCACGATAAGCCCTACATAAACTACACATAACAGTAGCACAATGCCAAGTATCATACCTATTTCCTTATGTCTTGCTTTCATATTTGTATGCTTTCCAGTAACCTTTTATATTCCTCTTTATCTATTGCAGATGTATCTTTATGTGTAACAGCCTTTAACATAAACTCCGTATCTGTGTTTGATACATAACGAAAATCAATAATTATGGGGGGGGTGTTAATAGATTTATAATAATCATAGTACTTAAAGTCATTCCCATTAATATCATCGGAGAACTTAGCCCACAGGGTTGGTATACCATACGCCTCAGCGATGATGAGTCCATGTAGCGACGACGACACCACGCACTCGCACGAGCAGAGGTCGTCTATCCATTGCCGCCAATAACGCTCTATACTCGTCCGAAAACCACGAGTACGCGGCAGCAGTATGTCAATACAATGCACATCGGGGTTCTCTGCAAGACGCTGCACAATGGTATTATCTTTATCCACATAGTGCGGAATAAGTCCAATCTTATACTTCTTAGCAGAATGAGCAGGTGTATATAATAGCGGTAGCAACATGGCAGGGTCGCCATACACAGCAGGGCAATCGAAACCTTGCGACAAGAGGATATCACGCGTCAATGGTCCTCGTACACTCACTATCCTCTGTGGTACACCTTTGGCTCTTTGGTCTGCCGACACTGCTCCTGCACCACATACCACCGAGTGTTCGTCCACATCGCCTAATGTTGAACCCACCATCTGTATGTTCGTACCTCGTGCATACTGCCGCACAAAGACAAAACGCTTCGGCAGCAGTCGTCCACCATTGATACCTAACAACTGCGGCAGCCACAACCCTAAGGCATCTCCATAGTTGCGATTGGTGGTGTATTGCCCTGTATAGGCATAGTGATGTACAAACCCTCGCAATGCATTGCAGAGTTTGACAGCGAAGAAGGCGATATTGCGAAAAGACAGACCCATTATTTATACCGATGTATTATTCTCGATACCCAATTCTCAAAACGATAGTACGCCTTGCCGATACAATAGGGAGTCTTGTAGTACAACCAAAAGCGGAAAGGTATTATCCGATAGTCCAAGTCTTTAGTCAGTGCATAGACACTCCTATCGTTTTCCTCAAAAAGATAGGTCCGCAATCCCAATGCTCTCCACGTATCATAATAGCGACGTAGTTCCTTGTCTTTTTCGCGATAGGTGGTATATTTCTCAGGATAGTACTCAATACGACTCTCCATGGGGATATGCTTCTTCTCGCATGCCCTATTCTCTGCATCCTGACGATAGTAACCCAAGATAGTAGAATTAAACGCCACCGGATAATTGGCAATGATACGCCACGCCACATCCAAGTCTTCGCCATAGCGTATGCGTTCATCGTATGGCTCTATCGTATCAAACACTGACCGACGACACACACACACACACACAAAAAAAATGTTGGAGCATTTCTTTTGTGTCCAGTAGTTTGTAATATACCCACGATATGGTGACGGCTTATGCGGTATAGCAATCTTCTTATCCCCCACAAGATACCCCCACCCTATGCTCCACATAGCAGCATCGGGGAAATCTGTTATCATGCGCACCTGTTCCTCCAAATAGGTCGGCTCCCAATAGTCGTCTGCATCAAGAAACGCCAAATAGTCATATTGCGCCTCCCGTATTCCCCTGTTGCGGGCAGACGAGACACCTCCGTTAGACTTGGATATAAGTCGTAAGCGAGGGTCAGAGTATGCACGCACGACCTCCGCACTGCCATCGGTAGAGCCATCGTCTATCACAAGCACTTCAAAGTCTGTATAGGTCTGCGCCAATACGCAGTCCAATGTTTTCGGCACCGACTGTGCTTTGTTGTAGAGCGGTATGATAACAGATAGTTTTATTCTTTCAAGCATAGTCTAAACAATTTTTCTGTCCAATACGAGGCAACGAGTATCGCCACCGATATAAGTAGCACAAGCGTATCCACGCTTGCGGTTTGGCAGATAGGCGGCGCCGTATGTATGTATGTATGTATGCGTGCCAACGAAATGATGCGAAGAAACATAAAATGTATTAAATAGATGCCCATCGTTGCCTGCCCCATAGTGTCAATCGTTTTCAAATAATGCGCCGGTACTCTTTCTAAAGCATATAACAACCAAAAAACGACTGCCGTGGAAGTAATCGTACACAATTCTGCCGTAAAAGGCAGTTGATAATTATATTTCGCCACAAACACCGCCACCGAAGCAACTACCACACACGGAAGCAACCATTGCTTTTGCAATAAGCGTTCAGCCCACTGATAATCCCGTAATAATACGGCTGCAAAGAAATAAGGATAATACACCTGCAAACCCTCCAAACTCAATCCTGCAGAAACCACAGGCGGCAAGACATGATACAACACCTTCAAGCCCACTGCTACCACCACGCCAAAGAGTATATCCGTCCATATTGTCCTCACTACCTTACGCCAAAGGATAAACAAGTAATGCAACATATAGCACTCCCAAAGCACCAACAGATACCATGCGCCTAACTTCGTATATTCGAACCATGCATCGTGCCATGAGACAGACATTGCCCATGCCGTAACCACAAAGAACAATGCAAACGGCAACAACAGTCGGCGGCTGCGTTTCTTGCAGTCCTCTCCTATCTCTCGCAGCGATTTATCCTTTGCCGAGCACACCAATCCGGAACAAACTATGAAGATATGCATATAACATGCCATCAGCAATGTGTAGAGAGTGAACCGACCATCGCCTCGTACCCCCATGATACCCGACACATGCACCATTACCACCATCAGCATCGCCAATAGTTTCGCACGGTCTATGTAGTGAAGTCGTTGCATGGGTTGTTTTAGTTTAGTGTTAAGAGCAGTTAATAGTCGATTTGTTTAATGAGGTTTCTTATTACAATGTACCACAAAGTCCAAATACCGACGACCGATGCGTGGCACTGACTTTCGTTTGCTATAATACACGCACGAGAGTACCGATTGGTCTTGACGATGGTTGCTCTTGTCGCTACCCGCAGGGGCTATTACCTCTTCCTTGCTACTACCATCCACCCACTCAGCCATTATCTCACGCGCAAATGTGCTATGAGCATAAAAGCCAATAGCAGCACCGTTTAGCATAAACCTCTTGTCCATATCGGACAGTCTATAATACGCCAAAGTACCGGGATAGGTCAGTGCTGAGATGGTTGATGCGCTATATGGGGAATAGAACCCGTACCATCGCAAATACCATTTCAGTGCGTTGGGAGTATGAAGCAGTTTGTTGCCACTGTCGAACCAGATATAATAGTCTGCCTCCACCTGCTGCATCGTCTGTTGTACGCAAACACTCTTCCATGCGTACTGCCCACCACATTTGTTAATATCAAAGAATGTTGGGTATTGTTCGTAATCAAACTTACACATTTTTACCCCCCCCCATTGTATATTAACAAATTTATTCCTTTGCTCGTCTGTCAGTCCTAAGTCCCATACCACCACTTCCGCCTCAGGTGCATATTGAGCCAGCGACGGCAGTAAGTATGTTACTAAACTATCGTAGAATGGTGCATTCGCTCCCGTGATGAAGCACAATCTGCCCCGACAAGGGATATGTCGGAACACTCGGAGAAATAACTTATTGAGTTGCTTATCGATATTCATCTTACGCCAACTGTTGTAGCATAGTTATCCATTTATTTATGCAGGACATCCAATGTGATACCGCCTATCTCGGCTGCCATCTCTGAGAAGGACGAGTAGTACGACCCGATGATGAAAGCTGTACGGGATAGTGCGTACATCTCCACCACTGCACTCAAGATACCCTGCTGTGTATCTCTATTCAGCGGACAATCTTGCGAAAGGATATGTCCTGCTAATGTCTGTATCAAAGTCTGCTTCAGTTCAGCATCATCGGTTGCCAAATAGAAGTTCCGTTTCGGGTTCTCCGCTATCATCGTCTGCACCTTGTGTGTAAACAACTCCACAGGGCTCTGCTCTATCGACCAGGAGTTGTCCGTGCGGCGGATATGTACACCTACCGTTTCGTCGTTGAAATCTTTGCATGCTGCATCCACCATCTGCCTGACATCTTATCGCAGCACAAAAAGGCCCCGCTCCAACGAACTATCCTCTGTGAACACCGAGTAGGTGCGAATCACTACATGGCGATACTTTTTTAGTACGCCCGCTTGTACATCTTGTCGCAGTTTCTCATAGTCATCAGTGTCATATAACCGCACGAGATGCAGGTGCTCCAATAGCCTAAGCAGCACACGCCCTATTGCCCGATGGCGCAACTTAAATAGTAACAGCCGGTGGTCTTTTTTCTCTGTTGAGACCACTGTGGGACATGGTTGCCATATTGTCTCGAAAGGGCAGTTCAATTCGCTATTGCACTGCCATATAACCCGATAGTGTATATCGGCTTTCGTCACCTTCAGTAGAGAGTTGATGGCACGCATTCTATTGGCAAGACCTCCTGCGGGATAGAAATAAATCATCATCGTTTGTAGTTTCTAATGCCTACGGTCAAGGCATAAGGGTTAATCCATTTTCGGCTCGGCGATTGTACACGATAACCGATAGCGATAAGCATATCCAACTTGTAGTACGCAATCTGTCGTTTCACTTGCCGTGAACCCTCTTGGCGAACTAATAAGAATTTCTTATAAGTTCGATTTTGTTCCAAGTCGGTGCCTATTATACACAGTTAAAGTCAAATATAATCCCTTTTCCATTCGAAATGGGTTGGATATTTGATTTGAACGAATGTAAAGTTATGCCCTATTACATAAAAGTCATTGTATAATAATGGGGTTACTTCGGAAGGAGTCATCAAAAACAACGACATATTGTCAACCGCTTCATCGTTCACATTGCCATATTGTTCTTCTCTCCATCCAAATAGTCCTACTTTGGACGGGTAGTTGAGTATTGCCTCTTTCAATGAAGATACATCTAATAGGTTCTCTATGCTGTTTTTTATTTGTTTATATGCTCTCGCTCGTTTTCCATCCGCATATATTCCGTTGTTAGGTTCTACATACAAAGCGTTTATACAAGAAAGTTCACAAAATACAATCCTCGGTCTCTCTAAGCCTTCGTTAATATCGTATAGCATGAAATCGCACCGCTTTCCCTTAAATGCTGCTTTTGATTTATCAAATTGCTTCATAAACGCTTCAAAGTCCAACACATGAATAGGAGTTTCTATATCTACACATAAGACATCTTCTTCACACTTGTCACATTTAGAAAGATGCAATTTTTTAGCGGGGACACACGATTTTTTGTCCGTAAGTACAAAATTGTCTGAATAAACTATTTCCGGATATGCCAAAGATCCAGAGTGATATCCTTTTTCTTGGGGATATGTATTTGTCAATAAATGCCGTATCAGTTCCATTTTAACAATTTCGAAGCGTTTTATACTCAGACATAATATCTTGCATTTGTTCTGTCATATCAGAGGTGTCAACAATCGTACTTTTATCTTTTGTCTTAACCATCAAATTTTGTATTTCCCCGTCAAATAAGCGATATACAGCCAAATCTTCACTATTTATTTTGGCACGCTTTGTTTTGTTTTGATACAAGACAACATTCATGTAGTTTACGATGTATGGGCTATGGGTCGCCATCATTATCTCAACCTGTCTGTCGTCATTTTTTTCATTATGAGCCAAACGGAGAATATCATCAATCATCTTGCATTGAGCATTAGGGAATAGGCTCAATTCCGGTTCTTCTATATGGATGTGAA
>CAVEXR010000031.1:19642-25982 GCA_963619585.1 Azospirillum sp. CAG:239
CAGTAAGTTCCATTTCGGGACGATATGATTTTAGTCTGTCTTGTTCATATAAATAATCTAAAATAGAACGGCGTCCTGCGTCCTTAAATGAAAAATTCTTGGCAAAATATTGCACCAATGCAACAAGTGGTGCCGATGTTTGGATTCCGGAGGATGCAAATTTTAACTCTATTTCGGAGTATGAGTTATCCATAGGAACGATAAAATATTTCTTTTTCCCATTCTGATTTTTCACTTGCAATCTCATTCCTACATATTCCATAGGAATGGTTTGCATAGTCTCTGTGGCTTTGTCAAAATCTGAAAGCGACTCATGAAAATAAAAACCTAATTCCGCTTTTTTGTTTGACGCTGCTTTTGCAGTCCAAACCGGAATGATATTTCGGGATTCCGATACCCAAGATTCCTTGAAAAAATAGAGATGATCATTCGGTATAGATTTGATTCCAGATGTATCAATCTTTCCTTCTGCATAAACAATGGAATAGGACACCCCGTCGTCAAAAGTTACAGAGTAATTAATATACGCTTCTTTGTTACTCGGCTTTAGATATTGTGCTATATCATCTTTGGGCAAGTTTGCAAAATTCAATTTGAATGGAGATTTTGCAATACCTGCATTCTTGAGATAATATCGAATATTAAGCATTTTGTAGATATAGCGCATCATCACAATAATTTTCATTATTGTACTTTTTCCGCTTGCTGACTCTCCTATAAAAATAGTAATAGGTTTAATATCATCTATTATGATATTCTTAAGCGGACCTACCTTTCTAATCTCTATTGATTCTCTCATATCAGATATAAATAACTATAATTGCTTGCAAATTTACAACTTTCAACGCATATCCACAAATGAATGTATATTTTATTGTGTCTGTTTGCCCTTATGGTCCATCTATGCACTATCATCCACACGCTAAAAGTATATCCATATTGTTCGCACCTCATAAAATTCACACTCTATACTCCACATCGCAGCCTTTTACGCACATACCGCCGCACATGTTTTACGAAACCAATGCAATGGTACATTTTCTCTATCACCACTCGCTCAATAGCACACCGCGTCTGCGCATAGCGTGTCGGTTGATAGGGCGGCAGTTGCTGTACATTGTGGGCATATTCTATCACTCTGTTAATACGCTCGGTATGATACGCGTCTTTGTTATACTCACGCGAGTACCAAGTGTGCAACACCAACGGCGCATTATCCTGATTATAGAGCAGCGTTGAGAGTCCGTCTTCCTGCCATGTCTCCGCCCGCAGATACAATGTCCGTTGCGTACCACATAGCCAAAGGAAGAAAGCATAGTACGGCTCGAAATGGTCATCATCGACATCCGCATAACTCCTATCTACTAACTGCCAAGGGAAAGATGCCTCCATTTGCGCTTTATGTGCCTCATAATTAAACAGTTTGACTGCCGATTTTACCCCCCCCCATTTGTATTTATTAATATTCTGTCTCAATAATCTAACATTGAATACCGAAAAGAATGGATTGATAACAAACGGGTTATGCCCTCTGCAAGCCACACCACCATCGGGCATACCGCATACGGCTATATCGTTTTTGTTCATATAATCCATCAGCGAGTGCAGGGCGTTTTTATTGAGCAGGAAAGCGTCCTCGTCAATATTCACCACAAAATCCGCCTTACTTTGCAAACACGAGTAGAGGTAACCATCTGCGGAAGTGAATAGCAATCGGCGATGCCGCACAGGCTCATCACAACACGACATCGCCGCTGTGTAGAGCAGATAGTTCATCGAACGAGTGCAATATTCGTAGGTGTAGTTCATCCTTTATATTGTTTAGTGCCTACAGTGAGGGCTTTGATGTATTCTTTGGGTGTATGGGCGGTGCGCAGCAGCAACCCATACGATATCCGTTGTCCGTTTGTAGCCAGACCGATGGCGGCATTGAGCGACAGGTTGTACACTATGCGGTCGGTGTATTTGCTCCGCAAACCCCGTGTCCGAAAGAAATCGAACAACAGGTTTGCTATCTTCAGTTTGTCGTCGGTGTTTCGGGGGCGTTGGGTATGCACTATGGATGTGGTGCGCATACGGTATAGATAGAGCGGCTGTGGCAGCGTAACCACCCGCCCAGCCAAGCACAATGCCTGCGGCACGAATAGTTCATCCTCGTGCAGCATACCGACGGGGAACGACAACCGGTTCGCATTCAGCATCTCGCGTCGGTAGGCGTAGAAACAGGCGGCCGAAGGTCCCCACCCTCGCTGTCGCACGAAATACTTCAAATAGTCCATGCCGCAGTCAAAGACACGGGCTTCTGTATGATTAAACAGCGTATTGGGTTCGGTGCGCTCTTCCTCCGTATTCTCGGCAAACCATAGCGTGGAATTGAACGCCGCTATATCGGGATTGTTGGAAACCACGGCTTTCTCCAATTCCGCAAATGCATTCGGCAGCAAGCAGTCGTCGCTATCCAAAAACAGCACATATTCCCCTGTCGCTACACGGATTCCCGCATTTCGTGCCGCCGACAGCCCCGCATTTGTTTGTGTTAGGACGACCATCTGCGGATGTTGTTCCTTATACGCCTGCAGTATATCCGCACTATGGTCGGTAGAGCCGTCATTCACGCATATCACCTCCACTTCTTGGGGTTGTGCAAAGACCGAATCCAAGCACGCTGCCAAATAGGGTGCAGTATTATATACGGGAATTATGACAGAGAAGCGGAGCATATTAAAACGAGACAAGTCCCCTTATGAATTATGTCCGCAAAGGTACACTTTTTTCTCCATATAGCCAAATTTTACCTTTGCCATTGTGTTCGTGGTATCGTGTAGCCAAGAGATGCCGTTACCTCTATTCATCGTTCTCTACCCACCCCATTATATCAAAATCCGCCCCGTAATAATGTTGTATACCTCGATTACGCCAATTAGAAGGATATATCGTAAGCGTAAAATTCTCGTAAGGGAAATAGGTACCCTTTGCCATCCAATCCACTTCCTTTCCTATGGCTTTTCGTATCATACCGTACATAACTGAATAGGAATTGGGCAAAGGAACTTGATGTACCTCCGGAACAACAAGCATTGTACTATCGCCTATGGCAATATGCTCTTTAATGGCATTCTGACAGGTAATAATCTGACGATGATAATCTTTGGCAATAGGCTGCTCAACCGTGCAAAAAGCCACACATACACCGGCAATCAGCAGACTGCAAATCGTACTGCCCCATATCCCGTGTTTAGAAACACATTTAGTTCCTATAACAACCCCTGCATACACAAACACAGCCATAATAGCAAAAGAAACAAAGCAATAAGCCCGGGAAGAAGTGTACCATCCCATTCCAAACACCGTAACCGCAACGGGAAGAGCAACTGCCAAAAACAGAGCCAATACAGCGTATCCCATTTTCTTCCATGAGAATAAATCAGTTAAGACTCCTTGTCTTCTCAATAGATTCCCCAACCATATAGCAATAGGAAGAACTAAAAAATAATACCAAATTTTTGCAACTATCCGTTTACCAAAAATCACAGTCGCCATTAGAGAGGTTTTCAAGAATCCCCACAACGAGAAATGGAGCATAAACGATGTATCATCACATTGCGTCATTGCCATTCTATGTTGTGTCCCTGGTCCCAATAGCATAGCAACAAAACCGGCTGTCATTATCACTATCGATACAAACAATAGTAACAAATCTCGATTCCTATAGAAACGCAGTTCCTTGCGTCGTATGGTTTTTACCACAAATATCACCCCTAAACATAGTATTACAATCGGGGTGTAATTTTCTGCCGCTCCACCTATGTAGGCAGACATCAATACCATGACGATATAGCGATGCCATAGCGGACGCCGGCTATAGAACAGTATCATCACGAGGAGCAGTGTGGCATACATCTCCAAGAAATAAATGGAGCAACAGAGCCAAAAGAAGGTGGAAATTTCCAAGCATGCCATAATTGCCACATTGATTAGCAACATAGAGAAACCCCACAATACGATTTTTTTGCTCTGTCGAAATATATTCACCAACAATGCGTACAACGACCCATATCCCGCAAGCAGCATGAATAGAGTATAACCAATCATATTCGTATCATGTCCGAATATATTCATCAGAATTCCGGTTACGAAGAACCCCGCAAAACGACATTGCGCTCCGAGATAAGTCGTTCGTACCAATGCTCCCACACCTTCTGTCAGTGCTAAATGTGTGTAGCCGTAATCATCCAATAGCAATGTGCTGTAATATCCCAACATCAGCAAATATGCCGTAGAGCACAATACGGCAAAGGTTAAAGCAATTCGAGGGATAAAGACCGATAGTTTATTCTTCATGATGTTTTATTATTTAGTTCGAAAGAAGAACCGTAGGAGGAAATAATTCACAGGTATAACCACCATATATACGACTATGGGTGCAATTGTTTCGACAACGCCAAGTCGGATAAACAGTTCTAATAACAGGATATGCAATGTATAGTTAACTAAATGGCTTAGGGCAAACCCCACTCCATTCCGCACATTGGGATGCGTTCGAAAGGTAAAGCGATTTGTCAGCCAATAGTTGACCGCAAACGAACATACATAGCCTATCGAATAGGCGACCCCGGCAGGTAGCCATAGGAGTAACAGCAGATATGCTCCATAGTGTATTCCGGTGGCTATTCCTCCCACTATGCAATAGCGTAATGGTCTCCGCCACCGCTCAGGAACACATCGGACGACAGAATCTATCAATTGAGCCCATCTCATTGTGTCAAACGGGCATTTTATGGCAATCCTCTATCGGACTGCCATTATATTCCTGTGCAATGTACACGGGGCGATGTTTCACCTCATTAAATATCCTCCCTATATATTCGCCTAATACTCCTATTGCAAACAACTGCACACCTCCAAAAAACAAAACCGTAATGATAAGCGTCGGAAATCCCGCCACGGGGTCTCCAACTACGATTGCCTTAATTAGGTAATATATCGCAGCGAGCATGGCTGCGAAGGCTGCCCCCCCCCCGCAAAAACACATAATTCGCAGAGGTATCATAGAAAAAGAGGTCATTCCGTTGATTGCCATTTGTGCGAGAGAGAAGAAATTGAACTTACTTTTCCCCGCCACACGCTCGGCTTGCTCATAAGTAATCTCTTGTTTATTGAACCCGATGAAGCAATACATTCCTTTGGTATAACGCTCACTCTCTCGCAGTGAGCGCATAGCATTCACCGCCTGTCTGTCCAACAAGCGAAAATCGCCTACATCATGCAACATCTCGAAGCGTTGCGACCTATCTAACATGCGATAATACATCCGTCGGAGCCGCCCCCGAACAAACGACTCTCGCACTTCCGATTTGCGTCGGGCATATACATCCTGCACCTCTCCATGGTTCCAGATACGGAGCATTTCTTCTATCAGCATAGGCGGGTGCTGCAGGTCGGCATCCATAATGATAACAGCATCTCCCTTAGCATAATCAAATCCCGCTAACATGGCATTTTCCTTCCCGAAATTACGAGACAGGCTCACAAAATTGCACCGAGTATCTTGGTCGTGCAATTGCCGCAATATCGACAGGGTATTATCCCGACTGCCATCGTTTACGAATAGCAGTTCAAAGGCATAATCTTTCAGTCGTTCTATCACACGACTCAATTCCTTATACAACAACAGCAACGACTGTTCTTCATTGTAGCAGGGAACTAAAATGGTAATAAGAGGCGTAGTGCTCATATTTTGATACATTATTCGTACAGTTTTACGGGGAGTCCTATGGGGTCTTCTATAAATTCCCGTTTAGTTCAACATATCAAGGACGATAAATACTTTTCTGATTTTTATTCTTGGTGGATAACCGTTAGTTCATACGGATTCATTTCCGAAACGCTGCAAAATTACTGCTTTTCAGAAATATATGCAATGGTACTTTTACTTCTTCTCTCCCAATTCCAGAACGCTCTGCAAAAAAGCCTGCTCCACCTCGCTCAATGTGCGTTCTTGGAATTTGCGGTACTCCTCTGTGGCTTTCTCTACGGCTTGACGATGTGATACACTGCCATTCCCCTGCAAGAGTTGCTCCCCTGTTGCGGTCAAGATAGTATCCAAATGCTTTGCCCAATCTGCCATCAGCATTACTTCGTGCCGTTCGGCTTGGCGTTCCGCAAAGTCCAGATACCCGGAAACGATTTGCCCCATTGCTTTCAGTTCTTTTTCGTCCAAATAGTTTTTAGCAATAAGCGCATCTTCCAAGTGCGGACGCGTGCCGCGAAAAGAAGTCAATCCCATATATTCTTTTTCTGCATCGGCACGCGTATAAATCACCTCCGCTGCCGTCTGACC
>CAVEXR010000031.1:25992-26586 GCA_963619585.1 Azospirillum sp. CAG:239
GCCGGTAGAACACCTTTTCGGACGCACGAATGTCGCGAATACGAACAAGTAACTCCTGCCAATAATTTCCGCCACCCAAGTTTTTCAACCGTTCATCGTCCAATGTAAAACCCTTGCGGATATACTCATTCAACCGTTTGGTTGCCCATTGTCGAAACTGCGTACCACGCACCGAATGGACACGATACCCAACCGAGATTATCACATCTAAATTGTAGTATGCCACTTCGTACTCTTTGCCATCGGTAGCAGTTGTTCGGATTTTCCGAACAACTGAATCTTGCTGCAGTTCGCCTTCTTCAAAGATGTGCTTGATATGTTCGGAGATAGTGGATTTCGCTTTGCCGAACAACTGCGCCATTTGGTCTTGGGTAAGCCAAACCGTCTCGTCACAGAAAATAACATCAACGGCTATCTGCTCATCCTCTGTGCGAAACAGTACAATATCTTGTTGCAAGTCCGTGGATAGGCTTCCTTTCGTCTCATTGTCCATAATCTCAATCGGTTTTATAGTAAAATTGCGAGTATATCGTCAGTAGAAACGCTGCAAAATTACTGCTTTTCGGGAATATATGCAAATGTTTTGGGTTGTGC
>CAVEXR010000032.1:0-23620 GCA_963619585.1 Azospirillum sp. CAG:239
AGAACATCTGTCGCATATCTGTAACGCTGCTCACATCCCACCTGCCGCAGTCAAGCGTCTGTAAGGAGTAGCAGGAGTAGAACATAGAGTTCATAGTCGTAACGCTGCTCACATCCCACTTGCCGCAGTCAAGCGTCTGTAAGGATTGACAATTGCAGAACATACTCTGCATATTCGTAACGCTGCTCACATCCCACTTGCCGCAGTCAAGCGTCTGTAAGGAGGTGCAATTGTAGAACATAGAGTTCATAGTCGTGCGCCCCTTAATCTCTATCTCGGGTATGCCCTCGATTTTTCGAATTTTCCACCAATTATAAAAGCGTATATTAGCTCTCTGCAACGCTCCTTCGGGGAAATAGACATACTCGGCGTTATAGCAGTTATCTCCATATGTTATTATGTGTCTGCCATACGGGTCGAAAGCGAGGTTCGCAACTCGGATATCTACAGCGTTTGCTCCCGGATTAACTTCCATCGCCGTCATCACTTTTCCGTTGAAAGTGCCTGTGCCTTGATACCAACGCCCTTTAAGGTCGTTGACGGATATATTCCTGTAATAAGTGCCGTAATACACGTTATCTACCTTTTTAATTATATATCGATAAGAGTGTACAAGCCAACGAATACTGAAGAAATAGGCACTTGTTAGAGAGCCAGTTTTATGCCACAGCGGGCAGCCGTTGGTATAGGCTTTATTCTTATCGGCTATATAGCCCGTAACAACTTCGGTAGGGAATACTTGCGTATGGTTATCAACCCCCTCTGCTTGCGCAGGCGGCACAACCTCGATAACATAACTACCCTTGTTGTAGATATGCGTAGCCGACTGCTCGATACTCTCTACCGCAGAGCCATCTCCCCAATCAACGATATACGGGTCATCGAACTTGTTGGTATAACCCAAATAGAACTCTGTGCCGTCAACTAAAATATCGATATGTATTTTCTCAGTATCGCTTTCGTAGCGGCATACGACATCCAGTGCTTTCTTGGTCGTCCTGATATCCTCGAGCGTCTCCGACCAGCCGCAGTGAGTCAGTCCTAAAGAACTATAATCGGGCGGTGTAGGGTAATCAATAGTCGCTACCTCGTCTTCATCGTAGGCAGCGAGGATGTTTCCCATAAAATCCCAAAAAGTTACATATTTAGGACGCAACGCGGACACGGGAATAGGCACATCGACACTCACTTTATCGTAATCGTATACATCGTAATCGCCGTTGTTTTTTATTTTCAATTGACGAGCGGCGAATAACTCGTCATCCGCGCAAGTCATCTCATTAGGTACACTTGCGGCAAATTCGGCATAACACCCTGCACAAAGGTCATTGAACTTCTGCGTCCACATCGTGAAAGTCGAGACCCTGATATTCACGCCATACTCACGCAAACGCTCCAAAATCTGCAAGAGCGTAGTCTTGCATAGGCTCTGCACCTCTAATTTATTGCCGCCGTCATCCGTCAAACGGTCAGTGGCGAATAAATTAAAGGTATATTCGGTTGCGTCATCTCCCTGCGTTGACCGCAACGCAGTAAGCACCACATTGACATACCTTCTCTCCCCGCTATTCTCAAACTCGTAAATATCACCATAATGGACTTCTTGCACAAACTCATGGGCTTGCGCAACGCTCAAAATCTTATTGACTAATTGGAAATAATTCATAATCATTTATACAAATAGTCGTTACAATAATGCGTGTCGTCGAACACTATGCCGCATCGCTGCGGCTCTTGCGCCCCCTCACAATTGACAAATTGGTGGTACTCGGGAAATTTAGCCGAATTGTGACAGAGATAATCCCGCATTTTCGTAGCGTACGCGTCTGCATAATTCGCCATTTGACGCTGTAAGGTCTGCGAGTTGGTAAAATCAAGCGTTGACCGCTGCGTGTCGTTATTCACGCTCACACCCGCATTCTGCAACTTGTAATTGATAGCGGGTATCACATTCGCCGACACAGACCACACTAAATAATTCGTGACATATTGGTCAAGCAAATACTTGTAATTCGTAGCCGTCGAAATATCACCACTCGCCACTAATTCGCATAACTTAGTGACAAGTGCGGGCCCTATAATGTTAGTAAGGTCTAAATCTTGCGCCAAACAAATCGACGGGTACAAATATACGCCATCCAAATTGCTACCCAAAAGGCTCTGCTTTTTGAGCGTTTCCTCCGAGATTAAAAGTACTTTTTCCATAATTTATTCCCCCCAGTCAATGACAAATTTGTTAAACGAAATAGAAATGCCCAAATCCTCGATACAATTTATCATCATGGCTTGTATGGGCTTTATAACTGTGGCGTAAAAAAGCGCAAAAGCCTGCTCGAACTCCTCCTTCGAGAAACCCGTTGTTACATTCTTTCCGCATAAAATAGGGTTCATCCGAAATGCCACAAAGATATCCTCGACCGCACTATTCGCCAAATTTTGATACAAGTCGCCAGCGTTGTCGGGCGTTAGCCGCTCAATCTTGACCTCTCCGTCAGCGTTGGCGTTGTTGATAAGCAACACTTTCCCAGCGTTGTCAGTACCCGTGTATTCCCCCTCCAACTGCTTCTTTATCTCTTTTAGTTCGGCAGCCTTAATGGATGTGCCGTTGAGCGACACCACCACAGAGCCTGCGAAGTTGTTTTCGAGGTTGTGCAAGTGGTAATTCCGAGTGTTGTTCAAAATCTCAATAGACTTCAACGCCGACACATACATCGGAATAGGGTTTATATGCCGTGTAATCTTGCCCCGATAGTAGTAGAGGAAGTGCGTCTGTTTTGCGTCTGCGTCAAACAGAGGCAGCGAAACGAGGCTCTTTGGCTTCCATTTGCCCCACTCGCTCGAAATATAGGCTGTAGTCAATTCCTCATCCACCCGCACCCATTGCACATCAATGTGGTTAAGTTGCACGATATCGCCGTTAGCCGACCGCAACCCCTCCAACGCAAAGCCGCCGAAAAGTATATAATCAAAAATGCAGCGGGAAAGGTCATCCTCCGTCAGCACAACGCTATTCGAGATGTTAATATCACATCCCATTGTGTAGTCTGCGATGTTGTTGACCACCGATTGCAAGTTGGAGTTCAACAGGTACATCTCATATAGGTATTGCGGGAATTTGTTATCCTCACCCCACAACACATAATCTTTGCCTCCTTTATAATCAAAGGAGGTAGGCGTTTCGCTTTTTTTGTAATTGATACAACTAAAATTCAAATCATCCATTGTATGCCGTGATATTGTGTTCCTGATTATATTGCGTATTCGACCGCTCAAACTCCCCAAACTGCGCAAGCATGGCGCAAATCACATCCCCAGCCTCGTTCAACAATTGCGCATCAAATTGCGAAATTGGCAACTCCTCCTCAATCGTTACCTCGTACCAGTTGCCCTTATCGGTTACAGGGTATAGGTATTCTTTTTTCGTGATTTGGTCAATTAGCCGCAAATTTACGGCTACTTCCGCCGAAATTGTGGGTATTTTGGTCGTATTTAGGCTCAAATATAGCATAATTCGTTCCTCTCTATAATTATATATAAAAAACGGGCACTCGTGTTCACACACAAGCACCCGCCCACCAAACCAAATACACAGAAACTAAGCCAACAAGTCGTCGATGCTCACTTTCTCGCTATCTATAAAATGCGGGAATTCGCCTGCTATCTCCTCGAAAGTCAGGGTAAAACCGCTCAAATCTGTATTCGTCGTGCCAGACTGCATAACAGCGTCAGTTATAAACGCTTCGTTTCGCCCATCACCAGCACCCAAAAGCAGATAGCCGCCGTACATATCTTTGACGATAACGGCACAGCCTGCGTTGATAGCCGACTGAATAGCCAGACGCTTGTTTGCCTCTGCCTTCGAGAATTGCAGCGTCACATCCGTGGTAACTGTGGAATTGCCCGTTGTTAAATCGCCCGCACGGGTTGAGGTATAAGCACCCGTATTCGGGCGGAATTGCCACTTTTGGAATTTGACACTATCCGAAAGTGTGATAGCCGTAATCAAATCGGAAGTGTCGTCAACGGTCACGCTCGTGACATAATCGCTCGGAATGAGATATATCTCCTTTATTCCGCCGATAGAGCCGTCGCACTTTGCATTTATTGCGGTAATTGTTACCGCCCCGCAACTATTGTAATCACTCATAATCGTATTCTTTTGATTGTTTAACAAAAGAGGGCAGGCAGACCGCCCGCCCTCCGTTTAATCTCTAAGCCGTTAGGCTCACTTCGCAATCGCAATCAAGTCAGGGTATGCAACCTGAACGCCAGCAACGAACGAAACAGCCAGACGGAACTCGTCATTATCTTGCGAATACCACAAGTCGAACTTCTCGTCGTCGTCTGCGAGGTCTACGCCATAAACGAAATTCTCACGATAAGACGCAACGGCTTTCAGGCTCGCACCGTCAAGACCCGCAACCGGAATAACACGCACATTGGTACCCGGAATAAGAACGCTATCAGGCATTGCGACATCGTTCACCGTGTTGGTGATAACGAGGTTGCCGTTTGCAATCAATTCTTGGATATACTTGCGGTAGTTAGCACCGGAGATGTACATCACAACCTCGCCACGCTCAAATACAGCGTCAGGAATAAGGGCGTAGGTTTCATTGATAATCTTGGTAACAGTGTCGGAAGCGGTGGAGGTGTAAGTACCTGCAACGGTAGCCGCTGCAATAGTCTTGCACAAGCCGTCAAACTGCTTCAGGTTAGCGTCATCCGAAGTGGTATCGCCCTGCCACATAGCCTTCTCAAGTTTAGCCTTGATAGACTCGATAGCGTTATTAACGAAATCCTCCTCAAACGGCAAGTTCTTTTGACCAGCTGCGACACGAACCTCATAGTTAGTCCAGTATTTCAGGAGTTGATTTTGGCAATACGACATCTGAACCTTTATCACGCCCGGCGTCAAAATACGCTGCGATAGTTCAGCCGTGCCAGCCTCTGTCCAACCGCACGCCGTGCCGTCAGCAAAGGTTACATCGGTATTCAACAAGTTCAGTGCGGTAGCACCTTTCACGCCCGTCATAAGGGCAAACTCTTTCGCAGAACGGTTACCAACAACGGCTTTGCGAATTAACGGAAGTCTTTGCTCATCAACAAAAGCAGTAAGACTGGAAGTTTTGATACTCATAATTGTCAAAATTTTTATTGGTTACTTATTCAAAATACTTTTTTGCGCCCTTTTTCTCGGCTTTGATACTTTGGGCACTCAATTGCTCCTCGATAGGCTCGTCAACGGGCTTGTTTTTGAGTTGCTCAATCTCGGCGGTGAGTTCCTCAATCTTTGCGTCTTTTTCAGCCACAGCGGCTTCCAATTCAGCCACACGGGCTTTTAATTGCTCTTTCTCCTCATCTACCGCAGGTGCCTCCTCCGGTGTCGTGGTTTCCACCTCCAACTCCTCTGCCGGCTCTTCCTCTGCGGGTAACTCGATAGGCGCAATCTCGGCAACCTTTCCGCCCTCAATTTTAATAACATCTGTTTCGGTCTTATACTCGCCATCCTCAGCGGCAACGACCTCTCCGTCAGCGTTAATCAATTGCACCTCAACGCCGACCTCCAAATCGCCGTCGGACACAAGAACGCCCTTGTCTGTCGGCACTTCTGCAAATTTCAAAAGCAGGTGCGCCAATTTGAAAAGTTTTGTTTTGTCCATAATTAAGAAATTATATCGTTTATAAATTGGTCAAACTCCGAGAGGGCGACCGCCTGCGGTCTTTCAACAGTCGAAACAGAGCACTCAATGCTGAACCCCTTACACTTACCACACTTCAAGTCCGCCCACACATCGTCATTCTCTATTTTCAACGCCACAAACCAACTGCCATTCGCCACATTCTCGAACCCTTTGGGCTGCAAGCCCTCACGCTTGAAAAAACTCTCTACCAATACCACCCCATCCAACGGCACTCCGTTGTGTTCCTCCGAAAATCTGCCGCCTTTGGTCATAAATGAAAGAACCAAATCTTTAATCACATCCGCGCCAAAGACCACATAATACAAAGAGCCGTCGGGGTTTTGGCGAATAATAGGCTTGTCGGCAACCATCGCTGCACCAAAGGCTATTCGCTTTTCCTCATCAATTGCAAAACGCATTTCCGTCTGTTCAGAGAAAAGCATAAAATCAACCTCCACGGCGGGGCGCTCAACGAGGGAGAGGCAACCCATCTCCCCAGCCACTACATCATATATCGGTAATTTTTCCATCGCTCTATAATAATATATAAAAAATCAATATCGGTTTTCACTTTCTTGCACATTGACCCGTTTTGTCGTGTCCGAAATATCGCTCTCCACGACATAAACACGGCTATCTCCTATGCTGCTTTCTATGTTTGCAGAATCGACCGCCTGCGTGTATTGCTGCGGCTGCGTCAGCGTTGAGGACACGGCGGCAGAACTCAAAGACGCTGAACTGCTGCCCTCACTATTGTATTTCTGCTTCGATATATTCGCAATCTGAGCCGCACCACTTGCCGCAATAGATGCAGCCTGAATAACAGCCAACGCAATATCCCACGGACCCGTCTTTGTCGTGAAAGCACCACTCAACGCCGTAGTTATACCCACCATCATCTGAATAGTAGCCGCCGAAATCTGCATAGCCTTCATCGCCTTGAATTGCTTCTCATTCGTTTCATCCATCGTTGAGGCGACGGAGTTTAGTATATCGGCTATGCCCGTGGCGGCAGACATAGACATCTGCAACTTGTATTGCTTTTCCTCTTTCGCTAATTTCTTGACGGCGGCACTATACTGCTCTTGCGAAAGCAAGCCCTCGTCGAGCGACTGCCTCAGGTCGTCGAGTTTGGCTTGTTGATTCGCCTGAAAAGCGGAGTAGTCTGCCATCTCCAACTCCATAATGGAGTTGTAATAATTTTGCGCCTCCGTCAATTTTGCCCCCCAGCCGTCATCCTCCTCTGCCTCTCTCTCTGCGTCAGGCGCGTCAGGTGCTTGCGGGCGTTGAACGCCACGACCACGACCGCCCTCGACAAGGTCTTGCAATAGAGCCGAATCTGCCAATCGCTGCTGTTCCTGCTCGTAGGCTTTCAAATACGCCTCAATAGACGCTCTTGCACGGGCTGCGGCATTCGCCTTATCTTGCTCGATAAGGCTCTCATTGAAAGCGTCTGCCGCCTTTGTGCCAATTTCTCTATAAGCATCCACCACTCCTTGACCGCTCGCCACAATCGTATCCTTACTTGCCGCCGTGGCGGCTTTCAGTTTATCAAGCATTGAGCCCTCCTCCTCTGTGAACGCCCGAACCGCCGCCACAATCGTTTTGAACGGCGTAACGACTGCCGTGGTGATAGTCTTGCCGAGTGCCACAATAGTCTGTTTAAGAGCCTCCCACGCCGCTTGCAAGCCCGCAATAGCCGTCTTTGTAATCTTTGAGGTATCGACAAACTTATTCATCCACGCCACAATCTTTTCCCAATTCTCTACAACCAACCCCAAAGCCACCACAAGCGCACCAATACCAGTGGCAACAATTGCGCCTTTCAGCCCTTTGAAAGACGCTGTGGCAGCCTTTACGGCGACCTTTACCCCCTGAAAGCCTTGGCTAAGGTCTTTGAGGGAGGAAATGCCCTGCGAAAAAGCCATTAACTGCTGCAACTTGGCTATTCCCGCAACCACATTCTCATTCTCCACGCCCATCAACTGCATAGCAGCCGTGGCGGCTGTGATACCGCCCGTCAGCGAACCCGTTACCTTTGCAAGATTTTCTCCAAAGCCCTGAAAGCCTTTCGACATTGCGTCTGTCGTTTGGTTGAATCGGTCAATTTGACCTTTCGCCGCCGCCGCCTTTTTCTGCAACTCGTTGAACGCCTGCGAACCAACCTCTACCTGCTTTAACTGCTCGGTCGTTTCTTGCAACTCCTTTTCGAGGTCTGCAATAGATTTGACCGCCTTTTTCGTGTCGATAGACACGCTATAAACTTCCGCCATATTCGTAACTATTTATAAGCATTTATATCTTGCACCGTGATAAGGTCAACCTTGGTAGGCTTATCACTCGTGATATCGTAGTCGTATATCTTATTCACGATGTATATCTGATTACCTATTTTCCAAAATTGACTAAAATCGAAATTGATAAAATCACTCGGCGACAATCGTACATAAGTGGTGACCTTTTTGTTTTGTATGTTGTAACGCTCATTCAAATAAGTTTGCCAAAAATTCTCAAACACGCCACGGCTCACTCGGCTGTAATAATCATTTTTCGCAGTGTAATTCTTTTTCGGCAATGTCCACAAGCAAGTGTGATAAATCGTTGGCAAAACCAATTCGTCTGCCATAACCAACTCAGGAGATGTCCAGTATTCCGTATTCAGCCCTACGGAATCTCTGTAATAGCAATATGTGTTGAGCAACTTTTGACATTCACTATCGTCAGTAACCCTCACAGACCAATACCTCTCAATTTTCTTTTTTGTCGGGTAAAAATAAGCACCACTAACATCTATTGTTTTACCCCCCTCATCTCGACATTCGAGATAGTTGTTTTTATAAATAAAGAAAGTAAGAGCATGGCTGCTATCAATAGCGCATAAAATCAAATCACCCCAATAGAGATATGCAGGAGAGTAGAGTATGGTCTCGGCTGATTTCTCAAATAAAGTGTCCGTTTCCGTATTGAAATTGTAATTTGTCATAAGCCGCTTCGCTCCGTATCGAAAACCATATAGACTGTTATATGATTTGCCCAACAAACTTTCATTTTCAGCATAACCAAAAAGTACATACTTGCTTTCAAAAGTGATAGGCGAAATATCGAAAGTGGAAGCGTCTATTTTGCCCGTCTTGTCAATTATTGTAGAATTGACAAATAGGCAGCGGCTGAACTTCAATTTCTTGTTAACCTCATCCACAACGATGTTTATGCGAAACCGCTTGCAGTAGTCTAAAATATTCGAGAAATCAAGTCGGCAGATATCGTTCAGCGTGAAAGTATCTTCACTGCGAAATTGCGTCTTGTAAAAAGTGGGCACTAAATCCAACGCCGAACCAAACAAATAAAAACTACTGCGAACTTGATAAAATGTATAATCATCGGCGAAAGCAAATGGCGCAAAGTCAGTACTCGTGTAATCAATCGCCTTCTTTGTCGACGCAGCATATCGATAAGTCTTCAAATAGAACTTGCAGGTAATCTTACGCCCACTACTTTCAACAGCCTTTATCGTTTTATGCAATGTGTCTGATGCAAAAAAAGAGAAATCAATATACGAAGCACCACTCGCCTTCGTTACTTTGTCAATGCCGTAGAAAGCGTCAACAGAACTTCCGAACAATAGTTCAAAACCCGCCTTCGCATATTCCGAATTATCGCAAAATCCGACATCCAAAAAGTTAGTGGCGTGCGTTTCATCCGAATAGTAAAATTTAACAATCAAACCGCCACAGAAAGCCGTGTTGCTGTCGCTGTCTATATAGTATTTGAAGCCAAAAGGCATACTATCTGTCGAAGAACTTGTGCAACGAATTGTAAACGATGGCTTTGCGGCAACTTTCATATTGTAGCCACTTTCGGCGAAAGTAGTCGTTTCCGAAAGGCTTAAATCGATAAACATATCGCTATACTTCGTTACGGCATATTCTTTCGCTTTCACATTCAACGAATAGTCACTATCCGTTTTTGTATCTGTTGCGTAATTTTGGCTATCTCTTTGCAACAAAGCAACGCCCAACCCGTTGTAATTCTTATTGATATCGCTAAACCACTCGCTGCCCAATTCCCACGAATAGCCCGTCAATTCCTCTGCCTTTGCTTGGAATATCTGCCAAAACATATTCCAATAGATAAACGGAATTTGCTCATACGACCGAAATTGCGACATCTGCACAGGCAATAGCCCATCGCCAATCACACTCTCTCTCGAATAGCCCGTATTTGTTTCAAAGCCCTCCCCCAATATATCCTCCATAGACTTCGTTGCGCCGCTGCTCAACTCCACCGTCTTGTGGTCAAAGTCATCCGAATAGGAGTTGTTAGGCACAAAGCCTATAATATCGGTAACATCGTAATCGCTATCTGTAACCTCTCGCAATATGTTGTCATCGTGGGTAGAGTTCCAGCAATTATAAACGAGTTCTTTGTTAATTTCCGTATTTACATATTTAGAGCCATCTATCCAGTACTTCGCAACATCCTCCGCATCCTCATATTTCGACTTGTCAAAAGTAATCTTTTGCAACTCCTGAAAAATCTTGCCGAGTTCGCCGTTAATTGTTACCTCGTAACCCTTATCCGTCACTTTCAGCATTTTGGCGTAACCCGTGAAAAAGACATCATCACCCCATTGTAAGCGGCAGTCGAGTTTCTTATACGGGTCGAAATAAATACCCACAAGCGGCGTATTTTCATCCCCCGCCACGATAAGCCTATCTGGGTTGTAACAATGCCCAAAAATAGCGTTGTTATTCTTGCTCAAAGGCACGGTAACTGTTTTCGAGTAATCGTTGCAAATAACTGTCGGGTTGCTTAACTCCTCGAACTGCTTTGTGATAGGCACGGTAACACTTTCCAAAGTGTCCAACTCCTGCCCATCTATGAATATGCGTAATTTGCTCATTTCAATACAAAATTCCCTGCGTCTCGACCTGCTCGACCTCAACGCTCAAATTAAACAATCGCCGCCCCTGATTTTCAAAGGTCTTCTCCGTATAGGCTCTATCTTTCAAAATAACCTCGTAGCAAGCATTTTCGTCTGCGTTGTATAGTTTTACCCATGGCGACACAAATAGGCTCTCGTATGCCCTATATTCGTCGTCTGTGAGCCAACCACTATTCAACTTCCACTTTGGCTGCACCTCCACTTTATATAACGACCGCTTGCCGTAATAATTCGTAATCTCCGAACCCGTTACCTCTTCGCTGTAAGTGCTGACCATCTCGAACGGCTGACACTGACCGCTCCCGAGCCTATCTTGCCAAAGCAGGAAGTAACCCTTTGGGCAGACCGCCCTACCTATCAAAATAGAATTATCCGTGCAAGCCGCAGCGTCTGTAACAATAGAACCGACAGCCCCGCTGATACTGACCTCGATGGAACTCATCACAGCCAAGTCAACTGCCCCACCCTCGTCATCCGTGTAGCCGACTTTGAGCCAACCACGACGCAAGATGTTATCGACATCTTTATATGTTATATAAACAACATCGGAAGCCGTGTTCGGCGTGGCGGCATAGACACCATCACTACCTGTCAAATCAATTCGACTACCCTCTTCCGACATCCATAACGCCCAACATGGCTTCGAAGCATTAGGAGTGTAAGCAGCCGTGAATTTACGAGCCGCCGTCTTGACTATATCACCGCCACACTCTATGCCTGCGAACTCAACAGAGCCGCCAATCGTGTAGCGGTCATCGCCGTAAAGCCGCATATCGTCAATTATCTCGTTAGCATTACCTGTCAAAGTTATCTGCACATCGTATGTAATAGCCGAAAAAACAAACGCCAAAGTCTTGTTACTGATAGTCATCGAACATAGAACACTCGTCTGCCCTTGCGAATAATAGAAAGTAGGAATAGTCAAAGTCGTAGAGCCACTTGCTGTATTTACCACAAAAATAGCCGAATTGACATTGCCCGCCGAACTCTGTTGATATGTAAACGAATTACTGCCCGTTGTGTAATCTTCTTCGATAACATAATCACCTGCGCTATTTATGTAACGAACGCTAACAGAGGTTATCGCCGCAATTGCAACGAAAGCATAACCCGACGAACTTGCTATGCAGCCGTCTATCGGCTGACGAGACGGCGTATACCTCGTCTCATTAGAATTGACACTCACTTCCCATATCTCGCTCATCTGCACGGCTGACGCAGCCGCCATTTCGAAACCAAAATTACCCTCTTTCGTGGCGAAAGTCAAACTGGAAAGAGCCAACCCGTTAGCCGTTGCTTGAGGAACGCCCGTCTGCGTTTGCGAAAAAGTGAAAGGCACGGAAGAAATGGACTGCGAACTGCTTTCGCCGTTTGCAAAATTCTCTATATTAACGCTTGCTACATTATTCAGCGTTGCGGAAAAAATAATCGATTTACCAAAAGACTTGCACCAACTTCCGCCACTTACGAACCCGCTATAAGGCGCATAAGACTTGCCCGCAATATCTGAAAGGGTCCTGCGAACCCTTAACCATTGCTTATTTATATTATCTATTTTCTCACCATACCCGAAATGCGTAATATCGCCTTCGTTCCCGCAAAATAGGTAATTCAACTCCAACTTATCTGTAACCAATTTCGGGTAACGAGGCAACAACGAACCATGGCGCACGGCAACATCGCCGACCGCTCCAACTCTTAACGCTCCACTCTGGCATGCATTCAAATCACCGTCAACCAATGACATATCCAACGCCTTTGCGTTTGAATATCTGTAAATAGGCACGATAAAATCCGAATATCCTTCTGGCTCTCCTGCGCTAAATTTGATATAAACAACAAGCCGCACAATCTTATCAATAGATGCACAGTAGTTGCGGGCAATATCTGTTATATCTACTGTTACCTCATATTGATTCTTTTCGAGATATAAATTCCCGACAAAAATAGTTGCAGAAGATTCGTTGTCAAAAATAGCATATTGGTATAAACCCGCTGCATGCTCACCAACCCAACTAAAATCCTCTACCGTTACTCTTATTCTTTCGTCTAAATACTTCATCGCCTACGCATTCTTTTAATTAATTTATCGTATTCTTCTTTTTGCTTTTTATCAAGCAAAATTCCGTAACTCGCTATATATAAAATCAATCGCACGGGAGTCTTGTAAGCGTCTGTGAGCCGCTCGTTGCCCTCTTTGCAATATCGCAAAATTATAGGCAATATGCCGAACTCTGCAAGCCCGCCCCCTCGATGAGTGCTGCGAGCATCTTCATCTTCGGGTCGCTCCGCAACACCTCCGCCGAAGACGAGAGGGTAGCATTTAACAATATCACTAATTGATTTTTGAAAAAAAAAGCAATCGTAAGAGCCTGCACAATCGGCATAGCCTTTATATCTGCCTTTACCTCATCTATCGAATAGCCGTCGTTGTAGTCGTGTCCAACGGGGCGCAAACAAACACTTAACGCCCCAACAAAGTCCTCTGCTTTCGTGTAGTTTTGAAAGTCCACGAACTGCGCCGTTGTCATCCGTGTCGTGTCAAAATTGGCGGCGTACTTCCTCCCATTCAACACATACTCGCTGCGGATGGGCGACCGCTTCGGCTCCTCTTTCAGGAACTCCAACGAATAACGACCGACCGCCGATACAGGCACCTCCCGTATATCAACGCCGTACACAATTCGCAACCCCTCTGCAAGCGTCAATTTATCACCGGCCGCCACAAGTTCCAAGTACTGCCCAACGGTGATATCTCGCCACCCTTTACGCTTTATCATAAGGCGAGCGCCAAAAACTCTGCGCCACAACCCTTTCAATTTGTCTACCAAGTTCATTCTGTATAGTCTGTTTTAGTTTGTTTACAAAATCAAAATCTTTCAGTATATCCTCCAAAATATGCGTTGCGGGCGTACCCTCTCTCGAAATCTTGCGGGCTATCAAAAACGCCAACTGCCTCTCCGTAGGTAACTTGCCATTACCCATCGGGCGAGGCAACACAGGCTTTATTCTCACCCACTCCAATATCTTATCAACGGGCGGGAAATGCGGCTGCGTGCCGTTGTTTAGATATTTAGCGTATGCCTCACCGTCAATAGTAACGGTCACGCTGTCATCGTGTAGCCACACTTTGGCGCTGAGGCTATCATTTAGCCGACCACTCGCAAAATGCCCGCTGTCAATAACCTGCTGACGGTAGGCGGTGACAAAATCATTAGCCACCTTCTCAATCGCCGATATATCCAAAGTATTCTCCATCCTACAAGTATATATAAATTATGCCACATCTATATACATACGGTCAACACAAAAGCATAACGACATCACCCTGTCGTCGTGATACCCGTTTGGCGCATTATAAACGGGCAAGCCGCTTGCGTTTATCTCGCAGGCGTACATCTCCAACTCGTTCATTAATCGTGGCTCATTCGGCAAAATAATTCGCCCACGCTCAAAAAGCGAAATTACCTGCTTTACAATTCTATCTTTGCTTTTGTTTGTCGTATTAAAACTCGAAAGCCGAACCTCCTCAGGCAATGCCTCGTTGAGCAATTGCAGATACACCTGCCCTATGCTGTTTTTCTCCACGACCACCTCCACCTCCTGCTTGTCGAATTTATCGTAACCAACCAAATCACGAGCCAAATCTGCAATCACCCGCACGGTTTCCGTGGCGTTCTTGTCATTAAACGCCACTTGCCTCGAAATGCACACCTTACCCTCCCATACTTGCCCAATAGTGATTACCGTGTAGTCGCTACCCGTTCCAGTTCCCCAGTCCACGCCGACAATCGTCGGCACTCCTTTGTGCAACTCGTAAACGCCAATGCACTTTTTGAAGTCGGTAAAAACCGCCCCATCGCCGTCTATAAACTCCGCCAAAAACTCCGATTGAAACGCCAAACGAGGCATTTGCTGCCGATATAACTCCAAAGTGTCGGCAGGCAAGTACTTGCTTGTATCGTACTCGTTCCAATCGTACGACCAAATTTTGCCGCAACCCTCTTGCCCTTTCAAATACAAATCATAGAAAAAGCCCCGCTTGAACTTTGGGGTTGATACGATAAATATATCGCTATGGAATACATTTGTAGTCGGCACAAGTATTTGATAAAATACATCGTCTGAGCAATAAGCCGCCTCGTCGATGATAAGAACCCCGCTGCCTTTTATCGTGTAACCACGCAGGCTATCTGCTTGCTGACTACTGCCGAACTTCACCACAGAGCCATTCATAAATACTATTTCCAAAATAGACGCATTCGCAGACTTGATAACGGCATGCCCTATCCGCTGCACATCAAGAAACACTTTTCTCGCCTGCTGAATTACAGGCGCGACAAACAGGCTAAACGAATTGCCCAAGCCCAAACTTGCAGCAATAAGCAGCCCCTCCATCGCTACCGACTTGCCACACTGCCGCTTCGCCTTAACGACGAACCAAGCGTCATTCTGCCGCAACTCGTATGCACGGAATAAATCACGCTGCCACACTTCCAAAGGAAACATCCGAACTTCCATTAGTCTATGCGCAATTGAATTATCGTATCTTTACTTTCGATTCGCTGCTCAATCTTTGCCGAGTTGTCGAGAGCCGCCCTCTCCTCAGGCGTAGCCAATAACTTGTACAACGCTATATCTGTCGTTGGATTATTGCCCTCAAACCACTTCTTGCGTAGGCGGGCTTTGACGGCGGTACGATTCGCCGAAATAGCCGCCATAATCTGCACATCCGCCTCGCTATCTTTCGGAAAGTAATTACGCAGGCACTCCGTTGAGCAATCGAGCGCAAGGCATAAATCGGCTATAAATACAATCGAATTATTTGCCCTTATGATTTCGAGCGTTTTTTCGAGTTCGAGATTTTTCTTGTGCCAAGCCCCTTTCGGCTGCTTGAGCGCCGCTTTCGCCTCCCTCTCCGCCGCCCGTTGGAACTTGCTTTTCAACACTTTTGTGGGTTTTGTCATAAATCAAAAATTCTTGATACAGCCGTGAAGTGGCGTTCAACACTCCACTATTGCAATGACACAGCGAAATACCACGCCCTTTCATTTCACCAAGCACCAGCTCTCGGAAAGCAATCGGCACATTCGAGCAAGCAGAGTTAATCACCATCGCCCGCATCATCTCCCGATACGGCTGCAATTTGTTATACAATTCTTCCGTCATAGTCTATCGTCAAAATAGGTAAGCACCCGCATAATCAATTTGTCGAGCACCTCTAAAATATAATATAAATACTTCGCAAGCCACGCCATCACGAACGACAGCCAAAACAACTCCGGGGAATACCCAATCATGATAAACAGAGTAACCCAAAAAGTCATACAAGTATTGCAGCCAAGCGGCTTGCGTAACTCAACCCGCACATCTCGCCCGGATAACGCTGACCACAACCAACTCGCAATGCCGTTCGGGGCGTCGAGCCAATAAATTATAGCAATACAAAGCGTTGCTATTCCCGCTGCATAAATTCCTTGCATAGGCTCTTATATCTATTATCAATAAACCTCCTGCTCACTTGCAGCAAACGGGCACATTCTGTAACACTCCCCGTGGCACATAAATACCATATATCTCTATCAACACTCCCCCACCTCTGATAAGCCACCCGGAACCGCTCCACCACCTCCGCCTGCCGGTCGTCAAGTTCCACGCCAGCCGACATCCAAGCCACCGCCTCGTCACGCCCGGCAAGCGCTTCTTTCAACTCCCTATTCCGCTGCCGCTCACTCCACCTCATCTTGTGCGCCTCCCCGCTCGTCAAGCGGCGTAAATGTTACCTTACCTATCAACATAGGCAATTCGCCGCAATGGATGTAAAACATAGACCTCGGGTTGATTGCCTGATTTTTGCAAAGACGAAAGAAAAAAGCGTCAAGTTTGCGAGCCTCGTATAACAGCGTCAGCCTCATCGGGTCAATTCGTAAAAGTTCAATGTAGCAATACTGCACGAAGTCGTCAAACACCCGTTCAGGCACCACATTCGCAAATTTCTGCGGTATCTGCTTGCCCCATAGATAGCGTATAATTTCTTCATGCGTCATAGTAGGTTTTAGAAGGTCATTCCGTGCGTTTATAAATTTATAAATCACGGCAAAAGTACTGAAAAATAACCAATTACGCAAAATAAATCACTCGAAAAAGCCAATTTTTGCCCCGTTTATAAATTGATTATATTTAACATTTCCCCGTAACTCAATATAAATCAACGAGTTGCAGCCGTTTATAAATTTATAAATTATTTGGGGGTATTTTGCCTCGTGTGCGCGCGTATATATGCGTGTGCGCGAGAAAAAAAAATAATTTTATAAAATAAGGGTTATTATATTGAATATCAATAGAATATAGTTTATAAATCATATATAATTCACTTTATAAACGGTTTATAATTTTATGAAATATAGGGTTTTTATGTTTGATATAGTAGAAAATATGTTTTATTTGTCGTTTTCGTTCATTTGGTCAATTAACTTGACAAAGGTGTCGAAATCGTGGATGATATAAACGAGGTGGGGAAATCTCTGCTGCCATATGACCTGCTCGGGTCGCACCTTTGCATTTTTTGACTTTTTGAACTCTACGAAAAAGAACTTACCTTGACTTGTGAGGAAGGAGTCGTCAGGAATGCCTTTGTTACCGTTCTTTTCGTTTTTCCAGCACACGCACCCGTGTGTGCGTGCGTATGCTCTGCATTGTTTTTCTAATTGGCTTTCGATGTGTTGCATTGCCGTAAATAGTATTTTTAAGCGTTTTGCGGGGCTTTTACCCATTGAGTGGTACAAGTTACCACCTTTGAGAAAAGAACCCCGCAAAACGGCTGCAAATTAGTTTTGCTTGTTTTGGTAATCAGAAATGAGTTTGTCAAATTCTGTGGAATAAAAATCATAGGTTAACCTTGACCGCTCGTAGAGGTATTGCTCGATTCGGGCATTATCTGACATATTTCCCGAGCCCTCGAAAACAAAATAAGCGTCGCCTCGCTTTGCACACACAACCTTTGAGTGGTTGTGGAGGTAAACAAATCGAGTTCGGTCAGTATGGGTGGCACAATACTCTGCGAGTTGCAACGCCCATTTCTCGGGCTTTTTCGTTTGGTTGAAAAAAGACGAAATAATAAAATTGGCGTATTTAATTCTTCCGTCGTCGAGCATCTGCGTGATGGCGGCAACGGTTGGCTCATTGATTCGATAGATAGCGAGATAGAGTTCGTCGATGTTACCCGCCGTCAGGAGATGGCATATAAATGCGTAAGCGTTGAACGCCTTTTCAGTCAAAATTCGCCACTGCTCTCCCTCCTGCGGCTCATCGCATAGGTCAGCGAGAGCCTTTGCAGCAGCGTAGTGCCTTTCCTCATTTTTGACAAAACGCTTCTGCGCCTTTGAGTTTACCACTTTTTCTTCGATTTGAGCCGACTTGTGTATGTGCGGCTTGTTAAAATCGAAATTGAGGTCAAAATTTAGATTATCCATAATTAGAATAATTTTTGAGAGTTAAACATGTGTAGTTGGTTTTTTCGAACCCACAAGCGTTCTTGTTTGTCTTGTCTGCTTGTTGTGCCTCCTTGTAGGCGGCTTTTTCGGCTGAAGACTGCTATGCACTCGAAATCGTCGGGAGCGGCGTATTCGGACACAACGACCAATTCTTCCTGCTTTCTGCACCAATTGAAAAAAGCGTCATTATCGAAAGAGCCAGTAATATATTCAGCAGTATTGGCATACGGCGGGTCACAATAAATTAGGCTATTGGTTTCTATCTTTATTTGGTCATACGATGTTTGCAGGCGTTGCAGGCGTTGCAGGCGTTGCAGGCGTTGCAGGCGTTGCAGGCGTTGCAGGCTTTGCAGGCTTTGCAGGTCTTGCAGGCCTTGCAGGCTTTGCAGGCTTTGCAGGCGTTGCAGGCGTTTTGTGAGATAGATATATTCGTAACTATGGCAGTCGGGTAGCGCAGGCAGCATTTCGCACAATTTGGCATACATCTCGGGCGTAGGGAATTGCCACTGACAACTGCTAAACCAGTGGCTGAACATTTGAGTTTCCGTGTGTTCGTTAATATCTTTCGGGCGCAGTCCACTTTCTTTGAACGCTTTTCGCAGCATAGCGAGAGCGTCTTGTTGAGTGGCGTTCAGCAACTCCTCCGTCTTGCGTCTATCCTCGTCTGTTGGCACGGGCATTGACCGACTTTCAAAGAAATACTGAATATATTTCTCACGGCACTCGTCTTGATTTTTCTTGACCCACTCGAAAACATTTCCCGTTGGTTTCAGCCCAATTGCCCATAACTCCGTAAGGTCTTCGAAGACATAGGCACTATGCAGGGCGTGCTTCCAATCTTCTATTTCAGCGGCGTACATGTATGTTTGCATATTGTTACCGAAAGACCAGCACAACGCCACGAACGGGTCTGTGTCTTTGCGCGCGAAAAAGTCTTCACGGCTGACCCATTCGGTGTTGTTGTGGTAATTGCCTGCGATGGCGTCGCAAAAGAGTTGCACGCCCATTCCCTGCAAGTCATTGCATATAAAATTGCGGAACTTGCCCGAAAGCATAGCGGCGTGAGTGATGGCGCATCCGCCTGCGAAAAGGTCGTAAAAATTGCGGCGTTGTGGTAACATCTCCACTAATTGTTTGGCAACAGCGTTCTTGCTGCCCATATAAGGTACTCCGTAAGTCATTGCTTTGTAGAATTAAGAAATTGTTGTTGTTGTGTGTCTTTTTTCATGAGAGCCGCCCACACTCTGCTTTCGCAAGTATTGTCGGCGAAGAAATAGTGAATAGCCACTTGCCGTCGCTGCCCCTGTCGTGCGAGGCGTGCGTTTGCTTGTGCATAAAATTCGTAATTGTAGGTGAGCGAACTCCAGACAATCACTCGCCCGCCGTGTTGTAGGTTTAGCCCATGTCCAGCGCTTGCAGGGTGAGCGAAAAGGCAATCAATCTCGCCAGCGTTCCACTTTTCGAGAAAGCCTTTTTTTTGCACACTAACACAGCCAACTCCCCGTGCGGTGAGTAATTCTTGCAGCCAAATTGCCTCCTCTCTGAACGCATAGAAAAGCAGCACGGGCTCGCCTGCTTCTTTGCAGTCGGCGACAAAATCGGCTACTGCTTCGAGTTTGGCAGAGCGACCGCTTCGGTGCGGCATTGCATTCTCGTCATATACAAACCCATTGCATAGCGTTTGCAGTTTAGCGAATTTTGCCCCCTCATCGACAGTGAGGCAATCGCCTCCTATACGAAAGCCGAGAAAAGCGTCGAGGTCGTTGTATGCCTTTCTTTCATCGGCGGACAACTCAACCAAGTGGCGGTTGTGAGTGACGGGAGGAATAGTCAAATAGTCGGCGGCGGTAAGTGTGAATATCTTATCGGCGATAGGTTGCAGGACATCTGCGAGTGAGCCGTTGAGTACCCACTTGTGGAATTGTAAGCCGCTGCCCGCCAATTGGTCGTGGAAAAAACTTGCCCGCCACGCCCAGAAGTTGAACCCGCATTTAATTCCGACGGCGGCACATTGCCCAAAAATATCGATAGCACCATTCGCCAGAAATGTACCCGTCAAACCAATTTTGCGTTTGGCTATGATTTGGCAGACCGCCCGTGAGCGTTGGCTTTCGAAATTCTTGAACGATGTGAGTTCGTCAATCACCAAAAACTCGAAAGCGTTGCCGGCTATCTCTTTGACATATTCCCGCCCTATAATCTTGTAAGGGCGTGAGCGGTCAGATAGTGCAAGTGCCCGCTTTCGTGGCGTTCCTGCCACAATAACCATTTTTTCGGCGATGTCGGTCCATCCCCATTTCTCGGCTTCTTGCCGCCAGACCGTTTCTGCGACACGCTTAGGCGCAACGATACAGAGTGTTGCGGGCTTGTATTCATTGACCCAAGACAAAACCGCAGCGGTCTTACCCAAACCCATATCGACAGACAAAATGCAATTTGGGTGGGCGTTGATAAACGCTGCGGCTCTCTTTTGATAATCGTGTAATTCCATAATCAGAACGGTAGATTGTCTTTTTCTTCTTCATTTTGCGGCACTTCATCCTCTGCGAGCCCTACCTCGTAGGACTTTTGACGCAACGACCCAAGCAGCCAATAAGATTGCGTGCTGTATTTTTCGCCAAAGACTGCGATGGCGGCTTTCTCAATCTCTCCCCGGCGCTTGTTGGCTTCCGTTGCGCCAATTGTTTTGGCGAAGTAGTCGACAAAGAATTTGAGTGAGATGCGATTTTTTGGCGCACTTTCCCGTGAGCAATCGAAATCGGCGTTTTGTATTTCTCGCAGGAAAGCCGGCTTGCGCAATTCTATTTCGAACTCTTCTGCCCTTTCCTCTCTCTCTCCAACCTCAAACGCCACTTTTTCTATTTTAGCCGTTTCGGCATACCAGTCCTCTATTTGCGGCACATTAAAAACAAATTGCCGCCATAGGTTGTAAATCTGCGCCTCGTCGGCTATGGTAGTGGGTGAGGTTTTGAACTCGACCGCAAGAAATCGGCGGTCATCCCAGTCCTTTATGAACTTGCGCAGCGGCGTGTTGGATGTTGCGATGTAGTTTGGGCAGCCCTCCCATTGGAATTCGTGCCCGTAGACTAATCGAGCAGAACCGCCATTCTGCGTCATACGGCGTTTGAAAGTGTCGTAGGTCTTGCCCATATCGGAATAAAAACACTCGTCGAGTAAGACGGCGTTGCAGTAAGCAATCAACGGCACGACAAAGGTGGTAATCTGTAACTCTTTGGAGAGTAGCGAGGAGTACTGCCCAACATTCTTGACGGTGTCGGCGTTGAGAATAGCAATCAGCGTTTCGGCGACAGTGGTCTTGCCCGTCTTTTTTTGCCTTCCCCAAATATAGAGCATACGGCGTAGGCTTGCGGGGAACGAATTGCCAGCCCTTACCTGCTGCACGAAATAGGTTATTTTCGCCATATCTGTATCCGATAAAGAATACATCTGTTGCAGCGTTTCAAAAGCCTGCGCGAAAGTGTCGGCGTTTGGCGGCGTGTTTGGGAAGAAAGCCGCTTGCCGTTTGTCAAGCCTTTTTCGAGCATAGGAGCCGTACCACAATTCCTCCGCAATTGAATTGGCGTATCTGTCGTATTTGTCAAAGTTTGACACGACCCCGGCGAACCGCTTGCGGATGGTGGCGCAACGAGGGTTATCCTCCTGTGTTCGTTTGGCACTCAGATACTTGTCATTCGAAACGGCGTTGGCTACATACTTGACCCCGAATTTAATCTCGGCTATGTTGTCAAAATCGAACTCGGAAATATAATCGACAAAATCGACATTCTGCATCTCCGCCGTCAGGTAGTTGGCGACCAATTCCGAAGGGCAATCGGTGGTGCTATT
Source organism: Azospirillum sp. CAG:239 (assembly GCA_963619585.1). Lineage (GTDB taxonomy): Bacteria > Bacteroidota > Bacteroidia > Bacteroidales > Paludibacteraceae > Colicola. The sequence continues at coordinate 21,969 of CAVEXR010000032.1, forward strand.
GTTGGCGTTTAATTCTGTGATTTTCATTTTATTTTGTATAATAGTCGAGGATGTCGCAACCCTCGAAAAGTGGTTTTTTCTCGCAGAAGTCAAAAATTTCAAAGTTCCACTCGGTGGCGGTGTTGAGCCAATTCCAGTATTGCCCGTTGTCGGGAATAAGGACTACCCGCCGCCCTTTGAGCGTCTTTAACTTATCACGATTTTTCAACCCTTGCGAACCGCCGCAGGCGAGCCAGATATTGTTCGGGTAGAAGGCGGACATAAGTGCCGCCGTCTTTTCACTTTCGACAATTGCCACTTTGGCGTCGGGTCTTTCGTTAAGTAAGTGCTCGCCAAAAAACGGCTGCAATAGCACCTCGCCTGTGTGGTATCTCTCGAAAGTCAAATCTTTGTGCGCCCAAGTAACGGGAGGAAAGAAAGCCTTATCACGATGCCCATCGGCTTTGTAGTGAATTTCTTTGCCTGAACGGCAAATGCCGTTCTTGTCAAAGTACCAAAAGATTGTTGAGCCGTTGGCGGCACATCCTATTTTGTAGCGTTGCCAAACCTCATAAACATCTTGCCCGATAAGTTTCTCGGCGAAGTCAAACAGAGCCGACCGCTTCACCTCTACACACGCCTTATTGAATACTATCGGCGCGGGAATATGTACCGGCTTGTGTTCGATTTTATATCGCTTGTCAGTTGCTTTTCGGTCCGGGTACTTGTAATAGCCGCAATTCTGCTCACGGTCACATCTGCCGAACTCGCTGCCTGCTTTGGTTGAGTTGTCAGCCTTTAGAACGAAAGGCACGAATCGGCGTTGCCCGCATTGTGGGCAAACCTCTTTGCCGCCGCCTTTTCGCAATTGCCAAATCAATCTCGGCATAGTCGTTAGAATTTTACAGGTTGCCCATTCTCGTACCAAACGCCGTAGTGTTTGCGAACATTCAATTTCATACGGCGAGCAATTCGGAATACCTGCTCGGCTTCAGCCACTCGGTTGGTGGCTTTGATAAAATCAGTAATTGGTTGTATCGACTGCATAGAAAGAAAGCGTTGCAACTCTGCTGCCAATTCTATTTCGTTTGTTGTGTATCTCATATTTATTGTTTTTATGCGTTTTGCGGGGCTTTCTACCTTTGTGCGGTAACTTGTACCACCCGCAAGCAAAAAGCCTCGCAAATCGTCTGTAATTAGTTAAAACGGTAATTTATCTTCGTTCGGTTGTTCTTGCGGCACTGCGGGCATAGGCTGCATTTGCGCGACTGCTTGCAGCGGCTCTGGCTCGTTGAGGTCGTCAAACATAGAACTGCTTGCCTCTTCTATGATACATACGCCATTCGCCCAATAGCCACTTGCCTCTTTGAGCGAGGCATCTCCATGCAGGGTGTTGTAGTTGATAGCCACTTTGAACCGCTTGCCGTCGAGTTCCTCGTTGGCGGGTTTGGGTTGCTCTACGAACTTGCCCTCCTCATTCTTGCCGAACCACTTGCAGCGTGAACCGATTTTGAAACGAACTGCGCAAGCCTTTGTGCCGTCTTTCTTTTCAAAGACTTTGGCGAACTCCGAAAAGTCAGCGGGTAGGTCTTCGGTTGTGAATACTTGTTGGAATTCAATCGTAGCGCCTTCGGCTTTGATATTCCAATCCTTCCGTTCTTTTTTTGCGTTGT
>CAVEXR010000032.1:23630-26075 GCA_963619585.1 Azospirillum sp. CAG:239
TTGCGTTGTACTCTCGAACTGAAAAGTACCCGTTCAGATTGTTTGCTCTCTTTTGCATAATTATAGAAATTAGTTGTAATTCAATTGTATAGCCGCTTCAATCACTTTGGCGGCGTGATTTGATAGCCGGTAGAACTTATTCAGTGTGTCCATCGTAACCTGCCCCTTTTCCTCATTCGCCTTTTTATCGGCTATTCGGTCAAGTATCTGTTGCAGGGCTTTTGAGCCGAACCCGACCTCGCTGCGGTTGTCATCGTCGCCATTCTTTGGCGGAAACACTTCCGGTTGCGCTTTTGCCACTTTCTCTTTCTTGACCGCTTGTGGCTCTGTGGCTTGTTCTTGTGGCTTTTGCGGGGCTGCACCTGCTTTTGGGTGTAATTGGTCGGCTATTGCCAAAAGTTCTTTTTCAGCGGCTGCAAATGCGTCTGTGGCGTTTTCTTTGTCGATAGTCCACTCGCCGCCGAGCCTTACACTTTCGTAGTTGCCCAAGTTTCGGACAATCTGCACATTGATTGTAGTTAACTTCATTTCTGTATCTCCTTAATTTTGGTTTGAGTTGTCGTGTAGATATCGCCATCGAGTAGCGTCTGCGGGTATCGTTGCAGTAGTACACTTTCGTCGATTTGGCGGTGAGCGGCGTCTATAACAATAGAAGTGCCATCCTCGTTGATAATTCTATCTACGCTATTTTTCTGCATATAGGCGATAACCATAGCCTCGTAGCGTTGCTGCTGCTTGTGGAGGTTGGCGATGGTCTTGTTGCCGTTGCGCCAAAGATAGATAGCACTTTCTATTTCGAGCGGCAGGGTGAGCGCCTCCGCTTCCGTCACTGTGCAATCAGTTTCGGAAATCTTGCCGCAGTAGTCGTCGAGGGCTTGCAGCCCCTCCCGTAGAGCGTTGATAACGCCGTCGTTGCGTTCTATGAATCGTTGCACGAATTGACCGTTTGGGTCAGAAGTATGCACGAGATAGACCGCCTCGGCCCCGAGCATGTAGTACCACTGCAATTGAGCGTAATAGGTAACAATAACTTTCTCCGTGTTTTTATTCACACATTTGAGTTCATAGACCACCCCTTTGCCGTCAACATAGTCAGCATGTGCGAGAGTGGCAAAGTGATAGTGCTTCGAGCCGTTGAGCACCGTTTCCCGTTGATAGCCGCTTTCCCAAGTTTTGGCTACTTTTTCGAAATTGTCCTCGAAGTCATGTCCGGCTTCTGTCCACTTGTTGCCGCCGAACGACTTTTGGTCGTCATAGCCGAGCAGTACGGCTATTCGTTTGCGGTCAGTGTTTGAAAGCGAACCGATACCCTTTCGCCCAATCTTGTAGACCATAGTGGCGTCTGAGCCGCCAAGAAACCCCTTGCGGGTACTTGTTATCTCGTTGTCGTGAGCGAGCCTGTCGTTGTAATCATTCCATTCCATGATTGTCGTATTTTTCTTCGTTATCTAAATCTCTGTAAAATAATACAGCGTTGCAGAACATATAAACAACATCGATTAGTCCAAGAACCAATGCCACATCTCCTATTGTTGTCCGTTCTGTTTGACATGCGATTATAAATCCAAGAATTAGGCTGATGACGATGGCTATTAAGCCTCGCAGTCCTCGTTTAGTTGAGTTTTTCATTATTCGTTTGTTGTTTGTAAAAACCAAAGTTCTTTCTGCCCGGCTCTTTCGAGCCAAAAAGCGTCATCGTGTTCCCACATGCATCGTTTCGGTGCTTCCGTGAATAGTTGCCAGCGTTGCCGCAACTCCGCCCATTTAGCCGTAATCACATCGGCGTTGCCTTTGTATGCAAGAGCGAGCGGGCAGTGCTCTTGCTTGACCCAGATTGCCTTTTTCATTACTCGCACAAATTTATAAAGTATTGATACAACGAGATAAATTCCTGCTCGTCATCCTCTCCCTCGCACCAGTCCATCAACTCGTTGTAGCGGTCGTAACTGATGGCGTCATCACATTCGCCCTCGTACTTGTTGCAATCCTCGTCGTAGCAGGTTATATAAACTCTACCTCTCACGCAGTTCAGATGGAGTGCATACTCGTTATTCATTACTTGTTCAATTGTTAAATTGTTCGTTTTCATAAGTGTTTTTTTTAGTTGTTATTCCTTTGTTTTTTGATAGTGCAAAGGTACTGCTTTTTTCTCATATACGCAAATTTTTCCGCAAAAAAAACGCACTTTTTTTGCACTTTTAACATACTACACCTTTGGTTCGTATTTGTTAATAAATTCTTGTGTAAACGCTTTGTGCGTTGATTTGAGCGAGAGGTTGGCTACAACATTGTAGAGTTTAGCAATGTCGGCGTTTGTTGGCGTTGGGTCGTCTGCGTAGACATTGTAGTAGCACATACCTATCTGCGCCATTTTACATGCGTTAAAAAGTAGGCTGTCATAGATTGCCACCACATCATTGCCCTGCTCTGTCGAGAGCAACCGCT
>CAVEXR010000033.1:0-25902 GCA_963619585.1 Azospirillum sp. CAG:239
CCCTTAAGAGGACAAAGACCGGATCTTATTGGAATTTCTTCACAAAATGAAATGATTGCAATAGAAGCTAAAGGTTTTTCTAAAAAAGCGGATAGTACAATGATAAGGAATGCTATTAGTCAATCCCAGCAAAGTGCAATTGTTGTCAGTAGTTGTGTCGCCTCAATATCCCATAATTTATATAAGGAAGCCAAATGTTGTTACAATAAGAGTATACTAAATCAGACTGCAACTGCAAACGCATCACGGATAGCAAACCTAAAAAGAATATACTATAAAAATATCTTTTCTGTTTTTAATGTTCGTAGAAATAGAGAAAGAACTATACATAACAACTTATTCTTTGAGATTCCATTATTTTCTAGTCCGAACGATATATTGGGGAGTAATGGTTGTGAAATGAGTTTACTTTTGCCCAATATTATACACGATATTGAGAATGAGAATTTTGTATTAGAACATTATAACATTATTGATGAACAAAATCTATACATTAGTAGAGATGGAATAGGTCTTTGTTTGGCTTAATCTCTGTATGTAAGGGGAACTGGGTAATTGGGAAAAAGGAGAGAACTTACAATTTTGTCTTGAGCCAGAGTTCCATAATTGGGTCGGAGAGATAGATGCCGTCTGGGGTGGAGATGATATAGTCTTTCTCGCGGAGGATAGTCTGCATACGGTCTATATTCGACTTGCTGCCTAAACGGTATTCTTGGAGCACCGCAGCGGAAGTGAATTGGTCGTGCTGACCGGCGGCAATGGCTTTCAAGAAGTTCATTTGGTAACTCGTGAGGCTGCCTGTTTGCTCCATAAATAGGGGCGTACACTGAATAAGCAAATCGCCAATGCCTGCTTGTATAGACTCATCCGAAACGGTCGTATCGGTGTTAATCATCACATTCCATGCTAATTGCTGGACATAGGACGATTGGTTGTGTACCGTATCACAGATAGTACGGATATGGCTCTCGGAGATAGTCAAACCCTTCTCTTCGAACTTTTGGCGGATAAAGGGAATCCAGTCTTCCGTCGGGATTGGTTGCAGATAGTTGGGCTCGCCAAACTGGTAAAACGGCATGGATTTGTTTTGGAACAAATTGTTCATCATGTGTTGGCGACTGCCGAATAGGCAATAGGATACATTTTTTTGGTGTTGCCATACGCCCCGCATACGCTTCTGCACTTGCAGCGCATCCGGCCATTCTGCTGCCTGTTGGAACTCGTCAATGCACACCACGATATGCTTGCCTATCTGCTGTGCAATGAGTTCGGGCAACTGAAGTACCTCCTCCGGTGCATACTCTTTGGGCGTGATACCCAGCGAAACGGAGTACTCGGAAGCGGGGTCGGGGCTGAACGAAATTTTTGGGGTAAGGCGAGTGAGGAACTGCTTGGTTTTCTCTAAGAAAATCTCCATCTTGCCGGAGGTTTGCTTAAGGACTGCTTCGGCAAACTTATTGTAGAAATCGTACTCCGACTTGCAATCGTAGATGTCCATATAGACCGTATGAATGATAGACGAATCGACTACTTGTTGTACTTTCTTCACGAGCGAGGTTTTGCCCATGCGTCGAGGAGAGATAAGCACCACATTGAGTCCGTTCTCGAAGTCCATTTTTAGGCGGCGTGTTTCCTTTACTCGGTCGGTAAAGTTGTCGCCGGACACCGATACACCATAGATAAATGAGCGATTAATTCCTTGTACCATAACTGTTTATATTGGTTCACTGATGAGTGGTCCACTAAGTAGTGAACTACGGTGCAAAAGTACAACAAAAATACGAAAGACGCAAATATACGAGTAAATTTGTAGGACAATAGAGTCTAACAATATGCTCAAACAATACCACATGACAATATATCGGACAACGGAGAAACATACTCAAGTAACAAATATAAAAAAATACCATACTACTATGAAGCGATTAACTATTCTACTTGTCTCTCTTTGCTTTGCGGGGATGACAGTGATGGCGCAACAGAATGCGCAAGTCGAACATCTTATTGAAGATGCCAAGTATGCGGAGGCAATTAGTCTCTGCACCAGCGAGTTGCACACTTATCCGAAGCACGGCTACCTCTACGCGTATCGGGCAGTCGCCTACCTCTATCTAAAGCAATACGGGCAGGCGTTGCAGGATATCACAGCACTACTACCGTATGCTAAGTCGGCGGGATTTACGGTTAGCGAGGTCTATCAGTGGCGCGGCAAAGTCTACGAAGAAATAATAGGCGACCGGAAGAACGCCCTTGCCGATTATACTACGGCTATCAAGAAAGACAAGCGCAATGCCTCGGCGTACGCTGACCGTGCGTCGCTCTACTACTCGCAGAACGACTATGCTGCTGCCCTCAAAGACTACCAAACCGCAAGCAAACTTGCTCCCACTGAGGACGACTACCTGTTGGAACAAGTGCGATGCCTATTTGTATTAACTCGCATAGAAGAAGCGCAACTACTGCTCGCCCTAACGCTCTCGCTCTATCCGAACAATGCAGAGGGGTGGCGTGTGTCAGCACTGTTCGCCTATCTGAATGGCAACGGAGAGGCGTGTATCGACCGCTTGATACACTACTTTAATTTGTACATTGAGCAGAACGACGAGCGGCCGGATACAGACCTCTTGGTGAGGTGTGCAGATGACTACTATCCTTATCTGTTACAAGCGATTACGGCGCAGATTAACAACACAACGGACGACAAGCAGTTGTTCTACCAGGGCGTGCGGATTCGGGTCTATATGGCGAAGGAGTACTACACCGATGCTATTAAAGAACTTGATGCGCTGGAGGCTAATCTGCAACTGAGTAACCCCAATCCGTTTGTGTTGGCGAACCGTGCGGAGTGCTATCAGTCGCTCTATCAGTACAGCAAAGCCATTGCGGACTACAATATACTGCTTGGCGTAACGGATAACTACTGGAAGGGCTATCTGCAGCGGGGATTCTGCTATGCCGAATCTGGCAAATACGACGAGGCAATAGCCGACTTCTCTACGGTCATACAGAACGAAATGCAGTTGGCACACTATGCCTACTACCATCGCGGGTGGGTGTATGAGTTCAAGCAAGACACGGCGGCTGCGCTGTCGGACTACTCGCGAGGTATAGAGTTAGAAGACGACTATGCTTATTTGCATCTTATGCGGGGCGAGTTGTATCAGTTGCTCGGCGATACGATGAACGCCAAAGCCGATTTTGAGAAAGTATTGGCAGTGGATACCGTTGTCCAAGAGGGGTCGTGCCGCCAATATGCGCTATTCTTCTTGGGGCAGAACGAGGAGGCACAGGCATGGCAACAGCAGATGATAGCGAACGCCCCAACCGACGCAGGCGTGTACTACGACGCTGCGTGCCTCTATGCTCGTATGGGCAAGACGGAAGATGCCCTCAATGCGTTCGAGCGTTGTCTTGCATTAGGCTACCGCAGATTCCACCACATAGAAGTAGATGACGACTTGGACGCTATTCGCAATGAACCACGCTTTGTGCAAGTACTCAATCGCTATCGACAATCGACGGTCAAAGACTTGCTCAACTCGCTGTAAGTCAGTTTGTAATAGCATGTTCGTGTGCGCATACCTGCTTGGGCGGGTATGCGCATACACTGTCTTCTCACAGGGTTCTCGGGGACAGAATAGCGTGTATAATGTGCCGTTTTTCGAGAAAAATGCGCCGAGACTTGGTGGTAAGGGAGAAGTTTTGTAACTTTGCACACGGATTTGCGTACTGCGAAACGAAATATATAATAGTGCGAACCCGAATACATATATAAATAGTGCTACAAAATATAATAGTGCAGCAAAATATAATGGTGCTGCAAATATGTAGATAACGGAATATAGGGTTACTAATTATATAGTTGATAAGTTACAGGTTACGGAATATAATGAGTACTGCGAGAAATTGAATACAATGAAGCGCATAGGTTGGATTTTAGTCTGTTTGGTATTGTCTTTGTCGGATGTGTGTGCGCTGACAAAGGAAGAATACATGCACCACGAACTGCGAGTGGGGTGGGGCGATATGCTCTTTGAAACCTCCCAATGGCACACCACCAACCGCACAAACCACTATCGCTATACGGGGCATGTGTTTGCAGAGTATCAGTACTTCTTCCGCCATTGGCTCTCGCTCGGCGGGCAAGTGGACTATGAGCAAGTATGGTGGGATGTATTAAAAGATAAGAACCTTATACTCGAACAGCCCTTGACCGATCGGACTTTCTACAATGTGTCTGTTCTGCCCACGCTGCGGTTTACCTACTACCACCACCCGTATCTGAATATCTACTTTGCACTGTCGTTCGGTATGACCGTCAACGGCGGCTCGGAACAAGATATGAAAGGGCGTTACACCGTGGTGGCACCCGCATGGGATATCACTTGGTTGGGACTAAAAGCAGGCAAAGACCATTGGTTTGCCACTGTAGAGATAGGCGGACTGAATGCACTCACAGGGCGCAACTATATATACATGGTAGGGTCGCGTATCTTTACCGCCTCGGTGGGGTGTTCTTTTTGAGTGTAGCGTGGCATTGTTGGGGCATAGCGTGGTACTGTTGGGGCAAAAAGATACTCTGTTTTCCATCGTTAGGCATTCGATAGAAACATTCTATCCACATTGTATCCTCCCTATATCCACTCGATAAGAGCAAGGTAACAACAGGGTAACATCAGGGGACGAACAGGGAAAAACTATGACTCTCCTACAAGAGACCTACGACTCACCTATGAAACAGAAAAAACGAACTATACGGATAAGAAATAACATAGTATGATACATAACAAGACCTATCTTCTCTTCGTGCTATTGGCAGCGACGGCTTGCTCGACACGCGTACCGGAGTATGTGGACTTCTCCCGCTATCGGAATCAGTCCGCACGCTTTGTGCCTATGTCCGAGCAGACGAGCGACATCCGCGACGAAGCCCCATGGGACAATGTGGATACTACGCTGCCCGTACTGGGCGATGATACCGCCTCCGGCACCGATGTCTGCCGCACATCGCCACTGACCGTAACCGATGTGGCACGCAATTTGGTAGAGTGTTTCTATCAGTATAAGGTGCACCAAGTGGCGGGGACTTACCCCAGCATCGACATACACGGCGACTCAATCACCGTTTCGGGGAAGTTCTTCTACCCCGAGAAAGGGGCGATAAAGAACCTCATCATTGTGTCGCACTACACGATAGGTGCTAACCACGAAGCCCCCTCGGAGACTTTCAGTTTCGAAGGAATGTATGCCGCTATGGGCTACGGCGTGGTGGTGGCAGACTATATCGGCTATGGGGTAACGGTAGACAGCGTTCACCCCTATCTACAGGCGGATGTAACGGCACACAATGTGATCGATATGGCGATTGCCGTTCGTCCGTTCATCGCCGAACGAGGTTTGAAAGTGGAGTCCGATTCTGTCTATCTGTTGGGGTACTCGCAGGGTGGGGCGACAACGCTCCATGTGCAGCGTGTAATGGAGAGTGTGCCGTACTACCAAAAGGAATTTCATATCAAGAAAGTCTATTGCGGGGCAGGACCCTACGACATTGCACAGACCTATGACTTACTTTTGAAACAGGATAAGACGGGCATCCCGTGCGCAGTGCCGTTGATTGTACAGGGTATGAGTCTGGGGTTGGACAAGCCGCTCGAAATGTCGTTCTTCTTCAAAGAACCGCTGCTTACAAACTATAAAGAGTGGATTAACTCGAAAAAGTATACCGTCAACCAGATGTCCACGCTGATAGGGGTGAACCGCTTGAGTCAGATTATCACGGACAGTGCCACTAACCGCTCGTACCGTGAGACGGCACGCTTCTATGTCGAACTGCAGAACAACAGTATCCCGTCCAACTTTGTGCCGCAAGCGCCGCTCTATATGTTCCACTCGCAGGACGACGAGACGGTACCGTTCCTCAACTCGCAGTTGATGCAGCGTCAGTTCCGCGACAAAGCCACCAATGTGACCTATGACTTCGGACACTACGGAACGCACATGCGCGGGTGTGTCACCTTTCTCCAAAAGGTGGCCAAAGACCTCAAAAAACAAAAATGACCTCTAATGTGTATAAGTTTATAATGTGTATAAGTTTATGAAATTGTATCGATATGCATTCTTCGCCCTTGCGGCACTCGCTCTCGGAGCGTGCTCTGCCGATGTAGAAGACAACGACGCCACATTCGCTATCACACGCGTTCAGTCTGACCGTGCATGGGTGGATATAAACCCCACGAAATCAAACTACTATATCTTTGGTGCTGTACCCGCAGCAGATTTGCACTCTTCGGATCGCCACTTTATTGACCGTGATTTCGACAATGTGCAGGCATTGTACGACTCGCTGCGTGCCGTCTATGCCGAGAGCGGATTGCAAGCACCGCCTATCGAAGAGGTGCTTTATAACTCCGGCAGTATCTCCGAGCAGATGTACCTGCTCGAACCGAACACGGAATACATCGGCTATCTCTACTACCTGAACAAGAAGAAAAAACCGCAGAACAAGTTGCTCAAACGAGCGTTCCGTACGCCTGCAAAGCCTGTATCGGACATTACATTCGATGTGCAGTCCGTACAAGGAACGGACGATACCTATCGTATCGTACCCAGCAACAACGATACTTATCTCTACGAGGATGTATCCAAGTCGGAGGTACTGAGATACTTCCTCTCGGATACGCTGCTTCTCTCGGAGTATATATCGTGCTATCTGTACTATCTGAACATTATAGATACCTACTACAGCAACGGCTTTTCGATCTCTGCATTCACTGTATCGGGTATCGATACCACGGTGCTAAGCAAAGACTATACTCTCCGTGAAGGCGATGTGTTCTATCTCGCGTGCGTGGGATATACGACGGAAGAGACTACGGAACCGTTGCTCTACCGAATAGATTATCATAAGGGAGAACCGCTGACCATCTTACCACTCAATGACAGCGAACTGCCTACAACAGAAAGTCTTCGTTCGCACAATATACGATGGAATATGGGCAAGATGACACGGGCTCTGCGCTCGGTCAGCGCAGGGCGGTGGAAAGGGTATAGAGAACTATACCGGCAGTAACACTCACATTAAGCGAGTGCTTGGTGCCGTACTGGGGTATTTCGATACAGCCGTCGGCGGCATCGACGACACTCTGCTGCACGCCGAAAACCTCGTGCCCGAGTACTACGGCGATACCTTTGGGGACAGTTGCATGTTGAGCGTCCCGTTGTGGCTCTTTGTTTGGATGGCAGTCTGCTTTCGGTTGGTGGAAGGCGGCATAAATAGTCTCCTTGGCTTGCTCTAAAGTAATGGAGTCGTGCGCTTGCTCGATGGCATAGACCGTATAGCCCTGCGCTTGCAGTTGCCGCACTGCCTCGAGGGTGTTATCGAAATGTTGCCACGCTACCGTCTCTTCGGCGCCGAGTGCTGTCTTATGTATCTCCGCATTCGGCGGACAACAACAAATACCGCATAGGTATATCTTCTCGAGCAGGAACGCATCCGCTGTGCGGAAGACTGCCCCGATATTGTGTTGGCTGCGGACATTGTCGAGCACCACTGCAAAGGGTAGTTTCTCCGCCTCGTGGAACGCTTCGGGCGTCAAACGGTGCATCTCTTGTATCGTCAGTTTCTTCATCTTGTTTCCTTTTATGGTCTCTTATATGCCGCTCGGCACGACCATACGCAGCCTGCGTGCATCGGTGTCAATGGCGTGTATCAAGTCTTCGTGAATGGGAAGCAAGCGTCCGTCTTCGAGTTCGAGCAGTGTGTTGAGTGTACTCTCGTCCACAGCGGCGACTATGCCTACGGGTTGCCCCGTTTCGTCTTCTACACTGTAGCCAACAAGGTCTTGCCATGTGAGTTCCGTCGCTATATCTTCGGCAATATCCCGCCGCAACATATACGCAGTCTTACCTGTCAGGCGTGCGGCTTTCTCCTCGTTATCCACGCCACGAAGACGGAATATCAGCACATCTGCGCCCTTGCCCCGCCAATCATCGGCACGGAAAGGAACGAGTATACCGTCCAAGTCGAGAATGAGAAACTCCGCTTCTGCTTCGTCCCAATAGTCGTTCACCATTTGGCATTGTATCTCGCCCTGCCTGCCGTGCGGACGCCCGAGCGTGCCTATCTCTATTACTTCTGTGCGTTCAATCATGACAAAATACTAATTACACATTACAAATTACACATTACTAATTATATACGGTAATGATATTGCCGGAATAAATAGTGGTGTAGCGGCGCAGCGACTCACCCGAAATGCCCTTGGTCGGTACGCCTATGCCCCCGCTCAAGTCGTACTCCTCTCCGCAGGTAGGGCAGATAGCAAAAAAACCGTCTATCTCCACGGGTTTATCGCGCTTCAGACACACGGGACAGCAAAGGTCGTACGAGGTGTACTGCCCATTGCCGTCGATGAATATCACCACGCCTGCATAGCCGTATGCATCGTTGAGTGCTTTGCGTGCCTGGGTCTGTCCGTCAAAGTGGTAGCCGTCTGCGTCCACTATGGTATAGGCATAAGAGTTGGTTGGAATAAAATGCACGAAAATGCCCACACGGGTGTCTATCCGTATACTGACAGGATAAGAGGGGACAGAACTCCGGTAGGTTGTGTCCTTGCAAGCGCAGAGCAAGAGGCACAGCACACCTGCTATGACTATTGCACGACGCGGCATATCAGTTGCTTACACTCACAAGGTGGACTTTGAATATCAGTACGGAGTAGGGTGGAATAAAACTGCTTGTCCCTTCGGTACCTGTACCCGTGGCTTTGTTAATAGAGTCGTTGGCGTAAGCCGACTCATCGTAGCCGAGATAGTATGGCACATAAATCTCTATGTCGCCGTGTTGGTGTATCTTACGCAGCCCTTCGGCAAATCCTGTTACCACCGATGACATAGAGAACTGCGCCGTACCCCCATCGAACTGATAGCCGTTGATAAGGTGTCCCGTATAGTCGCAAATGACGGTACTGGTGGTATTGGGGCGTGCACCATAGGGGTTCGGGTCGGAAATAATGCGGTATTGCAACCCGTCCGAAGAGATATAGAAGTCCACGCTATCCTTGTATGTTTCGGCGTTCTGCTCAAGCCAAATGTCGTTCTGCGTCTTCCAATCCATCCAATGATTCTCTTTGCAACCCATTAGCAGGGCGCCTATGGCGAGTAGTATATAGAGTTTCTGTTTCATATCGTTAGTGTGCTTGCAAAATGTATGCCATATCCTTAGGGGACTTCTATAAAGTCCCCTTACTGTGCGATCCACAATGCAGGGTTGAGTATGGTGCGGTCTTTATAGACTTGGAAATAGAGTTCCGTCTTGTTGTCCTGATCGGGGTCGGAGTAGATAGTGCCTATCTTCTGCTTGGTCTCTACCTTATCTCCTTGTTTTACATTGAGTTTGCTCAGATTGGAATAGACGGTACGATAGTTACCGTGCTGGATAATGACGGCATAAGTATTGCCTACAAGGAAGCAACTCGTCACTTCGCCTTTGTATACTGCGCGTGCCACTGCGCCCGCCGTAGTCTGGAGGTAGATACCCTTATTGTCCGTCACCACATGTTCATAAACAGGGTGTTGCTGTTTGCCAAAATAGCCGCTGATAAAACCTTTCTCTACCGGCCATGGCAGTTTGCCTTTGTTCTGCTCAAAGCCGCCCGCCACTAGTTTCTGCTCCTTGGTAAGGGTGGTCTTCGTCGCCGTCTGCTTGCGCACCGCGTCGTCGATTTTCTTATTGAGTTGCGCTACTTGCTGCTGCTGTTTCTTCAGTTTTGCCCCGAGGTCTTTCTCCTGCTTCTTGAGTTGAGTAAGCATGTTCTTGTGCTTCTTCTCGTCTCGGGCAAGGTTCTCCTGCTGGCGTTTGCGGGTTTGCAAAGTCTTCTCCTTGTCCTTGCGGTGCTCCTGTAAGGCGGTATTCTGAATATCTATCTCGGTCTGCGTACGCTCGATGCGTGCCACTTGCTCCTGTCGATAATGCGCTACCTCCTGCATATAGAAGATACGCCGGAACATCTGCTGAAAGTCCTCTGCCGAAAGGATAAAGAGCAAGGGCGACTGCTGCATCTGCGCATAGTGGCTCTCGCACACCATACGGGCGTAGTCGGCTTTGTAGGCTTCGAGGTTGGTTTGCAGCGAATCGCGCGTCCGGCTCAAGCGGCTCATCTCTCCGTCGAGGGCGTTTATCTCGTTGCCGAGTGCGTGAATGAGTTGTTTCTGCGTGCTGATATTCTTGCTGAGCAACTGCAACTTATTGAGCGTCGAGGTCTCGTTCTTCTTGGTCTGCTGCAGCATTTGGTTGGTCTGCTCTATCTGCTTCTGTAAGTCCTGCTGTTTCTTTTGCAGGCTCTTGACTGACTCGGCAGATACACTTACCGTCGCACAGAGTATCGCAATATATAAGAGAAATCGTTTCATTGTAGTAGTTCTGAGAAAGTCTTCTGTTGGTAACGGCTAAGGTCGATATGTGCAGCCCGTACGGGAACATCTTTCCGAATGGCGGGGTAGATAACACGCAACACAAAACTGTATCCCAATGCGCTATAGCCAATGACCGCCTCGCCCGTCGTTTCGCTCGGCAACTCGCCGCAGGCTAATTGCTGAAAATCAGTCCATTGGATAGTAGGCGTAACCAAACGGTTTATCTCGTCGTAGGTAATTCGTGTGTATTGGCGGTTCATCTTGTCTATTCCGATTATCTCGGTCGGTGTGGCCTCTATGCGCATCAGTTCGATCCCGAGCATGGGCATGATACTCAACACCACGAGCGAGTCGCGTACCGCCTGCATCGTGCAGTTGGCAGAGATAGTCTTTCCACCGATAGTCAGTATACCCTCGGCGTTCTGCACCAAGCAGGTATGCCACTGCGGGGTCTCCTCCACCACGGGTTCCGGCTCGGTCTGCGTAAGGTGTTTCTGCGTATGGCAGCCGCTCAGACCTATGCCGAAGACGACCAACAGCACAATAAATATGTAGTTCCTTCTATCCATTTATTTCACAATCACTTGGTAGTGTGCTTCTATTTCTTTCTTATCCTCGGGGCGGGCGTTCTGTAACGCTTTGCGTATATAGAATCCGGCAAGTGTGTCTTGCCCCTGCAAGTGGAGTATCCATGCGTAGGTGTCGAGGAAAACAGCGTTCTCGGGTTGCTCCCGAATAGTCTGCAGGCTCATTTGTTCTGCCTGCCGCAAATCGCCACCCGTTGTTGCCAACAGATAGGCGTAGTTGTTGAGTGTGGTCAGGTGGTTCGGATCGACGCGAAGCACGGCTTGCAGGGCGGCTATCTGCTGCTTCGCGGGGGCTTGCGTGGCTGTCAGCAGGTCTACTTTCAACAACAGAAAACGCAGGTCATAGGGTTCTTTCTCGATATAGTCGTCTATCGCCTGAATGGCTCGGCGCTTGTTCTGCATACCGATATAGATGCGGTATCGGTTGTAGGCACTCTCGGCATTGTACCCCTCGAGGGCGTCTACTTGGTCTTGGGCGCGAAGTGCATCTTTGTATTTGCCGTTGAGAACCGCTGTGAGATAGAGGTTACTCCATGCATTAGCGTCCTTCGGATTGAGGCGTGTAGCGTGTTGCGTAACACGGAACATCTCTTGGTGCGCCGCTTGGGTGTTTTGGTTGGAGAGTGCCAAAAGATAGTAGTACCAATGGTTAGCAGGGGCTAACTCGTAGGCGGCTTTCAGGTAGCGTGCTGCGCGTTCGTCCTCGCCAATGGCGGTATAGAGCACACCGATGTACTCTTTGGTCTGTGCATCGGTAGGGCAGAGTTGTTCGCAGAAAAGCAACTGTTGCAGGGCAACGGCGCTGCGCTGCGCCTGCATGTTTTGGTATGCCGCATACCAATAGTAGGTGAACTGCTGCTCACGCTCTGCGCTTCCGATGGGAGAGGTTGGGCTTTTGTGTCCTTTCCCCCACACCGTCCCCGCCATATATAGCCCGACAAGTATAATTGTCGTTAATCGTTTCATTTGCTCTCTTCTGTACGCTGCTGATTGGGGCTTGCCGACTGCTTCTTCTGTCCGGTAGTTTGCTTCCCAAGCCCCACACCGCCGACAATTCTTAATTCCTAACTCCTAATTCCTAATTGTTTATTTCACTCCGCTATGCCCAAAGCCGCCTGCGCCACGCTCGGTGTCGGAGAGAACGCTAACTTCCTCAATAGCAGGCTGTTCGTGGCGGGCAATGACCATTTGGCATATACGCTCGCCCGACTCGATAGTCTGCGGCTCTTGGCTGAGGTTGATAAGGATAATCCCAATCTCGCCACGGTAGTCCGCATCGATTGTCCCCGGGGTGTTGAGCACGGTCAGTCCGCGCTTCAGTGCCAAACCGCTACGGGGGCGAATCTGCGCCTCATAGCCAGCGGGCAACTCCATAAAAAGCCCCGTAGGCAGCAGTTTGCGCTCCAACGGTTGCAGCGTAACCGGTGCAGGGAGGTAGCACCGAATATCCATACCCGCTGCCTGCTCGCTCTCGTATTTCGGCAGCGGATTGTCGCTCTTGTTGATGAATTTTATGGTCATAGTGTGATTCTTATTTTGCTTCGCTATAGGTGTTTAACAAGTCTAATATCTCGAAATCGGGCATTGCATCAAAGAGGGTCTGCCCCATATCTCCAATCTTTTTTCGTGTAGCGGCTATGGCTAAATCGGACATGTCTATGCCTATCCAGTGTCGCCTATTTTGCTGTGCGGCTTTGAGTGTTGTGCCCGAGCCGCAGAAACAATCCAATACAATGCTATCCGGGTTAGAGGATGTGCGTACAATAAGGTTCAGCAGGTCGGCATTCTTCTCGGTTGGATAGTCCGGGTATTGCGGGTCTTTGAATTCCCATATATCTTGTACTCGTTTCCCCTCCCGCTCGTCAGCATAGATGATTTTGCGCGGATTGCCATTAGAAGACCACTCAATAAGTCCTTGTTCGTCCCACTCCTCTAAAGTGGCAACATCAGTCCGCCAATGTCTTCCTGTCGGAGGAAATATCCCCTTGAAAGGCATGTTCGATTTCCCGTTTTCTGTCTCACCGGGAGCGTGAATAGGGACTGTCGTGTAGTGTCGTCCTTGTTTGTCTACCTTCGGAAACAGTTTTTCTATATCTGTCGGGGTATACTTCTCGCGAGGTTCATTCCATATCGGATTGTTTGTCTTGGTGTAGAATAGAATAAGGTCTTTGATATTTCCGTACCCAATACGCTCAAAGTTCTTCGGGTTACATTTTATGCGAGTAATATCGTTACGGAAATTCTCTATTCCAAAGACTTCATCCATCATTACTTTCACATAATGTCCTATTTTATAGTCGATATGGAGATAGATAGACCCTTGCTCCGATAGTAATTCTCGCAGTAAGATAAGGCGTTGGCGTAAATACTCAATGAACTCTTTCCCCTTTAAGATGTCCGTATAGGCTATCTCACCTTTGCGTGAGTTGCTAATAGTGGAAGCGCGTCCGTTGGTAATAGTGAAGTTCCCTCCTGTAGCAAAAGGAGGATCTATATATACCAAATCTACCTTACCTCTGTATCCGTTTTCCAAAAGGTAATGTAGGGCCTCTAAATTTTCACTATGTATCAGTAAATCTTTCATCTATAGTTCGTAAAGGAAGTTGCGCAGCACCAATGCACTCATAATATTGTAATCCGCATAATGTTCGGTTATTGCCCTGTGCATTTTGTTATGTCCGTTGATATACAGCACGCCATCGAGTATAGCCACTTTGACTGCCTTAGCATCGGGAGTTTCAATAGTGCTGATTGCATCGTTGAATTGGGCATTTTGGTGTCCGCCAAAATCGGTCAGGAATTTGGCTTCTCCGATAACATATTTCCCATTAAATCGCGCTACAAAGTCTAATCCTTTTTCTCGCTGATAATTCAATTGCTCTTGAGCAAAACGCATCATTGCCGTATCGCTTGCGTCTAATATCGCATTGTCAGTCGTCTGCGTAAATTCCTCCAATCCCACAGGGGCGATTCCCAATGCTTTAGAACGCACCCATTCTTTGAACATGGGGCCTATTTGTCGATTGGTTTCCTTAGGTTGGCTGCAATGCTCGTATAATTTGTTTAATCCCAATTCGTAGAGTCTGCCACTAATGCGGTTTATAGTGTTCGGGTTACGCTCTATCGCTGACTTGTCGTTCCTAAGGTAGGCTATGTAACTATCTTTGATGGGAAACAAATCCATTGCAAGCAGACTACGCACAAGTTTTTCGTTGTTTTTGTCGCAAAATGCTTTTTCGATTTCGTCCCATTTCTCGGTGTTTATCTCTCGTAACCCATCGGGCATAGTCGGGTATACCCGAAAAAGGTCGTCCAAATAGGAACGCTGATTGGCGTACTCAATACTGTATTGTAACCATTTATTCATAGTTCGTTCCATTCTTTTGTGATTCTTTAGAACCGCTTCTCGACAAGGACTTTGAGCCCGTCGGGGACAATACGAATATGGATATCTTTGGGCATCTCCACGGGGTCGCCATCGATATGGAATGGTGCTACCTCTTCCCGCTCAAGCAGAATGTCTTTTGCCCGCACGGTATCCATGAAAAGGCTGCCGTCGATGCTCTTCGTGAAGAGCCGCACCGCCAATCCCGCCGCCCCGATCAAGGCGGAACTACTCATAATACAAATGTCCAATTTCCCATCCTGTATGCTGGCTTTTGGGGCAATACACGCCTCGTACCCCCACTGGCTGGCGTTGGCAAAAGTGATGAGAAAGGCCTTGTGTGTGATATCAAGTCCATCGCCCGTAATATGATAGGTCTGTGCCTTATAGGTCAATACATCACGCAGAATATCAACCACATAGGTCTTTAATCCTCGTTTCGTAGAACCTGCGAAACGGTCTGCCACTTGGGCGTCGAAACCTGTGCCGCAGGTGCTGACAAAAAGGCGATCTTCTGCCAAACCGTAGTCCACACGGATCGGTTCACAATGGTTGAGCATCTCTATCGCTTTCGCCGCATGTACGGGAATGCCCAAATGGCGTGCAAAACCGTTTCCGCTACCCATAGGGAGAATACCGAGTGCCGTCTCCGTATCGTGCAAGCCGCGTGCCACTTCGTTCAGCGTACCGTCGCCGCCGACCGACACCACCGCATCGAAACCCATACGGGCAAACTGCGAGGCGAGTTCCGTGGCATGCCCCGGACGCTCCGTGAAGACGATATTCGGCATCCACTGCTCCGGGTCGAGGGTCTGCTGAATCAGTTTAGGCAGTTTCTTCTTATTTTGTGTCCCCGATATGGGGTTGATTATGAATGCGATATTCTTCATCCGAATGGGTAATGTGTAATTTGTACTATGTAATCAGCGCACAAAGTTACTCTTTTTTTTGCATATATCCAAATAAAAGCGTAATTTTGCCCAGCAATCGCATTTAGGGCTATTTACACCTTATATGCGAGTTAATAGTTGTTATAAAACAAACTGCAAAATACCACGAAAAAACTCTCTTGAACAGCGCACAACCTCTTTCTATCCCTTGCTCATCCCTTGCTTATCCCTTGCTGAAAGGCTGCTGAAGACTTGCCCTATCATTGGTATTCTTGTTTTGTAGCAATTTTAATAGATATACTACCATTTGCCCATTTTAATACGTACAACTAATTCCTTATACAGATGAACACGCCATTCACACCGCAAGACATTGCCCAATTGGAGACACGCGGTATCTCGGTGGAGAAAGCCGAGCAGCAATTAGCCTCGTTCCGTACAGGCTTCCCCGAGTTGGACATTGTCGCACCCGCTTCTACCAAAAAAGGCATTCTCGCCCCATCGAAACAGCAACAAGAAGAATATATTGCCGCTTGGCAGCAATACCTCGCAGAAGACCATAAGGTGCTGAAGTTCGTCCCTGCCAGCGGGGCGGCAAGCCGTATGTTCAAGAACCTCTTCCAGTACCTCGAAGACGGCGTAGAGACGGACTTCATCCAAGAGTTTCTGACCCATATCGATGACTTTGCCTTTGGCGATCAACTCGCTGGGCTGACAGGGCAAGATGCGGTGCGCCACCTGCTCTATGACATGGGTTATGGCGAACTTCCGAAGGGGCTGCTGCTCTTTCATCGCTACCGTGGCGAGGTGCGTACACCTGCCCTCGAGCACCTTGTGGAGGCGGCTCTCTATGCGTCGAGCAATGGTAAGGCAGCGTTGCATTTCACCGTCTCGCACCGGCATCTGCCCCTCTTCCGCAAGCATATCGCCGACCACCTGCAGGCATACGAGGCGAAGTATAAAGTACATTACGACATCTCTTTCTCCGAGCAGTTGCCATCGACCGACACGCTTGCCGCCAACCCCGACGGTACGCCGTTCCGCGACAAAGACGGACATTTGCTCTTCCGTCCGGGTGGGCATGGTGCGCTGATTGAGAACCTCAACCAACAGGACGCCGATATCGTTTTTATCAAGAACATCGACAATGTGGTGCCCGACCGGCTGAAGAAAGATACGGTGCGCTATAAGCAAATCCTTGCAGGTGTGTTGGTTACGGAGCAGAAGCGGGTTTTCGAACGGCTGCAAGACCCGACAATAACGGATGAAGAGCGGCAGCAACTCAACCGCCCGATTCGCGTCTGCGGTGTGGTAAAGAATACGGGAGAACCCGGTGGAGGACCGTTCCTCGTGCGTGAGGCAGACGGCTCTATCTCCTATCAGATACTCGAATCGAGCCAGATTTCAGACGCATCGCTTATGGCAAAGTCCACGCACTTCAACCCTGTGGACCTTGTGTGTGCCATTCGCGACTACGAGGGCAAGCCTTTCCATTTGCCGGACTATGTCGACCCGCAGACGGGCTTTATCTCACATAAATCGAAGGACGGTAAGGAACTGCTTGCACTCGAACTGCCGGGGCTTTGGAATGGTGCCATGTCCCGTTGGAATACGATTTTTGTCGAAGTACCGGTCTCTACATTCAACCCGGTGAAGACCGTCAACGACCTTCTTCGCCCGCAGCACCAATAGACTATAACGATCATCGCCTCTACCGTTTTGTGACGATAGAGGCGATGATCGTTTATGTATATCCAGGCTAAATGCTTCTTGCCCTTTCCTTGTTCTTCCCCTGATGTTCCCCTGTTCTTATCTTAGGTATTTTATTTCGCACGGATGAACATCTGTACCGGAGTTCCGTTGAAATCCCACCACTCGCGCAGTTTGTTCTCTAAGAATCGCCGATACGGCTCTTTGACATACTGCGGTAGGTTCGCAAAGAAGATAAAGGTCGGAATCTGCGTATTAGGCAACTGTGTGCAATACTTAATCTTGATATATTTGCCTTTGGTAGCAGGGGGCGGATAGTTCTCTATCAGTGGCAGGAACTTCTCGTTGAGTTGTGCTGTCGGAATTTTCTTGTTCTTGTTCTCATAGACATGCAGCGCCGTCTCCATTACCTTGAATATACGCTGTTTGGTAAGTGCCGAAGTGAAAATAATAGGGAAATCCGTAAATGGCGCAATGCGTTCGCGTATTGCCCGCTCGTAGCCTTTGATATCCGCATTGGTCTTGCTCTCTACCAAGTCCCACTTATTGATGCAGACCACCAAACCTTTTTTGTTCTTTTGGATAATCGAGTAGATGTTCAGGTCTTGTGCCTCAATACCGCGTGTGGCGTCTATCATTAGGATACATACATCCGAATTCTCAATAGCCCGAATCGAGCGCACCACTGAATAATACTCCAAATCCTCGTTTACTTTGGCTTTCTTACGAATACCGGCAGTATCCACCAAATAAAAGTCTTTTCCGAACTTGTTGTAGCGGGTGTAGATGCTGTCGCGTGTCGTACCCGGAATGTCCGTCACAATAGTTCGCTCCTCGCCGATAAAAGCATTCAGAATGCTCGATTTGCCGGCATTGGGGCGACCTACAATAGCAAAACGGGGAAGGTCTTCCAGTTCTTCGCCGGCTTCATCTTTCTTGAATCGTGAGCAGACCTCATCGAGCAGGTCTCCTGTACCTAATCCGTTCTCTGCACTGAGGATAAACGGTTCGCCCAGTCCCAATTTGTAGAACTCGGGTGCACCGTATTGCATCTCGAAGGTATCTACTTTGTTCACACCTAATACGGTGGGTTTGCCCGCTTGACGAAGCAGGTGTGCCACTTCCATATCAAATTGGGTAACGCCCTCGTTGACATCTACCACGAGCAGCACGACATCTGCTTCTCTGATAGCCAAACTCACTTGGCGATTGATTTCGCTCTCGAAGGTGTCGTCCGAATTGACCACCCATCCGCCGGTATCAATCACCGAAAACTCTTTACCGCACCACTCGGCCTTGCCATATTGGCGGTCGCGCGTTGTGCCTGCGGTGTTCATTACGATAGCCCGCCTTGTTCCCGTCAGGCGGTTGAATAAGGTCGATTTCCCCACATTAGGACGACCTACGATGGCTAAGATATTTGCCATAAATCAATGTGTAATTAGTAATTAGTAATTTGTAAATGAACTTCTCCGCCTTTCTTAGGGGGGACTTCTATAAGTTGCTTTGTTGTGATTTTCTGAATTTTGGATAGCAGATACTCATAGACTCTGCAGTCCCCTCCTCTGGAGGGGGGGCGGGGAGGTAGGATTGACTCGTTATTCTCCGCAATTGCTGCAACTATGGTTGTCGCATTTGCCGCACCCGTCGCTGCAGTTGCCGTGGCAGCCTCCGCACCCGTGGTGGCGTATGGCATCGAGTTCGGCTTCGGTAGCCTCGCGTATCTCGAGTATAGTGCCTTTGAAATGGAGAGTCTCGCCTGCCAACGGGTGGTTGAGGTCTATCGTTACATTTATCGGCGACACTTTCACTACCTGTGCGTTGACAATCTGCCCATCGCTTGTGGTCATCGGAATGATATTGCCTACATACACACGGTCGGAGTCGAACTCGCCGTCTGCGTTGTAGAACAGGTGTTTATCGAGTTCGCGCAGACCTGTCTCGTCGTATTCCCCGTATGCATCTTCGGGAGCGAGCGAGAAATCGAACGAGTCGCCGGCTTCTTTACCTGCCAAAGCGGCTTCGAACTTCGGCAGCATCATGCCTTCGCCGTGGCAGTATACCAACGGGGCTTGTTCGGTGGCTTTCTCGATAAGTTCTTCTCCTTCTTCGCCGTTTACATACATCTCGTAGGTGGCTTTGACTACCTTTTGATTTTCTATTTTCATATCGTATAGTATTATTATTCTGACTTTATATTATAGCGCAAGTCCATAGGACATTCTAATATCCCACAATTCTGCATTCTGACCTTCATCCCAATTACCACCAGTTCACACGCGCATTGGTGCTTTGCGTGCTCGACTTGTCGTATTTCAGGTCGGCAAGCATCGAGGCATTCACGCCTATGTGGAAAGTATAACTCTTGTAGGGACCAAAGGGGACGAAACTGGCCGTCATATTCCAGCAGTGTAGGTCGCGACTTACATTGAATGTCGCACTTGAGAATTTCTTTGCCCTGAAATCATAACTGGTGCTGGTGCTTACTTTCCACCCGCTGCCCAATCCTATGCTGCCAGAGAATGATAAGTTGTGGGTAAATACCATCTTGTAGTACATCTTGTCGTAGTCGAATTCCGTTCCTGCCCCATATCGCAGCGTATAACTAATCGACAGGCTCCAAGGAATCTCGGTTTTTACATAGCCGTCATCCACCTCTTGTTTCGCCTCTTTCCCCTTGTTCAGTTTGGCGTTGCGAGCCATTCCGTCATCTCCCACCGCTATGTCGTCCATATTCTTATCATCGGCATTTTGGTCTTTCTTTTTGTCCTTGCTAAACCACTTCTTAAATGTCTGATTGTTAAAGGTGTAACTCAAACTCGTGCTGGTTCCGAGGAAATGCGGAAAACGCCCATTGTGCCAATACTGTTTGTTTGTACGGACGGGTGTGCCGAGCGCATTGAGTTCGTACATATAGGGGTCAAACTGTCCGCTCAGGTTGATGGTGTAGTTCACTTTCGGTATCTTGATACGCAGATTGACTGCAAAGTTGCTCCAGTTCATCGAGTCGGCAATGAAGTTGTACCCGCCCGAGATGCTGAAATTATCTATCAGGCTGACCACTTTGAACGGATTCTTCCCCGTCGTGTCCTCTTTGTTTACAATTTTCATCTCGAGGTTGTTACCGAGGCTGAAATTCAGTGCCGCAGCCGCCCCTTGTCCCGCATTGCCATAGATTCCGTTCGGGAATCGCGAGTAGGTTTGATGCTGATAGAGTGGGTTGCCCGCATCGTCTGTTTTCTGTATCTTACGCCCATCTGCATCTACATCCGTTCCGTAGACAGGCTGGTCGTACGAGCCGTAGTAGCCCCAGAACTTTTTCCCGAAATCGGGGTGATATGCGAAACTGATACTCGGGGTCAGCACATGTCGGAACTTCTCCACTTTGCTGTGCGGAAACAGTTTCTTGCTCGGCGTATAGAATCCGTATAGTTTCGTTGATAGCGATACCCCGACGCTGAAATCAAACACATTGTAGAAGCCGTTTGTCGTGTCGCGTTGGAGTTGTTGCTGCTGTTCGTCCCACGATTGGTCTACCCGTTGGAAGTACATACGGTCGGTCAGTGTCAGGTTGGGCGTCACGCTCAAGTACTTGAATAGCATAAACGAGGCGGAGATAGGGATGTTGTGTTTCAGTCCCGTCTGCCAATCGCGCAAGAAGTTCGAGTGCAGGAACTGATTCTCCTTGATACTGCTGACGGCAATACGCCCGTTGCCGGTGTAACTCATGCTGATTTTCTCGTACCATTTCTCTTTTCCGACCGGTTTCTTGCGCTTGAAGGGATAGACACGGCTCATCGTGACACTCAGTTCCGGCAGCGTGAGCGATAGGGTAGAGTCCTTGGTGCGTTGCGTTACCGCGGCGGTCATACTCAGGCTCCATGGACTGTCGGGGAAACGCTGCGTATAGTTTATGGTCGAACTCTTGGTATTTTCCGAGTTCAGTTGGGCGTTGTAGTAACTATTGATGTTGCTTCGGTTGTATCCGCTGGTCGAAAAGTTCACGCTCGCCGAGAACGAACTGTACGGATTGGCTTTGGCGTCTTGGGTATGTGTCCATTGGATGCTGAAGTTCGTGGCTTTTGTATAGTCCGGCATATCCTTCTCGCCTGTCACATCCGTTCGGTAGTTGATGTTGAAGTTTCCGCTGAATTTATAGCGTTTTACATACTTCGATTGTGCGCGTATGGCCCAAGTACCACGAGTGTATATGTCGCCCGTCAGTTGCAGGTCCATATAGTCGTTGATGGCGAAGTAGTAGCCCAATCCGCTCAGGTAGAGTCCGCGCGTACCGTCGTCGCCGAAATTCGGCATTATCAATCCGCTGGAATACTGATTGGTAAAGGGGAAAAAACCGAATGGGATCGCCAGCGGAAGGGGTACATCGCCCACCACCATATACGCAGGACCCGTGGCGATATAATCGCCCGGAACGACCTTTGCTTTGGTCATTTTCAGGTAGAAATGCGGGTGTTCGTGCTGGTCGCAGGTGGTGTACATACCGCCGCCCATCATCATCGTGTTGTCGTCGGTTTTCTTGGTGCGGTCGGCTATCACATAGCCTTCGCCCTGTTCGGTTACCACTTTGCGAATATAGCCTTTTTGCGTTTTTAGGTTGTAGGTTATTTGGTCGGATTCGTAACTGTCTTTACCGTCTTTGAATACGGGTCGTCCTTTCCATTCGTTCTCTATCGTATCGAGTTTGCCCTCCGCATACATCATGCTGCTGTCGCTATTGACACGGATGTATTCGCTGGTCAGTTCCATACTCTCGTACTTCACATTGCTCTGCCCGTGCAGGTGCGCAACGCCATTGCCCATCAGCACAATTGAGTCTTTGGCGACATAGGTGATAGGTGCGCTGATGGTTTCTTTCTTTTTCCCGCTATGGGTGGCGGCAGAAGCAGTGTCATTGGGTGCAACCGAAGTGGTAGTATTGCGTGGCGCAAGAGAAGCAGTGTCATTGGGTGCAACCGAAGCAGTAGTGTTGCGTGGTGCGAGGGCAAGGCTATCGGCGGGAATTTGGGCGGCTATATCGCACAATACCCCACAGGCTAAGCCTATGAGTAACAGTCCTTTCGAGAGTATTCGTTTTGCTTCCGTGCGCATAACACCAAATTAGCCCGCAAAGATACACAAAATACTTGACATACACAAATCCTATGCCATTTCCGCAAGCTAACCGCCCGCAAAGTGAAGTGCAACTACACCCGAAGTGCAGGATAACCGCACGCAAAGTGAAGAACAGCCCTATCCCAAGATGTTGTATTTTACCTACTAACGGGGTATCTCGGACTCATCTCGGATGTATCGCCCTACCATTACCCTAGCACTATAGGGTTTTGTAAGGTCTTTATAAGGTCTTTTTAAGTCTATTTTGCCTACTGCGTGTCGGGGAATACGCCATATTGTATCAGGGACGGCGACGGAGCAAATAGTAGTCAATGAGAATACAGCGGGGGGTGATACCTTTGGGGAGAGAAACAGACGCATGGGCAAGATTATCCTTGCGGTCTGCTGAGAAAGAAGAGCGCATGCGCTGATAGTCCCAACGCGCACGCACTGCCGCTCCTGCGTTGTGGGGTTTGCCCGTCAGGAGCAGTTGCAGGGCCGCCACATAGTCGAGTACGCAGCGTAAGGGCATTACCCACCATAGGCGGCTCAGTGGCAGGTTCTTATAGAGCATTAAGAGGTTGTTGCGGAAGTTTAGATAGGTTTTGCGTGGGCTTTCGTAGTGCAGTGCGCCTCCGCCCAAATGATAGACTACCGACTGCGGCACACAGACAAGTCGCCACCCTCGGCAGCATAGCCGCCAGCAGAGGTCTATCTCTTCCATGTGGGCAAAGAAACGCCCGTCCAACCCACCTACTTCTTTGTATATAGCCGTCCGTACACACATACACGCCCCCGATGTCCAGAGTACATCCACTTCGGTGTCGTACTGCCCGTGGTCTACTGCCACACGGTTGAGCAGCCGTCCGCGGCAGTAGGGATAGCCGAATGCGTCGATATAGCCGCCTGCCGCCCCTGCATGCTCAAACTGCTCTCTATGCAGCCAACTGTGTATCTTGGGTTGTACACTTGCCACCTCAGGGTGGGCGTCCATATAGTCGAGTAGGGGCGTAAGCCAATGGGGAGAGACCTCCACATCGGAGTTCAACAACACTGTATAATCGCTCTTGATGGCGGACAACGCACGGTTGTAGCCCTCAGCAAAGCCGTAGTTACAATCAAGGACGATGATACGCACCGTGGGAAATTCTTCTGCCAGTACACGCAGTGATTCGTCGGTAGAGCCGTTGTCTGCCACGACTACTTCACAGTCTGCCTCTTGGGTGTTCTCTACCACGCTCGGCAGGTAGCGACGGAGCATTTCCGCTCCGTTCCAATTCAGTATGACTACACTACACCGCATGGGCTTCTCCTTCCTTTTTAGGGCGACTCCATTTCCAACGATTGTGCGTCCAGAGCCAAATCTCCGGTTGCTCGAGAATGTTCTGCTCGAGGTGTTCAGCGTAGAGACGGGTTATCTCATTCTCTGCTGTCTCAGCAGGGTGTTCTGCGAGTACTTTGAGTTCTATATCGTAGTACCCGCGCTTCGGGCAGCGGATATGTGCATAGAGTACGGGGTAGTCGAATTTCTTGCCCAATACCTCCCCCCCGTCGAGGAAACCTGTCTCTTGGTGGAGAAACTCCGTCCAATAGTGGCATACTTCGGGGCGTGGTTTTTGGTCGCAAATCAGCCCGAAAAGTATTTTCTTTCCCTCTTTGCGCAGCAGCAACATCTGCCGGAGTATCTTGCGTTTTTCTATCAATATACCGCCTCTTTTGCTACGAATGGCGGTTATTGCTTTGTTCATCGACGCATTCGTCTGTTGTCGATAGATATTGGCTTGCTCTATGCCTTCGGGTGCAAGGTGCTGATTATAGTCTGCTAACCATTCCCAGTTGCCGAGGTGGGCGAGCATCACAATGACGCTTCCGTATTCGTTGATTAGGCGCACTGTTTCCTCGTGTGGGGAGAAGCGGACACGCTCCGCCATCTCTTCGGCAGAGATGCCGTAGCCATAGATGCACTCCACGATGATGTTCGAGAGGTGGTGGTAGAATTTCTTTTCTATTTCACGACGCTCCGCCTCCGTCTTCTTGGGGAAGGAGAGACGCAGGTTCTTCTCAACCAGGTGGCGGCGGTAGCGCACCACATAGAAGAGTGTGGGGTAGATTAGGTAATCCGCTATGCGATAGAGCCTGTGCAGCGACAGTTGGCTTAGCAGGCGCACAATCTGTTCCATTCTGTTTTTCGGGGGATAAGTCTTTGGCGGGAGGGTATCAGTCTTCCTCTTCGTAGTAGCCTTGTTCTATTCCGTATTGCAGTTCGCCGTCCATTACGAGTTGTATTTGCTCGCTTGTGATGGTGCTGCCTTGTGCTTTGGCTGTTTTCTGTACATACGCCAACTGTTCTGTCTCGTCGATGTCGCCGTCGAGGTACTCTGCCTCGCCTGTCTTCTCGTCGATGCGGAGCAGTCCTTTCTCCTCGAGGTAATCGTCCATGGCGTCGAGTACGAGCAGCACATCGCTTTGGCTGATTCCGGTGCGGTCTTCGGCGGGGATAAGGTGCCAAATATACTCCAATTGCTCGCGTTCTTCGGGTTCGAGCAGGCTGAGTTCCATGCTATTTTCCATTCTTTTTCGTGAATTTATTTGCAAAGGTACGGAAATTATCGTACTTTTGCAAAATAATTTCGAATAAATATGTCAAACTTTGTTCAGCGTACCCTTTCGGGGGCAGTTTATGTGGCGTTGGTGGTGTCGAGTATTCTTGTGCATCCCGTCTATTTCAGTGTTCTTTTTTGCTTGATTACGATGGGGGCGGTGCACGAGGCGCATACCCTTATGCATTCCGACCGTGTTCTTACTTGGGTGTCGACCATTGCGGGCGGGCTGATGTTTGCTGCTTCGGCATTTTGTTTGCTAATAACCACCTCGGCGAACGAGATAGTCATTCCTGTGCTGATTGGCGTCTATTTCCTCTTGCTCTTTGTGGCACTTATTTCCGAACTCTTTCGTCGTGCGGAGAACCCGATTGCCAATTGGGGCAATTTCTGGTCGAGCCAACTGATGATTGCCATGCCGTTCTCGCTGATGTGTTGGGTGATGTATGCCAACCCGAAACTGCTCTTGGCGCTCTTTATTCTTATATGGATGAACGATACGGGGGCGTATTGTGTGGGCAGTCTGATGGGCAAACGCAAGCGGGGTAATCATAAGATGTTTCCTCGTGTCAGTCCGGGTAAGTCGTGGGAGGGGCTTGTCGGTGGTGCTATTGTGGCGGTGGCTACGGGTATGCTTTTGGCGCACCTCGGTTGCTTTGATAAACTCTGTACGCCTTCGGTACTCGATGTCTTCAGCCATACTAGCCTGCCGAATATCTACCTTTTGGCTACGGTGTTCTCGTTGATAGTGGTGGTCTTCGGTACGCTGGGCGACTTGATGGAAAGCCTGCTGAAACGCACTATCGGTGTAAAGGACTCGGGGCATTTCCTCCCGGGGCATGGCGGCGTGCTCGACCGTTTCGACTCTATCCTCCTCGCCACTCCGATAGTAAGTATCTTCATCTGGATTCTGTTACTTATATAATTAGGATTTTTATTCAATATATGAATTAGGAGTTAGGAATTGGGCATTGCATATAGCCCCCCCCTATAACCTCTATAATACTTAGATTACCTATCCCCCATATCCCCCCAAAAAAAGAAAAAGAGGCTGTCTAACAAGTTTTGGTTAGGCAGCCTCTTTTAGTGTTATGTTGGGGATGATGGAGAGTGGTTATTCCGGTTATAAAAAAAGTCTTTCTGCTTGTTTTTTATTGCAGAAAGACTTGGCTATGTCAAAGATTTTCAGTAACTTTGCAGTG
>CAVEXR010000034.1:0-25783 GCA_963619585.1 Azospirillum sp. CAG:239
AAATGTAGGCTGAAACTTTTGAATCGTCTGTAGCCGGCTATTCATCGGCTCTGAGTACCTGTCTCAGCCTGCAATTTGACCTATACGCCTTTTTTTTCTCATTTTTCTTGTTTCTTGTTTTCATCCCTTTTTCTTGCCTTCCGTCGGCGTAGGAAAAATATAAGGAAAAAGTAAGGAGGATACAATGAGGATGGTAGCAAGGGATGAGCAAAGGATAAGCAAGGGATACGCGTACGGGATGGTGGGCTTCTTATCCCTCGTCGGCGGATAGAAATTACGGCGTCTATTGCAAAAACGAAAGAAAATGCGTAACTTTGCAGGCTTATTCCGCAAAAAGAAATACCGCTCTATAGCAAAAAAGTACGAATTCAACGCTATTTTACGACGCAATATACCTATGTTACCTCCTGATTTTATCGATAGTATGTGCGAGCAGATGGGTGCCGAGGCAGACGACCTCTTTCGCGCCTTGCAGACAGAGCCGCCTACGAGCATTCGTCTCAACACTAAGATGGATGTTCTGACTTTCGATTGCGACACTTCCGAAGTGCCGTGGCACGAAGACGGCTACTACCTCTCCTCGCGTCCGCAGTTCACGCTCGACCCGCTTTTCCATGCGGGCTGTTACTATGTGCAGGAGGCAAGTTCGATGTTTGTGCAGCAAGCCCTCGAGCAGTATGTACCGCGCGAGAGCGTGGTGCTCGACCTCTGTGCCGCCCCGGGCGGCAAGTCTACGCTTATCAGTGAGTTCCTCGGCGGCGAGGGGCTGTTGCTCAGCAACGAAGTCGTGCGCCAGCGGGTCTTTATCCTCTCGGAGAATATCCAGAAATGGGGCAATGGCAATACGGTCGTTACCCACAATACCGCTGCCGAATATGGGGAGCATTGTCCCAACCTCTTCGATTGCATAGTGGTCGACGCGCCCTGCTCGGGTGAGGGCATGTTCCGTAAGGATATGCAGGCTCGCGAAGAGTGGAGTTCGCAGGGGGTTAGGATGTGTGCCGAGCGGCAACGCAGCATACTACAAGATGTGTGGAACGCACTGAAACCCAATGGTATACTCATCTACTCCACTTGCACATTCAATCGTTTGGAAGACGAACAGAATGCCCTTTGGATAGCCTCCGAACTCGGGGCGGATATCCTTCCGCTCGATTACGACCCCGCATGGGGCATTTCGGAGAGTGGGGCAGGCTACCATTTCTATCCGCATAAGGCGAAAGGCGAGGGCTTCTATATCTGTGTCCTGCGCAAGCGCGATGCGGCGTTTGCTCCGTTTAAGCCCCGTCCGCCCAAGCGGGCGAGTGAGCCGGTGGTGGGCGAGAAAGAGATGCGCCAATGGCTTCTTCACCCGGAGCATTGGGCATTGCGCCGCAACGACCGCTTTACTACCGCCTATCCTGCCCGGTATAAGGAACTGATAGACTGTCTTTCTGGTTGCCTTACTTGTATCTCTACGGGCTTTGGTTTGAGCGAGGAGCGGGGCAAGAGTCTCGTGCCGCAACACAGCCTTAGTATGGCGAAAGACCTGCGGCAAGACGCCTTTCCCCGATTGGCACTCACACGCGAGAACGCCCTTTCGTATCTCCGTACCGAAGCCCTCGGTGTCGTAGAGGGGCTGCCGATGGGTATATTGTTGCTCACCTACGAGGGTGTCCCCCTCGGCTTTGCGAAGAATGTAGGCTCACGCCTGAACAACCTCTACCCCAACGAATGGCGCATAAGAAAACTATAACGCACAATGCTAAAAGTACAAAGCGCAATGAATAAAGCATAATGCACGATGCAAAAGGCACAATGCACCAAATAGGCATGGTGTCTCCTAAAAAAATCAGGGAACAAATGAGCCGCAAGGCGAAAAGGAAAAATCCCCTGCATGTTAATTGTTAATTATTAATTATTAATTGCCCGGAGTGAACTTCTTATCACAACTCAACGACGCACAGCGGCAGGCTGTGGAGTACATCGACGGGCCCGAACTCGTTATTGCGGGGGCGGGTTCGGGCAAGACGCGTGTGCTGACCTATAAGATAGCCTACCTCTTGCAGCAGGGTATCCACGCAAGCAATATCCTTGCGCTTACCTTTACCAACAAGGCGGCACGCGAGATGAAAGAGCGTATCTGCCGCCTTGTGCCTGCTACCGATGCGCGTTATCTTTGGATGGGTACCTTCCACTCTATCTGCGCCCGTATCTTGCGTTCCGAGGCGGATAGGCTCGGCTATACGCGCGATTTCTCTATCTACGATACAGCAGATTCCAAGTCGCTCCTCAAGCAGATTGTTCGCGAGTTCCAACTCGACGAGAAGATATACAAACTCGGCGAGGTATTGGGCTATATCTCTACCGCAAAGAACTCGCTTATCGACCCCGACCAATTTGCTATCGATAAGGGGCTCTATCAGCAGTACAGTGCCCAACGGCTCTATAAGATGCCCGATATCTATAGTTCGTACCAAGCCCGCTTGCGTGCCGCTAATGCCATGGATTTTGATGACTTGCTCGTCAATTTCTATATCCTGCTCCGGCAAGAGGCGGACATACGCCATAAGTACCAAGCGGCGTTCGAGTATGTGTTGGTCGACGAGTACCAGGATACCAACTATGTGCAGTACTTGCTCGTTAAGTGCCTTGCCGAGCCGCAGAACCGTATTTGTGTGGTGGGCGACGACGCACAGTCTATCTACTCGTTCCGTGGGGCGGATATTCGCAATATCCTCGGCTTTCAGCAGAGTTACCCCGATACGCACCTCTATAAATTGGAGCGCAACTATCGTTCTACGCAGAATATCGTCAATGCCGCCAATTCCCTTATCCACCACAACGAACACCAGATTCGGAAGGAGGTCTATTCGGAGAAAGACCCGGGGCAGCGGCTCGACCTTACCGCCTATAGTACCGACCGTGAAGAGGGCGAGGGCGTGGCTTGCGCTATCGCCGATGCACACCGCCGGTTGGGTACGCCTTACGACGATGTCGCCATACTCTACCGCACCAATGCCCAGTCGCGTGCGTTCGAGAACGAACTGCGCAAGCGCAACATCCCCTACCGCATCTACGGCGGTACATCGTTCTATCAGCGCAAGGAGGTTAAGGACGCCATTGCCTATTTCCGCTTGGCGGTGAACCCAAAGGACAACGAAGCCCTGCTGCGGGTGATCAATTTCCCTGCCCGAGGCATAGGCGATACGACGCTTCGTCGGGTGTCGGATACAGCGGCGGCTTGCCGTGTTAGCCTTATGGAAGTGGTGAGCCACCCTATGGAGTGCCAACTGCCCGTGCAGGCGGCTACGGCGAAGAAACTGACCTCGTTTGCCGATTTGCTTGCCCGCTTCTCCGAGGCGGCGGACACGCTGGACGCTTTCGAGTTCGCCGACAGGGTCTTCACGCAGTCGGGTATACGCGCTATTGCCATGACCGACCGCACGCCCGAGGGAATAGACCGTGCCGAGAACCTCCAAGAGTTGCTTTCGGGTATTCGGGAGTTTGTCGAGCAACGGAACAAGGAGGGCATATCCTTCACACCCATAGCGGATTTCCTCGCCGAAGTGTCGTTGCTTACCGACCAAGACCAGAACCTCGCCGACCAAACGGAGCGGGTAACGCTGATGACTATCCATGCCGCCAAGGGCTTGGAGTTCCCTGCGGTCTTCATCGGCGGTATGGAGGAGAACCTCTTTCCCTCTCAGTATTGCAATACGCCCCGTGCGCTCGAGGAGGAGCGACGCTTGCTCTATGTGGCTATCACGCGTGCGATGGACGCTTGCCACCTCTCTTATGCACGCCAGCGTTTCCGCAACGGTACGGTGGCTATTACGATGCCGTCCCGTTTCCTCAACGATATAGACTCGCAGTATATGGCGGTGGTGGAGAACGAGCCGGCTGTGCCTGCCCGCCCCCAGTGGCGCAACAGCAGTTGGGCAGACGAGAAACCGTTCGCCGCAGCCCCGAAGAAGCCGCTTAAGCATGTCGCCCCCAATACGCAGCACGCCGCTGCGGAGGGCCTGTGGCAGACGGGCGAACGGGTACGCCACAAGGTCTTCGGCGAGGGCGAGGTGTTGCGTGTCTATCGCGATAACGACAACGATAAGATCGATATCCGTTTCGACCTGGGTGGGCAGAAGACGCTGTTGCTTACCTACGCCAAGTTGGAGCGCATATAATGCTTTGCAGCGGGAGAGAGTATAATGCAACCGACAAGGCACATAGGGCTGATAGGGGTGCTTCTCATGGGGCTGCTCTTCCCTATGGCAGCCACTGCCGCCCCGCCGCATTTGGATTCGCTTATGGTGCGGGTGGAGCAGGGCGATACGCTCTATTTGGCTTTCTTGCACGATGTGTATGTCTACCCGCCCATGCGCTTTAAGAACAAGCGGCAGGAGCGGTTCTATTGGAAGACGGTGCGGGATGTCAAGAAGACCCTCCCTTACGCCAAGATGATTACCCAAGATATGGCGTATGCCGATGCCGAGTTGGCAAAGATACAAGACCCCAAGGAGCGGCGGCGTTGGTGGAGAGAGTACGAACGCTCGCTCTATAGGAAGTATGAGAAAGATTTTCGGGGTATGTACGCCTCCCAAGGGCAGATGTTGATGAAGTTGATGGATCGTGAGAGCGACCGTACGAGTTACGAACTCATTGTGCAGTATCGGGGTAAGGCTAGTGCCAACTGGTGGCAGTTTGTAGCCAAACTCTTCCGTAACGACTTGAAAGAGGAGTACGACGCCACGGACAAAGACAAGATCGTGGAGCGTGTAATCACCTTAGTAGAAGCAGGTCAGTTGTAGCAATATACATAGAATAACTAAAATATCTATATGAACGAAAATATCCTAGATGAAATAGAATCTCTATATGATATAGAAAGCCGCCCAACCCTGCATGTTAATTGTTAATTATTAATTGTTAATTGGAAAAATGTTTTTTGACGAACTACCTTTGTCGGATGAGGTGCTGGATGCCCTGTGGGATATGCATTTCGATACCTGCACCCCCGTACAAGAAAAGACTATTCCCGTTATTTTGGAGGGACACGATGTGATAGCCTGCGCCCAGACAGGCACAGGCAAGACGGCAGCGTATATTCTGCCGTTGTTGACCAACTTGCAGTACGACCACCACGACCCGAATAAACTGAATGCCATTATTATGGCGCCTACACGCGAACTGGCGCAACAGATAGACCGGCAGATGGAGGGCTTCGGCTTCTATGTGCCGTTCTCTTCGGTGGCTATCTATGGTGGCGAGAGCGGAGCATGGGGTACGCAGGTTACGGGTTTGCAGCAAGGGGCGGACATCGTTATCGCCACGCCGGGGCGACTGTTGAGCCAACTCAATATCTACGATGTGGATTTCTCGGGTGTGAAGTATTTTATCCTCGACGAGGCAGACCGTATGCTCGATATGGGTTTCTACGACGACATTATGAATATCGTCCGTCGTTTGCCTAAGGAGCGGCAGACGATTATGTTCTCTGCTACCATGCCCGACAAGATACGCCAGATGGCTAAGGCTATCATGGTCAATCCTACCGAGGTACAGATAGCCGTGTCGCGTCCGCCCGAGAGCATACATCAGATGGCGGTGCAACTCTACGAAGCGCAGAAGACCGCTATGGTGCAGCACCTTTTGGAGGGGCGTGGGCTGAAGAAAGTCATTCTTTTCGTGAGCAAGAAACAGAAAGTGCGCGACCTTACCCGTGCCTTGCGGGCAAAGCATATCGATGCACGGGCGATGTTCTCCGACCTCGAGCAGAAAGAGCGCGACGAGGTAATGCTCGATTTCCGCAATGGCAAGGTGGATGTACTCATTGCCACCGACATTATCTCGCGTGGTATTGATGTCGACGATGTGCCGCTCGTGATTAACTACGATGTACCCCACGATGCCGAAGACTATGTTCACCGTATCGGGCGTACGGCGCGTGCGGAGAACAAAGGCGAGGCGGTTACGCTTGTCAGCCCCGACGATGCCCGTTATTTCGGGCGTATCGAGCAGTTCCTCAAGAAAACGATCGATCGTATCGAGGTTCCCGCAGAGTTAGGCGATGTGCCGCCTGCCGCAGCCTATACCGCCCGCCACAGCGGTGCCCGCAACAATGGTCGTGGCAGCAAGTGTAGAAGCAACAATGCCCGCCGCAGCCATGGCAGGAGCAACAATGGTAGGAGTGGCAATGACCATGGTGGCAGCAGCAGACAAGGCAGAAACACAACCGGCGGTAAGGAATAGAGCCGCCTAAGCCACCCAAAAAAGAACCAAAAAAACGACCAAGAATAGAACAACTAGATACAACTATATTATCTATATTATCTATATTATATAGAGCCTATAGATCAACCAAAAGCAATCGGGGCGTCCGACAAGGACACCCCGATTGCTTTTAGTACTATGCTTGTAGAGATTAGCGAACGCGCTCGCAGTAACTGCCGTCGCGGGTATCTACACGGATGAGTTCGCCCTCGTTGATGAAGAGAGGTACACGAATCTCTGCGCCCGTCTCCAATTTAGCAGGCTTCAGCGTGTTCGTTGCCGTATCCCCACGCAGACCGGGCTCGGTATAGGCTACCGTCAACTCAACCTTGGCAGGCAACTCGGCAAAGAGGATCGTATCCGTAGAAGCATCGCTTACTACATCTACCACAAAGCCCTCCTTGAGGAACTCTACACCCGTGATAAGGTCGTGCGCGATAGGCACTTGCTCGAAAGTCTCTTGGTTCATGAAGATATAGTCCTCCCCCTCTTGGTAGAGATACTGATACGGACGACGCTCTACGCGCACATCCTCTAATTTCTCACCGATGTTGAAACGACGCTCGATAACACGACCATCTACTACATCTTTGAATTTCACACGCATGATTGTGTTACCCTTACCCGGCTTGACATGCAGGAACTCAATCACAAAATACAAGCGTCCGTCCATACGGATACAAACGCCATTCTTGACATCTTGAGAGTTAATCATAAAATGATTGCTATATAATAAGTTCTGTTTTTTCTTCTCTTCTCTTCTGCTCGGGGCAGCGTACTGCCTTGGGGCTGTCTTGCCTTCTCGTTGTCCTCTCGTTGTCCTCCCGCTGCTCCCCACTTGTTACCCTGTTGTTGCTCTGTTGTTGCCCACTTGCTTCCCTGTTGCCGCCCCATTGCTTTCGCTTTCCCCCTGGCGTTCTCGGGTCGCCCTTTCGGTTTGCTCTTCGGCTCACGAAAGACCAAAGCGACTGCAAAAGTACTATAAAAAACTGAATTGTACAAGTTTACCCGCATTTTTCTATCGTATAATTTGCATATTTATTCGTTTTTGTGTACCTTTGCAGGCAAATTCATTGCGCTAACGCCAAGGCGTGTGTTCGCCGGCGCGTATGGTTGCTTCTAACATCTTGTATCTATGTTGTCTTCTTTCTTCTCGTCGCTTGACATTTGGCAGATTCTGCCTGCTTTCGTGTTCCTGATTGCTATCATCGATCCGTTCGGCAATATGCCTATTACGATTAATATGGAGCAACGGGGTATCAATGTGAGCCCGTGGAGAGTGTCGCTCGCCTCGGCTACTATCCTGATTGTCTTCTTGTTGCTCGGAGAGTGGATACTCAAACTCTTCGGTGTGAAGATTGAGTACTTTGCTATCGCCGGTGGTTTTATTATCTTCCTTATGGCATTGGAGATGATACTCGATATGACTTTCTTCAAAACCGACATAGATGGGTCGGGCAATCTTGTACCGCTCGCTTTCCCGATGTATGCGGGGCCCGGGGCATTTACTGCGCTCATCGCCATGACGGCGCAGTACTCCACGCCGAACCTTATCTGCTCGGTGCTGCTCTGTATCGTGGTACTTTTCCTTGTGCTGACAGGTACGCATTGGCTGATGAACCATCTCGGCTCTACGGCTCTCTATATTGTCCGTAAGTTCTTCGGTATTATCGTGTTGGCTATTGCTTGCCAACTTATCTTCGGTAACTTTGCTGCCGTTCTTCGTGAGGTAGTACTCAGCAAGTGATTCTCAAATCAGACATACGCCGTTTGGCAATCGAGACCGGCTTCGACGACTGCGCCGTAGCCCCTGCCATGCGCCTCGATGACGACGCGCGCTTTATGGACAATTGGGTCGCTGCGGGGCGGCATGGGGCAATGGATTACCTCGAGCGCAATCGCGACAAACGCTACGACCCTCGTGCGTTGGTCGATGGGGCGCAGACGGTCGTGGTCTGTCTGATGACTTACGAGCATACGGGCAAGGACTACCACCGCAGCATGAAGTCGCGGCTCTACGCCCTCGATGCGCGTCTGCGAGAAGTGTATGGCGAAGAGGTGGTCAGTCCTGCGCAACAGCATATCTTCTGCGATTCTGCGCCGTTCTTGGAGCGGCGTTGGGCGGTCCTTTCGGGCTTGGGGCAGATAGGGCGTAACCACCAACTCATTCACCCCACGCTCGGCAGTTTGGTGCATCCGGGCGAACTCGTGCTGCAAGTGCCTGTGGTGCAGGATAGCAGCCGAAAGCGTCTGCCTACGACGGATATATGCGCAGGGTGTCGCCTGTGCCTCGACGCCTGCCCGACGGGGGCATTGCGAGAGCAGGAGTGGGACGCTACACGCTGCGTGGCGTATACTACCCACTACTGCCTTGCCTGCCAAAATGCCTGCCCGTATAATCATAGTTTGGGTATATAGTCTTTCTGCCTTTTTTGCGGGGGCTGCTATTCCGGTCTTCTTCTTTTCTATTCTATTCCATTCTATTCTTTTCTTTTCTTCCTTAGTGCTGTTGCGATAAAGTTAACAGAGGTATCCTTTGACTCTGCCTGGGGGCGTGGGTGTCCTCACCCGCGACGAATGAGCCGCCAGGCTCAGTTTCCCATATTCTGATTCCCCCTCTTTGAGGGGGAAGGGGGAGTCTCTGCGGGGCGTAGCCCTATGTGTAAATGTACCAATTTGCCAAAAGTGTTTCTTTCTGCATATTATATGGTTAAAATAGTAAAAAAAGGGGGGGGGTAATTATTGCGTATGCCACAAATATAGTGTATTTTTGCATCGGTGTTGAGATTATTTTGCTCATCACAATTGTTGCATACCATGAAACTATTACACGCCTTACGCCGCCAGTTGTCGGTTATTGTTCTGTGCGGTTGTGCCGTTCTGTTCTGCGGCTGCCATTCGACATCGGAGGCACCAACATTCGCTGTGGGAGTCTGCATCGATTTCCAAGATGTGTGGCACGACAAAATGTGCGACGAGATAGTGCAGGAGGCGGTGCTGCATCCCGAGTTGCACTTAATACTCAAGAATGCCCGCGGCGACCGACGCTTACAGGCATTGCAGATAGATAGCCTGCTCCGGAGTGGGGTGGATTTGCTGATAATTGGGGTAGAGGATCCGCTTTATATACATACCGCCCTCGAGCATGCTGCGCAACAGGGCGTGCCTGTCGTCATCAATTCACGCAATCCGAAGACGGACGATTATACGGCTTTTGTCGGTACCGATAACCTCCTGGTCGGCAACCTGATGGCAGACTATCTGAAAGAATTGGCACATACAGGAGGTTATACCGCACAACGCCCCTTGCAGGTAATCGAGATACTTGGTGTGCCGGGAACGCCTGCCGTATCGGAGCGCTATGTTGGTTTGCGCAGAGGTTTGGAGGGCTTTCCTGCCGTACACTTATGCGGAACGGGGGTGGGCAATTGGTCGTATGCGTTGGCGTATCGGCAGACGGACTCACTCTTGTTGCGGTATAAGGAAATCGATGTCGTGGTAGCGCAAAACGACATTATGGCTTTAGGGGCTTATGAAGCGTGTCTGCATCGCTATCCGGACAAGGATTTCCGTATATTGGGTGTAGATGCATTGAATGGTCCTGACAGTGGTGTTGAGGCGATATTGGAGGGGAAGATAGCCGCATCGATTACCAATGTTACCCGTGGTGATCTTATTGTCCAAACGGCGTATGCCATATTGCACGGGCAGCCGTATGTGCGTGATACGCTGCTCCATCCTATGCTCGTCGACCGGTCTTCAACAAGGCTGATGATGCGTATGTCGCAAGAGATGAACAACGAAACCAAGGTCATAAAGACATTGCAGACGCGTATGGATAGTTTGGGCGGGAAAACCGATGGGCTGCGTACGGCCAATCTGGCATTGAGCCTGTGCTTGGTGTTGTCCGTTCTGTTGGGTATCGTGATGATACTGCTGTACCATTATCGTCTGCGTGTACATCAGGAGCGTGCACAAAATGCGCTTACTATCAGCAAACAACAGCAACAGTTGGAGCAGATGTCGGCAGAGTTGACACAGGTGAAAACCATACAAACGCAAGACGAGAAATTTACCGAAAACCTGCAACGAATTATCGAGAAACGCTTGGACGATCCGACATTGTCGGTGAATAGTTTGAGCGAAGAGTTGGGAGTAAGCCGTGCGCAATTGTTCCGCAAGGTGAAAGCGCAAATGGGAATTACACCTTTCGATCTGCTCCACAAAATACGCCTGCAAAAAGCCCGGCAAATGTTGCGCAATACCGACCTTTCTGTCTGTGAGGTGGCATACTCCGTCGGTTTTACATCTTCTTCGTATTTTGCCAAGTGTTACAAATCGATCTTCGGTGTCGCGCCTACAGAAGACAGACAGAAAGCAGAATAGTCTCAAATCACGCGATATTTGTTGCATCGTAGAGTTCTTGCGACGCATATAGCCATCTTTGAGATTATTATTACCTATATATAGTCTTTTTCGTTGTATCTTTGCATTGTGATTTAGAGTGGGGTATCTCATTCATCACAGGCTTCGTTCGTCGTGTTCTTGAGACTTTGGGCGGGCGTAGACTAACCGAAATACCATGAGAAGTCTCTCAACCTTATAATCTAAATACTACCAACATGAAGAAAAGTTACTTTTCTGTAGCGGCAGCGGTTCTGCTGTCTGTCTGCATGGGGAGCGCACAGGCGCAAACCGTTACTTGCCCCGATGCTGCAACGGCACAGGGTGCGGATTACTATTTGAGTAATGTGTATTACAATCAGTGTACACCGTTGAAAGATACCACGGTGGTGCGTGATAATGGTTCGGAGAATACTACCTGCAATGCAGATGGCCTGATCAAGCGTACCGACGACGGATGGTCAGATTATCATTGGGACGGTGTCAGTCGTGTTATCTTCGACAACATCAACATGAGCAAAGCCGGCAACTATGTACTGACGGTGAACTATCGTGGTGATGGTACCGTTGATTATATCGTCAACGAAGACACTATGGCGCTGAAGTTGGACGGTACAAGTCCGTTGGTGATGAGTGTTGCGCTTAAGGCAGGCATGAACACCATTAAGTTTGGCAAGAATGCGGGTTGGCCCGGTTTCTACAGCATCGCCCTGTCAGAATGCCCCGAGGCTGCACTTGCCGAGAGTGCAGACTACTATCTTGGCAATGCCTACTATGTGAAGTGTACGGCGTTGCGTGATACCGTGGACGGTTTGGGTGCGGCTGTTAAGTGGAATGGCGGCTACCTCAAATTGACCGACGATGGTTGGTCGGATTATCATTGGGACGGTACGAGCAATGTCATTTTCGATAAGATCAACATGAGCAAAGCCGGCGACTACAAGATGATTGTCGAGACCCGCAATGTCGGTTCGGTCTATCTTGTGATCAACGGAGATTCCACTGTCTTGAATTTGGACGGCACAAGTCCTGTAACGCAAGTCGTTACGCTGAATAGCGGAATGAACACCATCGCATTCTGCAAGAAAGCGGATTGGCCGAACTTCAAAAGTCTGACCCTTGATAGAGCGGCTATTACCACGACGGCTATTACCTTGGATCAACAAGGCGGTGTTGGCGGAACGGAGAGCGTAGTGGCTACTTTCGGTCAGGATATGCCGGAAATTACAATTCCTACTCGTGAAGGTTATTTCTTTGAGGGGTATTTTACCGATGCTACAGCGGGCTCACAATACTACAACACCGACGGAACAAGTTTCAAGGCATGGGACAAGGACGATGAAACATTCACGCTCTATGCACACTGGAACGATGGTAGTGCCGGTGGCGATTGCCCGACCGTTGCCCAAGCCACTTCCGAGGATTGGTATCTGAACCACATGTATGATGCACGCTGTACCGAACTGACCAACACCTTCGAGAAAGACGGTGGCGCATACATCTACTTGAATGCCGAGAACGAGAAAATAAAAATTACGGCGAGCGGCGAATGGATGGACTTCTACTTTGCCGACCCGAGTTCGGTTGTCTTCGATTCTATCTATGTGAGCAAGGATGACTACTACGATCTGAAGTGGTATTTCCGTCAGGATGTTGTGGACGGCGAGGCTACTGCAGGTTCGAAGACTCAGATATGGGTTAACGATGAGTTGGCAGGTGAGTTTACTACGTATATCAGCGACGCAGATGTCGAGTTGGATGAGGTTGTGTACGAAGGTATTGAGTTGTACGCAGACTATCCCAACAAGGTCAAACTGCTGAAAGTGAACGGATGGCCTCTGACACGCGGTATCCAATTATCGCGCGAGGGTACAGGTATACACAACACCACGGCGGCTTCTTTCTTCGTTACTTCGTTGGATGGTATGATGACTATCAACCGCTTGAGTGGTGAGAGCCGGATTACAATCTATTCGATAAGCGGTGCGCAGTTACAAACGGTTACAACGACTGCTTCCTGCTATACGATACCTATGACCGCAGGTGCGTATATTGTGAAAGTGAATGACCAATTTGCAAAAGCAGTTGTGCGTTAGTAAGTGAAACAGATAGGGGGCTTGACGCATTCTTGCGTGCCCCCTGTCTGTATCTTCCTTGTTTGCCATTGGCTTGTCCACCTTAAATCTATCTTAAACTATCTACACCGTGAAACACTGTTTGATTCTACTCGTATCCTTTCTGAGCCTGTCTGCCGCTGCGTCTACGCTGACCCTGCGGTCGGGAGATATGGCTCTGACTTTTAACTCATCAGCCGATGGGTATAGTACGGCACTGACCTACCAAGGGGCGGACATCCCCTTTCTGGTTGCCGGTCAACCTGCTTATTTGGAGGTGCAGAACCGGGCTGTATCCGGTTATTATAGTTCCGTATCGGAGTCGAATGGCGTCTTCACATGTGTGGCCAAACTGACTTCCAAACGGGGTTCTGTATTTACCGTAACCGACATCTATTCTGCGCAAGAGCCGGGACAAATAGTGCTGCAACGCGATGTGAAAGTGCAGTCTCAGGCGAAAGGCGACAATATCTTTCTTTCTGCCTTTGGCGTACAGACTACCGAAAATGCGGCACTGACAGACAACGAATACTTGGTACCAGGTGTATTGTATAAGGGGTATTTCGACGCTGCTTGCAATACGCCTACTACGCTTCCGCAGGAGGGTGATGCGTGGTTCTTGTACCGCGACGACCGTACTCCCCTGCCATTCGTTATGTCTCGAGGCAAGAAAAATGGCATTACCATTACATTAGCCCACAAAGACTCGGGCGATCGTACGGTGGTAGCCGATGCACAGGGCAGTGCTTCCGACGCAGGCTATCAGTTCGGTTCGTGCGGCTTATGGCGCGATACGGACAATGCATTGACCTACCAAGAGGTGCTATTCCCGGGTACTACCAATGCTACCAAATCGGGCAAGGGCTATCGTTATCACCCGGTAGATACCGGTGTGAAACACAGTTACCGGGTCTTTCTTCATATCTCGCATACCGATACCTATGCGGAGGCGGTCAAGCAATCATGGAACGAAGTGTTCGACCTCTATAATCCCACGATCTATCCTGTTGATTTGGATTCTTGCTACGAGGGGCTTATCAGCAGTCTGTTGACCTATTATGTCCCTTGTACGGCTGACGGTGGTTCGTATGACAAACCGGGGTGGCCGTTCGAGGTCAGCCTGAGTGATTTCAAACCACGCGGCATAGACTATCAAATGGGCTTTGTCGGAATGCAGGTATCATCCGGCTATTATCTGTATCGTTATGGTATAGAGAACAAACAAAGCGATATCCGCCACAAGGGCGAAGCCGTCTTGAATTTCTGGGCAGACGATTGTCTGTCTCCTATCGGGATGCCAAGCACATGGTACGATCCGAGTACTACGGGTAAGGGCAATTGGCGTAACTATGAGAGTATCCTGCGTATTATGACAGGCGGTATGGAAGGACTGCTCACGGCATGGTGCTATGGTACGAAAAACGGTGAGACGCACGATAATTGGCTGACTTCGTGTAAGAAATTCGGCGATTGGTTGTTGAGCGCACAGAATGATAACGGCAGTTTGGCATTTAGTTGGAATCGCAATAAGATAGTCAACAACCAACATCCTGTTAATACGAGCAATGGTCTGACTACGACCTCTGCATTGCGTTACTTGGTAGAACTGTACATTGCCACCGGCGAAGAGAAATACAAGGAGGCGGCATTGAAGGCAGGCGATTATTGCTACCTGTTTGTACACAAGAAATACCACTACTGTGCCTGCGTGGTCGATAATCCGCAGGTTATCGACAGCGAGTCGGGCTATATGGCTATGGTAGGCTTCTTGTCGCTCTACGACCTGACGCGCGACAGCAAGTGGTTGGACGCTGCCGAGCAGGCGGCTACCTATACGGAGACTTGGGTCTATAGCCATGAGGTACCGGTGGAGGACGATAGAGAAGAGGATAATGCTATCTTCCCGCGCGACCGCAGTATCGTGGGGCAGCACTTGATCGCCATAGGGCATTCCGCTGCCGATTTAGGCTTTGCTTGGACATCTTTTGCCTACTATAGATTGTATCTGCTTACTCAGAACGAGCATTA
The DNA here is from genome assembly GCA_963619585.1 of Azospirillum sp. CAG:239. GTDB lineage: Bacteria > Bacteroidota > Bacteroidia > Bacteroidales > Paludibacteraceae > Colicola. The sequence continues at coordinate 14,796 of CAVEXR010000034.1, forward strand.
CTTGACGATGGCGCGTATGTCGGCGCACAACAGCAAGCAATCCATGAACTGGGATCAGTCCTTGTTCCCGGGGCAGCCGAAAGGATTGCAATTGGAGGCATTCCAAGTTATGATACCTCGGCGTGTGGGCGGTGTGGCTACCACGCTCAACTGGAATTATGCAGGACACTTGGATCCGATGTTCCGTTTTAAGGATGCTTTCGGTACGCCAGATTTGGAGGAAGTGGAGAAAATGAGTTGGGAGGAACGCAAGGAGAAGGCGGCACGCTATGCGCTTTATCAGTCGTCCGACTATGGACAAAAGATAACTTCCGTTCCGCAGACAAAGAGTATGAAGGGAAGGATGTATCCCAACCCGGTGGCGGCAGGGAGTATTCTGCATATCGACATGACGGATATCGACTACCACCTGAGTATCTATTCTTCAGCGGGACAGAAAGTCTTTCAGTCCTCAAGGAGGGGTGCGGCGGATATCCGAATGAACTATCCCGAAGGTATTTATACCATAGTCATCGGCAGTAATGGCCGTATTGCTACACAGCAAATAATCGTTCAATAGTACAAATATCCATGAAAACACACAAATTAATCATAACTTTACTCCTGCTTTGGAGTGTATCCATTGGTGTACTGACTGCCCAAGAGGTACGAGGTATCGTAGTGGATACGGAGGGGGAACCGTTGATAGGCGTCAGTGTACTGGAAAAAGAGACCTCCAACGGTACCATAACCGATATAGACGGTGCTTATGTACTCAAATTGCAAAACGCCGACAAGAAAAACACCAAATTGGTATTCTCCTATGTGGGCTATGAGACAAAGGAACTGTCGGCGAACAGCCCGGAGTTGATAAAGGTGCAGTTGACCACCGACAACCGGGTATTGGACGAGGTGGTGGTCGTGGGTTACGGCTACAAACGCAAAGGCGGAATCGCCTCAGCGGTTACCACGGTGCAAGCCGATGACATTGCACGCTCTACCAGCACGACTACTTCGGGTGCATTGGTCGGTAAGGTGGCAGGTATCACTTCCCGCCAAAGCAGTGGTGTACCGGGTGCGGCAGCCAGTATCCAAGTGCGCAATCTTGGTACTCCGCTCTATGTCATAGACGGGATCATCAAGGACGAGAGCGCATTCAATAATTTGGATATCAGCGATATCGACAATATCTCTGTGCTGAAAGACGGTGCTGCGGCTATCTATGGCGTAAAGGCAGCCAATGGCGTTGTCTTGATTACGACCAAAAAAGGCAAAGCCAATCAGAAGATGGAGGTTAGTCTTAATGGCTATTATGGTTGGCAGCAGTGGACGGAGTATCCCGAATTGTTGAGTGCCTACGATTGGGTGTATGCCAACTATATGCGCGATGTGAATAGTGGTTCGTTGTCTGTAACGACCGAACAGGCGCGAGCAGAGTTGGAGAAATGGAAAAGCGGGTACTATAATCCCGCAACCGGTGAGGATTATCGAGGCTATAATTGGTATAAGAATTATGTACGCAGTGCCGCACCGCAGTACTATGTAAATGCCAATATCTCGGGAGGTACGGATAAAATTACATACTATACCTCGTTGAGCCATGTCGGGCAGGAAGCGGTATTCCGGGATTATAGTTTCAACCGAACGAATCTGCAAAGCAATATCGATGTTCAGATTACCAAAAACCTGAAATTCGGAACGCAGATATCCGGCAAGTTGGATAATACTGTCAATCCGGGTTTGCCTGGGACGGATGACTACTATGCGCGTAAACTGTCCGTGATAGGTATGTTGCCGATCTATCGCCCGTATGCGAACGATAACAGCAACTATGTAAACTATATCGCCGGTTACGATGGCGCACACAATCCCGCATCATATACCATTGATAATGCAGGAGAGTACCACAAGCGCAATTCGACTTTTCAGTCCAATTTCTCGTTAGATTGGCAAACACCGTTAGATGGATTGAGCGCACGGGCAGTGTTCTCCTATTACTATAACGGGTGCGATGTCAACAACCTTGAAAAGGCATGGTCCGAATATACATACGATGCGGTCAACAATACCTATAATGTTGCCTATTCGAAGACCGATACTTGGTTGGAACGGGAGCGCGCCAAGACAAACGATATTACGGGGCAGGCATTGGTTAGTTATGACAATACTTTCTCCGGGCACCATGTGTCTGCCACAGTGGGATTTGAGTTCTATCGACGCAAATACAACACCATCGTCAATGTGCAGACTCCTGTGGATAATCCGTATATCGACTTGATGAATACGAGCGACAACAATACCGTAGAAGAGACTACCTATACCCAAACTACTGCCAGTGCCATATTCCGTGCCGGGTATGACTACAAGCAGCGTTATATTATCGACTTTGCGGGGCGTTACGATGGCAGTTGGAAATTTGCCAAAGGGAAACGCTGGGGTTTCTTTCCTTCCGTGAGTGCGGCTTGGCGTATGTCAGAGGAGAATTGGTGGCAAGAGAGCAATGTCAATAATTGGTGGTCGAATTTCAAGATTCGTGCTTCGTATGGGCAGTTGGGTGATGATAATGTGGGTTCCTTGTATCCCGATTTTGCTTATTTGGACGGGTACTCCTACAATGCCACGGGTTACTATATTAGTACCGACCCGCTCTTGGGCGCTAATAATACGGCAGTGATTGGCACTATCTACAATGGTACGCCTAATACGCAGATTACATGGATGACTACCAGTCTCGTCGATGTGGGTATCGACTTGGGTTTCTTCCAAAATCGACTGACGGCAGAGTTCGACTTCTTTATGCGGCATCGTAATGGTATTGCCGCCGAGCCGGATGACTTGGTATTCCCGCAAGAGTCTGGATTAAGTCCATTGGCAGAGAACCTGAACTCGGATATGCATATCGGTGGGGATGGTTTTATCAAATGGCAGGATAAAGTAGGCGATTTTAAGTATTTTGTCGGTGGAAATATCACTATTGCGCGTCAGAAGAATGGTGTTCGTGCAGGAGAGAAGTTCTACAATGCATGGGACAAATATCGGAACAGTACTTCCAATCGTTGGTCTAATGTTGAGAACAATCAGGTTTGGCAGTGGGAAACCATCGGTGTATTCCAAACCCAGGAAGAGATAGACAACTATCCCGTCATTATTGACGGAAAGAATAACACGACACTCCAACCCGGCGATTTGATATTCAAAGATGTGAACGGCGATGGCGTGATAGATGAGTACGATAAGCGCCCGTTGGGTTATTCGTCTATTGTGATGTTTACTGCCGACGAGGGCAATATCAAACAGCCTATCTTGAGTTTTGGATTCAATTTCGGCTTGGAGTGGAAAGGGATTGATTTCGCTGTAGATTTTTCCGGCGCATCGATGAATACCTATGTACCCGATTGGTATATGAAATGGGCATGCAGTCGCGAAATGGCAGGTTATGCCTCTACTTCGTTGGATTGCTGGCACCACGAGGATATTCTCGACCCCACTTCACCTTGGGTGGCAGGCAAATTCCCCGCAGTCAGTTCGTCGCACCCGTCCGCACGCGGCGAAAACGACTTCTATACACGCGATGTGAACTATATCCGTTTGCGCAACTTGGTACTGGGCTATACTTTCCCTCGGAAGTGGACGCAGAAAGCAATGATACAGAAAGCACGCCTTTATTTCCAAGGCACAAACCTGTTCTGTATCGACTCGTTGGAGGATTATGGCGTCGACCCGGAGGTGGCATTTTGCAACGGAACAGACTACCCGCAAAGCCGTGTGTTTACCATTGGATTTAATCTTACTTTCTAATCCCACATAAACGATGAAGACAAGATATATTATATTATCCATATTGGCTTTTGGATTGAGCGCATGCGACAAATGGTTATCGCCTACCGACTCTACCTCGTTGAGCGAAAAGCAAACCTATTCTTCCGTAACCACCATCAATAGCGTGGCTGCCAACCTGTATAGCCGTTTGCGTTACGAACAATCGTTTACCCAAGACAACGAAACCTACGATATGTGTTCGTGGGATGAGGCAATCAACAATTCCGCCTATTGGGCAAATATCGGTAATAAGAATGCAGATTATCGGCAGTACTACAATTATACTCTGGTTCGCGACATCAATAAGCATATCTCGTGCTTGCAGACGGTTGTCGGCTCCAATGTATCGGCAGACCATCAACGCTATTTCTTGGCTGAGGCTCGTTATATGCGTGCGTACACATATTTCGTATTGGTAACTCGTATGGGTGGTGTACCATTGATTACAGAGGTGCAAGACTATACTACCAACACGCTGTCTTTGGCCAAACCTCGCAACAAAGAGTACGAAATCTATGATTTTATCCTCAGCGAGTTAGATGCTGTTGCCGAAGACCTTAATTTGGCAGCCAAAGGGACTGTCTCGCGAGCAACCAAGGGTAGCGCATTGGCACTCAAATGTCGTGCTGCTCTCTACGCAGGGACATTGGCATACAACTATGACAAGAGTGTTAGCAAAGGGCTTGTTTTACCGGGACTTGAAACGGGTATCCCGCGCGAGAAAGCCGATACTTATCTGCAGCAATGCATCGATGCGTATCGTGCTATCGAAGCGATGGGTACATATTCGCTCAACGAAGATTATGGCAAAGTATTCCAAGCAGGCAGTAATCCGGAGGTTATCTTCGCTATTGCATACGATGGGACGAATTTCCCGAACGATTTTACTTTTTGGACTGTGCCGCGATCGCTTCGCCCGGATACAAAGAGCGGAAGTTGTGTTAATCCCATTACCAATTTGTTGGATTGCTACGAACTGACCGCTACGCACACGCAGGAGGCATTCAATCCCTACACGGGCAGCAATAAGGAAGAGACTCTCACGGGCGTAACTACCTCGTCCAATTCCTATCGGCTATTCGATAATCCGGAGGATTTCTTTGCGGGGCGCGACCCTCGCCTTGCAGCGACGGTGATATATCCGGGATCTTCTTTTCGTGGCGCTAAGTTGGATATGCGTGCCGGATTGGCGATACCTAATGGCAGTGGCTGGACATTCAAGATGGCTCCTACCATGGAGGATGTGGACAACGCCACTACGCTCAATTTCTACGATGGAGAAGCAATCACAGGCGTAGAGGGACCTAATTACACGAGCAATTATGTCACGCATTCCGGTCTGCTTCTACGCAAGTATGTGGACGAGACAAGCGGCTCGGAAAGCAAGGGAAAAAGCACGGTTCCGTATATTGTTTTCCGTTATGGCGAAGTGCTGCTGAATGCAGCCGAAGCCGCCTACTATCTTAACGAGGATGGCATAGCCGAATATGACGGTCTGCAGATGAAAGCCCTGTCTTTGCAACTCGTTAATCAAATTCGTCAGCGCGCGGGCGGAGCGGAGTTCTGTATTTCCGAGTCCGAACTCGATCTGGATAGAATTAAGAATGAGCGCCGTGTGGAATTGGCTTTTGAAGACCATCGTTACAATGATCTCAAGCGTTGGCGCACAGCCGATGAAGTATGGGAATACAATACGACCAATGCATCATCTATGACTTACGGCTTGTGGCCCTATCGGGTATATGCCCCCGGCGACGAACGCAATGGCAAGTGGTTGTATCGGCGTGTTAAGATAGAGCATCGCGGTTCTTTGACTATTGCCAACGATCCGATTAAGTTCGACAATACGATGTATTATGCCACCTATCCGAAAGACGACGGCAACCCCTATATTGTAACCAACCCCAACCATTAAGGGGACTTCTATAAATTACTTTGTAGTGATTTTTGGATTTTTGGATAGTAGATACTTGGTTGGAGCGAAGGAGCAATATGGATATTGTGACTGAGTGAGAATCAAGTAGATGCAGTCAAAAAACAAAAAGCGCACAAAAGTGTTTGTAGTCCGACATAGGTTAAACTTATTATTAAACGGGGAATTTATAGAAGTCCCCTTAATGTCCATCTGTTATGAAAAAGAATCTTTTGTTTTTAATACTGTGTAGTATTGCAGTTCTGTTTGCTGCGTGCGAATATGATAATTACAAAGGGCCGGAATGTCGTTTTACGGGAAATGTAACCTACCAAGGTAAACCTTTTGTCTTCGATGGTAATGCGAGTGTACTGAAAGCCGTGCAGAAAGGTTTCGGCAAGAACGATACGGGTACGCCAGTTCGTATCAACGAGGATGGCACTTTCAGTCAACTGCTATTCGCCGGCGATTATTATCTGACTTTGGCGAATCAGCAATATCCGTTCCTGTTTGCCGATTTCAAATCGTTGGGGCAGGGATTGGGCTACGATACCATTCCTATCACGCTTACAGGCAATAGTCAACGCGACTTTGAGGTGATTCCGTACTACATTATGGATAGTATCGTATATGACCCGCTCGATTCTACATCGACGGAGTTAAAGGTAACCATACATATCAAGCGCAATCCGGATAGTCGGCTCCCTGAGACACTGCCCATGGTTACAAAAGCCTTTGTGTATGTGGGAATTAACCTGCATGTGAATAGTGCAACCACATTGTCCAAAGGCTCGCGCCCATTGAAGATTACAGATGAGGGTGAGGTAACGGTGCGTGTCGATCTGACTAAATACCGTAGTTCTACTTATTATGTCAACAACTATCGCGACTATTTGTATTTCCGTGTAGGGCTTGAGTTGGATGCTGCTTATGTAAGCAGTGGCTACTACCTGCTCTCTGATTTGTACCGAGTTGATAATGTTCCTTATATTACAGACTAATGAAACGACTGTTTTTATCCTTACTTACGATTCTTCTGTTTGTCGGTTGCGCCAAACAGTCTCAAGTTTATCAGAATCCTATCTTCCCGAAGAGTGGACCGGACCCTTGGGCATTGTTCTACAAGGGGAACTACTACTATATGCATACTTGCGGGAACTGCCTAAAGTTGTGGGTAACACCGGATATTACCGATGTTAAGAATGCACCTTGTAAAACAATATGGATACCTACTGACTCCACCAATATGTTCGATCTGTGGGCACCGGAGATTCATCGTATAGATGGTAAATGGTATGTATATTATGCTGCCGATGACGGTAATACCGACAACCATCAACTCTATGTCCTCGAGAATGTTAACGAAGACCCGTTCGAGGGCGAATTTGTGATGAAAGGGCGCATTTCTACCGATCCGGACAATAATTGGGCAATCGATGGCTCTGTGTTTGAGGTAGATGGCAACCTCTATATGGTGTGGTCGGGGTGGCAGACCCGTCGTGTATCCACCGAGACGCAGTGCATATATATCGCCCGCATGGAGAATCCGTGGACGCTTGCTTCCGAGCGGGTCGTTATCTCAAAACCCGAACTCGAATGGGAACGCCATTGGCAAAATAAGAACGGTTGGACGCCGTCTTACACCATCTATGTAAACGAAGGACCTCAACCGCTACTCAGTCCCGATGGGAAACTTGTGCATATTGCCTATTCCGCCAGTGGCTGTTGGACGCCTTACTATGCGCTTGGATTGCTGACGGCATCTGTTGATGCGGATTTGCTTGATCCTGCTTCTTGGGCGAAGAGTGCCCAACCCGTCTTCCACCAAAAACCGGAAGCGGGGGTATATGGCACAGGGCATAATAGTTTTTTCCCCTCGCCGGACGGCAAGGAATACTATATTCTCTATCATGCCCGTTCTACAGAGTCTGACCCTGCAGGCATGGGCGATACCCGCACACCGCGTATGCAACGCTTTACATGGGATGCCAATGGTTATCCTGTCTTTGGCGAACCCTATCCCACCGATGCCGTATTGCCCAAACCAAGTGGCACCCCTGTATGTAAAAAGAAATATCATGCCGTGTCAGAGCATATTATGACCCCTTGGGGCGAACAGATAGACCCAAATAAGGTGTTGCCCGAATACCCGCGTCCTCAAATGGTGCGTAACCATTGGTGTAATCTTAATGGTCTGTGGCAGTACGCTATTCGTGAAAACAACGCTCCTTGCCCCAAAGTGTGGGATGGTGATATACTCGTACCTTTCTGTATCGAGTCTGCGTTGTCGGGCGTAGGTAAGACGCTCCCGAAGAACCACACGCTGTGGTACTCGCGTACATTCAGCGTTCCTTCGAGTTGGAAGAAACAGCATACCCTTCTTCATTTCGGGGCAGTCGATTGGCAGGCAAAGGTCTATGTGAACGGGCAGTTGGCTGGTACACACACCGGCGGCTATACGCCTTTCACCTTAGACATTACGCCCTATCTCACCTCAAAGGGAGAGCAACTCTTGCAGGTAGCGGTGATTGACCCTACGGACAATGGCTATCAGCCGCGCGGAAAACAAGTGTCTGACCCCAATGGCATTTGGTACACCGCCGTATCCGGTATATGGCAAACGGTATGGATAGAACCTGTGGCGGCTAATCATATTACGGCTATCAAGACCATCCCCAACCTGATCAATAATACGATTCATACTACCGTGACGCTCGCTGACAATCAGAGTAATGACATGATCCATATCTCACTGATTGATAATGGCACAGTGGTAGCACAGGCGCAAGCCGCCAACGGTGAGACGATAGACCTTGTTGTGGATAATCCGCATCTCTGGTCGGTGGATGACCCCTACCTGTACGACCTGCAACTCACGCTTACGCATGATGGTAAGGTGATTGACGAAGTGTCTTCCTATGCGGCCATGCGCTCGGTGGGTATGGCACAAGATGCTGCCGGGATATGGCGTATGCAACTCAATGGAAAGAATATCTTCCATTTCGGGTTACTCGATCAGGGGTGGTGGCCGGACGGGTTGTATACAGCTCCGTCAGACGACGCACTGCTCTATGATATTCAGATGACTAAGCAGTTGGGGTACAATATGATACGCAAGCATATCAAGGTAGAGCCCGAACGCTGGTACTACTATTGTGATAAGTTGGGGATGTTGGTTTGGCAGGATATGCCGAGTGGCGATGTCGGGGGTAATAAATGGGCGCAGCATACCTATGAGGGTGGAACAGACCAACCTCGTTCGCAAGCCTCTAAAGACAATTACTATCGTGAGTGGAAAGACATCATGGATTTTTGTATGTCGCACCCGTCTGTTGTGATGTGGGTGCCATTTAACGAAGCATGGGGACAGTTCGCCACTGCGGAGGTGGCAGAGTGGACGAAACAGTACGATCCGTCTCGCTTGGTTAATCCTGCCAGTGGAGGTAATTTCTGCAAATGCGGTGATGTCCTTGATTTACACAATTACCCGCAGCCGGCTATGTATCTTTTTGATCCTGACCGTGTCAATGTACTTGGCGAATATGGTGGGGTAGGGCTACCGTTAGACGGACATTTGTGGGGCGAGAAGCGTAATTGGGGATATATCAAACTCCCCGACTCCGAAGCCGTAACGCAACAGTATATTCGCTATGCGGAACAATTGGCAGACCTTATCCCACACGGTTTCTCTGCTGCCGTCTATACGCAGACTACGGATGTGGAGGGAGAAGTGAATGGCTTGCTCACCTACGACCGCAAGGTGGTGAAGATGAACAGGGATTCTATCCGTGCGATCAATCAATATGTTATTTCGCAATTGCAATAAAGCCATGAGCACAACGCAAAAACTACTTTATGTGGCAGCCTGGATTGTCTGTGTTGCCTGCACACCAACCACTACCCGTTCGGGACTTGATCCCAACCGTTTCGCAGATACTGTCAACGGCAAACAGACAGCACTTTATACCCTTACCAACAGCCAAGGTATGGAGGTGTGTATTACAAACTTTGGCGGGCGCATCGTATCCATTCTTGTGCCGGATTGCAAAGGGAATATGCGTGATGTGGTGCTCGGTTTTGATAACCTGCACGATTATCGCACGATACCTACGGACTTCGGCGCATGTATCGGACGCTATGCCAATCGCATTAATCATGGGCAGATAACACTCGATGGCGTTCACTACCAACTGCAGACCAACAACTACGGGCATACTTTGCATGGCGGTCCCACAGGGTGGCAATATCAAGTCTATACGGCCGAACAGACCGATGCGCATACTCTGCGGCTCACGCTATGTTCCCCCGATGGAGACAACGGTTTCCCAGGCAATGTCATAGCCGGTTGTACCTATACGCTTGGCGATGACAATACCTTGCGCATGGATTATTTTGCCACAACCGATGCCACCACGGTTATCAATATGACCAACCACTCCTATTTCAACCTGCATGGAGATGGCAACAAGGACATTCTCGACCACATCTCATGGATCAATGCCACTCGGATGACGCCTGTGGACACGACCTTTATGACTACGGGGGAGATAGTGGATATTCCTGTGGGCAGTCCGTTTGATATGTACTCTTCACCCAAACCCATCGGGCAGGACATTAATCAAACAGACTATCAACTCTATTGCGGGCATGGTTACGACCACAATTGGGTCTTGCAGCCCCATAGTGGAGAAGGGCTGAACCATGCTGCATCGTTGTGTTGTCTATCGAATGGCATCCGCTTGGATGTGTATACTACAGAGCCCGGGATACAGGTTTATACAGGTAATTTCCTGGATGGCACGGTGCGAGGAAAGCGCGGAGAGATATATGGCTATCGGCATGCGGTCTGCTTAGAAACGCAGAAATATCCGGATACGCCAAATAAGCCGCAGTGGCCATCCGCTACACTGCACCCAGGCGAGCAGTATAGGAGTACTACCACTTTCGCTTTTTCGACTTTACCATAGGATAATCAATATAACCGAACTTTGAAAATTAGCGTTTGTAAGCATTGCGAACCAACCATTCGCAATGCTTATTTCGTCCGAATCGTATGTTCGGGATATACCTGGCGTGATAGTATTTGACGCATTGCGTAATACGATATGGTGTACAAATCTCGATGTTATATATTAAGTTGTCATTTCCTTACTTTTGAACGCAGAAAGTTTACGGGGAAGAAAGACCCATTTTGAACTAAAAAATGCAGTGCTGAAAATCAGCCGATTACAAAGAAAATGCGAAAAACTTGCAGAATTATTTGGTCATATCAGAAAAA
>CAVEXR010000035.1:0-25241 GCA_963619585.1 Azospirillum sp. CAG:239
TGACAAAAACCGGAGGGAAAAATCATTCAATGATTTTTTCTCGTTTCAGTCTGTGGGTTATCCGCAAAAGCGGATAACACTCATAGTGGTACCCCTATAACTGCGAAAGAACAAAGACTGCCTAACAACTTTGCATTGTTAGACAGCCTCTTTGATGTAGGAGTCTTTTAGTATAGTCTTAACTGCCCTACACTTCACAGATAATGATACAGAAAGTTAGATACCCGATGTAGATATTTGCTACATCGCGTATGTCCTCCAAAGGACATTTGTTCATCGCAATGGCGAAAGGGATAAGTGCCAACATCCCAACGACTTTGAGTACCAAGAAATCCGGTACACTATTCGGCGAAAATATCCAAGAAAGCACTGTGGTTACTCCAATTAGAATAGGTGCTATCGAAGCCGTCCAGTGGAACCATCCGACCGGTTTCTTGCGTATAAACTTGAGCGCAAGTATTACGATGGCTGCAATGACAAATGCACATTGCACGCCCATATAGTAAGGAAGTGTCGTGCTCTTTTTTAGGGGTGCTAACAGATATAGCGCATTGAATACACCTTCGACTTTTAATAACTGAAACAGAGCATCATTCTTGTATATCAAATTCATTTCCATAGGTATACACTATTCTTTTTATTTAGTGGCGTGTTCCGATCTGAAATTCTGGGGCACTCCATAGTAACTTACTATAATAAGCTACTGTGGTAAAGACATTGATAAGATTAGCATCTTCCACTTGATTAGTCAGTTTTTGCTGTGTAACTTTTTTGTAGGAGTAGGTATAATTGGTTAGTTCATCGCCTTCCAATTCTTTCATGTGATTAATATAAATGCTATTCGCTGTTTGTATTTTCTTCGGGATAGTGTTATAGTAATTGTTTGTATAATTGTCTGCTAAATCTGTCAGTTCCGAAGTAATCGGTTCGCGGGTTATTTGATTGTACTGTTGCAGAACAATAAGAGACAATTTCTTTCTACCGATAGTTTGTAATTTGATAGAAGTTTTTGCATCCTGTTGAGCGAGTGTGTAAATGATAGAGTTGTGTAATTTGCCGATATTTTCAATGGTATCATTTGTTAATTTAAGTCGGGCAGAACTTTGCATATTTACAGAATTGTGTAGTTTTGTGTTGTCATCCTTTGTGGTATCATTATCTGCCAACATAATATCGCTTTCTGATCCGGGGAAATAGATTTGATTAAGAGAGTCAATAGTCATAAAATATTCTTCCCATTCAGTATCCGGACAAGCATAGGCTACTGTTTCGTTAGCAGAGTCAGGTGCTACAAGTCCATTGAGGTCGTTTGAGCATGCGTTTAGTGTGCAGAATACTCCCGTGAGGAGCAGTGCTTAGATTACATTTTGTCTCATTTTGAATGTTGCGATTAGTCGTTAAATAATAGAATAAGGTACCATTATTCGTTTGTGAATTCGACCGCAAAGGTACGGAATTTGGCTAATCTGTGCAACTTTTTGCGTATGCATTGCTTTTTGCTAACGCGCTAATAATCAGTTATTTTTGTATTTACTGCGTATGCAATGTGTATTTCCCGCCCTATTCGGAGTTTGTTTCAAGGGCTATTTCTTCGAGTTTGGTGTGTAAGGCGGCAGAACTTACTTGCAACTTTGTGGCTATGCGTTGCTTGTAACTGCGTATGGCGGTAGTGGCATAATGCATCCATTCCGCCAGTTGGCTCATTGATTGATCTTCGTACACAATATAGAGTATGCAAAATTCGATTTCGCGTTCGTTCAATCCTTTTTGCTTGAGTTTCTCGGGCAAGAAGAATAGGGCTTTGTTGCAGTCTTTCTCTAAAGCAGGGTATTCCACCCATTTCTTTGAGGGCTGTGGGTATTGATGGCGTAACTGTTGGATGTTATAGGCGAATTCTTTTTGGCGGGTGGTTTGTATCGAGGTGGTAATAGTTTGAATCTCAGTTTGCTGGTTTACAATCGTGTCTTTCTGTACCTGCAATTTTCGGGTAGTATTGATATAGAAAGAATAGAATAGGATAAGCAGTAGCAGTGCTTCTGTTGCTACTATACCTGCACCGAATTTCCAAGGGGCAAAAGTGTTTTCATAGTGTGCATATTCGCTGAGCAATAGGCGTGTCTTTATTGCATCTTCCATATCGGGATTGGTTCGCGGAGAAGATAGCCATCGCATATCGGGAAGTGTCTTGCCGTTCTCTAACTCACGCCATGCTTTTTGCTTATAGTCGGCAGCCAACTCTTCGATATAAGATAAGGACGATAGCAGTGCCATGGCTGCAAACAACTTGCTTTTCTGTTCGCTATGGTCTTCGGCATAGGAAGCGCATTGTATATAATTCTCTGCAGCCTTTTGGAATTGCAGAGTATGCACATAATAATTCCCAAGATAGTAATAGGCTGAGGCTAAGGGCAGTCGTCCGAACATTTTGCCCACAGGAGTGTCGTATACTCCTACTGCATCGGCTAATGCAGCAGTATCTGTATAAACTATAAGCCGTTCTTCTGCTGCCTGTGCTTCCTGAATAGTGCGTCTTGCTTTGGATTGCACAGGAAGATAGATATAGGCAAGAATTAGACATACAAATACGATGAACCCTCCCAAGAACAGCCAATCGTGTGCTTTTCGTATCTTGCTATGTGTTGTTTCTGTTTCCATAACCATAATATTATACTATTGGCTGTATGCTCTCGAGGGTATAGTTCCGTAGTACTCGGTCTGCTTGCTGTGGATAGACAACAAACAGACCGAATAAACCATTGAGGGATTTAAGTCCTCATTCCTATCTTCTCATCCCTGATTACACAATCTTTGCGGGGATGAGTTTCTCGCGAATCTTGATGTAAATGATGTTCTCTTTCTTGGCAAATTCCGTCTTTACATAGCCCATGCCGATTCCTACTTTTGTGGTTGGCAGCATGATACCGCTTGTCACATTTCCAATCGTGTTGCCCTCTGCGTCGCAGATCTCGTAGCCGTTGCGCGGTATGGCACGCTCTTGGCACTCAAAATGTACCAGTTTACGCTTCACGCCTTCGGCTTTCTGCTTGAGCAAGAAGTCCTTGTCTATGAAGTCTTTGGCATCGAACTTAGTTATCCACCCTAAGCCTGCTTCCAGCGGTGAGGTAGTATCGTCGATGTCGTGCCCGTAAAGGCAATACCACTTCTCCAAACGCAGACTGTCGCGTGCGCCTAAACCGATAGGAGCCACACCGAATGCCTTACCAACCTCGAAGATAGCGTCCCAAATCTGCTTGGCGTATTCCTTGGGGAAATAGAGTTCAAAGCCGCCTGCACCCGTGTAACCCGTATTGCTCAAGATAACGCCTTGTACACCGGCAAACGACCATTCACGGAAAGCGTAGTAGGGGATAGCACTCAGGTCGGCGTCAGTGAGCAATTGCAGCAGTTCGGTAGCCTTTGGACCTTGTACCGCCAATTGTCCGTAGCGGTCGCTGGCGTTCTCGAGCGATACACCAAAGGTGTTCTGTTTGTTCACCCATTCCCAATCCTTATCGATATTGCCGGCATTGACCACCATCAAGTATTTGGTAGTGCTGTATTTGTAGATAATCAGGTCATCCACAATACCGCCCTTACCGTTTGGCATACAGGTGTACTGCGCCTTACCGGCATCGAGTTTGCTGACATCATTGGTGGTGATATACTGCAGGAAATCAAGTGCTTTCTCGCCTTTGACCCAAAACTCGCCCATGTGGCTCACATCGAACACGCCTACGCCATTGCGGACAATTATGTGCTCTTGGTTGATGCCTGTCGGGTACTGAATGGGCATATTAAATCCCGCAAAATCTGCCATCTTTGCGCCCAAAGCAATATGGGTCGCCGTAAAAGGTGTTTCCTTTAACATTGTATTGATGATTTATTTGGTTGATAACTATTGACTACACAAGGTTGATATTATGTCTGTTAAGGCACTGAATAATACTTTTTGCCACATGATATGCAAGATTAACAGGTACTGCATTTCCAATCATCTTATACCCATAATCTACATCGTCATATATAAATTTATAACTATCCGGAAAGGTCTGTAATCTCGCCGCTTCACGAACTGTCAGACGGCGATACAAATGTTCTTTCCCTTCAACAAATATATGCTTATTCTCTTCTATCTTTTGCATAGCAGGGGCTTGTGGGTGCAGTTGGCATTGGCGTCCACTTGCTTGCACCGTAAACCCTGGTTCATCCCACGAACGCACTCTATTACGAGACATAAAAATAGGCGAATAAGACCCGACAAAGTACTCATGATTAGGAACAATGCACTTATTACCATTTGTCTTATTATTTGCAAGGGCTGGGATGGCTGTATCTTGCAAATCCCAAATTGCATCACGAAGTGTTAAATGCTTACTTGATGGAGTAGGATAGATATAGTCATGTATTTGCAATGACTTACGAAATCCGATATAGAATACACGCTTTCTGTCTTCCGGTACATCAAAATCGTTTGCGTTTAGTAACTGCAAATTTACATCATATCCTGCTTCGTCAAATAGTTTGAGAAAGTTCTTAACTGCTTCGCCATGGCGTTTTGCCAACATACCTGATACATTTTCTGCTACAAAGAAAAGTGGTTGCGTTTCTTTGAGAATGCGGATATAATCGTAGAATAACTGTCCACGAGCATCCTCTATCCCTTTTAGCGACCCGGCCTCGCTCCAAGACTGGCATGGTGGACCTCCAATAATACCGACAATGCCTTTGGGAAATGTATCGGATGATATATTGCGTATGTCTCCTTCTATGAGGTTAGTGGTGGGGAAGTTTGCACGAAAGGTAGGACATATTTTTGGGTCAAACTCATTAGCAACCATGGTATGAAAACCTGCTTTCTCAAATCCATAGTCCAACCCTCCTGCACCTGAGAATAAACTGATTAGTTCCATGGACAATTAATGCTTATTATTGTTGTTGGTACTCCTATAATCTGCACATCAAATTTGAGCGAAGGTGTGCATATATCCTCTGCGTTATGGATACGAAAAGTAAAAGTCCACCCATTATCCATACACAATAATAATGTATTGCTCCTATTAGGGTAGAAACCAAAGGATATTATTCGCTTTGGTAGTGCTGTCTTTGGAATAATAATATCCGGAATAGCAATACGAGAGGATCGATTAAGAGTGCCGTGTAAATTATACGCCTGTAATTGTGTGGTACGATGAGTATCAATACTAATCCACTTATAAAAGTCATATTTACATAGTAGATATTCTACTAATCTACATGGCAAATCCTTGTGCTTTGCATATTGTCGATTAATTTCCGACATGAATGCCTGCAGTAAAGGTACATAGATAGCGTTTGCCTTATCGGGCAAATCCTTAAAGTAGATGGATTCTATATAGGCTTGGTGCAGATAGTCAAAAATAGGGGTAACCTCTTTCCAATATGTTCGGCTACATGGGTAGTCATACCACGATGCTCCAAAATCAATAGTGGGTGAGAGTCTGCTATGTTTTACTGCAAAATGATTGTGTTTAACCGAAATACCTATCTGCCAACTTATATCTTGTCGCTGAATGATAATATCTCGTACATCTCCCGATTTACCGTTGGTATCCTGTTGTATATATAATTCTATAGGGGTAGAACCGGGTTCTATTATGCATGGCTCTAATTCAAACAACGACTGAATAGCCGCTTCTGCACTTATCTTATATAGAGTTTGTTCCCCAATCGAAAGCATATCCCATGCATGTTTGGCAGCATAGTAACTACTACTTTCTACGATGATAGCAGGGTGTTCCGTATTAATATGATCCTGCAAAGTGTGCAGACATGCATATTCATAACCTCTTCCGTTATTATTACTTCGGTCACTCATATCGTTTGCTTTTCAAATTATTCCTATTTTGTATTTGATTGTTGCGCTTCTATTTCCAAACGAAGTTCATCCAATATCTTGCCTTTGTAGGAGAAGAACTTAGCCCCTTGATAGGCTCCCGAATGGTTGCGTTTGTCTTCGGGCATAAAAGTGCCGACAAATGGCGATAGTTTGTAGATACGCCCCTCGTACTCTACCGTGTCGTCGTTCGCTATGCGAACTTGTATGCCCGTAGGCACAAAGGTAATCATCTCTCCTATCGGTATGCCCACCATGCTGAACTTAAAACGACTGCGCTTGGGGGTATCGACGGGTTCGCCTTTTTCAGTTTCCGAAGAGTCCACTTTTTGCGGGGCGATAGGCTTGTTGTCTTTGTACACCGTGATTACAGCATCGTCCACTATTTCTTTAATGTCGTAAAATATACTCAATGCTTTTTCTGGTGTAACATTGAAGAACTCCCTGTTTTTGCGTACACGCAAACCTTCGTTCAGTTTATCTATCATTTTATGCACCATTTTCTCTACCTCATTGTATTTGGCAGTCTGAATAGTCGCATAAATTTGAAAGGGCAACGGTACAGCGGTGTTGTCCAACTCCTTTGAGCGTACATCCACCGGTCGCATGCTTTTTCCTATCTTAACCCAGTCCTCGCGAAAACTTGGGTTGGTCAAGATATAAACATAGCCTTTTTCTTGTTTCTCCATGTTCTTACGCTTTTTCGACTATCTTTAGAATTACCTCCATCGCCTTTTCCATGGAAGGAATCGGCAGGTACTCAAAGCGGCTGTGGAAGTTTTCTCCGCCGGCGAATATGTTGGGGCAGGGGAGTCCTTCGAAAGACAAGCGTGCGCCGTCCGTGCCGCCACGAATAGGCTGTACCTTGGGTGTTACACCCACTTCGGTCATAGCCTCTTCTACGAGTGTGACGATATGCATAACGGGTTCTACTTTCTCGCGCATATTGTAGTATTGGTCGCGTATCTCTATCTCTGCCGTACCCTCGCCGTATTCACGGTTTACTTTGCGCACCAGGTGCTCCATTTCACGCTTGCGGCTCTCGAAACGCGCACGGTCGTGGTCACGAATGATATAACTTAAGGTCGTTTCCTCCACCGTTCCGTTCATGCCTACGAGGTGGTAAAAGCCTTCGTACCCTTCGGTATGCTCTGGTGTCTCCCAGCGCGGCAACATCACGGCTAATTGGAAAGCAATACGCATGGAGTTCTGCATTTTGTGGTAGCCATAGCCCGGGTGCACATTCACGCCGTGGATATGTATCTTGCACGACGCGGCGTTGAAGTTCTCAAACTCCAATTCGCCCACTGCTCCGCCGTCCATGGTATAAGCAAAGTCGCACCCGAACTTCTCCACATCGAAGTGGTCTGCGCCTTGCCCGATTTCCTCGTCAGGAGTGAAGCCGATGCGTATTTTGCCGTGTTTGATTTCGGGGTGTTGTAGCAGGTATTCGCAGGCTGTTACTATCTCGGCAATACCGGCTTTGTCGTCTGCACCGAGCAGCGTCTTGCCGTTCGTAACAATAATGTCTTGCCCCGTATAGCGCAGTATCTCCGGGTATTTGGCGGTCTCGAGTACGATATTTTCCGCCTCGTTGAGTACGATGTCTTTGCCGTCGTAGTTCTTGACAATGCGAGGCTGTACATGTTTTCCGCTTGCGTCGGGCGATGTATCCATGTGGGCGATAAAGCCAATCGTCGGTTTACCTTCGGCAGTGGCAGGGAGCGTTGCCATAATATATCCGTTACGGTCGAGCGTAACCTCCTGCAAGCCTATCTGCTTGAGTTCGGATTGCAGGTACTCGGCAAACTCCATCTGCCCCGGAGTAGAGGGTGTCATATTGGTTTCTTCATCTGATGTGGTGCAGAAACCAACATACTTCAAAAAGCGGTCTGTGATATTCATTCTTGTATGGTTTTGTATCGTTAGTAGTTTGTTGTATGCCTTATTGGTAGTCCGTGGCGACACGCAACCATTAGGCATTGTGTCTTACGACCACGCTGCCTGCGGGAATGGTGGTATCGTCTGGGATAACTACGCCCGGCAGTATGGTTACAGAGCCGCCTATCACACAGTGGTTGCCTATTGTTATCGGGCGTGTCCAAACATGGAATGTATTGCGTTCGGCGGGTATCGTACTATGGCAGGCGGTGTAGAGTGATACATTGGCACCAAGTGTCACATCATCGCCAATCCGCACTTCGCCTTCGTCTAAGATCGTGAGGTTTGTTCCTGCCCGAAAGCCTCGCCCTACATGTATCTGCGCCCCGTAGTCGCAGTGGAATGGCGGCGTTATCCGAGTGTCCGAGTGGCAAGTACCGAGTATCTGCCTGAGCAACGCCAAATGCCCTGCCTCGTCTGTTGCGGGCAGGGTATTAAACGCTTGGCAGAGTGTCTTGCACCGAAAGACTTCCACCAACAAAGACGGGTCGTTGGCAAAATAGTCCTCGCCGGCGAGCATCTTTTCTTTGGTAGTCTTCATGGCGCAAAGTGTGGAAAAAGGTCAGTCAATATGTTTGATAACGCGACATGGGTTGCCAACGGCTATGCTGTTCGCAGGTATGTCGTGCGTTACCACCGAGCCAGCCCCTATCGTGCAGTTGTCGCCTATGGTTACACCGGGTATCACCGTTACCGAGCCGCCCAACCAGCAGTTGTTACCAATGGTGATAGGCTTTGCCCATTCGTGGCGGGTGTTACGCTCTTCGGGTATGGTACTGTGGCAGGCGGTATAGAGCGACACATTCGGCCCGATAAACACATCGTCGCCGATAGTGACAGGGGCTTCGTCAAGTACTGTGAAATGAAAGTTCGCAAAGAAGCGTTTTCCTACATGTATCTGCTTTCCGTAGTCGCAGTAGAACGGCGGATTGATATAGGTGTCGTCGTCGCAAGTGCCGAGCATGTCTTTTAGCATGGCTCGTTGCGCTGCAATGTCCGATGCAGGTAGGTTGTTGTATTGTTGGCAGAGGTCTTTGCCGTGGAATACCTCCGCGAGCAGTTCTTTATCATTGGCGTCGTAATCTAATCCCGCCAACATTTTCTCTTTTTCCGTCATCTTTGTTGTTATACTATGTATTGAATGTTTAGTGTCTATCTATCGGTGTATCCGTTTTTAATGACTCTTTAATGGGCATTAATGGCGAACACTGTATAGCATTCATGGGTATGAATAGCGACCAACGGACACACGCCTTTACTCGTTGAGCAGTATTGCCGTATGGCAAGCAACGACACCTGCCGTCTCTGTGCGCAGGCGAGAGTTCCCGAGGCTTACAGGTCGGAAACCTTCGGCAAGGGCTTGCTGTACCTCTTGTTCCGAGAAATCTCCCTCGGGTCCTATCAGTACCAACACATCGTGTCCCCGTACAATCAAGTCTTTGAGCAACCGCTTGTCCTCTTTGTAGCAGTGGGCGATAAACTTATCGGTTTCGGTGTGTCGTGCCGCTGCATATTCGCGCATAAAGTCTTGATAATCCGTCAGTTCATGCAGTACGGGTAAGTATGGAGTCAGCGACTGTTTGGCTGCCGAAAGGATAATCTTTTCGAGTCGGTCGGTACGCAGTTGCTTGCGTTCGGAGAAACGGCAGAGTAGGGGTGTAATCTCGTCAATACCTATTTCGGTACACTTTTCCACCATCCATTCTAGCCGTTCAATGTTCTTGGTCGGTGCAATGGCGATGTGGAGATGAAAGGGGTGCGATGGCTGTTGCTGCTCACTGCTTACCACCTCAAACTCACAGTGCTTCGGATGCGGATTGGTAATGCGTGCCTCGTAGGTGGTGCCTCGCCCGTCGGTCAGCAGAATCAGGTCTCCCCGCGTATAGCGCAACACCCGCACGCAATGCCCCGATTCTTCTTCCGAAAGGCACTTGTTCGTCTCTATGTCTGGTGTATAAAATAAATACATAATAATAGCCTAACTCTTCTTGTCATTGTAACGACACTGCCAACACAATTTGTTTCCCGTATTCAGTGCACTGATTAATTCCTCTCTTTATAGTTCGCTCTCTTTCAAGCGTTCGGCGTTCTCGGCTACTTGCAAGGCGTCTATCACCCCTTGTATATCTCCGTCCATGAATGCCGCCAGGTTATACACCGTGTAGCCGATACGATGGTCGGTGATACGCCCTTGCGGGTAGTTGTAGGTGCGTATCTTCGCCGAGCGGTCGCCCGTCGATACCATCGTCTTGCGTCGTGCGGCAATGTCGTCGATGTACTTTTGGTGTTCTTTGTCGTATATCTGCGTGCGCAGACGCGACAATGCCCGCTCTTTGTTCTTCGGCTGGTCGCGTGTCTCGGTACACTCAATCAGTATCTCCTGCACCTCGCCCGTGTTCGGGTTCTTCCAGTTGTATCGCAGGCGCACGCCCGACTCCACCTTGTTCACATTCTGTCCGCCGGCACCGCCCGAACGGAAAGTCTCCCATTTTATCTCTCCCTCGTTGATATGTACCTCAAACTCATCGGCTTCGGGCAGTACCGCCACCGTTGCCGCCGAGGTATGCACTCGTCCTTGTGTCTCTGTGGCAGGCACACGCTGCACACGGTGCACACCCGATTCATATTTCAGCGTACCGTACACATTCTGCCCCGTCACATTGAATATAATTTCCTTGTATCCGCCCACAGCACCTTCCGAGAACGACGACACCGTGTATTTGAATCCGTGTATCTCAAAATACTTGGTGTACATGCGGAATAGGTCGCCTGCGAACAGTGCCGCCTCGTCGCCGCCCGTGCCGCCGCGAATCTCCATCACCACATTCTTCCCGTCCTCGGGGTCTTGCGGCAGCAGCATGAGTTTCACTTCTTCTTCCAGTGCAGGTATCTGCGGCTCCAGTTCATCTATCTCCGCCCGTGCCATTTCTCGCAGTTCGGGGTCAGACTCGTTGTGAAACAGATTTTTTGCTTCCTCTAAATTTGTGCGGGCTTTCTTGTATTTCTCCGCCGACGACAGCACCCGCTCCAAGTCGTGGTACTCTCGATTCAGCCGCACATAGCGTGCTTGGTCGGCTATCACGGCAGGGTCGGTAATCAGCAGGCTCACCTCGTGGAACTTCGCCTCCAGTCCGTCTATTTTGTCCAGTATATCCATACGGTGTGTTTCAGTGTGTAAATTTGTAGATGTGTAAATTTGTAAATTGAGCAGCAAATCATTTACAAATTCCTTAATTTACAAATTCCCCAAAATTATTTTCTCCTCATCTGTTGCACTTTCTTCATCATCTTGCTTGTCTGGTCAAACTGCTTGAGGAAGCGGTTTACCTCCACAATGCTCGTACCCGACCCGCGTGCAATACGCTCTTTGCGCGAGCCGTTCAGCAGACTTGGGTTGGCACGCTCCTCGGGTGTCATCGATCCGATAATGGCCTCGATAGGCTTAAACGCATCGTCGCTCACCTCTACGCCCTTCAGTGCCTTGTCCATACCCGGAATCATGCCCATCAAGTCCTTCATCGAACCCATTTTCTTTATTTGGTTCAGTTGCGTCAAAAAGTCGTTGAAATCAAACTGATTCTTCGCAATACGCTTGCTGATGCGCCGTGCCTCCTCCTCGTTAAACTGCTCTTGCGCACGCTCCACGAGGCTGACCACATCACCCATGCCGAGGATACGGTCGGCCATACGCGCGGGGTGGAACACATCGAGTGCATCCATTTTCTCGCCCGTACCGATGAATTTTATCGGTTTATCTACCACCGAGCGAATCGACAGTGCCGCACCGCCTCGTGCGTCACCGTCCAATTTGGTCAGTACCACACCATCAAAATCAATGCGGTCGTTGAACTCTTTGGCGGTATTCACGGCGTCTTGTCCCGTCATCGCATCCACCACGAACAGCGTCTCCGAGGGTTGAATGGTCTGTTTGATAGCCGCTATCTCCTGCATCATCTGCTCGTCTACCGCCAAGCGTCCGGCTGTATCGACGATCACCACATCGTAGCCGTACTTGCGTGCTTCGGCTATGGCGTTTTGTGCTTTCTTGACGGGGTTCTGCTCCGTCTCCTCCGTATACACTTTGGCGTTTATCTGTTCGCCCAGTACCCGCAACTGTTCAATAGCCGCGGGGCGATACACATCGCACGCCACCAGCATTACCCGCTTGCCTTTTTTCGTTTGCAGGTAGTTGGCGAGTTTCGATGCAAAAGTGGTCTTACCCGAACCCTGCAGACCCGACATCAGGATAACCGCAGGCGTACCTTTCAGGTTGATTTCCTGTGCTTCGCCGCCCATCAAGTCTGCCAACTCATCGTGCGTTATCTTCACCATCAACTGCCCCGGGCGCACTGCGGTAATCACATCTTGCCCGAGTGCTTTTTCCTTCACCCGGTCGGTAAACTGCTTCGCCGTTTTGTAGTTCACATCGGCTTCGAGCAGTGCCTTACGGATATCTTTCACCGTCTCGGCAATGTTGATTTCGGTAATGCGTCCTTCGCCTTTCAGTATCTTGAAAGACCGCTCTAATCGTTCGGATAGATTGTCAAACATATATTCGTGTAGTTTATGATTCGTTTTGCCGGGGTTCTGTCCCGTTTTCTGTCGGCGTTATTCCGTATTTTTGCGTGGCTTAGCCGTAGTTTCCCCTCTATGTATCTAAAAGCCTGCAAAGGTACGCTTTTTTCTTTATATGTGCAAATCTATTTCGTCTTCTCTTCTTTGCCCGTTCTGCATACGGCTTTGCTATGTTCTGCATACGGCTTTGTTATGCCGTCCGCAGCCTATGGTCTCCGCTCCGTTCTCGTACCTTCCCTGTTTTTGTCTCCATTCATTCCTCGTTCTCTCCCCGTAAGGAGAGGGTGGAATGTTAATAATTGCTTATTGCTCGTTAATTCCTGAAATCCTGTTCTCAAGCCATTAAGTGTATGTGGTTCGTATGTGGTTCGTATGTGATTCGTATGTGATTCACTTGCAAATAGACTGTTGATACCGTGCTGCCAAGTACAAAAAAGATAGAAATGGCTCGTTTTGTAATTGTCTTTTTTAATGCTTATTCCTGCGCCATTCCTTGCGTATCCCTTGCTTATCCTTTGCTCATCCCCTGCTATGTGATTTCTTGTATTGGGATAGTTTGTGTGTAGGTTATTTAATAATTATGCCATATTCTTCCCTTGTTGTGGGCGTAAGGTGGTCTGTTTTCGTTCGAAAAACCTGCCTGATGAAACCTATGTTATAGAGCATGTTTTTCTACTATCTTTCGAATTGCGACTACGACACAAACTCGCTTGTGCATACCGGCTAAACGATTTCTGTTGTGAAAATGTATATTATAGATAAACTACATAAAACCAAATAGATACTATATAGTATGTTGTATTCTTTATGAATGCGGAAAAATAAAGTTTATGCTATAAAACATGTTTTCAAAATTTGCTTTTTCTCCATATATGTACTACTTTTGCACTGCTTTTCGGAAACAACCTGTCCGAGAACGCCCGCCGTGCACTCCGTCGGATAGTCTACCGAGTCTTCGGCTGCGTTGTACGCTCACAAAATGAACAAAAAACACAATCATACCATGAAAGTGATTACGAATATATTCAGAAACACCCCCCCCCTCCTATTCGCACTCTTCGCGATTCTGTTTCCTTATAATGTATCGGCGCAGACGCTCACTATTTCGGGTGTCGTCTATGCAGAAGGAGAAACGGATCCTGTCATCGGTGCCAATGTGATGGTCAAAGGCACTACTACGGGTACGATTACGGACTTCGATGGCAATTTTTCGCTCCAAGCCAAAGCGGGCGACATCCTTCAAGTCTCTTTTATGGGTTATAAGACTCAAGAGGTCAAGGCTACAGCCTCGCCCATGCGCATTACCTTACAGTCGGACAATGTTCTGCTGCAGGAAGTCGTTGCTGTGGGCTATGGTACGATGCGTAAGTCCGACCTTACGGGTGCTGTAACCTCCGTCAGCGCAGACGAACTGATGAAGGCTCCTGTCGCAGGTCTTGACCAAGCATTGCAGGGGCGTGCCGCCGGTGTTACTGTGACGACCAACTCCGGTCAACCGGGTGAGGCGGCTACCATTCGTATTCGCGGTATCGGTTCGGCTATCGGCGGTAACGACCCGCTCTATGTTGTCGATGGGGTCATCACGAGCGACATCTCGTTCCTCGCACCGAATGATATTCAGTCTATGGAAATCCTTAAGGACGCTTCCGCCACGGCCATCTATGGTTCGCGTGGTGCGAACGGTGTCATTATCGTAACGACCAAGACGGGTGTTTCTGCCGGTGCGAAACCCAATATCACCTTCGATGCGTATTGGGGCTTCCAGAATCGCTGGCGCAAACTCGACCTTCTCAAGAGCCGTGATATGGCACTCACCAGACTGCGTATCGATGTGATGAAGAACGGTGCGGAGCAGTTGGCAGACTATATCAACGACGGTTTCGAGCAGTGGATGAATGTCTACAACCTCGGCTCGAAGTATTACCCTACCAATTTCGATTATGCTGCACAAGAGACCGATTGGCAAGATGAGGTTTTCCGTAAGAATGCGTTCATGCATAACTATAATTTGAGTATCGATGGCGGCAACGACAAAGGGCATTATGCACTCTCTGCCAACTATTTCGGGCAAGAAGGTACGATTATAGGCAGTAACTATCAACGCTTTACGATTCGTCTCAATACCGACTACGAAGTGCGTAAATGGCTCAAAGTGGGTGAGCACCTTACTTTTGCTACATCCAAAGGGCGTAATGCCATGAACAATAGTTCTTCGGCAGGTGCATCGGTTATCTCCGCCGCTCTCGCTATGGCACCATGGGATCCGACTTATTACCCCGAGGGTAGCGTAAACAGCAACGGCGATGACCTCTCGGGACACTATGCGGCATCGAGTAATTTCAAGAATGTGACCAACCCGTTCTTGATGGTCTACAACACCGAACCTTCGTCCAAGAACGAGCGTCTTGTAGGTGATGTCTATCTCGAACTCAAACCTGTGGACGGGCTTACTATCCGCCCGAGTTTCTCGGTGGATTATACGCTCAACCGCACTCGGAACTTCACCTATCCCAACACCTATTCGGTCTATAATTACTCCGAGAAGAACTATATCTCCTCGTCTATGGCACGCTATTGCTCGCTACAAGAAGAGACTACCGCTACCTATGCCAAGAAGATAGGCAAACATAATTTCTCCGTTATGGTCGGACAGACTTGGCAGGAATATAACACCTACAGCATCAGCGGTTCTGGAGCACAAATACTGAATCCCGTCGAGAGCAATTGGTACTTGAGCAATGCCACCGAAGACCAAACCAACGCGTCCGATGCCGTTTCGCGTATCCGCCGCCTTTCGTTCCTCGGGCGTGTGTTCTACTCCTATGGCGACCGCTATATGATTACCGCCAACTTCCGTGCCGATGCTTCCTCGCGTTTCAGCAAGAATCCGTGGGGCTACTTCCCCTCTGTGGCACTCGCTTGGCGTATGAGCGAAGAGCGTTGGCTCAAACAAGTCGATTGGCTTGATAACTTGAAGATTCGTGCAGGCTTCGGGCAGGTAGGTAACGATGGAATCCCTTCCGGTTCGTTCGTGCAGTCGATGTTCTCTTCGCCCAATGTCTTCGTGGGTTATCCGCTCGGGACTACCCAAACGATACAGAACGGTGCGGCGGTATTGACGCTGGTCAATACCGACGGTAAGTGGGAGACGAACCAGCAGTGGGATGCAGGTGTCGACTTCTCGTTCTGGAACGGTAAGTTGAGTGGTACAGTCGATTACTTCTTGCGTGATACCAAGGACGCACTCCTCTATGTCAATGCGCCTGCGCATGTGGGCAATATGTACTCGTTGGTCAAAAATGTGGGCAATATCCGCAACCAAGGTGTCGAAATCACCCTCAACCATGATAACCAAGCAGGTAAGGTGCATTACAACATAGGTGGTAACATCAGTTATATCCATAACGAACTGACTGCGCTCAATGGTGGTTCTCCTCTTTGGGGCGACCGCACCAAGACCGATGTCGGTATGGCACTCAATTCTTTCTGGGGGTATGAGTATGAGGGTATCTATCAGTCCGATGAAGAAGCACTTGCACACCTCTATTCCTATACCTCCGAGACGATTGGCGTTCATGCGGGCGATGCCCGTTACAAAGACCAAAACGGTGATGGAAAGATCGATAGCAACGACCAAGTCTGCATCGGCAATCCTTTCCCGAAACTGACCTACGGTATCAATCTCGGTGCCGAGTTCTATGGCGTGGATATTCAACTCTTCTTCCAAGGTGTATGGGGCAACAATATATACAACGCTCTCCGTCTGCGCACCGAGGGTGCGGGAGACGAGTGTACGCTTGCCGCCTATATGGCTGACGATGTGTGGATTGGCTACTCCGACCTTGTGCGCCGTTCGCTCCAAACCAAAGGCGTCAATTGGGCAGAGATGGAAAACCGTGCTGGTACAATCCCAAATCCATTGGGCAGTCCAATGAATACGGAAAACTCTTCCCGCTTTGTCGAAGATGGCAGTTATTTCCGTCTGAAGAACGCCCAAATAGGATACACACTGCCGAAGAAAGTAACGGAGAAATTCTTCTGCAACCGCTTGCGTTTCTATGTTACGGCAAGCAACCTCTTTACCATTACCAAATACACAGGCTACGACCCCGAAGTTGGCAGTGGCGTGGACTATGGTAACTATCCGCAGAGCCGTACTTTTACCTTCGGCCTGAACGCCACCTTCTAATTTGGAATGAAGAATTACAAATGATGAATTGTTTAGATTAGGGAGATACTGTTATGAGAAAAACACACTATATCGGATTTGTATTGCTGGCTTGCTCGGCATTGATGACAGGCTGTAAGGATTATTTGACTGAGCAGGAGCCTGGAGTTACGCTGCTCAACGATTTCTTCACCTCCAAGGAGGCTGCCGTACAGAATGTGACCGCCTGCTATGTTCCCCTCATGTGGGAGTACAACGATACATACTATGCCGAGTGGTTTATCGGTGATGTGGTCTCTGATGACGCACTCAAGGGCGGGCAGAACACCAACGATATGGCGGATGTGTACAATATGGAGAATTGGAAAACCATCTCTTCCAATACCCTGTTGCGTGATTTCTATCGGGCGCAATTCCAAGGTATCGGGCGCTGCAATCTTGCCCTTAAGTACCTGCCCGACATGAAAACCGATACGGTCTTTACACCCCGGCTGCGACAGCGTTTGATGGGTGAGGCCTACTACCTTCGTGCTTACTATTACTTCCGTCTGCTGCGTGTCTTTGGTGGTGTGCCGCTTACTACCATTGTACTCGACTCTGAGTCTGAGTGGTTGCGTGAGCGCAGTTCGGTAGAGGCTGTTTTCTTGCAGATTGTGGCTGACCTTAAGCAGGCAAATGCCACCCTCTGGTCGGTCAACGAGTTTGTGGAGGATACGGCTCGTACGGCTACTGCCGGCGATGCTACCCAACTCGGGCGTGCTACCAAAGGGGCTGCACAAGCCATGCTGCTTAAGACCTATCTCTATATGGCGTCTCCCTATTGGAATAAGCAAATCTCTCTCGATGCTTCCGAGTGTTATACCGAAGCCAAAGCATGGGGCGACAGCCTTATCTCCCGCGGCGAATACGCTCTGGCTTCTAACTATAAGGATAACTTTATGCTTGCGGGTGAGAACAATATCGAGTCCGTTTTCGAGATTCAGTATGCCGAAGCCCCATGGAGTGATTACGGTGAGGGAAATGGCTATACGGCTGGTACTTTCACCCCTGTATTGACCCGCTCTCGTTCTTCAAAATTAGGCGGTGGTTGGGGCTTCAATAAGCCGACATGGAACCTGTATAACGAGTACGAACCTGCCGACCCGCGTCGTGATATTACGATTCTCTATCCCTCCGAAGCCGATATGGATAACAAGAACGAGGAGGTCTATTTGGGTTCTCCCCTGCTCAATCGTAAGTACGCTATGTACGATGAGGCAAAAGAGGTAGGCGGCGGATATGGACAGTGGTCGCTCCACGCCAGTCGCGGCCCTATCAACAACAAGCAGATACGCTATGCCGATGTCCTCCTTATGTACGCCGAAGCTGCTCTTGGGTTGGGCGACGAAGCCGCTGCTAAGACCTATATCAACAAGGTGCGTCAACGCGTCGGTTTAGGCGAAGTAGGTACATACAAAATCAGTCTCAATGGCGGCGACTCTATCGTACCGACTACCGAGCAAGCCCTGCGCCACGAACGCCGTATGGAACTCGCTATGGAAGGACATCGCTGGTTCGACCTCGTACGCTGGGGCAATACCAAAGCGCATATGGATGCCTATAACGCTACCGAGAGTGCCGAGGCACGGGGACATCTAGCTACATTCGAAGAGGGTAAACACGAATTGTTCCCTATCCCTTACGATGAGATTATCTTAAACCCTCATTTGACACAAAACTACGGATACTAATTATTAACCATATAAATGTTCATACGCATGAAAAGAACAAAAATCTATGTGCTGGCAATGGCGGTGCTGTCGTTGGTAGCATGCAACAAGAAAAACGATGTGACGGTAGAGAAAGTAACGGTCGAACCCGCTACGGCTGCTGTCAAAGTAGGTGAAACGCAACAACTCAAAGCGATCGTTACCCCCGATGGCGCAGGTACTATTACATGGGAATCCTCCAATGCAGCAGTAGCCTCCGTGAGCGAAAGCGGTTTGGTAACCGGTATCGCTAAGGGCGAGGCTTACATCACAGCCAAAGCCGGAAGCAAGTCTGCTTTCTGTACTCTGACGGTTTACGAAGAGGGGCAGACGGTCGTTACGCTCGACCAACTCTCTCTTAACTTAATTAAGGGTGAGACGGCGACATTGGTTGCTACCGTACAGCCGACAGATAAGGCTTCGTCGCTTGTATGGAGTAGCGACAACGAGGCAGTTGCTACGGTAAAAGACGGTGTCGTAACGGCAGTAGCCAAAGGAACGGCAAATATCAAAGCCACGGTAGACGATGTCGAAGCCGTTTGTGCTGTGAAAGTAACTGACCCGACGGGCGACGATGAGACAGTGAACCATGTCTCCCTTAAAGGTAGCGACTATTTTGTTATCCAACTTGGAGAGAAAGAGGTTAGTCAAATAGAGAGTAAGATGCTGGTTAGTTTCGCCCAAAACTCGAGTGACCAAACCGGTTCAAAGAACCTCTATGTATGGGACGGTACCTATAATGCAGGGGCTACTCAAGGCAAGAATTTTTATGGCGTTACGGGCGAAGGTTGGGTGTCGCTGACAGTTACTTCTGTAGGTTGGTCCGGTTTAGGCTATTGCTGCGGTTGGGGTGATGGTAAAATTCCTGCAGGTCAAGAAGCAGAGCAACAGGCGGCTTTGGCAGACCTCAACAAGCTGGCGGTTGTTATGGACACACCGGACGACTACTACCTGCATGTCGCTATGAAATCGACCGATAATGCATCGCATCTGATTGTCTTGAACGGCGTAGGCAATACAAAGGGAACGGTCTGCATTGGTTCGAAGGAGTTCAATGACAATGGCGCCACTTATCAACCTTATGCTGACTTTACTCGCGATGGCTCGTGGGGTGAGATAGAAATCCCGATGAGTTATTTTACCAAGCAGGGGCTTGTCTATAGCAGCAACAATACCGTAGGCGGTATCAATGTCCTGACTTTCCTCAGCGGGGGTGTTACGGGTACGCAGTTGCAATTTGATGCGCTCTTTATCTACAAGAAAGCGAAATAAGCCTGTATAGGATACCTTGTGGGGGCTTGATTGTCCCCCACTTGGACAACGAAGGGAAATTATTACTATTCTCCAAACAATAGACAAGAACTAAGTATATGAAACATTTCATAAATATATCCGTCCTCGCGGCATTGCTCGTTGCTTGCCAACCCAATGACATCACCCTTTCGCTTGACCCTTCTTCCGTCTCTCTGACGGTGGGGAAGACGGCAGTGGTAACCCCTGTCGTTACGGGTACGAATGAAGCGGTTATATGGTCGTCGGCAGATACAGCGGTGGCTATTGTTTGGAATGGTATTATCACGGCGCGTGCCAAAGGCGCAACCACCGTGCGTGCCGAGGTAGGCAATCTTTCTGCGGAGTGTGTCGTCTATGTATCGGGTAAACCTCAGATGACGATCAATGCAAAAAGCAAACAGATAGAGGTGCAGAAGACTTTTCAACTCAGTGTATCCGATGCTCCTGGTACTGTCGTTTGGCAGTCTGCCAATCCCGCAGTGGCTACGGTAGATGCGAATGGATTGGTTACGGGTGTGAATGACGGGCGTACTACTATTACCGCTACTTGCGGCGAAGCAGAGGCCACTTGTACACTGACCGTTGTGCAGCAGGGTGGCATGTACCGTGGCGAGTATGTCTTGGTTTGGAACGAGGAGTTCGACGGTACGAACCTCAGCGACTCCGATTGGAATATCGAAGTTACGGGCGGTGGTGGCGGCAATGGTGAGAAGCAGTACTATACCGCGCGTACAGAGAATCTGCGTTTAGAGGACGGATTGCTTATTATCGAAGCACGCCGCGAGAATTATCTCGGTAAGGAGTATACCTCCGGGCGTATCAATACCAAGGGGAAACATCAGTTCTCCTATTGCAAAGCCGAGTCGCGTATTTGGCTGCCTTCGGGGCGTGGTACATGGCCGGCATTTTGGATGCTTGGTACACGCAGTGGTTGGCCCTCATGTGGTGAGATAGACATCATGGAGCACATCGGCTCCAATCCGACTATGATTTCTCACGCCGTCCATACGCAGGCGAAAAACGGTACCCTTGGCAATAACTGGTATAGTCAAGCCACTGGACTGAGCGTAGAGGGTTCGTGGCATACCTATGGTGTGGAGTGGCTCGAGTGCTATCAGTATGGGCGCGATGCACTGCGTTTCTACATTGATAACCAAGTTACTGCCACTATTATGGAACCGACCGACACTCGCGACATTGAGCAATGGCCATTCTTCAATCAGTCGGACTATACCAATGAGTTCTATGTTATCCTCAATCTCGCTTTGGGTGGCTCTATGGGTGGTAGTATTGATAACGACATTTTCGTTTCTGAGATACTGATGAAAGTGGATTGGGTGCGTATCTACCAAAAGCAATTCATCGAATAGATTATGCCACGATTGTGCTACATATTGTGTGTACTCGCGGCGGTATTGCTGTTCGCCGCCTGTACGCCCCGTACGGATGCAGAGGATGGAGTACTATCCCTCTCTCCAATGGTAGTGCAATTGCTGCCTGCGCAGACCTATACACTATTGCTATCTTCTACGCCGGTTTCGCTTGCCGAGCAGGTCGAATGGGTAGTAGAGGATACTACAATTGCCGCTGTTTCTTCCGCAGGTGTCGTTACCGCCCGCAGCGAGGGACAGACGCATATTACCGCCACAGCAGGAGGTTGCTTTGCGGAGTGTTGGGTGGTGGTGACGAGTTCGACGGATTCTGTCCCTGTGGTGCATAATTTTGCTCATTCACAAGTGCGTCCTGCCCGCAGTGCCAAGCGAGGCGTTGGGTTCGGTTCTCCTTTCTTGCAGGAGGATGTCTATCTACTATCTCCTTATCTCTCGTGGGCATATAACTGGGGAGCGACGCTTACGGGTATAGCCTTGACCTCGTTCGACCAAACGAGTTTGGAGTTTTGTCCGATGGCCTGGAATAAAGGCTACAACAAAGAAGCTATTCGTGCCTACAAGCAGACGCATCCCGATTGTCGTTATCTGTTGGCGTACAACGAACCGAACTTGACAGACCAAGCCAATCTTACCCCCGCCGAGGCGGCAGAGGGGTGGAGCGACCTGGTGGCGTTTGCGCATGAGACCGGGTTGTTGCTTGTATCCCCTGCGATGAACTACGGCACTCTCTCCGGCTACACCGACCCGGTGAAATGGCTCGATGAGTTCTTTTCGCTTGTTGGTGGTACAGATGATATTGCTGCCATTGCCTTGCATTGCTATATGAGTTCAGCGGGGGCATTGAAGTCTTTCATCGATCGTTTCGATAAGTACAACAAGCCGATATGGCTTACGGAGTTTTGTGCTTGGAATGCATCCACCTCGTCTGCTGCGGCACAACAGACTTATATGACAGAGACAATCCCTATGTTGGAGCAGGACGGGCGGGTGGCGCGTTATGCGTGGTTTCTTGCCCGCAATGGGGGTGGAACAGATGCGTCGCCCTACAATGCTCTTGTCAACGATGCCGATGTCATAGGGCTTACCCCTCTCGGCAAACTATACGCAGGGCTGTATACAGGTGACACTACTTACTTGGATATTGCCTATCCTCTTTTGCTGAACAATTGCACGAATTTGAGTACCATCGCTAATGGGGGAACCGCCCCGCATTTCTATCCTACGCAGGACTCCTATGCTTCGCTCTATATGCAATTGGCGACCGACCAATTTGCGGAGTACCATATCGAAGCCACGGCGGTCTATTCTCGCCTTGCGCTTTGCTATCGTGCTTATATGCGTACGACATTGGTCTTTACGCTCGATGGACGAGAGTATTCCGCTGTGCTGCCCCGTACGCAAGACACAGAGTGGCACACACTATCTATGGCAATGCCTATAGAGAAAGGACAGCATACGCTGCGTATCACCAACCGCTCTGGCAACACGCTACTTTACTGGCTGAAAGGCATTCGATAACGAAAATATATAGAATCATACTATGCAAACAACAAAGAACATATTGTTTCTTTTGTCAGCCCTATTGCTCATAGGCTGTGGCAAAAAGCAGGCATACACCCTCGTTTGGGAGGATAACTTTGACGGCGATACGCTCAATACCGCTTTTTGGAATATCGAGGACAATGCCCGAGGCGGCGGCAACTACGAGATGCAGTACTATTCCCCGCGCAATGTATCGATAGAGAACCATCCCGTGACGGGTGAGCGCTGCTTGGTGCTTTCTGCTCGCCGCGAGGACTATGGCAATCGCCCCGCCACTTCCGCCCGCCTCAATACGCAGGACAAGGTCACGGTGAAGTATGGCAAGGTGGAGGCTCGTATTGCTTTCCCTAACACCGCCGATGGTCTTTGGCCGGCTTTCTGGATGCTTGGCAACGACATTGCCCGCGATTTGGGCAACGACGATACGGTCGATTCTTGTGCCGCCGAGTTGGCGCAGTCCGGTCAGGTCGTATGGCCTCGTTGCGGCGAGATAGACATCGTGGAGATGGGGCATCAGGACGGCATCCGCAAGGGTCTGCAAGACCGCTATTTCAATGGCGCAGCCCATTGGGGCGAGGCGTTCAACGAGGGGCGCTATCCCAATAAGGCAGGTGTCTGGGAGGCGCCCTATTCGGTGCAGGACGGGTTCCATCTTTTCACGCTTGTGTGGTCGGAGGATAGCCTTGCCATGTACCTCGATCAAGACCGTTTTCCCGAAGCAGCGCCTTACTTTGAATTATCTTTGCGTGATAAAGACCTCAATCAGCCGGGGCTTTATTTCAACAAACCGTTCTATATCTTGCTGAACCTCGCCGTAGGGGGGCATTTCCCCGGTATGCCCACTTCCCCGAAGTACCCTGAGCAGGTCACAGCCGACGACCCGAATTTCCAACGCATCTCCGCTCTTCCCTCCGATGGCACCCCTGTGAAGATGTATGTGGACTATGTGCGTGTCTATTCGGCTAATTAAGAATGAAGAATTACGAATTAACGGCAAACAAACAATACCCGACATTGTTTTTAATGGTCATTTATGGGGAAAAAACATCCAACGCATTAACGAGTAATTAACGGTCATTAACGGAGAAAACTACTTATGAAACTGAGCGTAAAAGAGAAATTAGGATATAGTTTAGGCGACACCGCCTCCCATTTTGTGTGGGATTTGGTGGGCTTTTGGTTGCTGATATTCTATACTGACATCTATGGCTTGTCGCCCTATTTGGCGGGCGTCATTATGTTCGTCGGCAGTGTATGGGACGCCGTGATGGATCCTGTGGTGGGGGTTATCTCCGACCGCACCAATACCCGTTGGGGCAAGTTCCGCCCCTACCTGCTTTTCGGTGCTGTGCCGTATGCTATTCTTGCCGTTATGGCGTTCTCTACACCCGATTTCGGCGAGAAAGGCAAGTTCGTCTATGCGCTGCTTACCTGCCTGTTGCTCCGTACCGCCTATGCTTTTGTCAATCTGCCGTATTCCTCTCTTGGAGCGGTGATGACCAACGACTCCAACGAGCGTGCGGGGCTTAATACCTACCGTTTTATCG
This sequence comes from Azospirillum sp. CAG:239, assembly GCA_963619585.1. Taxonomy (GTDB): domain Bacteria; phylum Bacteroidota; class Bacteroidia; order Bacteroidales; family Paludibacteraceae; genus Colicola. The sequence goes on from CAVEXR010000035.1 coordinate 24,078, forward strand.
CCGCCTATATCGGGCAGTTTGTCGTTACGGGGGCTGCGCTCTATCTCGTCAAGTGGTTGGGCGCATGGGGTAATGCAGGCGTAGTCAATCAAGCGCAAGGCTACCAACTGACCGTGGCACTCTTCGGGGTATTGAGTATCATCTTCTTCCTTGTGGCGTTTGCTACTACCAAAGAGCGTGTCAGTGCACCCAAGAAGCAGGATACCAATGTCTTGCGGGATTTTAAGTACCTCTTTATGAATAAAGCGTGGATGGTGCTGACCGTCGTGGGTATCGTGTCGTTTATTATGTTCGCTATGCAGAATGCCGCCATTGCCTACTATTTCAAGTACTATATAGGCAATGCGGAGAATGTGCAGTTGTTCAATATCCTTGGCACGGTGGCGTTGATAGTGGCGCTCCCCCTCTCCAAGCCGTTGGCGAAACGCTTTGGCAACAAGGCAGTCTATATCGGTTCTTCGGTGGTGTCGGGTATCTTCTTCTCGTTGATTTATGTGGCGGGCGATAACCTGCCCCTCGTCTATACCTTCAATATCTTGGCGAAGATGGCGTATGCACCTGCCGTGCCGTTGCTTTGGACTATGCTTGCTGATGTGGCAGACTATGGCGAGTGGCGTTTCTCACGGCGCACTACGGGGCTTACCTTCTCCGCTTCGGTCTTGGCGCAGAAACTCGGTTGGGCGATAGGTGCTGCTGCGGCGGGTTGGCTTTTGAGTGCAACTCATTTCGTGGCGAACGCCGATGTGCAGACCGATTCGGCGATGATGGGTATCCGCCTCTTGGTAAGTGTTATCCCGGGTGTACTTTATGCATCGTGTGCCCTCGTGATGGCGTTCTATACTTTGGATACGAAGACCCTAACGCAGATGAAAGAGGAATTAGCCGCACGCCACGCAGCAGAGTCCTGTTAGTATGCGGATAAGTGTAGGTGATACGTATGTGATTCATATGTGATTCATAGGTGATTGCCAAGAGAGTATCGAGTGGATATCGAGAGGATAACGAGAGGATAACGAGTGGATAGACTATAGGGGACTTCTATAAATTGCTTTGTAGTGATTTTTGGAATTTTGGGTAACAGATACTTGGTTGGAGCGAAGGAGCAATGCGCGGGCATTGTGACTGAGTGAGAATCAAGTAGATGCAGCCAAAAAACAAAAAGCG
>CAVEXR010000036.1:0-24887 GCA_963619585.1 Azospirillum sp. CAG:239
GCCTGTATATCGAAATGAAAAACGGCAAGAAAGGCAGGCTGTCCGACCAACAGAAACAACTCATCAACCTCTTACAGTCCTACGGCAATAAGGTTGTCGTCTGCCGCACGATAGAGGATTTTATCAGGGAGGTAACTATGTACCTGCGAACATCATAAAGGAAAAGAAAGGCAGAGAGCAAAAAACTCTCTGCCTCCTATAGTGGAGATAGATTGCAAGCACATCCACTATAGACAAAGGTGACCCAAGCACCACGACAGAGAATAAAAATCTTTGTAGTGCGCTTGGGTCGCTCTTTTAGTATTATGTGCTTGCGACTACAAAGGTACAACCTTTTAATCAAATACAAAAATGAAGACGGAACTTTTTGCAAAAATCATGGCTGTGGTATCAGAAATCACAGAAGTATCGAAAGAGGAAATTTTATCGCAAAGTAAGACCGAAGAGTGCGTTGCCGCACGGGCATTGTTTGTGCATTTCTGTTGCACGAAAGGCGTACCTACCTGCGCCATACGGGATTATCTCAACCGGAAACGGAACGACTGCATTGCACACTATCATTCCGCCTATTATGCCTTCCACAAGTCCTCGCTGTATTTCCGCGACCTCGCAGTTATGATTGAACGCAAGTTGTCGCCAACCTCGACATAACCATCTGCCAATCTGCCGACAATAGACGGATAACTCTTAAAGCCGCCCCATTAAATCGCAGTACCTTTGCGATGTCGAAACAGATGGTGTTTTGACACCAATCGCCAAAGGTGTAAGAGGCGAAAGTAAATCTCATAATTATGGCAGAATTAAGTCCCTCCGATGTGATGATGATGACCAAACACCACAACTCACACGGACAAAGCGCGACGGCAATCGGCTTGGCAGCCGGTCTTGGTGGTGGCGCATTACTGCTTGCTATAGGTCTTGGCTGGGGTTTGAACAAAGCCTCCGAGTCCCGTGCCAAAGCAGCAGAGCAGGCAGTAGCAGGTAACAAGGATGCTCTCACCCTTGTATCACAGTTTATGTTGAGTGAGAGAACCTCCCGTGAGACTTGGCAGAACTTGCAGACCCCGACCGTCAAGCAGTATGTCGATGTCCAATCGCAGGCGACCTCCAATCCGAGTGTCAGCGCAAACGCCGTAGCCGAAGCCGTGGCGTACGCTTTGGCACAGAACAACAACAGCGGTATCAACTCCGCTATTGGCAGCGAGAATTTCCTGCGTGTGCAACGCTATTCCGCACCGCAACCCTGCGGGTGCGACACTTGCGGAAACTAAACCCCGAAAGGTAGTGCCTCCCCACAGACGGAGGTGCTGCCTTTTTCGTTCCTGCATTTGCTATAGGAACACTATAAGAACTCCCAAGTCAGAAATTCAAACGAAACATCCCCATGGCACTATTCGGAAACAAAATCACCTACGACACCACGCTCTTGCTGACCACATCCAAGGACGCACTCAAACGCTCGGCACTGCTTGTCTGCGGAGGCGATGTCAAAGCCGCTACGGAGGTCTGCGACTACTTTATGAAAGATATGCCCAATATGCCCGACTACGACCCGCCGACCACCTCTGCCCTCACGCAAGCCAAAGATACGGCACTCGGCGTTCTCGGTTGGATTGACGGCAACCAAGACAAGGTGCTCGGCTACTACAACCTCCTGCGCACCCTTGTGGGCAAATCGGGCGTGTCTGTCCCGACCGCACCCGCCGATGTACCACCCATACCCTGATGACCAATGCTGCAACCCTACAAGATAGATATGTATGTCTATGCCGAGAGCCAAGACGAAGCCGCCCGCTTGGAGCAGGCACTAAGAGCCTTTGTCAGCGGACAGAGGGAACGAGGCGTAGCCGTCACGGCACAGAAACTTTGCGCCCTGCTCGCCCAGTGGGGCAATAACCCGATAATCACTAATTTTCTACACTGATGGAAACGAAACAACCCCGCACGATATTCGATTGCATCAATGAGAATATCGTTACCATGTCGGAGGACATGAACACCATGCACGAGAAAGTGGATAAACTCGCCGAGATGGTCGGCGTGTTGTATGCCTCCCTCGTGCCTATCCCAGAGGAAGAGCCTAATGCTGTCGGCGATACTTCCGATATAGAGTAAATAGGCAGCAACCACTCTTTAACAGACCAAAGAGTATGAACAAAATCCAATCGCCCATTATCACGCCCGTATTGGCAGCGGGCAGTACGGCAAGCCCGTACTATTACCAACTCAACATTACGCAGCGGCTATGCTTCCCGACCTGTGCGGAGAACACACCCGTCTTCGCCCCGCAGTTCTCATTGGTCAGCGTGTCGCAGGTAGGCACGGGGCAGTACGCAGCCACAATTCGCGTGCAAGGTATCATCTCGTATGTACCCTGCAATGGCGGCTGTTGCAGCACCAAGTCGCAACCGCTCAACGGCACTTGCACCATTCCCATTGCGTCGGCGACCGCCCCGACGGCAGTAACCATCACCGCAGGGGCGACAGTCAATGCGGTATCTACCTCGGCGTGCCAATCGTGCAGCCGCACTTTCGTGAGCGAGACCCCATTGAGTATCACCGTCACGGCAGGCTAACCCCGAAGCAGTCCCGAAGCAAAAAAGAAAGATGAGAGTGGTATTGATAGCAATAGCGGTGATGATGTCGGCAACGATAGGCGTACACTTAGGTCTGCCGCAGGCGATAGCGTCTGCGGTGGGCAAGGTGTGCAAGTGTCCCAAGTGCTTGTCCTTTTGGGCAACGCTCGCCGCCTTATGGTGGGCAGACCGAGCGGGATGGGCAACCGATACCGCCTCGTGGATAGAAAGCACAGGGAGTCCAGAGTGCAACATAGTAGCCGCTTTATTGCTATCGCTCGCAATGGCATATTTGTCAAATTGGTTCGGCATACTACTGGTATGGCTGAACCACAAATACACAGACCTATGGCAACGACTAAACAGCAAATAACAACGAGCAAGCCAGAACCAAAAGCAGGTGCGGCAAAGAATGAATCCAAGGATATCATTCTGCCGAAGCAGTCTCTCATCTTCACGGGCATAGGCGAGTACCACTATGCAGGCGGCGAGTACAACAATACAGGAGGCGAGTACCACCCCATACCGCATTTCCGAAGCGGCTGCAAACAGTGCTAATTTGCCCCAAAAGAGCAGAATACCCGTCGCCAAAAACAAAGAAAACCGCCAAATCCCGTCAAAATCCCGTCAAAATGGGGGAATGAAAAATACCAAGCAACTGATCTATAGTTGCTTGGCATTGCTAAATTGTGATCCATGCAGGATTCAAACCTGCAACCCCCACATCCGTAGTGTGGTACTCTATTCAGTTGAGCTAATGGACCAATGCTTGCGGCGAGCAGCACAATCTCGGTGCAAGCGACTGTCTAAATATCAGGAGCAATACCACCCTACCTAAACGCTCCTCCGACAGCCTCGCTTCGTAAAAGAGATATGCCCTTTCGCAAAAAAAGAGAGGCGAACCTCTGCTTTTCTATAGTCAGTTGAACTTTGCGGTGCGGACGAGACTCGAACTCGCGACCTACGGCGTGACAGGCCGGTATTCTAACCAACTGAACTACCGCACCAAAGTGTGCTTCGTTCAACTGACAGGCTTTATCTCAAAAGCGGGTGCAAAGGTACGGCTTTTTTTTTATACCACCAAATGTTTGGCGCATTTTTTTGTATTTTTCTCGATTTTAATGGGTAGAGAGCCGCAGTAGAGGACAAAACCGTTGCACCGGTGCTGCCTCTGTCGTTATGATCTAAACGAAAAACGCACTAAACCCTCAACTCTAAACACTAAACACTAAAACAACAACTCTCAACTCAAAACTCAAAAACTGCGCTAAACACTCAACTCTCAGTTCAAAACTAATGGCATACGGAACGAAGATTTGGGAATACGGGAGAAAATGCGTACCTTTGTGGGTTGAATTATCAAATATAGAGGTTATCTATAAAATAACTATCATCTATGCTCTCTATTCTTTTTATATGGTATAAGCGTTCCCGTGGCATTCTCGAAGGCGGCGGACAGGCGAGCAAGCGCAATTTCGAATTGCTCCGTTCGCTGGTCGGCGACGAGCATATCGATTCGTACTATGTCCACGACGAGTACGCCCGCAAGACGCTTTGGAGTTATATCCGTGGCGCATTCTTTTTCCTGTTCCGCTACTACTATGGGTTGACTCCACGGCGGGTGTGTGAGATTGTTCGACAGGCGCAGGCGTACGACTATGTCTTCATCGACCGCAGCCTCTTTGGTATAGTAGCCAAACGCCTGAAAGAGAGCGGCTACAAGGGGCAGATTTTGGTCTATTTCCACAATGTGGAGGCTATCTATTTCGATGCCAAACTGCCTCACCTGCCGGGGCGGAATATCATTATCCGCACCGCCGACCAAAACGACCGCTATGCGTGCCGCTATGCGGACAAAGTTATCGCCCTCAACGAGCGGGACGCACAGGTGTTGGAGCAGCGCTACGGTCGCCGCGCCGATTTGCTCATTCCCATCACTTTGTCCGACCACTTGACCTACACGCCCACTACGGACCCCACCCGCCCCCGCCCGCAATGTTTGTTCTTCGGGGCGTACTTCACGCCTAATAATCAGGGTATTTTGTGGTTTGTGGAGCATGTGTTGCCCCACGCTGATATTGATTTGAAGATTGTGGGCAAGGGAATGGCAAAACTCAAAGCCGAATCGCCACTTCTGCAAGATATTGAGGTGGTCAGCGATGCGCCCGACCTGCAGTCATATATCGAGCAGGCAGACATCGTGGTGCTGCCTATTTTCTCCGGCAGCGGTATGAAGGTAAAGACCTGTGAATCACTCATGTACGGCAAGAACATCGTCGGCACGAGCGAGGCGTTCGAGGGCTATACGGTTGATTACGAGCGCATTGGCGGCTTGTGCAATACGGCAGAGGAGTTCATTGCTTGCCTCAATCGCATAGCCGCCCACCCTCGCCCTCGCTTCAACACCTACGCACGGCAGATTTATCTCGACCATTATTCCTACCAAGCCGTGCAGACCGCTTTCCGCACCCTCATCTCCCCCGAGAAATAGCACGAACATTCCCCCAAAAAAGGCGTATAGGTCAAAAAAAAGACCCTGTAAAGTCCTTTTTTCATACAAGAAAAAGACCCCCGAAAGTCCTTTTTACGCAAAAAAAAGACTTTCGGCGGTCTTTTTCTTGCATAATACTTGCATGAACAGCACAAATGTTGTACCTTTGCCGCCGGTATGACGAACGAATTAGACATAGAACAACTGCAGCGATGGTCGAATATGCGCATAGCAGAGGTGTCGATGACCCACCACCGCTACTTGTACCATCAAATCAACTGGGACAACCGCCTTATCTGTCTCAAGGGGGCAAGGGGCGTCGGCAAGACCACCTTACTTTTGCAACACATTCACGCTGCCTTTGCGGACACGCAGAGCGTACTCTATGTGTCGATGGACAATATGTGGTTCCAAACACACGACCTTTTGGATTTGGCAGAGTACTTCTATACGCATGGCGGGACACACCTGTTCCTTGATGAGATACATTACTTGCCTCATTGGCAGACGGTCATTAAAAACCTATACGACAATTTCTCGAAACTGCATATTGTCTATACGGGGTCTTCGATGCTGCAACTCTCTGCGCACGAAGGCGATTTATCGCGCCGGCAACGGGTATACACGCTGCACGGTATGTCCTTCCGAGAGTTCCTGCTCTTCGAGGGCTATCCTATCGGCGATGCGATTGATTTGGAAACGCTGCTCACAAAGCACGCCACGATTGCGGCGGCACACATGGACGGGCATCGGATTCTACCCCTATTTTCAGAATACCTGCAACACGGCTACTATCCTTTCTACCAAGAGGCAGGAAACGGCTTCTACGAACGACTGCAGAGTGCTGTGCGGCAAGTATTAGAGAGCGAGTTGCCCTTAGTGGATGATGTATCGTATAGCACGATACAGAAAATACAGAAGATGCTTATCATTCTTGCAGAGCGAGTACCCTTCACGCCCAAAATGGCAGAAGTATATCGAGAGTTGGAGACCAACCGCAGCAACGGGCTGAAGATGCTCTATACGCTGCAACGGGCAGACCTGTTGGCACTATTCTCGTCCGAAGTCAAGAACCTCAAGGCCATCAGCAAGCCCGACAAGATATATTTAGAGAACACCAACCTAATGTACTGCCTAACCTCTCATATCGACAAGGGAACACTACGGGAAACTTTCTTCTATAACCAGATGCGGCAAACGCAAGAGGTGCTGTTGCCCAAGCAAGGCGATTTTGAGATTAACCGACAATATATTTTCGAGGTAGGCGGCGCAAACAAGACCTTCGACCAAATAAAAGACCTACCCAACGGGTATCTCGCCATCGATGATATAGAAATAGGCAACGGGCATCGTATTCCGCTGTGGATGTTCGGATTACTCTATTAGACGACAAGCCCCCCCCCAAAAAAAAAGCCCCTGTAAAGTCCTTATTTAAGCAGAGAAAAGACCCTGTAGGGTCTTTTCTCTGTAATAGTGTATGCAAGATTAGGGTTGTATTACTTGTTAATTGTAATTGTTACTTATTCCCGGTTTTGCGCATGAGCCATTCCGTTATGTACCATAGGCGTTTATTGCGTCGGGCTATGGGATAAACAGTCTTCATATAGAACTGACAGAGGCGATAGTACAGACTGCACTCGTAGGCTTTCCGTTCACGCTGTCGCTCACGCACGATACGCGTCCCCCAATAGGTACGATTATAACGCAGGGCGTGCTGTTTTTCTTGGCTGAATATATTCTCCAAGAACGCATCCAATTGCTCATGTACTCGCTTGGGCGTATGCAGGTCGTTGAGTGCCGGTGTACGAAGATACTGCCGCAACAAGTCGGGGTTGTCATCTATCTCCACAACTCGTTTCACTACCTCATCAAACGAGGCAAAGTCTGCACAATTGATAAAGGAATTGGGATTAAAGTCCCGCACCACGCACGGATCACCATAGTAGATCGGAATACAGCCCGCAGCAAATGCCTCTACTATTTTCTCGGTCGTATACCCCGGATAGGCAGTATTCTCGAACGCAATGGCAAAACGATGCGTTGTCTGAAAAGCCATTTTGTCTGCCACAGGCGCACCTATATTATTGAGCAGTTTGCCCCCCGAATCCACACGCCGAACGGCATTGAGCGCATGGAAGAATGCAGTCCGCTGTTCCGCCCCACGCCCGTTAGAGACAACAAAAGCGCAGAAGTCTTTCTTTGCGGCAATTTGCTCCTCGCTCATGAGGTGTTTCTTCTCCATGAGCGGGAATGCGTTCACATTGTAGGTATAATACAGTGGATAGCGCATATAGCGGTCGCCGAAGTCCATATAGTCAAACCCCAACGCATAGTCGCACAAGTTAAAATCGGGCGTTTGGCACTCGCCCGTGTAGAATATCTTCACACAATCTGTGTAGCGCAAGTGTTTCTCGCCGAAGACGGAGAATACCAGATAATCCGGTGTGTCGCTCAACTCCGGTTCGTAGTCATGCGCCTCGAGCCATAGGTATATCCAATTCTTTCTCGGCTGAAAGCCGGGATGGAAATCCGTAAACTGTATCTTGATTTTCTTTTTCATACGGGCATAGTAATGGATAATTGCACAAAGGTAATTACTGATAATCGCACAAAGGTAGTATTTTCTGCTGACACTCACAAGTCCCCTTTCCATTTTCTTACCTTATGACCAAGAGTACAAGGCAAGGGATAGAAGTCGCATGAAAAATCAGTGTTCTTCTTCCACCACTTGCACAAATGATATAAATGTCGTACCTTTGTCGCTGCTAGCGATGCTGAATTAGGAATTAATACATCCATAATACTATGACATCTACTGAATTACGGAAACTTATCGCTATCTGGTTCGAAGAGGATATTCGAGATGGCGACCACACTTCACTCAGTTGTATCCCCCCCACCCAAATGGGCTGCCAACAACTGATAATCAAAGACACAGGCGTACTGGCAGGCGTAGAAGTGGCGAAAGAGATAATCCGCTACTTCGACCCCGAGTGTCGCATGGAACAACTGCTCGAAGACGGAGCACTCGTCCAACCCGGCGACATAGCGTTCCGTGTCTACGGCAAAGAACTGAGCCTGCTGCAGATAGAGCGCACCATGCTCAATATCATGCAGCGTATGTCGGGCATTGCGACCACGACACACAAGTATCAAAGCCTGATAGCCGACACGGGCTGCCATGTACTCGACACCCGCAAGACTACTCCCGGGCTGCGCTACCTCGAGAAAGAGGCTGTAAAAATAGGCGGGGGCATGAACCACCGTATCGGACTCTTCGATATGATACTGCTCAAAGACAATCATGTGGATTTTGCAGGAGGCATTACCGCTGCACTGACACGCGCTAAGACCTACTGCCAAGAGCGGCACAAAGACCTGCGCATAGAGATAGAGGTGCGCAACGAGAGCGAGATACAAGAGGCACTCGAGACAGGCATACCCGATCGTATCATGCTCGACAACTTCACACCCGAGCGCACACGACAGGCGGTAGCGCAGATACGCGAGTGGGAGAAAGCACACCCCGACCACAAGAAAATAGAGATAGAGTCGTCGGGCGGTATCACTATTGACACCCTGCGCGACTATGCCCTCTGCGGGGTTGACTTTATCAGCGTTGGCGCACTGACCCACTCGGTAAAGAGTTTGGATATGAGTTTTAAGGCTTACTCCAATTAACAGGTAATAATTAACAATTAACATGCAAGGTTGCTTACGCTGAGCCTTGCGGCTCATCTGTTGCAGGGCTTTGTAGAACTCCTTAACCACGCCCGCATGTATACACATTATAACGAATAATAGCAAGCCTCTCGGCTTGCTATTATTCGTTATTTGATACTTTTATAAGATACCTTCACTCTTACGAGATACTCCTTGTTTGGGGATGAGTTACTCTTATCTTATCTTCTCCTTTTTCTTCTTTATTTCTTCTCTTAATTTATTTCTCTTATTGGAGGAGGTACTTGATGCCGTTCTGGAAGACTACGCCACGATAGGTGTTGTCCACTTGCTGACCGAGGATGTTGTACATCGGAGCGTTACGGTCGAGCGTGGAAACAGTTACTACCGATGTGGGGGTAGTGCCGGTATAGCCTATATAGAGAGCATCGCCCGCTGTGCTCGGCGTGTAATAGAAATCGTAGTAGCCGTCTGCGCCTGCTACATATTTCTCGTCTGCAATTGTTACCTTCTCGGTGCTACCCTCCTTGAGCGCAACTGTCCATGTTGCTTTGGTGCATGAGTTATACAGCGTAAATGTAGTGCCGTTCTTAAGCGATACGCCCGTCAGCATATACTCACCCTCTTTTTCCGTATTGGCAGTGAACGCCTTAAATTCCTCACCGACCATAATACCGTACTCGGGAACACAGATATCGGGTATCTCATCGAGCGATGTATACCAAGTGCCGTCATAGTAATAGGGTTTGGTTGCATCAACGGTCAAATCTGCCGTTTGGTTGGTGCCGCCATCGTTGAATATGATGTTGGTATAGGTCTCGGCAAAGTCGTAAGAGTAGACAGCAAAGTCGTTCTTCGTGAATTCGGTCTTAGTCATTGCAACACCGGGCCAGGTGTTGTTGTTCGCGCCGGCATAGACATAAGCATAGACATTTTCCCATGCGGTGGTATTCACATAGTATGCTGTAACGGTCTTCACGGGAGTAGCAGAAGCAAAGTCACCCGTAAGAATGATATTTGTGCCGTCAAAAGTAAGTTTTACCTCTGTGTTGGCTGCCTTAGGCACGAAGACAATGTTTGCGTCTTTGTCGGTTTGGATATTAGCGGAACTATTTGTCTTATCGAGCGCAGCATAGCCGAAACTCAAATCCCATGTACCATTTGTCACTTTCAGAGAGCAAGTGTCAGCAGGCAAAGTGGTAAATGTATAAGTGGCAGACTTATCGGTAGCGGCTTCGCCCAACTCAATGGCATCTGCTGACCACTCCTTCACACTCGTGCCTACGACATTGGCGTTACCCGTGATGTAATAAGTAGGAAGGGTTGTTGACGGAGTATAAGTTGACCAAGAGCCCGTGCATTTGTTGCCGCTACCAGACCACTGTTCCGAAGAAGAGGTAATCGTATAGCAGTTCTGATCGTCTGTCGGGATAGTGAGGTCAATCGTTTGCGCACCCCAATAGGATACCGTTCCGCTTCCGTTGATACGGGTAAAAATCACAGAAGGATAGGTTGTAATATCCACATCGGCATACCATAGCCCCACTTCGCCCGCTACTGCTGTCATACGAACACCCGGCCAAGATGTTGCCAGATTATCGCCTTTGAAACTGTAGATTCCGACAGCGGCACTTGCGTCCGTCCACCAATTATATGTCATTTTGCAATAGACCCGCTTGGTCTCTGCGAAAAGATTAGCCGCACATAAGAGTGCGACAAGAAAAAGAATAGATGTTTTTTTCATGGTTGTATTAAATTGGTTGTAGTTGTTATTTGTGTGTTGTGTAGTTGTTATAGTGTGCAGCGTAGGGTCAATCGGTTTGTTCCAAACCGTCGCGGGTGAGGACACCCACGCCCCCAGGTTAGGGCATTTTCTCTCACGATATTTTACTCCTAACGGTATGGCTCTCCTTTAACCCTTACCCTCTTGTTTATTGCAGAAGGAACTTGGTGCCGGACCGGATTACTATACCCTTGTAATTTGCGTCTACCTGCATGCCGAGGATGTTGTACATCGGGGCGGTCAGGTCGAGGGCAGGGGTATCGGATTCTGCGTTCTCTATCGCCGTAGGTTGGCAGTCGGGCAAGAGTTTCTCTGCACCACCCGACCACATATAGCAGACATCTTCGTCCGTCCACAAGTCGGAAGTCTGGTCTTTGCCCGAGCCTGCATTGAAGATGAAGTTCACCTCACTGAGCGTGGCATCGAACTGATAATAGTAGAAGCCTGCGTCGTTGGTAACGGTCAGTTCCGACCCGGGCCATTTACCCGTATACTCCGTCGTCTTCGTACCCGACTTTGTCCACGAGTAGAGGTAGACTTTCGCCCACGAAGAGGGCTTATAGAAAGACACGATAATAGGCGTGGTCTGCGGGGCTTTGTAAGTATAGGTACAAGTCTGCACCTCGGATTGCGTAGTCTGCGTAACGGCATAGGCAGTAACCGTAGTCGTACCCGTAAGGGTAAGCGGGGCGGTATACTTCACACGCGTAGAAGAGGATGCAGGGTCGGTACCGTCGAGCGTGTAGTAGATCTCGGGGTTCGCCTCGGTAGCACCAATCGCTTCCATAGTAACCGTAAGGGTCTCGGTCTTGAAAGTAGAAGTACCCGGGGTAATAACCAATTTCGGCGCGATGGCTTTGGTAGTCTTAATCCACATCTTATAGCCCGTGCCCGATGCGGCAAGCGTATAGCCCGACTGCGAAGAGGACACCTTATTGCCCAACTCAAGAATGAGCGTGCCGTTGGTACCCGTAACGGTAGCCCGATAGCCCGACGCGTCGCCCTCGTCGCTGACCGCACTCTCGGAGTGGACACCGACCGCCTTACGGGCAAGCACCATAGGCGCAATGGCAGACTTATAGACTTTCCAATGCGGATAGAAGACACAAGGCACACCCGGCATAGAGAGCATAAAGGCATTGCTCTGCAAGAGGCGGTCTTTCAACGCCGCAGTCATCGAATTGCCCAAACCGCCAAACTCGTTGTCATCACGCTGGTAGGTATCGTGGCTATCGATAAAAGTAACGGCATACTTGCTCTTGCCTGCACCCAACAGCCCCGGGGCTTTGCAGCCCGAGAAACTACCTGCGGCAATAGACTTATTGAACGCATCGTACTTGGTGGCAAAATCGAAAGTAAGGGTATTCCAATTGGCATCGCCGAGGCGGCTCTTAAGGGTATTGACATTGCCGTCCCAGTACTCCATAACAGAGAACGCCATCTCGGACGCCTTATTATAGTCGTTGATATGGGAATTATGAAAACCCTTGCAGTAGTCGTAACGCACGCCGTCGTACTGCATCTCGGACTTCATCCACTTAAGGTAGGCACGGAACATCTCACGCACCTCCTCGTTCTGATGATCCCAATCACGGGCAGCGGCATAGTTCGCCTCGTCGCCATAACCGTCGTCGGCTGCACCCGTCGCTTTGCCCTTGCAGGTACCTGCCGAGGCAGAAGAGTTGACCTCGTCGGTCTTGCATATCCACGACGCATCGGGGAAGAAAGTACCATACGAGCCAAAATTCTCCTCGTAGTAGTCGCACCAAGAAGACTTATTGTTGGCGTGGTTAATCACGATATCGGCTATCACCTTGGCACCGCCTGCATGAAGAGTACTGATAAGCGACTCCAATTCGGCGCGTGTCCCCCATGCGGAATTCTGATTGCAGTACTGCGAGGGGAGGTAACCTACCCCACCCGACGCTTTTGCCGAAGGCGGCAGCCACACAAGATCGAAATAGGCGGCAATCTCCGAAGCGTCCTTAAGCAGCGTCGCCCAACGGGTATCACCGTGCTTGGAAGATGACGCATTGGAGTCCCAATAGAAGGCTTGGAACATCACATCGGTACACTGCGAGGGGACAGAAGAGGTATAAGGAGTAGGCTCCGGGTCTGTGTCGGGGTCAGTGTCAGGGTCCGTATCAGGGTCCGTATCAGGGTCGGGTGTCGGGTCGGGGTCCGGCGTCGGATCGGGCGTAACGGAACAGTCCTTGCCTGCCTCTACATACCAGAGGTCGTCGTTGTACTTCAACTTAATATAGAAATTGTAAGACCCTGCCACATTGCAGACTAGCCCCGTCGCAGTACAAGAGAACGATTGGTAGTCCCCATAGGGGTCTATGGCATTGATAGCCCATGCCGCATTCGCCCCTTGGTCGTAACAAGTAACCACATCGCCCACCGAGAGGGGAACGCAAGTTGCCACATACTGGGTACGACCTTGCAAATCATCGGCACCTTGGGTAGTAGCGTAGTCTGTCGCGCCGTTGACACGTACATAGAACGGCGCTGCCGAAAGAGATACAGCGCACAACAGGCACGCCAAAAGAGAATAAATGTGTTTCATTGGTAGTAGTTGGTTATCCTTACTCGTTGTCTCAACGAAAAAGTACGCAAAGATACAGGCTTTTTCGCACTCTCGCAAGAAAAAAACTATGTTCTTGAGCAGAGAAAGCAAGCAAAAATGCAGTCTGCTCGCACAGGGGACTGACGATTTTCGTTAAAATAGAATAACGACGGAATAGAGAAAAGTGTGCTGAAAGAGCAGGTTTTCTCTCGGCATTCGTTCGGGGTTCTCTCGTGAATCACATACTAATCACATACGAATCACATACAAATCACATACTAAAGACATAGACTTATCAGCAACACATAGGCACGCCAATTGCTGACAGATAGGGCAGTTATGCTTTAATAATAAATAACACAAAGTCCTTTCCATAGGAGCGATGGCACGCAATGGAAAGGGCATACAGCATGCGCCCCACACCATGCATACGACACGGTACAGGGCGCATAAGGACATCGAGTTGCCCCCCAAAGCAGGAGGTCGGGGAAGGCAGGCGATTAGCGGGGCAGTCTTACTTTGCCGCCTATAATATAAGGTAGGGGATGGGACAGCGTGTCAATCGGCTGCCCCAAGAGATTATACGGCACGGAGGACACCGGTATGGCGGTGGTGTGCGGGATAGACAGGGGTTTCTCAGGCTCTTGGGAGACATAGGCTTGCGTCTCGTACTGCGACTTATCGATGGTGCCGTCGGCGACACCGTTGAGGTAGACCTCCAAATAGGTGTAGCCCGATGCTCCCGCAGCAGGTTCGGTAGCGGTGGATTGCGCTGCCACTTGCGCTGCGTCCTGCGGGTCAGTCGGGTCGAGCCCTATCTCGATCTCATACACGTCGGGCAGACCATCGAGGTCGGTATCCAACGCCAACGAATCGCCCTCCACGGCGTCCAAGAACGGGTAGTTGCCCACTACGCTGTCGCCCACATAGAAGCAGTCCTCGCGGGCGAAACGGATGTCGTTCTGCGAGTCGATAATGCCGAACCAAGTCTTCTGCGTAGCGCCGGCGAACTGCGGTTCCTGCTTACCCGCCGCCTCTGCCAACAAGCGCGTGTCCTGCTCGTCCAGACGAGGTAAAGACGCACCTGCCAGCGTAGTAACCTTATGGTATGCCGCCAGTGCTTCTTCGGCGACAATACCGCTCTCGACCACGGGCTGCGAGAGGACATAACGGGAGAAAGCAGCCTCGCCCGCCTGTACGCCGTCGAGATTGAACGCACGGTCGGCGTTATTCTCCACAAAACCATAGAGATTGTCCTTGTTGACGAGCCGCAGCACGGAGTCTTGCCAACAAGTTTTGTCGGTGCGGTTGTACGGATTGCCCGTCTCGAACTCGTTGCCGCTCAATAGCCACTGCCCGTAACCGTTCTTGCTGCTGCCCTGCACGAAATAGCGGGCAGAGAGCCCCACGGCGTGCGTAACAGGGCCGCAACGGAAATAGTTATTGACCAAATAGACACGATTAAAGCCCAACGGCGTACCCTCGGCGTTGCGATTCTTGGTGGTGTCGTTCTCGCCCCCATAAAGGGAGTTCTTCTTCCCCCAATTGAAGACCACATTATTGAGGAACTCGTTGTCGACCTGCGCATCGTGGTCGCGCTTGCCCTGCGAGAGATTCGCCTCGTCGCGCACGCCATTGAAACGAGGCGTACGGTTGTGGCAGTTGGAGATAAGGCAATGGTGCATCGTGGCATGCTCACCGCCCCACTGCGTGGCATACGCTCGCGCCCCTTTCGCATTCTTGGAGTTGTACAACCCCTCGGCGATAATAGACCACTGCACGGTAGTAGAGTCGGTGTCGTACATCGTGAGGCACTCCTCCATAGACCAAGAGAAAGAACAATGGTCGATGATGACATGGTGCGTATTCTCTACATCCAAACAAGGATAACTGGACGAAGGGATATCGCCTGCACGGAAACGGATATGGCGAATAATTACATTAGGCTGACACATATAGATATTCGCACCCGCTATGCACACGCCTCCGCCCGGGGCAGTCTGCCCTGCGATAGTCACATTCGGGTGGGCAAGTTTGAGTTTGGAAGTCAGATAAATCGTACCGCAGACTTGGAAAAGCACCGTACGGGGCGTGTCGTCACCGCTACGAAGCGCCCAACGAAGCGTGCCCTCGACGAGGTTGTCGTCGGTGCAATCGTCGAGACGGGTAACATAATAGACATTGCCGCCACGACCGCCCGTAGTATAGCGTCCATACCCCTCCGCCGTGGGGAAAGCCAAGACCTGAGAGAGAAAAAGATAACAAGAGAGGAGAAACATGGGTTTAATTAGGAATTAGGAGTTAGGAATTAGGAATTGATTCCTTCTTGCTGCGCTCACTATTGGGGAGGTCGTGTGGTGATTTTCTTACGGGCAAGGAAAGAGAGTTGGAGACTATTGAAGATATTCTGCCAAATGATATACGCTGCAGGACCTATCGCCGACAACGGACAGAGGTACGACTGCGCCAACCACACGCCCAACGAAGTATTCTTCTGCCCAAACGCCTGCCCCGCCGTCACCTTGCTCACCGAGCGCATATCGTGGGGCGTTGCCTCGGGATTAATTTCCTCGTCGTGGCTCTCGACCCCGATAGTGGCGGCGGGGAGATGATAGCCTATCACCTTACCAAGATAGAACTGGAGCATACACGCTACGAAAGAGCCTACACACAAACCGAGGAGCGTGGCGTAATCGTAGTGCGCCTCAACAAGCGTATGGGTAATATTCGCCATCAACACCATGAGCGAGCAGAGCCAGAGATAGAACGGCATACCCGTCAGGCGACGAGAGAGAGAGAAAGTTTTCCCCGTACTCTGATGACGCTGCACGGCGTTGTACGACAGTCGCAGCAGCCATGCCGCCAAGAAAGGCCCTAACAACAACGGGCAGACACGCTGCAATATCATCCACAAGTCCGACCAAAAGGCGATGTCCGTATGGTTGGCAATGGGGAAGAAGACCGGTACGACTATCGCTGTGGCTGCATTACTCAAGAGCGTAAAGGTAGTAAGGTTCTGTATCGAGCCGCCCAACTTGCCTGCGATAATAGGCGCAGCAGTCGCTGTGGGCATCACGAAACAGACCATCAACCCCTGCGAAAGCACGAGCGTCTGCTCCTGCGTGGCACCACAAAGTGTACATACCCACTGCACAAGATAGAAACCGCCCACCGTCAGCAAGAGTTGTACCACCAAGACTGCCCAATGCCAACGGCGCAGACGGAAATCCGCCGGGTTCACCTTACAAAATGTGAAGAACAGCATGAAGAATATCAACCACGGCAGAATAGGCATACACCGCCAAAAGACAGGATACGCCAATGCACCAAATGCCATCGAGAGTATCAGGGCATTGCGATTGAGAAAAGCACGGAAAGAGGACATTGCCATGAAAATTAGAGTTTGAAAAGGGTGCGGGCGTTCAGCGTGGTGATACGGTCGATGTCCGCCGGCGAGAGAAGATAGATGTCTGCCAAACGCTCGGCAACAAAAGACATCCAACGACTCTCATTCGGCTCGCCACGGTGCGGCACGGGAGTCATATAAGGCGAGTCGGTCTCGAGCACCAAACGCTGTACGGGGATGTGCGAGAGGGTATCTGCCAACTTGCAGTTCTTAAAGGTCAGCACCCCGCCGATGCCGAGGTAGTAGCCCAGTGCAAGTACCTGCTCCGCCACCTCGCGGCTGCCGCTGAAACAATGGAACACCCCCTGCAGATGCGGGTGCTGACGCAGTATCGACAGGCAATCCTCGACCGCATCACGGCAATGAATCATCACGGGCAAGCCGAGTTGCTCCGCCCACTCCAACTGCGTATGCAGCGCCTGTTGCTGCTCTGCCTTAAAGGTAGTATCGAAATGGTAATCAAGTCCTATCTCGCCCACGGCAATATAGCGGCGGTGAGGTGCAAAGAGTTCCTGCTCGATGGCCGCCAACTGCTCGCGATAGTCGGAGGTGATATTCTCCGGATGCAAGCCCAACGCGGGGAAAAGATAATCGGGGAAACGGTCGCACACCTTGCCCACCGAAGCAATAGACGAAGCATCTACTCCCGGAACGAGCATACACTCGACGCCGCCCTCACGCTGCGCTGCAAGAAAAGCCGATAGGTCTGCCGCATACTGCGGGTCGTCAATATGGCAATGAGTATCAATCATGAACGGCGGAAAAGAATACTGCTGTCGCCATAACTCAAGAAACGGAAGTCGTGAGACAGCGCATAGTCATAAATAGTATGCCAATCGCCACCGACAAATGCACTGACAAGCAACAGCAGCGTAGATTTGGGCTGATGGAAATTGGTAATCAATTGGTCTACAATACGGAACGAATAGCCAGGCTCTATCATAATCTGCGTCTCGGCATGGAGCGTCTGCTGCCCCGTGCGGTCGAGATAGTCGAGCAGTGCCTGCAACGACTCGGCAGGCGAAAGCGGATGTTCGCCCTCGTAGGGCGCAAACTGCGGGACATGGAGTTCATGCTCGCCCCGCTGCACCATCTCGCCCAAGAAATAGAGGCTCTCGAGCGTACGCATACTCGTCGTACCGACCGCCACGATATGCCCCAAGTTGGCAAGGATGTCCGCAATAGCCTGACGGGGGACGGCAATAATCTCGGTATGCATGGTATGCTCATTGGCGTTCTCCGTCTTCACCGGCTGGAAAGTGCCTGCACCCACATGGAGGGTCAGTTCGGTAATCCGAATACCCCGACTGCGGAGGTCGTCGAGAACGGCGGTGGTGAAATGCAACCCTGCCGTAGGGGCTGCCACAGAGCCTTTGATACGCGAATAGACCGTCTGGTAGGTCGTCTTGTCGCTCTCCTCCGTCTTACGATTGAGGTACGGCGGAATAGGCAATTCGCCCACGGCATCGAGTATCTCGGCAAAAGAAAGGTTCGCATTGTCCCACGAGAAAGAGACGGCAAACGTATTGCCCGTCTGCTCGCCTTTCGCAGCACGGAGCGTAACCTGCTCGCCATCCGGCAGCGTAACAGACTGTTCGACAAAGGCATCACGGAACTTCTTGGCGTTACCAATCATACATTTCCATGTACAGCCCGTAGTGCTGCTCAACGAGAGTTGGTAGTCGTGCGGCGTAAGCGGCTCTAAACAGAAGACCTCGATACGCGCCCCACTCGCCCGATGGAAGACCAAACGGGCTTGGATGACACGGGTATTGTTATAGACCAAGAGCGAATCGGCAGGGATATACTCCCCCACCCGATAGAACATATCCTCGCTCACCTTGCCGTCACGATAGACAAGGAGTTTGGAATGGTCACGCTCCGCAAGCGGATACTTGGCAATACGCTCGTCGGGAAGTTGGTAATTATAGTCTGCTATGTGAATCGGATTCATTATGACGGAAAGAATTAGTACGCCCGCCACGGAAAGGCTTCATAGGCGTATCCTTACGGAACGATGGGTGGTTTGCGTCTTTGTCCTTACGGAACGGCTTGCGAGACCCTTCCTTGTCTTTAGAGAATGGCTTGGCAAAGGGCTTCCGGTCGGAGTTTTCGTCCTTACGGAAAGGCCTGCGAGCGGTGTTGTTGTCTTTGGCAAAGGGTTTGCGGGCTGCGTCTTTGCGAAAAGGCTTGGCGTCCTTACGATAGGGTTTACGGTCTTTCGCAACAGGACGAGGCGTGTCCTTATGCTCGGTGGGGTGCGTCTTCTTCCACTCCTTATGCTCGCCTTGGAAGAGGCAGTATTTATTGAAGAGGCAATCCAACTCGCCATTGAGGAGATGAATCTTCTCGGTCGGTTTCAACCCAAGACAATGCAGAGCGTCCTCGTTGGAGGAAATAATCCACGCCGTAGCACCTGCGAACTGGAACTTAAGCGCCTTACCTATGTCCTGATAAAGGGCAAGCACATCCTTATCCTGCGCCAAACGCTCACCATAAGGTGGGTTTATCATCACCAATGCACCCTCTGTGCTCGGGGCACCCTCCTCGCCCGCAAGGCGAATCTCCTCGATACGAATCTGACGCACAGAGATATGGTGCTGCATACCCGCCGACTTGATATTCTTCAACGCAGTCTGCACGGCATAGTAGCCTGCATCAGAACCGTAGATATGGTGCGCAAACGCCCGCTCGGAAGAGTCGTCGTTGTAGATAGACTCGAAGAGGTCACGGTCAAAGTCCGCCCATTTCTCGAACGCATAGCCTTTGCGGAACACACCCGGAGCGATATTGAGGGCAATGAGTGCTGCCTCGATAAGCAGTGTACCCGAACCGCACATAGGGTCATAGAAATCGGACTGCCCGTGCCAACCTGCCAAGAGGAGCATACCCGCTGCAAGTGCTTCATTGATAGGGGCTTCGGTATTCGCCACACGATAGCCACGCTTATGCAAACTCTCGCCCGTGCTGTCGAGCGACAGTGTAACCTGCTCGCCTGCGATATGTACATTGAGACTCAAATCAGGGTCGGTCAGTTTGACATTCGGGCGGCGGGAAGCATGCTCCATCCAGTAGTCTGCTATGGCGTCCTTGACACGATAGGTAACATACTTCGAATGGCGGAAAGTATCGGAATAAACCGTCGAATCAATAGAAAATGAGGTATCGACCTGCATATAGAGCGACCAGTCTATCTGCTTTGCCTGCTCGTAGACTGCATCGGCATCGGTGGCACGAAACACAGCGATCGGCACCAAGATACGCGTAGCCGTACGCAAGGCAAAGTTCGCCCGATAGAGCAACGCCTTATCTCCCGAGAAAGAGACTGCACGACGCTCTTTTTGTACCTCGACAGCCCCGAGTTCCGTAAGTTCTTGCGCCAAGACATCTTCCAATCCCTTGAAAGTCTTCGCCACCATTTGAAAAGTAGGAGTAGTATCCATCTAAAAAAGTATTCGTATTGTTTCACGAAAAGCCTACAAAGGTACGGCTTTTTGCCCACATACGCAAGAAACCGATGTTTTCCTCGACCGAATGCCCTACAATATTTGGAAATTGCCAAAATTTGTCGTACCTTTGCGGGGAATATAGTACATGAACGCACACACGCAAGATATTGCTTATTTTTTGTCTTTTTGTATAGAAAAATACAAAGAGCAGGAGCGCATCACCGGTGCCGAAGCCGTAAGACGGCTGGCACAATGGGGTGTATTGCCTTATTTGGCAGACAACTTTGAGGTACTGCACACCCAGAGTGCGCAATGGATACTCGAAGACATTAACGAATTTATCCACCTACACAAAAACAACCAAACATGATAGTTTACCACGGCAGTTTAGAAATTGTCCCAACACCCGAAATACGCATTCCTAATCGCACATTGGATTATGGTACCGGGTTCTACACGACCACTTCACTCGAACAAGCCACTATGTGGGTGAAACGGAAAATGCAAGAAAGGAAGGCACCAGAGGGCTTTGTAAATAGTTATTCTCTCAACCGAATAGACGGCTTATCTTTTCTGCAATTCAACACACCAACAGAGGAGTGGTTGGATTTTGTCATGCGCAATCGAACAGACAGAAACTACCAACACACCTACGATATTGTCTATGGACCTGTAGCCAACGACAAAGTGTATGCTGCATTTGCACTCTACGAAGGTGGATTGCTCACGAAGCAGAACTTGATAGAGGAATTGAAAACTTATACATTAGTAGACCAATACCTTTTTCACACCGAGAAATCTCTCCAATGCTTATCTTTTATTCAAGCCGACAAAATTACCCTATGACAGAGATTACACAACAAAACTTATATCTTCTACTACCATCGAAAGTAAGCCGCATTGCCGCTATGCTTACGGAAGATACCCGCGAGAATGTAGTGGATGCCGTTTGCCGTATCTACCAATCGGATATGTACCGTCAACTCGAGCAAGAGCACACTAAACTCTGGCACGAAGGTCCTGTAGCACTATACCAACGAATGCAATGAAAGTACTGTTTCTTAGTGCGTGGTATCCGACCCAGCGGGATGCAATGGCGGGACTTTTTGTGCAGAAGCATGCTGCAGCCGTTGCGCAACAAGGAGCGGATGTGCGTGTACTCTACTCTGAAGCAACGGGTGTGCAATGGTTGTGGGAGATGGCACGCTCGTGGAAGCGACTTCATAGCGAGTGGGGAGCACCGGATGCGGTACAGATGAATGTGCTTGATAAGAACGGCGTGTTGGCTCTCTACTTGCGCCGACGCTATCATATCCCATTTGTCATTATTGAGCATTGGAGCGGATATCTGCCTGCTAACTTTTCGTTCAAAGGAGGATGGCATGGCAAAGCCATGAAATATATTGCCCGCAAAGCATCGTGCATTATGCCAGTCAGTCAGATGTTGGAAGAGGCCATGAAGCAATGCGGCATCCGCTGTAGTCATTGGGAGAGAGCACATAATGTGGTAGACGATTTCTTCTATAAGGAACCTACCGAGCGTATTCCACGCAACTCTAATAGAATACGATTGCTGCATGTAAGTTGCTTTGACGAGCAATCCAAGAATATACAAGGTCTGCTCCGTGCTTATCGGAATGCCCTCGCAAGAAATGAGAATATGGAATTAGTGGTTGTCGGCACAGGAATGGACTTTGAACGAGACAAGAAATATGCTGACAGCCTGCAGTTCCCGACAGGCAGCATTCGTTTTACAGGCGAGGTTCCTCCGATTGAGGTATGTCGGTGGATGTATGGCAGCGATGCTTTTCTATTCTTCTCAAGATATGAAAACGCACCTGTCGTATTATCCGAATGTATGGCAGTAGGGCTACCTATTATTAGTAGTAGAGCAGGAGGTATTCCCGAGATGGTGAACAACGACTGCGGTATTCTCGTCCCTATAGAAGACGAACAGGCTCTTACTAACGCCATACTCGAAATGGTGAGCCATTTGGATGATTATTCCGCAGAGCATATCCGACAATACGGAGATAAATACCGTTATGATACTGTGGGCAAAGAACTAATGTCAGTATATCATTCGGTCTGCAAGCCTCGTTCGTAGTTGCGTACAAGGGACAAGTACCATAGCAGTTGTATGCCGATAACGATGGCTCCGGCTATACTGTAGCCCGCAATGGCATAGAAGAAACTATGTTGCCATATACCAATTCCCAAGCCCAACAGACGCAAAACGATAAGCAGTACTTCCAAGTACAGTCCTATTTTCTGTTTTTTGAATATATCGCTCAAAAAGCAAATCGGTGCAACTAATACAGACATTAGCAGCCACGGCAACATGACTCGGATGTAATGCCCCGATATTTCCCATTCTGCTCCAAGCAGCCAACGAGTAAGCGCCGGTAGCACAAAGTACAACGTTGCAAAGCACGGCACGGCAACCACAAGCGTCAGGCACAGAAAACGCAAGATAGTCGGGCGTATCGAAAGACGCTGATTAACCCGCTGTGCAGTGTTCTCGAATAGTACTTGATAGAGCGACTGGGAAATCATATTGAGGGGGCGGAAAGCAAGCGTCAGCGCCATGCCCCAGAAACCCAAGTTGGCTAAGCCAAAGAAAGGAGTCAGAAGCAACGACGGAAGTGCACCGCTCAAATTATTGACCAATGCACGAGGGAGAGAGTACTTGGGAAAGTTGGCGTACTCTCGAGCGGCTGTACGACATTCCTCTTTATCTATATGCAGGAGTTGGCGTAGACCTTGTTTCCACGCGGCAGCGATGCTCATTGCTATGGAACATAGGGATGCAAGCACAGTGGATAGAAGAAGTCCGCTTTGCAATACTCCCGCAAAGCCAAAAGACACCTTTGCCCCTGCATTGAGAACCGATTGCGAGAGTTGGTAGCGACTGATACGCCCGAATTGGCGTTGGCGTGTGTAATAATAGTTGAGTAGCACCCATAGCCCCGACACAGCAACATAGAACGGCATTAGCCAGTAGTCATGAGCAAGTGAGGGCGTATTAAACAGGCTGGCAATAGGACGAGAGAACACCACCGACAGCCCTGTCAGCAGCACAACGCTAATCAACACAATCCCACCGACATGAAAGACGGCACGGGCTTGTTTGTCGTCTTTTGGAAGCACGATGGCGTACTGGTACTCCGCCGTTGCAAGAATAACCAGTACGCCACCAATACTCAAAAACAAATTCAGCAAACCAAAATCATCGGGCGCGTAGAGGCGCGTAAGCACGGGATAAACGAACAAGCCTATCGCCTGCGCTACAACATTCGCCGACAGCAACTTAGCAAAGTTGCGTACTCCCGCCGAACGGAAAAGAGTCTGTATCTGCTTTGTATCCACTATTATTTAGCGATAACAAGATAGTAATTTTTCTTGCCACGCTGGAAAAGAATGTACTTATCGTTGAGCAGAGCCGCTGTGGTGATGGGCGTCTGCGGGTCGGTCAATTTCTCTTTGTTCATCGAGAAACCGTTTGACTGGATGGTCTTGCGCGCCTCGCCCTTGCTGGGGAAAATAGGCGTCTTCTCGGCCAACAAATCGAGCGGAGCAATACCCGCTGCCAACTCATCACGGCTGACCTCGAAGCGTTCTACACCCTCGAAGACCTGCAGGAAAGTTTCCTCATCCAACTTGTGCAGCGCCTCCGCCGTGGCGTTACCGAAAAGGATGTTGCTGGCCTCTACGGCTGCATTGTAGTCCTCCTCGCTATGCACCATAATGGTAACCTCTTTGGCAAGACGCTTCTGCAACGCACGCAGGTGGGGCGCTTGGTCGTGCTCGGCTATCAGGGCGTCGATTTCCTCCTTCTCGAGCGAAGTGAATATCTTGATATAGCGTTTGGCGTCTTCGTCGCCCACATTGAGCCAGAACTGGTAGAACTTGTAGGGCGAAGTATAGCGACGGTCCAGCCAAATGTTGCCACTCTCGGTCTTACCGAACTTGCCGCCATCGGCTTTGGTAATCAGCGGGCAAGTGAGCGCATACGCCTCGCCACCGCCCATCTTCTTGATAAGTTCCGTGCCGGTTGTGATATTGCCCCATTGGTCGCTGCCGCCCATCTGCAACTTGCAGCCCTTGTTCTTATTGAGATAGACATAGTCGTAGCCCTGCAACAACTGGTAGGTGAATTCCGTGAAGGACATACCCTGCGAGAACTCGCCGTTGAAGCGTTTCTTGACCGAGTCTTTGGCCATCATATAGTTGACGGTGATGAGTTTGCCCACATTGCGGGCGAAATCGAGAAAGGTGTAGTCCTTCATCCAGTCGTAGTTGTTGACCAACTCCGCTGCATTGGCCGCCGTAGAGTGGAAATCGAGGAATTTCTCCAACTGGCGCTGAATGCATTCCTGATTGTGGCGAAGGGTGGGCTCGTCGAGCAGGTTACGCTCAGCCGACTTACCGCTCGGGTCGCCAATCATACCCGTAGCGCCGCCTATCAGAGCGATAGGCTTATGCCCGCAACGCTGCAAGTGGCGCAGCATCATAATACCGCAGAGATGACCGATATGGAGGCTGTCTGCCGTCGGGTCGATGCCGACATAGGCTGCGGTAACTTCTTTGTTCAGTTGTTCTTCGGTACCCGGCATGATATCTTGGAGCATGCCTCTCCAGCGTAGTTCTTCTACAAAATTCTTCATCGATTCATATATAAGTTATACTAAAAGAATGAGTTGCAGGATATTTGCGCACAAAGGTACGACAAAAAAACGATACTGCCAAATTATATCCTCGGAACCTATGCACAAAGTCTATCCCATCAGAGAATCGGCACAAGCAAAATGCAATGAGGATATAGGGAGGATAGAAGGCAACTATGCACATACAGACACGAAAAGAGGGACTGCCCCGATAGGCAATCCCTCTTTTTTTGTATGCACAAGAGCGATTAGTCTTGGAACTTGG
>CAVEXR010000037.1:0-24826 GCA_963619585.1 Azospirillum sp. CAG:239
GGATTAGGGCGGGGATGGTTGTGAGATGATTGTGAGATGACTTATAGATGATTCTTAGAAAGTTTCGAGAATACTCTTGGGCGATTCTTGGACGGGTTCGAGAAGATTTCGAAAAAATTCAAGGAAGGATTCGGGAGGGGGATGGGACGATTTCGGGACGGAACGAGGGGACTATGGAGAAGATTTTAGGCAAAGATGAAGAGGTTTTTGAGATTATCCTTTGCAGTCTGCGAAAATAGTTGTATCTTTGCACGGGAAAAGCAAGGAACAGGCTCGGACTCCCACCGACCCCTCAGAGAACGGGACCTGCTGACTGCCATTCGATGTGATAGTTACTATAGATGTTATAGTTAGTATAGTTGCCATATTGAGGGACATGAACCCGACGGCTCACTCGTTGCGGACGAGGACAGCCGCGCCCACAGGGTTTGCACTCTATGGGGCGGGATTGGGACACGGCAATGCATTCTTTGGGGGTGGATGGGGCTGAAATCGGAACAAAATACGACGAATATACATTTTAGATTATGATATACAAGATTACTTTTTCGTGCGAAGAGGGAGACGCTAACTTCCGACGCGTGTTCGAGGCAGACAGCGAAGCCTCCTTCCTAGACCTGCACAAGGCTATCCTCGAGAGCGTACACTACTCCGACGACCAAATGACCTCGTTCTACCTCTGCAACGACGAGTGGGAGAAAGAGCAGGAGATAACCCTAATGCCCATGGGAGCGAACTTCGAATACGACAACATGGTCATGGAAGATACCCGACTAAGCGACCTGCTCACCGAACAAGGACAGCGACTAATATATGTCTTTGACCCCATGTTCGAGCGGTACTTCTTCGGCAACCTAAAAGAGATACTCCCCGGCACCATGGACGGCGTGCGCTGCGTCAAAAGCACCGGCAATGCACCCAAACAACTCAAGAGCGAAGACCCCCTGACTGCCCTCGGCAAAGGGACGAAAGGCGACGACCTCGGACTAGACGACGACTTCTACGGAGACAGCCAATACGACGCCGAAGACATCGACTCCGAAGGTTTCCAAGACCTCAGTTTCGACGATGGCTCCATGTTCTGACACGCCCAAGCACACGGCAGAACAGCGACCCACCCTGCTGGTACTGACAGGCCCCACAGGCGTAGGAAAAACAGAACTGAGCCTGCGTTTGGCAGAGTATTTGCATTGCCCTATTATCAATGCAGACTCACGGCAGATATACCGTGAGATACCCATCGGGACAGCCGCACCCACTGCCGAAGAACAGCAACGGGTACGGCACTATTTCGTAGGCACGCACTCGCTGACAGAAGACTACAACGCCGGGCAGTACGAACGAGATGTACTCAACCTGACAGAGGAACTGTTTCGAACACACCAAACGCTTCTCCTGACGGGCGGCAGCATGCTCTACATAGACGCCGTCTGCAAGGGGCTGGACGACATACCCGCCGCCACGGCGGAACTGCGGCAGGCATTGGCGGAAGACTATCGGGCAAAGGGACTGGGCTGGCTGCAAGATGAGGTGCGGAAAGCCGACCCCGACTACTGGGCAGAGGTAGACCAACAGAACCCGCAGCGGCTGCTCCACTGCCTCGAGGTATGCCGCACCACGGGAGGCACTTTCTCCTCCTACAGGCGGCAGGCACAGGCAACAAGACCGTTCCGCATCATCAAGATAGGGCTCAACCGAGAGCGGGCAGATCTCTACGAGCGCATCAACCGACGGGTGGTACAGATGATGGAGGCAGGGCTGGAAGATGAGGCAAGGCGCGTCTATCCGCTCCGCCACCGCAACAGCCTGCAGACCGTGGGCTACCGCGAGTTGTTCGCCTATTTCGACGGGACATGCAGCCGAGAGGATGCCGTGGCACGCATACAACAGAACTCACGCCACTACGCCAAGCGGCAACTGACTTGGTTCCGACGAGACGAAGAGATGCATTGGTTCATACTCGAACACACAGAAAATAAGCAAGATACGCAGACTTATGAAACGCAAATACATACTGTTATTGATTGGCTGCGCCCTTATGGCGTGCAAGCGAACCACGGTTGACTTCTCCTACACTCCGACCGAACCCAGAGCAGGGCAGTCGGTATCGTTCAGCAACCTCGCCTCGGACGGCGAGAAATGGGCGTGGTCGTTCGGCGACGGCTCTACCTCGACCTCGAAATCGCCCTACCATACCTATAAGAACCCCGGCACCTACACCGTGGTACTGAAAGTAGACGAGAAGAACTCGCTGACCAAGACCCGCGACATCACCGTCTATGACACCGTGCCGAACTTCTCTTGCTCGGACACGACGGCGATACCTATCTTCCAAGATGTTACCTTTACGGCATTGGTCTATAATCCATACAACTACGACCTATCGTACGAGTGGAGCATAGGCAGCAACCGCCTGTACACCCAAGTGAGCGAGACGAACACCGCCTCGACCTATACGCTCTACTTTGAGCAAGCGGGCAGCAACGAGGAAGTGGTGCGGCTGGTTGTGGTACTGAACGGCGACACCACCGTAGTAGAACACACCTACCAAATAACGGACACGGCGACCACCGCCATGCTCTTCCGCGCTACGGACGGGGATTATGCGCAACGCATCTTCGGCACACGCTACGAAGCCCCAAAGCCGACCACGAACGCCGAGCAGGTAGCCCTCCTCGAGGCCGTGCAGGACAGCGTGCAGATCTATAACGACAGCACCTTTACAATACGGGGATTGCAGGCAACATTCCCCGGCATAGAGGGGTTCCGCATTGTTAACCGCAAGATATACTACCGCGCGAACGGGCTATATGTGGCGAACCTCAACGGGACAAACCGTGTACAGATAGAGCCGCAGCCGACTGCTGCCGTGGCGGTGGACATCGTAAACAACCGCCTCTATTGGGCAGTAACAGACTCGGTATGCTATATGCCCCTCATCAACACCGACAACAACCGCTATACCACCGCCCCGACCACACTCAACCGACTCGGGGGCGTGAACCGTATCATCACAGACGACAAAGAGCGATAACCGTATGCAACAACCGGACTACATCTTCGAGACCGCATGGGAGGTATGCAACCGCGTGGGCGGCATCTACGCCGTTCTCTCGACCCGTGCTGCCTCGATGCAGAAAGAACACCCCGACCAAGTCGTTTTCTTCGGCCCTGACTTCGGGACACACAGCGATATACACTTCGTAGAATGCCGCGACGCCAAGAGCATACCCGCCTGGCTCGCCGCATGGGCAAAGGATTACCGACAGACACACAGCGAGATACCTATCCGCATCGGGCGATGGGATGTGCCCGAGACACCGCTCACCGTGCTGCTGCGGGCAGACGCACTCTGGGCAAAGAAGAACGAGATATACGCATGGGCGTGGGAGCAGTACGGCGTACAGAGCCACGCTGCCTACGGCGACTACGACGAGTCGTGCCTCTTCGGCTATGCAGCGGGGCAGACGATGGAGTCGCTCTACCGCTACATAGCCGCCCACACCCCGCAAGGAGAAGCACACACCGTAGCGCACGCCAACGAGTGGCAGACCGCGTTCGCCACGCTCTACCTGCGCCATTTCTGTCCCGAGATAGGTACGCTCTTCACTACGCATGCGACGGGTATCGGGCGGTCGATTGCGGGCAACGGCAAGCCGCTCTATGACTACTTCGAGGGCTACCACGGCGACCAAATGGCGGAAGAACTGAACATGGTAAGCAAGCATTCCGTAGAGAAGATGGGTGCGAAATGGGCGGACTGTTTCACTACCGTAAGCGAGATAACGGCGCGTGAGTGTAAGCAACTATTAGACAAAGAAGTAGATATTGTTACGCCCAACGGGTTCGAGCCGGATTTCGTACCGACGGGCAAGGCATTCGCTGCCAAACGCAAGGCGGCTCGCGAGGCACTGCTGGCGGTAGCGGGCGACAAGATAGGGCATGCCATAGACGCAAACGCCCTCTTGGTAGGTATTGCAGGGCGGCAGGAATGGAAGAACAAAGGCATTGATGTCTTCTTCGACAGCATGCAGCGTCTCGGCGAGAAACTCTACCAAGTACTGCCGACGAGCCGCGAGGTGGTGGCACTGGTGTGTATCCCGTATCTCGACAAACCCGTGATGCGCTTTGGGCAAGTGAGCGTAGTTTGCATCCCCTACTACCTCGACGGGAACGACCCGCTCTTCGGCAACCGTCCGAACACCGACGGGGGCAAGGGCTACACCTACTACGACCTGCTTATCGGCATGGACGCAACCGTCTTCCCGTCCTACTACGAGCCTTGGGGCTACACGCCGCTCGAGAGTGTGGCGTTCCATATACCGACCATTACTACCTCGTTGGCGGGATTCGGTGCGTGGGCAGAAGAAGAGGGTGCGACGCACGGTACGCCGGAGGAGGGCGTAGTCGTCATTCGCCGCACGGACAGCAACTACCACGAGGTGGTCGAGCAGATAGCCGACACCCTGCTGCACTATCTGCAGTACACGCCCGAGGAGGTGGAGAAGGCACGCAAAGCCGCAGCCGCACTTGCCCGAAAAGCCGAATGGCGTGCGTTCTTCAAATACTACCGCAAGGCCTACAACATCGCTCTCAAGGCCGCGGCAACCCGGCAGCGTGTCGGTGGCGTGTCGCCACTGACGACAAAACCCAAACGAGCCCAATATACAGTATAACAAAGGCTTAGCCACACACTATGCATAGCCTGCTACGCCATAGCCTATACGGCATAATTCCAATACACTATTCACTCCCTTAAACAGCCACACATTATGAAACGAATGGTTTTCTTCTTTACCGTCGCAGCCATTTCGGCAGCCAATGCCTTTGCTTGCACCAACTTCATTGCAGGCAAAGATGCCACGACCGACGGCTCGACGCTGATTTCGTATGCGGCGGACAGTTATTCCCTCTATGGGTTTCTGCATTTCTCGCCTGCTGCGGATTATCCCAAAGGCACTATGCGTGCCATACGCGATTGGGACTCGGGCAAGCCACTGGGCGAGATACCGCAAGCGTCGCACACCTATAGCGTTATAGGCAATATGAACGAGCACCAACTGACCATAGGCGAGACCACATGGGGCGGGCGCGAAGAACTATGGGATACCACGGGTATCGACTACGGCAGCCTTATCTATATCGCACTCGAACGCTGCAAGACGGCACGCGAGGCGAT
Source organism: Azospirillum sp. CAG:239 (assembly GCA_963619585.1). Lineage (GTDB taxonomy): Bacteria > Bacteroidota > Bacteroidia > Bacteroidales > Paludibacteraceae > Colicola. The sequence continues at coordinate 5,180 of CAVEXR010000037.1, forward strand.
AGCGTGTATCACGAGCCTCGTAGAGGAGTACGGCTATGCCAGCGAGGGCGAGACTTTCTCTATCGGCGACCCCAACGAGGTATGGATAATGGATATGATAGGCAAGGGTGCGGGGCAGAAAGGCGCAGTCTGGGTGGCTACACGCGTGCCGGACGACTGTATCTGCGCCCACGCCAACCAAGCGCGTATCACCACCATCGATTTCAAAGACAAGAAGAACTGGCTCTACTCGAAAGATGTAGTGAAGTTCGCACGCCAGAAAGGCTATTTCACAGGCAAGAAGGATAGCGAGTTCTCGTTCCAAGCAGCCTATGCACCTTACGATTTCTCGGGTTTGTATGTCTGTGAGGCACGCGTTTGGAGTTTCTTCCGCCACTTCTCGGACGACATGGAGCCGTACTTCGACTTCGCCACCGGGAAGACTTTCCTCGAGACGGGCGGCAAGGACGCAGGCACGCCAATGCCCCTCTATATCCGTCCCAATCGGAAAGTGAGTGTGCAGGATTTCAAGGACTGTATGCGCGACCAATACGAGGGCACGCCGCTCGATATTACGCAGGGTACGGATGCAGGCTCATGGAATACCAAACTGCGCTACGGTTCGTTGATGTTCGAGGTGGATAGCGTCAAGTACTGGTACGAGCGCCCGACCGCCACGCAGCAGACCGCATGGTCGTTCGTAGCCCAGATGCGCGGCTACGCAGACCCCAAGGCGGGCGGTATCTTCTGGTTCGGCGTGGACGACGCTGCCACCAATGTCTATGTGCCTATCTACTGCCGCAGCAACCATGTGCCCGCCTGCTTCGAGGAGGGCAACGGCGACCTGTACACCTACTCGCCTACCTCTGCTTGGTGGACATTCAATCTGGTGGCAAACTGGGCGTATACCAAATACTCCCGCATGCGCCCGGATATTGAGAAAGTACAGTCGGCGTTGGAGGACAAGTTCAACACGCAGATTGCGGGCGTGGATGCACAAGCCGCCGTGCTGAGCGACGAGGAGGCACGCGAGTTCCTTACTAACTACAGTTGCGCACAAGCGGACAACACAATGATAGAATGGCAACGGCTGGGTATATACCTGCTGACCAAATACTTAGACGGACAGGAGCGCAAAGAGGAGAACGGGCAGTTCAAGCGCAATGCCTATGGCGAGCCTACGGGACCAAACCGTCCTGCTTTCCCGCTGCCCTATTTGGAAACCATCAAAAACGAAGTAGCCCATGAATAACATCGAGCCGCGCGAAGTGTTCAGTATCTTCGCAGAGATTAACAAGATACCTCGCCCCTCGAAGCACGAGGAGAAAATATCGCAATGGTTGCAGGACTTTGCCCATCGGCACAACATCGAGTGCGTGGTCGACGAGGCGATGAATGTCATATTGCGCAAACCGGCTACAGCGGGCTATGAGGACAAGGAGGGCATTATCCTCCAGGCGCACCAAGATATGGTGTGCGAGAAGAACGGGGATGTGGCACACGATTTCGAACACGACCCTATCGAGACCTTTGTCGATGGCGATTGGCTCAAAGCCAAAGGCACGACCTTAGGGGCAGACGACGGCATCGGTATCGCTATGGCACTCGCTATCATGACCGACCCGAACCTGCAGCACCCTGCGCTCGAATGTCTCTTCACCGTCGACGAAGAGACGGGGCTTACGGGAGCGAACAAGTTGCAGGACGGCTACCTCCATGGTACACGCCTTGTGAATATCGACTCCGAGGACGACGGGCAGATATTCATCGGCTGCGCAGGCGGTATCGACACGCTCGCCAAGATGCACTATACCCCCGCAGCGTTGCCCGACGGTGAGTCGTGGCAAGCCGTACGCCTGCAGGTCAACGGCCTTATGGGCGGGCACTCGGGCGACGACATCAACAAGGGGCGAGGCAATGCCAACAAACTAATAATCAATTTCCTCTACCAACTGCAGGCAAAGACCGACTACCTGCTTGCGACCATCGAGGGCGGCAATCTGCGTAATGCAATTGCCCGCGAGGCACAGGCTGTCATCTGCGTACCTGCCGCCTATCGGGAGCAACTCGCTGCCGACTGGGCTGCCTATACCGAGGAGGTGAAGCAGCAGTTCGGCGAGGTGGAAAAAGACCTCTGCCTGACGCTCAGCGACGCCCCGTTGCCCACCGAAGTCATCCCGCAGAAGCAGGCGCAGCAACTTATTCTTGCGCTCTTCAACTGCCCGCACGGTATGATTGCCATGTGTAAGGATATGCCGGGGCTGGTGGAGACCAGCACCAACCTCGCCAGTGTGAAGATGAAGCAGGAGGCGGACGGCACGGCGTACATCGAGGTGAACACCAGCCAGCGTTCGTCTGTCGAAGCGGAGAAGCACCGTATTAAGAACCAAGTGGAGCATAGTCTTGCCATGGCGTGCGACGAAGTAACACACGGCGACGGCTATCCGGGTTGGGCGCCCAATGTGCACTCGGCGTTGCTCGAGACCACCAAGCAGGCGTATATCGACCTCTTCCATGCCGAGCCGCAGGTGTTGGCGATACACGCAGGGCTCGAGTGCGGGCTGTTCTTGGAGAAGTACCCGTACCTCGATATGGTTAGCATAGGGCCGCAGATGTACGGTGTTCATTCGCCGCAGGAGCGTCTCTCTATCTCCTCGACGCAGCGTTGCTATGCATGGTTAAAAAAGATACTCGAACTTGCCTGATTTCCAGCAACCTTTCAGCAAGGGATAAGCAAGGGATAAGCAACCCATACGCAAGGGCGACCCATCGCCACGGATAACAATTTATAACACGCTATACGAAAAGAGCAGAGACAGTTTGTATGCCGTCTCTGCTCTTTTTTATAAGATGACCTCCAGGGATAGGAACTCGGGAAAAGAGGATACCCCAAGACCATATACCGGGGTCGAATCCGTATCCTTTTACCAGTTGACCACGAAGCCGGCATGCACATTGATGCCTGCCTGAGCGTAGTACCAAGGCCAGCAAGCCGTGCCGTCTTCAAAGACTGCCAGGTCGCTACCACCATTGCTAGCGTATTTCGCATTGAAGAGATTGTTCAGTTGGCAGAGCAAGCGTATCTGCGGCACATTGTCCTTGTGGCACCATTGTGTCATGGGCAACTGATACTGCAAGTTGAGGTTTGTGGTCGTAAAGGCTTTCAGCGCAGCCGACTCATTCTCCGTGTTGTCGAGGTACTGCTTGCTTGTCACATTGGTCTGAATGCCTGCCGTGAAGCCTGCATAGTCGAACGAGAATAGCGACATGGCGGTAATCATCGGCGAGTAAGCGATCGTGGTCTCTTTGAGGAATATCTCCTCGTTGCGCACCCAGTTGTAGTCTGCATCGTACACATCCCGTGCATCCGTGTAGTTCAGTATCTTGTTGCGCGAAAGAACAAAGTTCCCATCCCAACGGAACCAGTCGAGTATCTTCACACCAGCCGTCAATTCTACGCCCATACGGTACGAGTCCTTCACATTGGTAGTCGATTGCGCACCCACATCGTTGATACGCCCCGTCAGCACCAGTTGGTTATCGTAGTCCATGAAGTAGAAGTTTGCGCCCACCGAGAAGCGGGGATGTGCGTAGGTGTAACCTATCTCGTAGTCGTAGAGTGTCTCTGCCTTGGGCAACCCTGTCAGTTCGCCGGTCTCGGCATCGTAGGTTACATTCTCTTTGTAGTTGTTGCGGCTTGGTTCACGGTTGGCCATAGCGAACGAACCGTAGAGCAAATGCCCGTGATTTTGATAGGTCAAGCCCGCTTTAGGGTTGAAGAAATGGTAGTTCACCGTCAGCGGCAGGTCTTCCATGTCTTCGTCGTTGATACCGTCACGGTGGTAGCGCACATAGCGATACTGCAAGTCTGCGTAGAGCGAGAGTGTCTCTTGCGCACGGTTAATCACTCGCCAGTTCACCTTTGCGTAGGCGTTGGCATCCACCTTGTTGGCGTGGTTGCGGTAGTATTCATAGTTCACGGGCAGCGCACCCCCATAGACACTGTCCTGAATATAATTCAGTGTGCCGTAGTGCGCCCCTATGTAGTCGTTGGCAGCCACCCCTATTTGTGCATCCAGCGGCTCGGACACATATTTTGTCGACACGATCGCCCCGAAGAAGTGGTTATCGAGGAACTTGCGGTACATGCCGTACGCCTTTTTCACTTTCTCGCCATTGGCATCGTAGTAGTTATCCAGTCCCCAGTAGGAGAAACTCTTTTTCTTGTATTGCTCGTAGTAGCCCCCGCCGTGGGTGTAGTGCAGCGTTGCGTTGAGCGACCAGTTCGGATTGAACTTATGCGTTACTGCCAACTGCGCATGTTGTTGCGCATAGTTGTCCGTTTGGTTGTCGTAGTAGCAAGTGTTGCCGTCAGCGTCGGTGTATTCGCCCGCGGGGTTGTAGCGACGGTCTTCGCCGTTCTTGCCGTAGGCCACATCGTAGGTGACGCCATCCCAGCCCATGCCGGTCTTTTCCTTGCCGCCGAAAACACGAGCCACTACTTGCGTCTGCTTGCCGTACCAGCCGAGGTCACCGTAGTACGAATAGAGGTCAGAGTTGGTGCGATAGAGAAATCCGTCGGAGTTCACCTTGCTGAAGCGTGCGTTTGCCCGCCAGTGGTTTGGCAGCACCACATGCGCCGATGCCATCTCACGGAAGGTGTTGTACATACCGCCGTTGAATGCCAGCGTATAGTGGCTCACCGTATCGTTGTCGCCTGTCTGCATATTCAGGCTTGCCCCGAACGACGCCGAACCATTCGTCGAGGTACCCACACCGCGCTGCACATCAATGCTCGACATCGACGCCGCCATATCAGTCATGTTCACCCAGAAAACCGTTTGGCTCTCTTGATCGTTGAGCGGTACATCGTTCACGGTCATGTTGATACGCGTGTGATCTGTACCCCGCACACGGAAGTAGGTGTAGCCCACGCCCAGACCGTCATCGCTCGTCACCTGCAGGGCAGGCACGGTCGAGAGTAGATAGGGCAGGTTCTGTCCCGTGTTGTCACGGTTCAGTTCCTTTTTGCCTATCACTTCGTGGTTGATAGTGGTTTGTTGTACTCGTTGTCCGACCACATGGATGTCGTCCATTTGGTTCATGACAACCGTCAAAGTGTCGCCTGCAGCGTACGCCTGTACACCGCCGACAAAGAGTGCTGCAGCCATGCAGCCTCCTAAGAAGTAAGTTTTTTTCATTTCCCTCTACAGAATTACCTGTGCAGGTTCAACGGGTATTATCTCAGCCCTCACGGCACCCCGAACGAATCTGAACGAAAGTTCTTTTTAGAAGATTATATATTTAGATGTTTATTCAGAGGACTTCTTATAGTTATAAGACTTCTTCTGCTATTATATAGGACTTTTTCTACTAGTATGCCCCCTATTATGCCCTCTATAGTGTATATACGAAACTCACATACCAACTCCATTCCCACAAGTGTTGGTCGCTGATGAGTTTATGCTTTACCAGGTTGTTCAACCCGAAATCGTAGCCCGATTGGATACGATACTTATCCCACTCGAAGCCGCCGCCCAAGCCATACTGGATATTGAAGCGATAGAGTTCGCCCTCCGTATAGCGGTCGTAGGGAGCAGTCTGAATGTTCTGTTCTTGCAGCCACGCCAAAGTAGGCTCACTCAAGTGTGTCTCGAGATAATCCTTCTGCGCCAAGCCGATTTGGTATTGTGGTCCCGTATAAAAGAACATACTCAACTTTTTCCAAAGCGGAATGGTATAGTAGCAGCGCATAGGGATAGTCAGGTCGTGCTGCAGCACACGGTGGTTTATATACTCCGTCTGTACCGATTGTGCCGTCATCGAGCGCCAATGCTGCGCCTGCGTACCGTAGGCAAGAGAATACAACACGCCCACCTGCAAACTGAAATGGTACGGCAAGAGAAAATCGAAGTTCACACCCAGACGCGCACCGTGTTGGAACATATCTGGATAGGAGTAGTTCTTTGTGCGTTGGTTTGCCTGTACATAGCCCGCTTCGAGGCGATACTTCACCTCGAACTCATAGATGTCTTTCTTCTTCTCTTTGCGGGTAGGGTCGAAGAAAGTATTGTCCGCTATCTGCAGGTCGGGCTGTTTGGTCTGCTCTTGGGCAGACAAAGAAAGCGAAGACACACAGAGTGCGCCAAACAGCAGAAAAAGAGACAGATAGTGATTCTTCATTAGGCAGACAAGTTCGATATTCGGCAGAAAGATTTCAATTTTCGTACCAAAACGCCGACAAAGGTACAACATTTGCGTGAAATAGGCAAACCGGCGGGGATAATTAACAATTAATAATTAACAATGAACATGCACCATGTCTGTCCATGCCCATACGCTATGCCTATCAAAGCCCGATACGCATTACTTGTTGCTCCAATTGGTCGCGGTCGCCAAGCGCACGGTTGCGGGTCTGTGTGCGGTAGTTATAGACCGTCTTGACCGACAGGCGCAGGAAATGGGCTATATCCTCCGAATCGGTGATGCCCAAGCGGATAAGGGCAAATATGCGCAGTTCGGTCGAGAGGTGTCCCTGCTGCGGCAGCGGGAACTGCTCATCGGGACGCAGGAGGGTATTGAAGTCCTCCACGAAATGCGGGAAGAGCGAGAGGAAAGTCTCATCAAAATGGCGGTAGAACTCCCGCAGCGTGCGGTCTATCACTTCGGTGGACTTAACCAGTTGGAAGAGGGTCTTCGGCTTGTCGGATAGCGAAGCACGCAAAAGCGACTTGTGGTACTGCGACATGGTCTCAATGATTTGCGAACACTCACTCATGTAGCGTGTTACATACGCATCTCGGATTCGGTTCGAGTCTTTGAGTTGTGCATTCGCAACGGATAGACGCTCGTTGATGTCCTGCAGTTGGGTATTGAGCAGGGAGAGTTGCCGATTGGCAGCCCGCCAACGCCGCAGCAGAAGCACCAACCCTACAAGCACCAGCACCAATACACCGGCTGCCACACCAAGAGAAACAATCAATAAGTGTTGTTTATGCCACTGCTCGTGTATCATACGGCGGTAGGTATTGAGGATGAGGGGCATATCGCCTGCCATCTCAATGGTGCGCAAGCGTGCCTTGCTATGGGCGGCGTCTTCGATACAGCAGTTCATGTACTGATACGCGCGTTCCACATCCCCCCGCTGAAACAAGATGAGTGCCACCTCGCGGAGGGAAGCATGCTCCAACACCCCGTGCTGCATATCGCAGAGCGCCGATTGGGCAAAATAGAACAACGCCGTATCCTGCATCGCCGGGTCATCCGTCTGCCAATAGAGGCGTTGGTAGCACGAGCCAAGCGTATTCGCCAAATAGCGGATATAGTCGGAGGTGTCTGGGAGTTGGTCATAGACGGGTCGCAGCAAACGGATCGCCTCGGCGGGGGACTCCTCCATACGCACAAGTGCCGTTTCCTGTGCCAACCATACCGAGTCGGTCTCGGTCTGCAAGATATACGCACGCAGCGGGAGAATGTGTTGGCGTGCCGACTCACGCTCTGCCTGCACGGTAGTAAACTCCGCCTGCCAAATATAAGTCAGGTTCAGCGTCCTGTAGTACTGATTTGCTACCTCGGGAAGCACCTTATCCCGCAAGGGGAGCAACAGTTCGAGTGCCAAGCGGTAGTTGCCTGCCACCGCCATACACTGCGCCCGACAGACGGTTGCACGCTGAACTGCCGCTGCATCGCAATAGGTCTGCGCAAGCGCAAAACTCTGCTCGGCATAGTAGAGTGCCGAGTCGTTGTCGAAGCATTCGTAGGCGGCATAGAGTTGTTGGGCAAAGCGGTATTTCTTCGCGCCCTCCGCCACACGATAGAGTACCTCGGTAGCGGCTATGCGCTGCTCACGGGCATCTATATATTGCTGCCGATTGACCACAGCGGTGTCGAGCCGAAACAATATAGAAAACAATAGAAACATAACATAAACAATTCGTGGTGCAAAGATAGCACTTTCTACGGATATATTCAAACGAAAATGCATAAAAACCGTACAATAAGTACTCCCATTTACCCCCCCCTATACACTCATATTGTGCTGATTATGAAGTAGTTACAGAAATAATCGACTCCCAAAATACTCCCCGTACTTGCAAACGCCTCCATTCGACACTATCTTTGCACTGCCGAACGAGAAAGACCTCTCTTACCACGGCAATCACATTACTAACCATTAACTTCTAAAACACATGAAAAAGAAACTCTACCAATTATTATTTACTGCTTTTTTAGCATGCAATCTATCTGTCGCCAACGCTACCCGTATCTATCTGATGGGGCCTGCCGTAACGGGCGACTACAGCCTCGGTATGCCGATGATGATTCAGGACGGCGACACCTATACCTGGGTGGGAGACCTGCAAGATGGCAAACTCAAATTTGCTACAACGAATCGCTACTTTGGCGACTCGTATGGCCCGACCACCAACGAGGAGGCTCTCGCTATCGGCACGGTGCAACTTGGCACGAACAGCGGTAGCACGGACAATCAGTTTGTCGTTACCGCCGGACGCTACAGCCTGACACTTACCCTTGGCACCGCACCAACGCTCGTAGTGGCAGACGGTACCGGCCTGCCCGACAAAGGGATTGCGGCAGCGGATGTATATCCGGAAGCAGGACTCTACGCCATCGGCACGGCCACCTCGGCAGGCTGGACACCGGCAGACGCTATTGAGATAGCCGAAACGGAATACGGCAAGTATGCCGGTGCGCTGACGCTCAAGGCAGGCACGGATCTCGAGTTGAAGTTCTTGGCACAGAAGGATTGGGGCACACAATATGGTCCCAAAACTGATGGCGAGGCTATTACCGCAGCCGGCACTTTCTCGCTCGTGAAGCCCGCAAACGATGACCCGAAATACCACACCACGCTCGCAGCGGATACCAAGTTTGATGTAGCGATTGACATTGCTGCCGGCACACTGACCCTCACTCCCTACAAACTGACCACGATGTGGATGATAGGCGACGCAGTCGGCGGTTGGGATTTCGGCAAGAACGCTATTGAGATGAGCCTCAGCGCAACGGAAGACAGCGTATTCACTTGGACGGGCGACCTGCAGGCAGGCGACTTCAAGTTCTGCGGCATCAAGTGGGACTACACCAACAGTGCCTTTGGTGCTACTGTAGCCGACACCGAACTGACGCCGGGTACGCATAGCATTCAGGCTATAGACAGCAGCGACAAGAAGTTCAAAGTAACTGCTGCGGACAACTACTCGCTAACGCTTGACCTCAAAACGATGACGCTCGTGGTAGCGGGCAAGACACCGACGAGCAACATTTCGGCTGACGGGCAAGAGAAAGCCGTCAAAGTGTTCCGCAACGGGCAACTCTATATCCTACGAGGCGACAAAGCGTACGACATCGTAGGCGCTCGCCACTAACATTTCGGCGGTTGCTTCGGTCTCGGTTCGGAAAAAGCAACCGCCTATACCTTTTTTCTTTTCTAATACCCTTTTCCTAATATGCGCACGATACGATTGATACCGTACTCCCTGTTGCTGCTATGCCTCTTGCTGCCGCTACCGATGCAGGCGGCTGCCATACACATCAGCGGCACGGTGGTGGATAAGCAGCGTGAGCCACTGATCGGCGTCACGATTCAGGTGCAGGGCACTACGCTCGGCACGGTGACCGACCTGGACGGACACTTCTATATGGATGTGCCCAGCAAGCAATCGCGCCTCGAGGTCAGTTATGTGGGCTACAAGACGCATACCATAGTCGTAGGCAGCGACATCAGTTTTTTCATCACCCTTGAGGAAGAAACCGAGAACCTCGACGAAGTGGTAGTGGTCGGCTACGGCAACCAAAAGAAACTATCGGTCATCGGCTCGATTCAAGCCCTTGAGCCGAAGAAACTGCAGGTCGGCTCGACCCGCTCGATGAGCAACAACCTTGCCGGACAACTCGCAGGCGTCATTGCCGTACAGCCCTCCGGCGAGCCGGGCTACGACAACTCCGACTTCTGGATTCGCGGTATTGCGTCGTTCTCGGGCAACACCACGCCGCTCGTGCTGGTGGACGGTGTGGAGCGCTCGCTCAACGACATTGACCCTGCCGAAATAGAGGCGTTCTCCGTGCTGAAAGATGCGTCTGCGTCCGCCATGTATGGTGTGCGGGGCGCCAACGGCGTGATACTGATCAACACCAAGCGAGGCAGCGTTGCCCCGCCGTCGGTATCGCTCAGACTGGAACAGTCGGTCTCCACGCCGACCCAACTGCCGCAATTCATCGGGGCAGCGGAGTATATGGACCTGCTCAACAGCCTGCAATCCGACCCCAACAAGCGGCTATTCACCAAAGACCAAATTCTCAAGACCTACTACGGCTACGACCGCGACCTCTACCCCGATGTAGATTGGGTGGATGCCATCACCAACGAAGTTGCCTACTCCACGCGTGCGAACCTGTCGGTGGCGGGCGGCTCGGAGCGTCTGCGCTACTCGCTCACCGGATCGTACTACCACGAGAAGGGCATCATGGCAACCGACGAGACGCTCTCCTACGACACCGGCTCGAAACTCAACCGATTCAACCTGCGGGCAAATGTGGATCTGGACATAACGAAGACCACCCTGCTGCGATTCAACATAGGCGGCTACCTGCAGATGCTGCGCAAGTCAAACTCCTCGACCGACGAAGTATTTGCCAAAGCGTTCGAGACCCCGCCATTCGTGCATCCTGCGGTCTATTCAGACGGCACCATTCCCCTGGCTTCCGCCAACCGCTACAACCCGTGGGCGATGTGTACGCAAAACGGCTACTACCGCAGCACAAGCGGCAAACTGGAATCGCTATTTGCCATTGAGCAAGACCTGAAATTCATCACGCCCGGCTTGCGTGCCAAAGCCACCTTCTCGTTCGACTATTATGCCCGCACCTATATGACGCGCGGCAAGACGCCCGACTACTACAGCGTGGCGAAATCGCGCAACGACGAGGGCGAACTGGTACATTCGATTCTGAAATACGGCTCGGAGTTTCTCGACCACAGCAACAATGCCGAATACGGCAACAACAGCATCTACTTTGAGGCTGCGCTGACCTACAACCGTACCTTTGCCTCGAAGCACGCCGTGGATGCACTGTTCCTCTACAACCTGCGCTCCTACGACAACGGCGACTACCAACCCTACCGCAATCAGGGTATCGCGGGGCGTGCGTCCTACACCTACGACCGCCGCTATGTAGCGGAATTCAACTTCGGTTACAACGGCTCGGAGAACTTTGCCAAAGGGCATCGCTACGGTTTTTTCCCATCGGGGGCTATCGGTTGGCTCATCTCAGAGGAGCACTGGATGGAATCTGCCCGAACGGTGCTGTCCAAACTCAAACTGCGCGGATCTATCGGTCTGGTTGGCAACGACAATATCGGAGGCTCACGCCGCTTTGCCTATATTACCACCATTAACCACAACGCCAACGGCTACAACTGGGGCTACACGGGCGATGTCTATTACACGGGCGTGCAAGAGGGCGAGATAGGCGTTGAGAACCTGACCTGGGAGACCGCCCGCAAGGCAAATGTCGGCTTGGAATTAGGGCTGTACAACGACCTCGACCTGCAAGTGGATTTCTTCCAAGAACTGCGCAGCAACATCTTCATGCAGCGCAACACCATTCCCTCGCAAGCCGGATTTATCAGCACGCCGTACGCCAACTATGGCAAGGTGGACAACCGAGGCGTTGACCTGTCGCTGACCTACAACCATCGATTCCACAACGGGCTGCTGGTGGCTGCACGAGGCACTTTCACTTATGCCAAGAACACCATTCTGGAGATAGACGAGCCGGAAGTGGTAAAAGGCACCTATCGCAGCCAGACAGGGCAATCGATCAACACGCTCTGGGGCTATACCGCCGACGGGCTATACACCGCCGAAGACTTTGACGCCGACGGCAATCTGGTGGAGGGCTTGCCCATTCCGCAGTTAGGCACTACTGTGCGCCCGGGCGACATCAAGTATGTCGATAAGAACGGCGACGGCAAGATAACCGATGAAGACCAAGGCTATATCGGCGGCACGACCACGCCCCGCATTGTCTATGGCTTTGGCGGCAACCTCGAATACAAGGGCTTCGACTTCAACATTTTCTTCCAAGGCACGGGCGACACCTATCGCATCATCGGCGGCAGCGACTATTTCATTCCCGGCTCGGGACAAGGCGTGTTGGGCAATGTATTCACCAACTACAACGACCGCTGGACGGAGGAGAACCCCTCGCAGAATGTATTTTGGCCCCGCCTGAGCGAATCGACCAACACCAACAACAATGTCGCCTCCACCTGGTGGAAGAAAGATATGTCTTTCTTGCGGCTCAAGACCATCGAGGTCGGCTATTCGCTGCCCAAGAAAGCCCTCGAAAAGATGCACGCCAAGAAGTTCCGTATTGCCATTTCGGGCAACAACCTGTTCTGTTTCTCATCGTTCAAACTCTGGGATCCCGAATTGGACACCAACGATGGTCTGCGTTACCCTGCCATGCGCTCGGGTATGGCAAGTATTGAGATTGGTTTCTAACATACTTTCGTACAGACACAAGTAGAACAACCATTGCAACACATCATGAAACGAATTCCCTATATATTTCTCACGCTGCTGCTCTTTTTGCCCGCCGCATCGTGTAGTTTTCTCGACAAAGAGCCCGATACGGAACTCACGCTCGAGATGGTATTCAACGACAAGACGCGCACCATGGGCTGGCTGGCGGGGGTCTATTCGGACCTTCCCGATCCCTATATGGGCTACGGGCGTTTTCTCGGTTGGGAAGTGCTCGGTGACGATATGACGCCCAGCGAGCGTTGGCGTCAGTGGAACTGGAAGGTCATTCCCTTTATCCTCGGCGAATGGACACCGACCAGCGACTGGGACGGCAACTACTGGGCCTCGCTGCCACAGCGTATTCGCGAAGCGCAAATTTTCATACAGAATGTACACGCCCTGCCCGACCAAGGTATCGGCTCGCAAGAGGTGGAATACATGAAAGCGGAGTGCGAATTTCTTATCGCCTACTACTATTGGCTGCTTGCCAACACCTACGGCGCGATTCCGTTCACGCCCAATGTACTCTACGACACCGATGCCACCGCCAACGACCTGCAGATAGGGCAAGCCCCCTACTATACGGTCATCGACTGGTGCGATTCGACGCTGCTCGCCGTAGCGGACAAGTTGCCCGCCAAATACACGAGCGCACAGAAATACGGGCGTGCCACCTCGGTGATGGCACTCGCCGTGCGTGCCCGCATGCTGCTCTATGCCGCATCGCCATTGGTCAACGGCAATACCGACTACGCAGGCTACACCAACGACCAAGGCGAGGAGATATTCTCGCAGACCTACGATCCTGCGCGCTGGCAGCGTGCAGCCGATGCCTCCCGCCTGCTCATTGAGACCGCCGAGGCAGCGGGGCACCAACTCTACCAAGAGCGGAACGCCAACGGCGACATCGACCCGTTCCTCTCGGTGCAGAATGTTCTGCTCTACCAATACGATGAGGGCAACACCGAGATTCTCTTTGCTCGCCCCGGCGGCTGCGACTATACGGAGTACGAGAAGCATATCACCCCTGCCAATTCGGGCGGCTCGGGCGGTTGGGGCGTTACCCAGTCGTTGGTGGATGCGTTCTTCATGGAGAACGGTCTGCCCATCACCGACTCGGAGTCGGGCTACGAAGCATCAGGCTACGAGGAGAGCGGTATCACCTCCGACGCCACCTCGTGGGACGAGAGCGTCAACGGCGGCTATATCACCTATCCGCACACCTACAAGATGTATTGCCATCGTGAGCCGCGATTCTATACCGCCGTGTCGTTCCACAACTCGTATTTCACGCAGGAGGAGCGCACCTTCAATTTCCTGAACGGCGGCAGCGACAATATCCACACCCACGATGCCCCGCAGAACGGCTATCTCATCCGCAAGAAGGTGCACCCCAAGACCCATGTCAAGGAGAACAACTTCCAATACCGTCCCGGCATACTCTATCGGTTGGGCGAGGCGTATCTCAACTATGCGGAAGCACTCTGCGAATGCGATCCGACCAACCCGGACATTTTGGTCTATCTGAACAAGATTCGCACCCGTGCCGGTATTCGCCCCTACACCACCGGCGCTACCTCCTCAACGGCGATTCATATTGATATGACCCAAGACGCCCTGCGGGAGGCCATACGCCGTGAGCGTCGTGTCGAACTATGCTGCGAGGGACTGCGCTACGACGACCTGCGCCGCTGGAAAGAAGCCGAGACCACGCTCAACGGTCCGCAGTATGGTATGAATTTCAGCGGCAAGGACGAAGCGACCTTCTTCACGCTCACTGCCTACCAGACCCGCACCTATCGCAAGCAGTACTATTGGTTCCCGATCCACCAGAGCCAGATAGAGCGAAACCAAAAATTGCGCCAACTGCCCTATTGGAACTAAATGTTGAATTGGTAAATCTCCACTACTATGCGAAAGCACATTCTTTTCCTATTGGCACTTGCGGGCATACTATTCGCCTGCAAGCCCGAGAGCGAGCACTATACCATTCCCCGCCTCGAGGACACGATGCACCTGCGTGCTTCGGCGAGCAGCATTCGCCTCTCGCACGCTCTGAGTGCCGACACCGCCATCACCTTCTCGTGGGATATTCCCGCCCTGACCGACGGCATCACGGGCTATGAGTACTATTTCAAGATGGACATAGCCGACAACGAGTTCGCCACTTCTATCACGCCCATGCTGGTGGATGGCGGCAACACGGTCAGTTTCACGCACGGAGCGCTCAACGACCAACTCGAGCGTTGGGGTATCACGGCAGGCACATCCTGTGCGCTTGAGGCGGAAATCATTGCCCACCCCAAGGGACTCTCTACCTATGTCAAACCTATGCTCAGCACCGTTACCTTCGAGGCGGTCGGCTATGCGAGCGTACTCTATCTGGCGGGCAGCGCCACCACGGCAGGCACCACCTACACCGAGGCACTTGAGATGAGCAAGATAGCAGGTCGCAACGCCTATCGCTATGTCGGCACACTCGCCGAGGGTGACCTGCTGTTCCTCACCGAGCGTTCCGATTCCGCCGAGGTCTATGGGCAGGGCGATACGGAGGGCAGCCTCTGCTATACCACCCTTGCGGCCGCCACACCCGTGCCTGTATCGCATGCAGGCTTCTATATTGTGGAGGCAGACATTGACGCTCTGACCGTGACGGCAACCGAGCCGCTCTACCTATTCGGTAGTGCAGCCAACGGGTGGGATTTGGGCAGTGCCATCGCCATGGAGCAACTGTCGGAGCATACGCTTTCGTGGAGCGGGCTGCTCAGCGAGGGCGAACTCAAATTTCTCTGCGAGCCGACCGTCAACAGCCGTCGCTTCGATGGCGCATTCTGGTTAGCCCCTGCAGACGGCACCGCAGCCGAAGGCACCACCGCTATGGTCTTTGCCCCCAACGGCACGCCCGACAGCAAGTGGAGCGTTCCCTCGACAGGGCTGTATACCATCCGGGTTGACCTGAGCATTCCCGAAGTTACATTCTCCCGTGACGAGGACTTCGACAAGTTGCCCTACAAGCAGATTTGGCTCTGCGGCGACGCCACGCCGGGCGGGTGGAACACCCCCTTCTCGGAGCAGTTCACCTACGACACGGAGGCGCGCAACGGTTCATTCGTATGGACGGGCAACTTGGCGGCGGGCGAGATCAAGTTTCCGCTCAATCCGAGCAGTTACGAGGGCGCATTCTTTATCGCACCGGAGGCAGGCACGCCTATCTCCGCCGAGCCGACGCCCGTGGTCTATACCGCCAACGACCAACCCGACCAGAAGTGGCAGGTGTCCGCTTCGGGCAAATACAAGATCACCATCAATGTCTTAGACCTCACCGTTCAATTCCAGCAACAATGAAACGCACCATGCATATTCTACTCGCAGCCCTTGCTGCTTTTTCTCTCGCTGCCTGCGAGCAGCGCACCAACACCGGTTGGAGCATTGACCAAGTGCCCGACGACCCTGTCGTTGACCCTGTCAAGACCGAAGCCAAAGCCCCGCTCTATTGGACGGTCTACGAGTTCTGCTACGAGGCCGAGCATGCCGGCACCAATCCGATTCTCATGCCGCGTGCCACCATGGAGGCCAATATCAAATGGGTGGAGCAGAACCTGCTGCCCTACGGCTACGACATGATCGCCACCGATGGCTTTCAGGCGATGTACAATGTCCCCGCCGACAATGCGCAGGGCTACATGACGCACTATGGCGCTTACTCGCTCAAAGAGTTAGTGGCTCTCTGCAAACAGCACGGACTCAAACTCGGCGTCTATGACAACCCGCTTTGGAAGCACGGCGACGACGACATCATCATCGAGGGCACCAACATCCGCCTCGGCAGCCTGCTCTACGACCCCGCCATCGACCAAGTGGAGCACCCCGACGCAGCCCGAGAGAACGAGATATTCTATTGGATTGTTCCCTCGCACCCGGGCGCAAAAGAGTATATTGACGGCTTCTTCAAGTACTACAGTTCCATAGGGGTGAATTTCATCCGTATGGATTTTATGTGCCTTTTCGAGACCGGCACGGGCATGGGCGGCGACCCCGGTCGTGGCTACGGGCGTGAGGAGTACGAACTCGCCCTGCAATACATCAACGAGTCCGCCACCAAGTACGGCGTATTCACCTCTATCGTTATGCCCAACCAGAAGAACTACGCCGAACTCGAGGCACGCTATATGAACATGATGCGTATCAACGCCGATGTCTTCTGCGGGCGGTGGAGTGCGTTCTCCGGCACGACCGACAACGACCCCGACCCGTATATGGAGCATTACGGCAACGCTACCTACTACCGCCGGCGTGGGCAGATTGACCCAAACAAATGGCCCACCTGCTACAACCTATTCGACGGCATGGTCTATTTCTCCGACCTGTCGGGACGGGGCAAATTAATCTTAGACGGCGATTTCACCCGCCTCAACACGCTCTCTAACGACGATGAGCGGCGCTCGGTCATCAGCCTGCAGTTGGTAGCGGGAGGTCCCGTTGCCTGCGCCGACCAGTACAACGAGACCGACATCGACCATCTGGTTACCTTCTATCAGAACGAGGAACTGTTGGCGCTCAACAAGGACGGTTTTGTGGGCAAACCGCTCTCGCGCGACCTGAGCAGCAGCGACAGCCAGATATGGACGGGGCAGATGTCCGATGGCGATTGGATCGTGGCGTTCTTCAACCGCGAGGATTTGGAGCAGAAGCGTTCGTTCTCGGTCAGCACCTTAGGCGAAGAGTCCATGCAGGTGCGCGACCTGTGGGAGCACCAAGACCTCGGCCGTCAGCGCAATCTCGAGGCCATCGTTCCAGCCCATGGGTGCAAGGTTTATCGCTTGAAGGCGATAAACAATTAGGAATTAGGAATTAGGAATTAGGAATTAAAGCATATGATAAAAACAGCATCCATACTCTCTTGTTTTTTGCTGACGGTTTCCCTGTCGGCGGCAGCACAAACCGCCTCTTTTTCAGCGGAGCAATTCTCCTCTCCGAACGGTCGTTTGCAGGCGTCTTGCCGAACCACTCCCGAAGGAACTCTCTATTACGACCTCGTTTTTGACGGCGATACCCTTATCCGTCCCTCTCGCTTGGGCTTGCTTCTCGACCACGACCAATTGCTCACCGGCTTCGAAATTCTCAACACCGAGCGTACCACCCACGACGATACCTGGACGCCCGTCTGGGGCGAAGAGAACGCCATCCGCAACCACTACAACGAGATGCTCGTCTTCGTGCGCCAGCAGCCCCAAGACCGCTATCTATATGTCCGCTTCCGCCTCTTTGACGAGGGCTTGGCCTTCCGCTACGAGTTCCCGCAATTGGGTTTGGGCTACTTCACCATCCTCGACGAGCGCACCGAGTTTGCCATGACCGGCGACCACACCGCCTACTGGATACCCGGCGACTTCGACACGCAGGAGTATATGTACACCCGTTCCCGCCTGAGCGAGATACGCCGCCTCAATGCGTCGCAGCGGGTAGATAACCTCAGCCAGCGCGGGTTCTCCGACACAGGCGTGCAGACCGCCCTCCTGCTCCATACCGACCAAGGCGTATGGCTCACCCTGCACGAGGCGGCACTGATTGATTACTCGTGCATGCACCTCAATCTGAACGACACGACGCTCACCTTCACCTCGTTCCTCACCCCCGACAGCCAAGGCAAGAAAGGCTATATGCAGACGCCTTGCCACAGTCCGTGGCGCACCGTGCAGGTAGCCACCGACGCCCGTGACATCCTCGCCAACCGCATGACGCTCAACCTCAACGACCCCTGCAAGATAGAAGACACATCGTGGATACACCCCATGAAGTATGTCGGCGTATGGCTCGAGATGATTAACGGCATGCACAGTTGGTCGTACACCAACGACTTCCCCTCCATCCACTTGGGCGAGACCGACTACGCCCACGCTCACCCGCACGGCAACCATGGCGCAACGACTGCCAATGTGTGCCGCTACATCGATTTTGCCGCCAAGCACGGCATCGACGGCGTGCTGGTCGAGGGCTGGAACATCGGCTGGGAGGACTGGTTCGGACACCAGAAAGACTATGTGTTCGATTTCGTAACCCCCTACCCCGATTTTGATGTAGAGGCAGTACATCAATACGCCAAGGCACACGGCGTGAAGATGATCATGCACCACGAGACCTCCGGCTCTATTCGCAACTACGAGCGCCACCTCGACACCGCCTACACCTTCATGAACCGCTACGACTACCCCGCCGTCAAGTCGGGCTATGTGGGCAATATCGTGCCGGTGGGCGAGACACACTACTCGCAGTGGCTCAACAACCACTACCTCTACTGCATCACCGAGGCGGCAAAACATCGTATCATGGTCAATGCGCACGAGGCAACCCGCCCGACGGGTATCTGCCGCACCTACCCCAACTGGATAGGCAACGAGTCCGCCATGGGGTCGGAATACCAAGCCATGATGGGCATTCGCCCGGGGCATACCTGCATCCTGCCTTTCACGCGCCTCAACGGCGGGCCGATGGACTACACGCCGGGTATCTTCGAGATGGATATGTCCAAGATGAACCCCAACAACCACAACCACTGCCTGACCACACTGGCGAACCAACTCTCGCTCTATGTGACGATGTACAGCCCGCTGCAGATGGCCGCCGACCTGATAGAGAACTACGAGCGTTTCCCCGATGCGTTCCGTTTCATCGAAGAGGTGGCATTGGATTGGGATCAGTCGTGGTATCTCGAAGCCGAGCCGATGGAGTATGTAACCATTGCCCGCAAGACCAAGGGGAAGGATGAGTATTTTGTAGGCGGCACCAACGGCGAACAGGCACGCACCTCGCGCATTTCGCTCTCGTTCCTGCCTAAGGGGAAGCAGTATATCGCCACTATCTACGCCGACGCCAAGGATGCCGATTATCGCACCAATCCCCAAGCGTATACCATCACCACGAAGCGTGTAAATTCCCGAACTTGCCTTACCATTTCCGAAGCCACTTCGGGTGGCTACGCCATCACCCTCCGCCCCGCCGAGTAGGGGTTGGCGGAAGCGGATAGAGGCTGTCTAACAATGCAAAGTTGTTAGGCAGTCTTTGTTCTTTCGCAGTTATGGGGGTACCACTAGGAGTGTTATCCGCTTTTGCGGATAAC
>CAVEXR010000038.1:0-24260 GCA_963619585.1 Azospirillum sp. CAG:239
GAATGGTAAGTCGCTTTCATCATCAGCAGGAGTGAAAGAGTTTGTAGTCTGCTGTTGCACCGGGCGGAATTATGTCCGGGATGAGCCGTCGGAGTAGATGCCACATTGCTCTCGCTCGGCAGGGGTCATACGGCTTGCCTCGTAGGGCGTGTAGCGGCGTTGGTAGTTCGTTATGCCTGCTCTGTCTGCGTCTGACTTGTAGAAATACGCCCACTTGCCGTTCTTGTAACTGACACGCACTATCGGGGCGTGGGGCTTTTGGCTCTCCATTAGGAGGCTGAACTCGACATCGCTGATAGGCTCTATCCGTTGGTCGAGTTGCAGGAACTCCGCCACGCGGAACTCTCTGTAGGGGCAATTGCGCAGCATGTAGTCCACGGCATATCGGGTGCGCTCTACACTCCACCCGAGGGAAGCCACTTGGTCGGCAAGCACCGTCCAAAAAGTTATCTTCTCGCCGTTGGGGGTGGTATAGGCGGTATTCATCGCAGGGAAGTTAACGGCAAGCCGCAGGACAAAAGGCATTATCTCGGTAGCCGTGGCAGGCGGGCAATTGCGATAGAGCGATAGGTAATTAGTTTGCTCCTCGTCGGGCTGCACCTGCTGCAAAGCCTGCTGCGATAGAGCGGGCGATGTCGTCGAGGTCGGCTGTGTGGCTACTGTGGCGGGTTGTCCTGCTCGCTGTACCTCCGTTTGGCGGAGCACTCGGCTGATAGGTTGGGTCATTTGCATGGTCGTTTTCGTTTTTGCGTTTGGTCAGATACTTGGGCAGCCAGTTTTGGAAATGTTTCAAGACGGCAGTGCGCTCGCTGCGGCAGCACTCCTCTCGGACGGAAAAATCGTTGTCGTAAAACTCGGTGAGTAGGTCGGTCGGCGAAAGGTCTGTAAACCCGCTGCGTCGGAGTTGCATATCCGCCCACTCTCGGAGGTCGCTTTCGGTAAACCATTTTTGCAACTGCTCTTTCGCTTTTTCTTGCACACCCTTCCGCGCATTCTCCGAGGATGATGAAGAAGAATATATGTCTTCTAAAGAGTCTTTTGATATTAAATAAGGAGTGGGGGCGGCAAATTTTGCAGGGGAGGGCGGCAAATCTTGCAGGGGTGCAGATTTTGCAGGGCGGCAAATCTTGCAGGGGTTAGCGTTCTAAAAACAGAGCGTCTGCCGTCTGTATATTCCACCTCTAACCACCCCGTTTCTTTGAGTTCGGAAATGGCGTTGCGCACGCTACGCTCACTATACCCCAACCGCTCTGCTATGTAGGTAATGCTGACCTGCAACGGGTTCTTGCGCTTTGCGTTGTGTTCTAACTGATAGAGTAGCGCATACACATCTCGCAACGCACCACCACGCAGAGCGTTCTGCCAAGTGTATGTTTTTAGAAATTCCATTGTTACTGCTTTTTAGCAAAATAGGCTTTGTCAATCCAATAGCGGGCGTAGGGCTTGCCGTCGTGCGCTTCGGGCTGCTCCTTCTTTATGGGCAAGTCCTCCTCGTGCCGCAGGTTGTAAATGATAGCGGACAGACGAAAGCAGCCGCATAGGTTGAGTGCCTCGAGAGGCGTAATGGATTTACCTGCAAGCAGGTAGTTGCGGATAATACTCCGCTGTGTGTCTTGGCGTGCCATAATGATTTCTATTTAATGAAGATACGCATTCGTTTCATCTTTGTGGTAGTAGTTCAGTTTCCCTCCTATACTGCTCCGGGGGTGTAGTCCCCGGTCAAAAAATATCTTTTTGAATGTGCGCTCGTCGATACCGCCTAAGTAGGCGCAGACATCTGCCATTCCTAAAAGCCACGGGGTGGAGATTTTCTTGTCAGGCTTCTTTTTCATTTGGATACGATATTTGTTTTGTGCGAGAGGCAGGAGTCGAACCTACATTGCCGTTTTGCTCTCGCGGTTGCGTCTGCTATTCTCACGAACCGACAGACGCGGGTACTTACAAGAAAGAAGTTTGTTTATGCTTGTTAGAATGGTAGGTCGTAACTATCGCCCCCCTGCTCTGCCTGCTCTAAGGTCGGGGCGGTTTCTATATCCGCATAGGACGGAACAGCAGCGGTTGCGCTCTCGACCCATGTGCGGAGGTTGCCGATGATGTAGTTCTGTCCCTCTTGGCGTTCCTCTTTCTTCGGAGCGCAGGAGATAAGGTGGTCGCTGATTACTTTGCCGTTAGCGTCCAAAAACGGCTCTTTCTTTTCG
Source organism: Azospirillum sp. CAG:239 (assembly GCA_963619585.1). Lineage (GTDB taxonomy): Bacteria > Bacteroidota > Bacteroidia > Bacteroidales > Paludibacteraceae > Colicola. The sequence continues at coordinate 2,199 of CAVEXR010000038.1, forward strand.
TGAATGGAGATGTTGAGGAACAAGCGTTTCACACCATCTTTGCAGGTAACTGCCTTGATTTGCTCTTTGGGAATATCCGACAAGCAGATAGAGCCCGTAAATTTCATTGCCATTGTTTCTAATGTTTAATTATGAATTGTTGTTTTGTTTGTTCCAATAAAAGGTAGCAGGGCGGGTTGCGAGTATTTGATATGCTCTGTTGTAAGACCCTTATCAAAGCAGCCCCATTCACTGTCTTATCCCGCTTACCTCGTCAGCGTTGCGACCGCTGTTCGTATTGCTGCGCCCACATCTCGAAATACAAGTCTTCGGGGTTGGGGAGTGTGATACCATATTCGGCGGCTGCGTCTGCCTGCACCCTATTCAGGAACTCGGTCATCTGCTCGGTAGACAGCCCTTTGGTATGCCCCGCTACGCGTCCTCTCGGCGTATCTACGGGCAGGAAAAGCGTGCAGTAACTGTCGTGTACCAACTCGGGAGTAAATACTCGCCCATATGCTTCCGTCCACGACTTGGCGATGCAGGAGAACCACAGCCACATCAGTCTGTTCTGGTCGTTCGTGCGGGGCTTGGCGTTGCGTGTAAGGGTCAGCGTATACTCGCCGTTGGTAGCGTCTGCAAGCCACAACTGTACCTGCGGGAGTACGGTGTGGGCGTTGCTCTGCCCGCGCTGCTTGATAAATCGTATGGCTTTCATCGTAGCAAGTTATTTGGAGAATACAATTTGCAGCGTAGTGGTGGACGACTTGGCGTACTTGCCCTGCATGCGGAGCGTTGTTTCGCGCCCTTTCTGCTCGGCACGCAGGTTCTCTATCTGCACCTGCAATGCCGTCCATTTGGGGTCGTCTGCATAGTCGTACTTAACGCCCGCCTCTTTGACCGTGAAAGTAGCCCCGTAGACGCTCTTGTCTTTCTCGGGATACTTGTCTGCTTCCATCAGTGCGAGGTCTTGAATGTTCTTCTTTGCCTCGGCAATAACCTTTTCGAGGGCGGCGAGCAAGCCATACGCCCGTAGGGGGTTGATGTTGCCGTCTGCCACTTGTGCGGTTACTTGCTCAACTTGTTTTGCTATTTCGGTCTTGGAGGGTATGCCATACGCCTCGCTCAAAATAATATCTTGTGCCATGGGGAATTTGTAATTGGGAATTTGTAATTGCTCTCTCGTAGGTGAGCCGTATCTGACCCGTAGGTGAGCCGTATTTATTGTGCCTGTATCTCGTTCTTGCGGCGGGTGAACACCTCTTGAATGTTCGGGTAGCGTTGTATTGCCGCGGAGTTGGTCTTCCATAGAGAGGTCAATTCGTCCACACTCTCGGCACATCGCACTGCGTCTAACAGGTCGCCGTACTTGAGCGGCTGCGGTTGCGGTGCGGGTTGCTGTGCGGGGACTTGCTGCGGGGCAGCGGGTGTAAGTGTGGTCGGAGATACATACTTGCTGCCGTTGGTCTTGTCCTGCTCGAACCATACATCTGCGCCCAAACCCAACTGCTTGGTGGCATTGGAGAAAGCGTCCGTGTAGGCTTTCTTGAAAGCGTCATCGTCCACCTGCTTATAGCCCTTGCTCGTGGTCGTTACGAAGATATTACCTCCCTCGCCATAGATAGGCTTTGACCACTCGCCGTTCACTTTGATATAGAGATTGAGGGCGCAAAGTGCAGCCACCGTGCCGTTGCTGTCGTGTGCTTCGCGCAACTCTCTGCTGACCACCTCTACATACCACCCCACCCCGCACATACCAAACATCTCGGTCATACGCTTGATACGCCACATCGGGTTGATGTCCGTGCCGCTGAACCTGCCGTTGTTGAATTTCTTGGTTGCCTCGGCGGGTACGCAGCGGAAACTCTCATAGACCATCATGTTGTCTATTTTCTCTTTCATTTGCTCGCTCATAGTCGTGGTGTGTTAGGCGTTCTTCTTCAATTCTTCTATCTCGGCTTGTAGTTGCGCTATCTGCGCCTGCTTGTCCTCTATCTTGCGTGCGTTGAGCGTGATAGTAAAGCGGTCGAACAGATTAGCGACTTGCTGCTTCATCTGTGCGTCCCATTGCAGGCTCATACGCTCTTGGTGGAGGTAGTAACCCTCTTTGTAGAGCAGCACACACATCTCTGTGGCTTTGATTTTCTCGCCGTTAACCAACTCGTACGGCGTAACTTGGATAGGATTGCCAACAGTGTCGTACTCTTCGGGAGAAGACAGCCTGCCGTTTATGACGGCTGCCTCTACGGCTTTGGTAAGTTCGTTGTGCAGCGCAGTGAAGACGCTCTCGCCTGCGGGGATAGTAATCGTAATTACTCGTTGCTCATTGGCTTGTTTTTGTGTACTCATTGTGTTTATGGTTTTGGATGATGAATTATTTACTGTTTGTTACCGGGGCATTAGTCATTTTCGATAGCGTCTTTTGTGGCGGCTACGGCAAGCAGGACACCGATGATAGGGAGTACCGCCATGGGTATCTGCCACCACTCGAACCCGTCTACTATCGCACCGCGTACGATTTGAATAATAGGGGCAATGGTCAGGAAAGCACCGATTATCCAATACATACCGATAGTCAGATAACTTGCAATAGAGAGATTGTGCTTTTTCATTGTTGTGGGAGTTTTGAGGGGTGTTTATGCGTATTGGCGTTGGTCTTCGAGTGCCATTTGGTACTCTTCAATTAAATTGGCGAGGTCGTTCAGTGCTTCTGCCTGCTCTTGGAGAACAAAGTACTCGTCCTCGCCGTCTTCGTAGATGCCCGTGTAGGGGTTGCGCCCACAAGGCAGGTGGTATAACTCGTCGAGTTGGTCGTAGGTATCGTTCTCGGCTGCATTCACCTCTTCGAGCAGGTCGTAGAGTTGGTCGTCCGTGAAAGCCTGCGCTGCGAGATAAGCAAGTACCGTGGCTTTCTTGCCGTACATCATCGCCTCTATGTGGTTGTCGTAAATCATATCTATAGCAATTTGATTTTGTTACTCTTGTTCTGCTCATCGTGCTGGACGATAAATCGGTCAACCATGGTGCGGCGGTAGTACTTGGTCTTGCCTATTACGGAGGTCGGTACGAGCCCTCTATTGAAGAACTTGGCTTTCAATGCCTCGGAGGTTTTAACCCCAACATAGCCCATCAGTTCTGCGTCGCCGATGATGAATGTACGCTCATTCAATGAAATGTCTTTGAACTTAATTCTTCCTGTTGTCATAATGCTTTGTATTTAGTTTATGCACCCGAGGCAGGCGTTGAACCTGCGTGTACCAAACTATCAAACTTTTTTTCTATAGCAGAAGTTTGGTCGTTCTGCCTACTGAACTACCCGGGTAGAGAGGGGGCGGGCAACTCCCCTCAATCACTATACTAATACACAATGAAAAAGTGCCCGCATACTGTCCTCACGACAGAAAAGTTAAATACATCAATCAATAAGTTACATACACTGCCGACGCTTCGGCTCGTTTTTATTTTAGGCGCGTAATGCGTGTGTAGTCGCCTAATCGTTTTTTACTACAAGCCCATTCTCCAAGCCCCATACTTTTCAGTTGACAAGTGGTGGCTTTGATGTTTTGGTACTTGACTTTGCTTGCAGGGAGCAATCTCTCTTCTCCCTCGAACATACTTAATAGCCATTTTCGGCTATGAAATCTTTCCATACTTATTTGCTTTTGGTACTTTATTATTCAAAAAGTATTTGGTAAAGTTATATATTATGTGTATCTTTGCAGCGAATTTCATCCTATTGCCACATTGTTTGAAATTCTACACAATATATAGTAGTTATTATGTAACCGCAGACGCTTCCGCAGGTAGCCGTTTCGGACACGCTTTCTGTATAACTTTACCAAATGATGGTGCAAAGGTAGTGTAAACTTTCGTATTATGCAAGTTTTTTCTTGCAAAAAAAGCAAGTTATTTACATAAATAATTGTAACCAACTGAATATCAGCATGAATAAGAGCGAAGAAAAATTGCGTGAAGATATACGCATTATTAGAAGGAGTATGAAAATCACCCAAAAAGATATGGGGGATAAACTTAACATTACGGAATCATCCTACAATCGCATAGAAAGTGGCGAGATAGCATTGTCGTATGCGCACTTACTTGCTATATCTGATATATTTGAAATGTCTATTAGTGATATGCTTGCATACCCGAACAAAAACGCAGAAACATGCGAAAAACGCAAGTTTGTTCATCCAAATAATACAAGCAAAAAGTTTTTAATCGAATTGGAGATTGGGGCTGATGAGGTGATTAAAATGAAATTGCAAGACGGAAAATATCAACTAAACAACAATGAGCAATAGACGAAAGTATATAAAATTAGAATGGAGAAAATTTTTTCTATCTCCGTACTTATGGATTGGTATAATAATTATCATGCTTGGTGCAATTCTTTTTGCACTCTTGCCATGTATGCACTTCGATGATAATTATGTAGGGTTAGTGTTATCTTTTGTAGGGATTATGTCTACATTTGTTGTGATTAGTAATTACGCCCAAGTAAAGGATATAGAAAACAGTGCAAGGGAGCATATCAGCGAAATGGAGAATAAACACGCCGATATGCTAAGTGAGATAGAAGTTCTGAATAATGAGAATAGCAGAGTATTAGAAGAATTTTATAAAATTCAAAAGTCAATTTACGAACAGCAGATAAGGGCATACTATCCACGCCTCAAGGATTATTTGTATATAATTAGCATTGTGCAGCATGCAAGTATTTGGGAAAACAACGAAATAGAACGTAAGTATTGCATGGGAGTCGACAATCCGACTTGCGAAGAACGCAAGGCAGATTTTCAAAAGTACCCCTTCTTAAATCTACTATTCTCGATAAGAAAAATGTCATTGCTATATAGTAGGCTGATTACAGAAGAAGAAACAGTAGAATTAATTTCGTACGAAGAAATTGAAGACTTAACCATAAGCGCGAATACCTTATGGTGGTCTTACGATAGAAATTGGAACTATTATAAGACACAGATAAACGAGGAAGCCCTTTTGAAAAATACAGATGAGTATCAGCGTAAGAAAATTTTGCGATTAGCCAAAGAACTAGCCCCCGATTACAATTTGGATAGAGTGAATTACGCAACTATTGCACTGGTTTCTGGAGTAGTAGAAACAGATGTTTTACAGCCATTAAAATTATTGATGGCACAATATAGTTCAATTGAGCGCAAAACTACAAAATAGAGAATGCAAATACCTATGACAAGCAACTCTGCCATAACGCCTGCGTCCGCTGCTCTGTGCGAACGTGTGCTGCATATTAAGAAAGCATACCGATTGACCTTTGACGCAATAGCCGCCGAGGCAGGTATGAGCCGCTCAACGGTCATCAACCAAATCAACGGACGATTTAATTTGGATATTCGTGTCGTGCTTGCTGTGGGTGCGCTCTGCCCCGATGTATCGGCAGACTACCTGTTGCGAGGTCGCGGGGATATGCGGCAAAATCCGAATTATACACAACTAAACAAGAAAGATACAACCCTTTCTTATTTAGAATTACGCATATTAAGGCTTGAAAAAATAGTATCTGCAACTAATTGATTTTCAATATATTATACAGTTATTTATGTAGTGCAGACAGTGTGTATGCAATTGTGAGATAATGTAACTTATTGATAATAAGGCAATCTTGTACACCTTACAAGCAGAGGGTCTGCGGTTCGAATCCGTAAACGCCCACTATAAAGAAGAGTAAGTTTAACACTTGCTCTTTTTTCGTATTCCCCACCCTCTCCGCATTTTCCATTTGCGTATATCGCTTTTTTGTTGTACCTTTGCGCTATCAAAGGGCAACATGGTTCTCTATGAGCCGGTATGTTTCCATTCGGGCGCAGCGAACCTCCGACACAGCCCTATTACCCTGCCACACCAAGCAAAATAACATACACCTATATGAATCGTATTTTTCTATTGGCAATTGGTTCTGCTTTTACGCTGAATACCATTGCCAAAACCGACACCACGGCTCTCAAGACCGATACCACCGAGGGCTTCCGTTTTACCACTATTGACAGCGTGGCTATCACGCCTGTTAAGAACCAACACCGCAGCGGTACTTGCTGGGCATTCTCTACCATCGGTTTTATAGAGAGTGAATTGCTCCGTACGGGGAAAGGGGAATATGACCTAAGCGAGATGTTCGTAGTCAGCCACACAATGGTAGACCGTGCAGAATATGTTGTCCGTATGTATGGTGATGTAAAGTTTGCAGCCGGAGGCTCGTGCTACGATGTAATGTACTGCCTGAAAAACTATGGTATGGTACCTCAATCAGCCATGCCGGGCATTCAATATGGGGCTACTCCCGCAGATACCCTGCCTGTTCACGGCGAACTGGATGCTGTGGCAAACGGCTATATCACGGCTCTAACGACAAGCAAACTGAGCAAACTCACTCCTGTCTGGAAGAAAGGATTGCAATCTATCTATGATACCTATCTAGGGGCATGCCCGGAGAAGTTTACCTACAACGGGAAAGAATACACTCCCCTCACTTTCGCTCAGTCGCTTGGGCTGAACGCTGATGACTATGTAAGCATTACCTCCTACACCCACCATCCGTTCTATACTCGTTTCGCACTTGAGGTACCCGACAACTGGCGTATGGACCAAATGTATAATGTGCCTATAGACGACCTGATGCGTATAATTGACAATGCTATTGCCAATGGATATACTCTTGCATGGGGTGCGGATGTAAGCGAGATAGGATTTACCCGCAAAGGAATAGGCGTAATGCCTGATGCAGACAAAGGGGCAGACCTAACGGGAAGCGATGCAGCACACTGGTTGGGACTAACCGAAAAGGACAAAAAAGAGGAACTGACCAAGAAGCCGCTCCCCGAGATAGAAGTAACACAGGAACTGCGTCAAAAAGCATTTGACAATTGGGAAACTACCGATGACCACGGTATGCAGATATTCGGTACGGCAAAAGACCAAAACGGCAAGCGCTACTACATGATTAAGAACTCATGGGGCACCGAGAAAAGCGACTACCACGGAATATGGTATATCTCTGAGGCGTTTATGAAATACAAGACCAACGACATCTTGGTGCATAAGAACGCCATCCCAAAAGACATCCGTAAGAAACTGGGAATCTAACCACAGGCACTGACTAACCCACCATTGCGCAAGCACAAGGAGTTTAGTCGGTGCCTTTTGCATTTTCCTTTGTCGGCGGCATCCTTTACCACTGCCCCGTATCGAACGCATCAAAACCTCGTATAGAGTGTTTTCAAACCCGATATAGAGCATAGAAATACCCGATACAAACGCAGTACAGATGCGATACAAAGTCCTATCAAAACCCACTAAAACCACCATCCATCATGTTTCCTTTGGATAAACAACTCGTAGACCAAACCTGTTATGATTTCGGGCTACGCAATGCACACGAGTTAGGTAGTGCCAGTATTCGTCAGTTAGTCGGTGTTGTCAAAGACATCGAGCGGGCTACTCATACCGAATTCATACACATGGAGTTAGGAGAACCGGGGCTGCCTGCAGAGCAGATCGGTATCGAGGCGGAGCACGAAGCGTTGCTCAATGGATGTGCGGCACACTATCCTGTCATCACCGGTATTCCGGAGGTGAAGCATTGGGGCAGTGAGTTTGTGCGTGCCTTTGTCGGGTTAGACATACCCGAAGATTGTATCGTTCCCACAGTAGGAAGCATGCAAGCCGCCTTCGCTCTCAATCTTACCATGTCGCAATTAGACAAGGAGCGTGATACGGTGCTCTTTATAGACCCATGCTTCCCGGTTCAAAAGCAGCAATGTCGTGTCATCGGCGTGCGTATCGACCAGTTTGATGTGGCAGACTTTCGGGGAGACAAATTAGAAGCAGAGTTAGAGCGTCACTTCCGTACCGGTCGCATTGCTGCTATGTTGTTCTCCAATCCCAATAACCCATCTTGGATGTGTCTGACAGAGAAGGAGTTGGAAACGATAGGCAAACTTGCTACTAAGTATAATGTATTGGTTATCGAGGACTTAGCCTACCTCAATATGGATTTCCGAGAGCAGCGTGGTACGCCTTACGCTCCTCCGTACCAACCATCAGTGGGGCGTTATACCGACAACTGCGTACATGTTATCTCCTGCTCCAAAATGTTCTCCTATGCAGGGCAGCGTGGGGCAATAGTGGCGATGAATCCGCATCTGGCCCATACTTGTTTTCCGAGCCTGGGCGAACGCTACCACAACGATGGACAGTTCTTGCGCAACTTTGTGTATATCATACTCTATAGCCTGTCTTCAGGAGTTACGCATTCGGTACAGTACGCCATGGCAGCCATGTTCCGTGCTGCTTGTGAGGGCAAGATCCATTTTGTCGAAAATACGCGCGAGTATGCACGCCGTGCCGCACGAATCAAGGAGATTATGGTGCGTAACGGCTTCCATATTGTTTACGACCAAGATGCAGAGGGCAGGGTAGTAGGCGACGGCTTTTTCTTTACTTTCGGGTATAAGGATTGGACGGGCGAACAATTACTCAACAAACTAATCTACTACGGAGTATCTGCCATTGCCTTAGGTAGCACCGGCGCACAACGAGAAGGCATGCGAGGATGCGCATCTTCTATACGAGAAGACCAGTACGAAGAATTAGACCGGCGTCTTGCGGCTTTCCACGCAGACTATGCCTGATAAGTACATGTAATCGTATAATAAATTATACGATAAGGAATGAATGCAACAAATGTGCCACTTGTTGGAACATTTGTGATAGGTTAAATCTACTTTTTCCTGTACTTTTGCACCGCAAATTAAACATTTGCCCGATAAGCAAGTCCACCATTTGCACAACAAATCAAAAACAAAAGTACCATGAAAAAGTTATTCTCCTTATTGTTTTGCTCTTTAGCAATCTGTGCTTCTGCACAAGTTTCCACGAGTGTTTCCTCGAGTGTATCTTCGAGTGTGTATTACCTTATTCCTACGGCAGAAAAGTCTGCGGCAGACTTTGTGGTAGCAGATACCGCCCAATACCTTCCATTGGAGGACGGCTACCAACCCGAACGCGAAGCCTTTGCATGGTTCGCTTCTCGCTATGCTGCCACCCAAGTGGTAACAATCAAAGATATAGAGGACGGCAAACTGCTTACCGATGGTAACCTCGGCAATGTCAAAGTCCTTTGGATAAATGTCGCGAGAGTAGGGCTGACATTGGAGCAGTTCGACGCTATGTACAACAGTACTTTCCGTGCGAACCTGAAAGCCTTTGTCGAGGCAGGTGGTAACCTTTTCCTTTCGTCGCAAGCAACGCGCTTTGTGGCAGATATGGGGCGCAGCAAATGGTGGCCGAACGACTATCAATATGGTAATTATGCAAAGTGTCCTATAGAGGATGTTTGGTATGTTACTTTCCAATTCTGCAACGGCACCGATAATGGTACGCATGCTGTCTATAAATATATGGCGGATGTAGCGCAGTTAGAGGGGATTGATGCCCGCTATCCGATATACGCAGATACCATTCGTACGAATAACAACGGTGCATGGGGCGACTTCGCTCTTTATTGGAGAGAAACAGGACACGATCCGGAGACAGAGGAAGTTCCCAAGGGCTGCGACATAGCACGCCAAACCTGCTTCGAAAGTGCACAGAACTGCAAGATATTGGGCGGATGGGGACACACCCGCGGTTTGGATTACGCAGGTTTTGTTGAGTTCCCCGCTACCGATACATTCAAAGGTACGGTCATCACTATGGGTTTGGCTGCATACCAATGGACGAAAGGCAATACAAAAATCTACAATATTCAAAACCTTACGGCAGGTATTCTCGACTATCTGACTCCCGCTGACGCTACACCGACTACCATCGTAGAGCAGACCTCTACAGGTGAGAATGAGATATTCGACATCCTCGGTCGCCGTGTATCGGCTGCTACCGCCAACGGTCTCTATATCATCAACGGAAACAAGGTATTAGTTTCTAAATAAATTCATTTTCTTTGAGGTGGGGACTTGCCTAACGACAGGTTACCCACCTCTTTTACCCTACAAGGAAATAGCTGCAGGACTATCTCCCTACCCTACTCACACGCTACGCTGCTGCATCACAAAGCACAAAGTGTAGCCACTGATTCTATGCGCTGCGTAATCAGAGCGCACAATACCACCCACCATGAAAATTTCCCTTCGAATAACCTTTTTGTGCCTTTGCCTTGCCGTAGGGCTTGTCTCTATGGCGCAATCGCTCTCCGTTAGCGGTACCGTTACCGACGGCGCAACGGGCGAGCCGCTCATCGGAGTATCCGTTTTGGAGCAAGGCACTCAGGTCGGCACTATCACCGACTTTGACGGTCATTTCTCGCTCTCTGTCGGCGAGGACGCCCGTTTGGTCTTCTCGTATGTGGGCTACAAGGAGGTCATCCTCCCCGCCCAAGCCACGATGTCCATCCGTATGTCGGAGAATGCCGAACAACTCCAGGAGCTAGTCGTCACCGGCTACACCACCCAGCGCAAAGCCGACCTTACAGGAGCGGTCAGTGTCGTCAGTGTTGGCGACCTCAAGAAGCAGAACGAGAACAACCCCATGAAGGCCATGCAGGGCAAGGTGGCGGGTCTGAATATCTCCACCGACGGCTCGCCTTCTGGTTCTGCCACTGTGCGCATCCGTGGTATCGGTACGCTCAACGACAACGACCCGCTCTATATCATCGATGGCGTCCCCACCAAGGGCGGCATGCACGAACTCAACGGCAACGACATCGAGTCCATTCAGGTGCTCAAGGACGCGGCTTCCGCCAGCATCTATGGTTCTCGTGCCGCAAATGGTGTCATCATTATTACCACCAAGAAAGGCGAGGAGGGTCGTGTCAAGGTCGATTTTGATGCCAGCGTCACCGTCTCCCGCTATGTCAACCGTATGTCTGTGCTCAACACCGAGCAATTCGGTCAGTGCTTGTGGCAGGCGTATGTCAACGATGGCCTCGACCCGAATACCAATGGTCTGGGCTACACCTACGACTGGTCGTACAACGCAGCAGGAGCCCCTGTCCTCAACAGCCTCTCAATGCGCAAGTACCTTGACGATGCCGGCACTACCCCTGCCGCTGACACCGATTGGTTCGACCAAATCACCCGCACGGGCGTTGTGCAGCAATACAACCTCGCCGTCAGTCAGGGCGGCAAACACGGCAAGAGTTATTTCTCCGTCGATTACTATAAGAATCTCGGCATCATCAAGCATACCGATTTCGACCGTTTCTCTGCTCGTGCCAATTCCGACTATTCGTTCTTGAACGATCGTGTCACGATTGGCGAAAATTTCACGCTCAACCGTACGAGCGAGGTGCAAGCCCCGAGCGGTATCTTGCAGAACGCTTTGCAGTTCAATCCCTCGCTGCCGGTTTATACCACCACGGGCGACTACGCAGGTCCTGTCGGTGGCTACCCTGACCGTGAGAACCCCGTTGCCCGTCTTGACCGCAACAAGGACAATCGCTACACCTATTGGCGTCTTTTCGGTAACGCTTTTTTGGATGTTGAGGCGTACAAGGATTTGCATATCCGCACCACGGCAGGCTTGGACTATTCGCAGAAGAAACAGCGTATCTTCACCTATCCTGTCACCGAGGGCAATGTCGCTACCACCACCAATGGGGTTGAGGCAAAGCAGGAGCATTGGATGCGTTGGATGTGGAATGCCATCGCCACCTACAATTTCGAAGTAGGCAAGCATCGTGGTGACGCCATGTTGGGCGTGGAACTGATCCGTGAGACCTCCGAGTATTTCTCCGGTGCCAAGCAGGACTTTCTGCTTCTCACTCCCGACTATATGTGGCCCGATGCAGGTATAGGCAAGGCGCAGGCGTATGGCGGCTCAGAGGGCTACTCGCTGCTGTCCTATTTCGGCAAGTTCAACTATTCCTACGACAATCGCTATATGGCATCGCTCACCGTCCGCCGTGATGGTTCGAGCCGTTTTGGTCGCAACAATCAGTTCGCCACGTTCCCTGCCGTTTCGTTGGGTTGGCGTATGAGCGAGGAGCGTTGGATGTCCCCCACCCGTTCCGTTTTGGACGACCTAAAACTCCGTGTTTCGTGGGGACAAACCGGTAACCAAGAGATTTCCAACCTTGCCCGCTACACGATTTATTTGAGCGGTTATGGGGTGGATGAGAATGGTGGTCAGAGTTACGGCACAGGTTACGATATTTCGGGCTCTAACGGAGGCAGCACGCTCCCGTCGGGTATGAAGCGCACCCAGATTGGCAACGACGACCTCAAATGGGAGACCACCACGCAGACCAATGTGGGTCTTGATTTCTCGCTGTGGGGACAACGCCTTTATGGTAGTTTCGATTGGTTCTACAAGAACACCGACGATATTTTGCTCTATATGGCAGGTATCGCCGTCATGGGCGAAGGCTCGAGCCAATGGGTCAATGCCGGCTCTATGCGCAATATCGGCGAGGAACTGACGCTGGGCACACGAGGCGACAGCCGTGGATTCCATTGGGACATCACCGCCAACCTCTCGCACTATTCCAACGAGATTACCCGCCTTCCTGAGACAGTCGCCGCCAACGGCACATACGGTGGCAACGGCGTCAAGTCGGTGGTCGGACACGCCATGGGTTCGCAGGTGGGTTATGTGGCAGAGGGCATTTTCCGAAGCCAGGAAGATATTGACAACCACGCCACCCAAGAGGGCGCAGGTCTTGGCCGCATTATGTGGAAAGATCTCAATGGCGACGGGGTCATCACGGAGGCAGACCAAGATTGGATTTACAATCCCATTCCTGCCTTGTCGTATGGTTTGAATTTCTATTTCGAGTACTATGGATTCGACCTCACACTCTTCTTCCAGGGCGTACAGGGAGTCGATATTATCTCCGACCTCAAAAAGGAAACCGACCTTTGGGCAGGTCTGAATATCAGCAACCTCAACAAGGGCACTCGCCTGCTGAATGCATGGAGCCTCAGCAACCCCGATTCGGATATTCCGGCGTTGTCGGTGGCAGACAACAACAACGAGAAGCGTGTGTCTTCCTATTGGGTTGAGGACGGCTCGTATCTCAAACTCAAAAATATACAGTTGGGCTACAATTTGCCGAAGCAGTCCCTTACCAAGATGCACATGGAGCGTTGGCGCTTCTATGCCTCGGTGCAAAATGTCTTTACCATCCATTCTCGTTCTTTCACGGGTGTTGACCCGGAGAACCCGAACTACGGCTATCCCAATGCCCTGAATATCACCTTTGGTACCACCGTTAATTTCTAATGTGAATTTTCAATTTGTAGTCATGCAGCGAATTACACATTACACATTCCCAATTACACATTAAAAATTAAACATTACACATTACACCATGCGTTTCATCCCTATCCTATATTCCCTTCTTGCCGCCTGCCTGCTCTCGGCGTGTTCGTTCTTGAACGGACAAGAGCCGCAGGGGACACTCTCCGACGACCAAGTCCGCACGGCAGAGCAAGCCGACCGTTTGGTTACCTCTGCGTATGCCATTTTCATGTCGGCGGAAGACATCAACTCTTCGTTTTCGATGTGGAACTACGATGTTCGTTCCGATGATGCCTACAAGGGCGGCAACGGCACCTCCGATGGCGATGTCTTCCATCAGTTGGAGATAGAGCAGGGCGTGCTTACCACCAACTGGAACATTTCCGATATGTGGACACGCCTCTACAACTGCCTCTCTCGTGTCAATACCGCCATTGCCGTGCTGGAGCAGACCGACGACTCCTACGAGCAGAAAGAGACTCGCCTCGGCGAGATGTATTTCTTGCGTGCTTACGGCCATTTCCTGCTCAAGCGTCTCTACAAGAACATTCCTTTTGTGGTCGATGCCAATCTTACCGCAGAGCAGTACAACGCCTTGAGCAACACCACCTATACCAACGACGAGGGCTGGCAACTCATCATCAACGACCTGACCTATAGTTTTCGGCATCTGCCAATGACGCAGGACGACAAGGGTCGTGCCTCCAAACCTGCCGCAGCCGCTTTTTTGGCGAAGGTCTATCTCTATAAGGCGTACCACCAAGACGATGCGCAGTCCCACGAGGTGACCGCTATCAATACCAACGACCTCGACAGCGTGGTCTATTACACCGACCCACAGTGGTATTCTGCTTATGGTTTGGAGCCGGATTTGCACAACAATTTCCGCCCCGAGCCGGAATACGAGAACGGCAAAGAGAGTATCTGGGCTATTCAGTATTCGCTCAACGACGGCACCAAGTACGGCAATCTCAACTGGTCGTATGGTCTTTGCGTACCGAATATTCCGGGCGTAACCGACGGCGGTTGCGATTTCTATAAGCCGAGCCAGAACCTTATCAACGCCTTCCGTACGGGCGAGGACGGTCTGCCCCTGCTCGATACCTACAACGAGAAGGACTACAGCCTCAGCGACGACTATGCCGACCCCCGCCTGTTCCTCACGGCAGCCATTCCGGGTCTGCCCTACGAGTTCAACGACAAGTATATGGTCGAGAAAACCGGCACTTGGAGTCGCTCCAATGGGCTCTATGGCTACAATGTTTCGCTCAAGCATAATGTAGACCCCGATTGCGACTACCTCATCAAGGGCGCATGGTGGGGCAGCAGTATGAACCGTATTGTCTTCCGTTATGCCGATGTATTGTTGGAGCGAGCCGAAGCGTTAGCACAACTCGACCGCAACGCCGAGGCCATCGCCCTGGTCAATCAGTTGCGTGCCCGTGCCGCACAGTGCCAAAGCGGCGTCATCGCCAACTATAGCACCCGCTACGGCGTACGCATGCGCGTGTCGCAGTATTCCACCGTGCCGGGCAAGGACGAGACGCTGCGTATCGTTAAGATGGAGCGTCGCCTCGAGTTGGCTATGGAGTCGGAGCGTTTCTTCGACCTGGTTCGTTGGGGCGAAGCCGAACAAGTGCTTAACCAATACTACGCCGCAGAGGCCAACAAGTGCTCTATCTATGGTGCAGCGCATTTCACCAAGAACAAGAACGAGTACTTGCCCATTCCCTACGCTCAACTCGCTGCCTCCAATGGTCATTACACCCAGAACATCGGCGGCTGGTAATTCCAACCTACTAACAATCAATCATTTACATCCATGAAACGCATCGTTCTCTATATTGTTCCGCTCTTGCTTCTTGCAGGCTGCAATTCCCATCTCACAGGCACACTGTCGCTTGACGGCGACTGCCTGATAGACAGTTTGGTTTTGGATGAGCAGTATGCCGGCGTCATCGACCGTGCCGCTCGCTCTATCGTGGTCACCGTACCGGAAGACTACAACACCCGTGCGATGTGCGTGTCCTATCTGTCGGTTTCCGAAGGGGCAACCGCCTCGGTAGCCGTAGGCGATACGCTCTGCCTGCACGAGGCTCGTGTGCTGCGTGTGACCAACGGCGACACCTATCTCGATTGGACGCTCACCACTGTCTACCCTGTGGTAGAAATTACGCAACCCAAGGTGCTGTTTGTGGGGCAAGCCGCAGCCAAGTCCGCCCTATCACAAGAGGAGCGCACGGCGTGCGATTGGTTGCTCAATCAGGTGCCGGAGTCTTCGTATGCTTCTATCACCGATTTTCGCAGCGGCAAGATTGACCTTTCGGAGTGCCAAGTGATATGGTGGCATTTCCATAAGGACGGTGGCGTAGATGGACGCACTGCTTTCGAGTCGGCAGCCAACGATGCCGTTTTGGCAGTGGCAGCGTTCCAATCGTTTGTCGATAAGGGCGGTAGCCTGTTGCTTACCCGCTATGCCACCTATCTGCCCGGTTACCTCTCTTTGGCAGGCCACGACGCCACCTATTGTTTCCCGAACAACTGTTGGGGACAGAACGAGAGCGAGGCGGAGACCACCACTTCTCCGTGGTATTTCCTGACCGATACGCTCCGCCACCCGCTGTATACCCACCTGCTCACGGGCGAGGAGGCAAAGGGCATCTACCTCTGCGATGCGGGCTATCGCATTACCAATTCCACCGCACAGTGGCATATCGGTTCCGATTGGGGCGGCTATCCTACGCTCTCCGACTTTACGGACAAGACGGGCGCCACACCGCTCGGACAGGGCGGTGACGGAGCAGTCGTTGTGTGGGAATACCCCGCATACGGTACGCAAGGCGGCGTTCTCTGTATCGGCTCCGGCTGCTACGATTGGTATTCCGTGGATGGGGTCTATGGCGACTACCACGCCAATATGGACACCCTCACGCTCAACGCCATTAACTATCTTACTAAGTAAAACATGAAAAAGACTATATTTGCATTCTTGTGTTGTGCGCCTATTCTTTGGGCTTGCAGTTCCAAAGAGGTCGTTGTCCCGGAACGCGACTGGGCGAATACCACCTACCTCTTCTCGGTCGACGACGAGGCGATAACCACCACCTACTATAAGCCTTATTCCGGCTATGTCGGTGACCCGATGCCGTTCTACGACCCTCAGAGCCGAACCTTCCTTATCGGCTACTTGCAGGACTACCGTCCCAATCCTGTCGGCACCTACCACCCTATCTGGGGCGTGCGTACCTCGGATGCCGCCCGATACGAGTCCTTAGGCGAACTGATACCCTGCGGAGGCTTACAGGAGCAAGACGCTGCTCTCGGTACAGGTTGCTTCGTATACGACTCGGTGCAGTCCCTCTACTACTGCTTCTATACAGGGCATAAGTACGAAGTGTCTGCCGGTGAAAACCGTGAGGCCGTTCAGTATGCCACTTCCCCCGACTTCCGCACATGGACCAAGAACCGTTCGTTTGTCCTTCGTGGCAACGACTACGGCTATTCCTCCGTCGATTTCCGTGACCCGTGTATCGTTATGGGCGACGACGGACTCTACCACCTGCTTGTTTCCACCAAGCAGGGCAACAAGGGGGTATTGGCGGAATTCACCTCATCGGACTTGCAGCACTGGACACACGCCGGTGTATTCATGTCCATGATGTGGGATCGCTTCTACGAGTGCCCCGACTTGTTCCGTATGGGCGACTACTGGTATCTTATCTATAGCGACCAGACCGTAGTCCGCCGTGTGCAGTACTTCAAGGCACGCACGCTTGACGAACTGAAAGCCTGCA
This sequence comes from Azospirillum sp. CAG:239, assembly GCA_963619585.1. Taxonomy (GTDB): domain Bacteria; phylum Bacteroidota; class Bacteroidia; order Bacteroidales; family Paludibacteraceae; genus Colicola. The sequence continues at coordinate 19,250 of CAVEXR010000038.1, forward strand.
CTGCTGCAGACGCAGGGCTATGGCCTGACAGCCACGAGGGATTCCTTGATAGTCGGGGCTTCTACGCCGGCAAGACGGCATCCAACGGAACGGAGCGTTACATATTCGGCTGGTGTCCTACCCGCAACGGCAAGGACAACACTGCCACGCAGACCTCTACCACCCAATCGCTCGACTGGGCAGGTACACTGGTAGCCCACCGTCTTTTGCAGCACGAGGACGGCACTCTGACACTTGCTCCCGTTGAGGCTATCTCGCATAAATACACCACCGAGCAGGTCGTTCTCCCGAAGAGAACCGAAGGTAGCGTTACCCTGACCGACTCGCTCTACACCCTCGCCGAGAACAGCAATGTCCTCTTTCCCCGCTTGGGCTATCACAACCACTTATCGCTCACAGTCCGTACCGGTAGCAGTGAGGATCATTTCGGGCTTTCCTTTGGTCGGGGCACTTCGTGTGTTACCACCGCCGACTCGTCTGTCTTCTATACGCTCTCCGTTCATCCCGAATCGCCCACTACCCGCAAGATGAACTTCGAGCAGGAGGGCGAGGGCGGTATCGGCTATATCGCTGATATTGACAGTTATGTCTTCGCCACCCCTGCCGACAACACCTATCACATCGATGTCTATACCGACAATTCGGTCTTGGTGCTGTACATCAACGACATTCTTTGTTATACCAACCGTGTCTATGGCACTGCCCGCAACTGTTGGAGCGTCAATGCCTACACGGGCAAGATAACCCTCTCTGATATTCATCACTACACCTATTAATTTCCTCTTAATTTCTCTTTGGCATGAAAAGACACCTTCTTTCTCTTTGCTTCGTTTTGCTCACTATGGTTACTGCCTCAGCACAACTTACCTTTACCCGTTCCGGCTCGTACGATATGCTTATCCGTCTTGCCGAACCACACCGCTACCTACTCTTGCCTATCGAGGAGGCAGCCCCCGAATACCGTGTGCAAGTCATCGAGCAGGGTAAGATTCTCCGCACCCTGACCCTGCGTCTTGCGGCGAAAAACAAGATAGACTACTATGTTCCTTTCGATATGGAAGGTCTTGATACGGAGGCACTGGTGCTGGCCGTACATGTATGGAATCAGCCACAGAGCCCTGCCCTTCACGAACCGTCGCCTATGGACTACATTGCGTGGGACAGCATTCAGGCAACCGATGAATACACCTTCGTCAATACCGAGAAGCAATACCGCCCTCTGTTCCACCATACACCACAATGGGGCTGGATGAACGACCCCAACGGTATGTTCTACGATGCCTCCACAGGGCTCTACCACCTCTACTATCAGCACAACCCGTACTGCTCGCTATGGCAGAATATGTCGTGGGGACACTCCACTTCCTCCGACCTCATCCACTGGACGCCCTGCCCGGAAGCCATCCTACCCACCACACTGGGTACGATCTTCTCCGGTTCTGCCGTTATAGATACGCACAACACGGCAGGCTTTGGGGAGAACGCCGTCGTGGCTATCTATACCGCAGCCGAACTGATGGGGCAATCGCAAGCCCTTGCTTACTCTACCGATGGCGGACGCACCTTCACGCAATATGCAGGCAACCCGATACTTACCTCCACCATCCCCGATTTCCGTGACCCCAAAGTATTCTGGAACGAGCAGGACAGTGCTTGGTGTATGGTACTTGCCTGCGGACAGGAGATGCGCTTCTACCGCTCGTCGAACCTGCGTGAGTGGTCGTATATGTCCTCTTTTGGTTCCGACTACGGCAACCACGAGGGCGTCTGGGAATGCCCCGATCTGCTCCGTATTCAAGAGCGAGAGACGGGCAAGAGCCATTGGGTACTGATTTGTAACATCAATCCGGGTGGACCTTTCGGTGGTTCGGCTACACAATACTTTGTCGGCAACTGGGACGGGCATACCTTCACCCCGCTGCAAGAGAACGGTCAAGTCCCTACCAAATGGATGGACTGCGGCAAGGACCACTATGCTGCCGTATCGTTTGCCCACACACCCGACCAACGCCCTATACTCTTGGCATGGATGAGCAACTGGCAGTATGCCAACCAAGTGCCTACCATGCAGTATCGTTCCGCCAACTCGCTACCTCGTGAGATAGACCTCTTCACTGACAAAGACGGCATCCTACGCATAGGCGTACGCCCCGCAAAAGAAGTACAAGCCTTGCGTGGTCAGAAAGTAAAGACGCTGCCGCAGACGGCTATCGTGGAGATAGATATTCAGCGAGGCGACCGTCCTGCACAGATAACACTGAGCAACGACCTCGGCGAGCAGGTAGTGATGAACTACGATTTTCAGGCAGGCACTTTCTCTATGAACCGCCACAAGTCGGGCAAGGTATCGTTCTCGGATGCGTTCCCCACGACCACCGTAACGCCCCTCTTTGCCGAAGCAACCCGCTACCATCTCACGCTCTATATCGACCGTTCCTCTATCGAGGCATTCGACGGCGACGGCCACTGGGCAATGACCAACCTGGTCTTCCCCACCAAGCCCTACAACCGCCTCAAAGTCTCCGGCGGCAAGAGCGCGATTTATTCAATTAAGAATTAAGAATTACGAATTAAGAATTGGTTTAGAAGTTAAGCCTCAACGACTGCAACTCAACGAACACTCACAACTCTTAAATATCCTCAACAAACACCCCTTATACAACCCTTATAAGACCCTATAATGCTAGGGCAATGGTAGGGCGATATGTCCGATGTCGACCGCTAATTCACCCTATGGCTCTTTTATTCGCATAAATTAACTAACCATGACAACTAATAAACGAACTTCTTTTGGAGCATTGGCCGCTGTGATGCTGTGCTTCTTTACGATGGGCTTTGTCGATTTGGTCGGCATAGCAAGTAACTATGTACAACAAGACCTCAACCTGACAGATAGCGAGGCGAACATCATGCCGTCGCTCGTTTTCTTCTGGTTCTTGATTTTCTCCGTGCCTACGGGCATGCTGATGAATAAGATAGGGCGAAAGAACACCGTGCTGCTCTCTATCGTGGTGACGGTCATCTCGCTCATCCTGCCTATCTTTGGCGACAACTATCCGCTGATGCTCGTGGCGTTCTCGCTGCTCGGTATCGGCAATGCGCTGATGCAGACCTCGCTCAACCCGCTGGTGTCGAACATCGTGCGCAACAACCTCTCGGCGACCATGACTTTCGGTCAGTTCGTCAAGGCCATCGCCTCGTTCTCTGCACCGTACATCGCCATGTGGGGCGCTACGCAGGCCATCCCCTCCGGCACACTCGGCTGGCGAGTGCTGTTCCCCGTCTATGGCGTGGTCGGCGTGCTGGCTGTCTTGGCGTTGGGTTTCACGCATATCGACGAGGAGCCGGTCGCTAAGGGCAGCAACATCCTCGATTGTTTCCGCCTGCTCGGCAAGCCGTTCGTGCTGCTCTGCTTCCTCGGCATTATGTGCCATGTAGGAATCGATGTAGGCACCAACACCACCGCCCCGAAAATCCTCATGGAGCGACTCGGTATGTCGTTGGACACCGCCGCTTTTGCCACCTCGCTCTACTTCCTTTTCCGTACGCTTGGCTGCCTGAGCGGCTCGGTCATCCTGCGTTACCTCTCGGAGCGGGCGTTCTTTGCCATCAGCGTGGCAATGATTGTGGCTTCGATGATTATCCTGTCGGTGGCGAGCGTACAGTGGCTGCTCTATGTGGGCATTGCGCTGGTCGGTTTCGGTAACTCCAATGTGTTCTCCATCATCTTTGCACAAGCGTTGGCGCACGAGCCGGAGCATCAGAACGAGGTGTCGGGACTGATGATTATGGGTCTTTTCGGCGGCACGGTCTTCCCGTTCTTTATGGGACTGGCGAGCGACGCTATCGGCACCCTGGGAGCCGTTCTTGTGATGGCAGTGGGAGCAGTTTATCTCGCCGGTCTGACCCTCAAAATTCAACGAAATAAATAACCCACTCCCACAACCCCCTCGAAGAGAGGGCTTGCAGTGGCTCTGAAAGCCCCACCTTGGGAGGGGTTGGGAAGGTAACCATTTGATAGCATTATGCAAAAAAACTATGTAATAGGTCTGGGCGAGGTCTTGTTCGACTGTCTGCCCACAGGGCGTAAGTTAGGGGGCGCACCCGCCAACTTCGCTTTCCACGCTTCGCAATTCGGTTTCGACTCGTGTGTTCTCTCCGCCATCGGTGACGATGCCTTGGGGCAGGAGGTAACCGACACATTCGACAAGGTCGGTTTGTGCTACAATCTGCCGAAAGTTGCGTACCCCACCGGCACGGTGCAAGTGACGCTCAATGCCGAAGGAGTCCCGAACTATGACATCTGTTTGGGCGTTGCGTGGGACAACATCCCCCTGACCGAAGAGAGCCTTGCCATTGCCCGCCACGCCAAAGCCGTCTGCTTTGGCTCGTTGGCGCAACGCTCAGAGGTCAGCCGCCGCACCATCAACGCCCTGCTGGACGCCATGCCCGCCGACGCCCTCCGTGTGTTCGACATCAACCTGCGCCAACAGTGGTACACCCGCGAGGTGATAGAGAACTCGCTGCACCGCTGCAATGTGCTGAAGATCAACGACGAAGAACTCGATATTGTAGCGCCTATGCTGCTCCATACAGAGGTCTTCCCCGATAGTCTGATTGCGAGCGACGAGGCGAAAACCGTTGAGGTATGCCGTGCGCTGATCGACAACTATCATATTGATATGGTGGTGCTTACCTGCGGCACTTGCGGCTCGTATGTCATCACGGCGGACAGCGTAAGCCACCACGACACGCCTAAGGTCGAGGTGGCAGACACGGTCGGCGCAGGCGACAGTTTCTCGGGGGCGTTTATTGCCCAACTGTTGCAGGGCAAGTCGATTGCTGAGGCGCACGAGAAAGCCGTTGCGGTCTCCGCCTATGTCTGCACCCAGCACGGCCCCATGCCCCTCCTCCCCCAAGCCTTGCTCGAATAAGAGAGAATCGGGGAAAAAACGGGAGGTTGTCTAACAAGTTTTGGTTAGGCAGCCTCTTTTAGTGTTATGTTGGGGAT
>CAVEXR010000039.1:0-19180 GCA_963619585.1 Azospirillum sp. CAG:239
CCTCTACTTTATCTAAAGTTGGGAAACAATATGTGGGGTGTTATCAAAATGAGGGTTTTGGCAGTGTAATATATAATCCGGCTTTTCTGCTATCGAAAGAAAATGGGAAATCTGTATTTACAATCTCCAAAAATGAAGAGTCTGCCCCCATAGAGAAACAGAATAGTTTAACGCAGAATACACCGCTCATAAAGTATTTGGAAAGACAGAAACAACTACAAAAGAGCAATCAAGAGATTTATAAAAGTGTGAATGAGTTCCGCAACAAAAACAAGTCTCTGTTTGAAGGGGAAGTGTTTGCCTCGCAATGGGGAAGTATACGAGCGTTAGCAATGAAATGTCGGTCTTATGAGGAAATGAGGGAGTGCCTGTTTGGAAAAGACGAAGTGAATGGGCATAAGAAAGGATATTTGGTGCATGGCGTGGCAGAAGACAAATGGAAACAACGCGATAGACGCAAAATACTGGAAAAATCTCTCGAAGAAAACCATGGTAAGAAATTAGGTAATGATGTGGAGTTTCTCATCAACTTGGCATCGGAAATGCAAAAAATAGTTTGATTATGCAATATACACCTTATATGCATCGATTTGTAGCCCGCCTAACCATAGAGGCAACAACTCCGATTGCTGTCGGCTCCGGCGAAAGTTCGATTTGGACTGATGCTGCACTTGCAGTCGATTGCAACGGGATGCCTTATATCCCAGGAACTGCATTAGCCGGTGTGGTTCGCCATGTGTTGCCAAAAGATATAGCGGGGCGTTTCTTTGGCGAACATAATCCGAATGGCGAAAGTCATGGTTCTTGTATCTCATTTTCCGAGGGTAGAATTGTGGGTGAAAAAGGGCAAGTTTTAGACGGGATGAGGGATTTAGGAACAAGTCAATTCTATAACTTCTATCGACATTTGCCCATTCGTCAACATACTGCAATTACAGAGAAAGGTATTGCTCGTGAACATAGTAAGTTTGATGAACAAGTTGTACCCAGTGGCACGCGATTCTGTTTTGAGGTAGAACTGAAGGCGCAAGAGGAAACAGATTATGCATTCTTTGAACAAGTAATGCAGATATTGTATTCATCTTATTTGCGTATTGGCGGAGGTACTCGAAACGGGTTTGGTGCATTTAATGTCGTGCAATGTTTACTGCGAAAGTATAATCTTTCTATAGTGGATGATTTGGATGCTTACTGCAAAAAATCCTCCTCGTTAGCAGTGCCTTTTGAGGCAATCAAGCAAAATTTTATAGGGGTGGAAAATAAAAATTGGGTATGTTACTCAATAGAGTTTGTACCTCGTAATTTCTTTTTCTTTGGCTCCGGTTTTGGGGATGATGAAGTAGATGATGTGGCGGTTGAGGAAGTTAAGGTTCGGTGGACGAATAACAATCCTATCATAGAAAACGGATACCCTTTGATACCTGCTACATCGCTGAAAGGTGCATTGTCGCATCGGGTAGCGTATTATTATAATCAGCAAAAGAAGTATTATGCTGACAATAATACAAACGGAGAAGCACAGGTGGGAACCCGGAATGTTGCTGTGGCAAACTTATTTGGGGAAGATGGGGACGGACTAAGCAAAACAATCAAACGCGGAAATGTGTTGTTTGAAGATATATTTATCCCAAAAGAGTATGTGACAAAGGCAACTATACCTCATGTGAAAATAGATCGATTTACCGGAGCCGCAATGAATGGGGCATTGTTTGCGGAAAAGGTATGTTATCTTATCACTTCGCAGCCTTTTTCTACAGAAATATGGCTCAATAAGCAAGCCGTTACAGATGCTGATGTGCTGTGCTCTTTTGAAGCCGCATTGAAGGACCTATGCAGAGGAAACTTGCCTTTGGGTGGTCATGTGAATCGTGGCTATGGCGCATTCGAAGGAAAAATATGTCGGGATGGTGAACCTTTAACTTGGGGAGAATAAGGATATGAAAATCAATAGTTCGAATTATAGCGGTTATCTGTGGTATAGCAATGCTGATATGCCTAAAGTATTTGAAGGAGAGAAAATTTTTGGCATAGAGTTAGAAGATGGGCAAAACCCATTTGTGGCAGAAGGTTTCTTGTATGATGGGAAAACTTCAATTGCGATCAAATACATAGATGGGAAATATATATGTACGCAGTATACGATTTGTGATTTGCCAAGCGAGTTTGAATTACATACTTACTTGTCGAATAGAATGGAAAATAGAAAATTGGTATTTCGTCAATACTGGAGACCTGAGGCAGATGAACTATGTATGAATATGCAGGTATTGCAACCTGCAGAATGTGTATTCGTTGGCTTTGAAAAGAAAGGAAAGTAACTATGTTGAAAAATTTGACGGCACCCTATCGCTTTGTACCCATAAATAGTAGAATCTATATCCCTAATTGGTGGAACTTAATAAGCCAGGATATTCCATTTAGTGATGCCGAGGATGGTAGCATTCAACTGGAGTTTAGAAATCTAACTCCCATTTTGGTTGGAGGAATGAAGGATACGCAAAAGGATATTACATCACCTCTCAAATGCAACATGGACGGGAAAGTGAAGTATTTTATTCCAGGTTCGTCTTGGAAAGGAATGGTGCGCAGTATATTTGAGGTGTTATCATTCTCCAAAATGCAACAATTTGATGATGCAACATTTGGGTATCGAGATTTGGGGAATGTGATGAAAGTCGGTTATAATTCAAAAATGGAGGAGAATGAGAAATGTGGTTGGCTGCGTAAGGAGATGGATACGGAACGATATTATGTTTTGCCATGTGCCGATATTCAATCTATTGAGATTGATTCAATAAATTCAAGTATGTTTGCTAAGGGTCTCTATTCGAGAAATGGTAATATAATAGAAAAATTGAAAGGTTTCGGTGATGAGTATCCCCAAATAATACAAGGAAAATATAAGGGAAAATATCTTGCTTTTTCGGGTGCTATAGGCGGAAAACGGCATGAGTATATATTTGATGATCCTGAAAAAATAGGGATGAAGAAATATGTATCTAAAGAAGTAGTAGATAACTTTAGAGCCGTGTATCGTGACTCCCCCTATAACGATAGAAACAAGGAACATTTTATAGATAGTAGACTTGATGATGGAAGAGAATTACCTGTGTTTTACCATACAGAAAGGAACGGTGAAATATCGCATATCGGCTTAACAAAATATTATCGTTTGCCTTACGAATATTCGGTTAGGGATTGCGTTAAACAAGAAAAAGTTAATGGTAGAGATTTGGCGGAATGCATCTTTGGCTACGTGGATGGAAAAGATTGCCTCAAAGGTCGTGTGCAGTTTGAATCCACATTAATTGATGCCCCAAATGTTTCTTTGGCTCCTTCAAAAGGAGTACTCGCACAACCGAAGGCATCGTATTTCCCATTCTATCTAAAACAAGGCGGTTCTGAACTGAAAACATATTCAAATGTTGCAGAAATAGCCGGGCGTAAGAGTTATGCAATTCATAAGGAGAATACTACTCTCTTATTACCGCAGGGAAATGATAATCAAAATGTATTGAGTACATTGGAGTTTATTCCAGCTGGTCAAGTATTTACTCTTGTAGTTTATTTTCATAATCTTCGTGCTGTAGAATTAGGTGCATTATTGTCGGCGTTAACCTTCCATAATACTCGTGGTATGTACTATAATATGGGTATGGCAAAGGGATATGGATATGGTAAACTTCAACTGGATTGGGATACAATCAAAATGGAAGGAACAAAAAATAAGGATAGAGAATACTACCTCTCTATGTTTGAGACTATGATGACTGAATTTGAACCGCAATGGCGCCATTCTGAACAAGTGAAAATGTTGCTAGGTATTTATTCCGGGCAATTACAACATAGCGATCTCCGTACTATGTCTTTGGATGAGCGAGGTTCTAATCCTTTGAAAAGAGAAACAACGTGGGCGCAGGGGCGTGACCCGGATGAGAATAGAAATCCTCAAAATCTCTTTATCCCCCGAATGGATGTAAAAAGCATACAAAGTGAGGAGGCAGAATATCAAACCTATTGGCAAAGTGCAGTAAGGGCCGAAATGGAAGGAAAACTTGATGAAGCAAAAAGTGAATACAAGAAGATCATTGATGTATGTAAACAGAATAATAAATATCGAGAAAAGGCTTCCGAACAGATACAGCGTATTGAATCGACTTTATCCGAATTACTAAGAAAGGCTGAAGAATTTGAGAATGGGGGAGACATAGTGAAAGCGATAGAATTTTATAAAAGATATGAGTCGGCTTCCGGGGCATCGCTTGCTTCAAAAGTATTAAGGTTGGAAGATAGGTTGGGTGACGAAGCAGCGGCTGCAGAGCGCGAAGGACAATATGAGGAGGCAATGTCTCGATATCAATTGTACGAGCAAATATCCGGAATCCCACAATGTGAGGCGATAGAAAGATGTCAACATCGAATGCAAGAAAAAAATAAGCCAATAGGTGATGTGTTGCTATGTTCTTCTGTAGGTGCTTTTGTTGGGTCTGTGGCTAAATATCTTAAAATGCACGCAGGTAGTCTTTCGGAGCAAGAGATGCAGGTTATTAAGGAGAGAATAGGAGAAAAGAAACAATCGGATGCAAAAAAATGGACTAATGTAAAGGAATGGAATAAACAATTGGATAAATCCAAAGAATTTTCAATTCCATTAAAAGAAACTATTTTGCTTGCGGTAGAAAATTAACGCAATGTAAAATTGAAAAAGCGAAGGAAATGAGGGTTTTAATATCTTTTCTGGGAACGGCTCAACCAAAAGAACGGGAGTACCGTGTGGCGAACTATCGTTTTCAGGACGGTACAGAATATACGGATAAATTCGTGGCAAAAAGTCTATATCAATATTACGATATAGACAGACTTATTTTGGTGGGGACTGCTAAATCGATGTGGGAAGAGGTATATCGGGAGTTCGCAGAACAAAATGGTCTCTTTGATACAAACATATACGATGAGATAGGCGAATTCTGTATTGATGCAAATGCAGAAACACCGCCTCAATTACCATTCTGTGATAAGATAGAAACTGCATTAGGGAAAGATTCTAAGGCCGTCGTGATAAAATATGGATTGAATGAGCAAGAACTGCAATATAATGTGGCAAAGATATTGGGCATAGAGCAGTATCTAAATCGAGGAGATGAATTGTATGTGGATATAACCCATTCTTTCCGCTCCCTTCCTTTGTATCTTTTGAATTTGCTCATATACTTACAGAATGTAAGCCAAAAGCAGATTAAAATACAGCATATCTCGTATGGTATGTTGGATGTGACCGCAGAACTGGGTTATACCCCGGTAATTGAATTGAATAACTTGTTGCTTCTTAATCAATGGATAACAGGTGCATACGCATTCTCTCAATTTGGTAATGCCTATCAAATTGCGGATTTAATAGAGCAAGAGGGAAATACAAGTGCAGCCATGGTATTACGGAGGTTCTCGGATGAGATAAACCTAAATTATTTTGCGGGGGTCAAGAATCAGGTGCAGCAACTAAGTTCAATTAAAAGTGAAAAATTTTCTGCCATAGGTAACATAATTGTCCCTGCTACTGTTGAGGAACACAGAAAGGCACTGGATGCAAAAGATATGGCAGTGTTCCAATACAATATTGCGCGTTGGCAGGCAGATCATAAAAATTATGGCAGTGCTTATATGACCTTGTTAGAGGCTCTTATATCTTATGTGTGCGAGGGTATTGGTATTGACAATTCTATGGAAAGTGCTGGCATCGCGAAGGATATCCTAAAAGATAGAATCCCGAATGAATATAAACAAAGTGTTAGAAAAGTAAAATATATCGCTGAATGCCAGACTGCCTATAGTACGATCAATCACAATCGAAATTTATTGGCGCACCCATCGCTCAAAGATAAGTTCGCAACAAAGTGTATACTTTTCGTTTCTAACTTATTGAATACCATTGATATGCTTGAACCGGTGTTCCGAGAAAAGGAAAGATCGGTAGTTCGATGACTATACATGGTAAGTGGGCACACACTTGGACGAGGAAATAAGTATGGAGGCGAACTGCCGAAATCATGGAAACTGGCAGTCAGCGGTTCGCGTGCTTTCTCGCTGATGGGATTTGTAAAATTGACTTTTACGAAAGAATAAGTATAGACCATATCAATATCTTTAGATGAATATCCTTATCGCCAATATCAGCACATTTTCGAATAAGAAACAAAAGCGTATCTATGAGCTGCGCTTTGAAGGCAAATTGCAAGATACAATAGAGGCAATACAAACGAACGAGAGCGTGGCGCGTGCTTATGCCGTTGTTGAAACTATTGCGAATAGTGGTGGAATGCAGCGCATAATTGCTCTTTGTTCTCAAAAGGTAATGGGGGCAAAGGATGAAGAAGTAGCCCAAACGGCTCTTGAGTATTATTCAAATGTAGCAAACTCCTTATGGCCTGGTGTGCAAGTTGATGTGTTGCCTATAGATAATTGTTCTATTCCGTCGATTATTGACGAGATATTCCTGCGAGTATCCAACGGCGACAGAGTGTATATTGATAGTGCCGGCGGTAGTCGAGATATGAGTAACATATTGCAGTTCCTGCCCAAATTGCTTAGTTACATAGGAATAGAGCATCCGTTAACCTTATATTCAAATGTGAATTCTGCTATCCCGTTTGTTGCGGATACCTTGTCTTTCGATAAAATGACTTACATAGCCGATGCTTTCAATGAATTTATGACGACAGGTAAGGCAGATCTGTTGCGAAGGTATGCATTAACCGATTCAACTCCGCAGGTTATGCGACATCTGATAGAAATGATGTGTCAGTTCTCGGACAATGTCCGTATTCTTAATTTGCAACAGATAGATTCTATAGTCGGTCAATTTAAGGAAACGGTCAATGATTGCATACAACTGAAAGATGAGACATTAGAGGTTGTAATGATAAAGCAATTCATACCATTGATAAAGAATAAATTGTTGGGAAATGATGAGCAAGTTGATTATTTGCGTATTTTACAATGGTGCTTGGATAATTCCTTGATACAACAGGCATTTACTATTTATGAATCTAAAATACCATCGTATCTATTTGAAAGGGGTTATATCAGTTTTGCTTCAAGAAGTGTAGCATCTGAAGTTAAGAAAAAGTCAGAAAACGCCACTTTGAGTTATAGTCTGTATTCGTACGCACTATACACAGATATCTTGTCTGTCGGAACCAATGGTATGGATATGAAGGAATGGCGTTTCCAAACTTTGGCATTGTACCTACAATCAAAATACACAAGCAAGGATCCTCAATTAGTAGACATAAAGTTCGATTTGGAAGGATTTAAGAATCCCGAAGTTGTCTATTCGAGACCAAAGCCGAGAAATAACGATTTTGTGCGTCAGATTACTAATTTTGTTCGTGAGAATCATATCTCATCTTATAACAAACTACTAAATCATCTCATAAATTCGCGTAGTATTTTGTATGGTGTTCTGGGATTTAGTAAGGAAAATGCAGATATTACTAAAAGAACAGAACAACAGCGTACAAGAAACTTTCAAGCCATTGAGTGGATTGAAAGAAATGGATTGCCCGTGAATAGGTATAAATTGAATATAAAACTAAGTGACTTTGTTGCGATACTTTATGGCTATGTATATGTAAAAGGATATAGAAATAAACTGAATCATGTGGTGGATGATGAACCCTTTAATGAGAGTGGACGGAATATCTTGAGGCAAAAAGGATATAGTTTTGAAAATGAGAGTTTTCAAACGATATGTAAAAATATGCAAGTTGCAATCAATGCATTGAGATGTGATTTCTGCGATTCTACTACGGTCAAAATCATATAATATTATGGCTCGTAAAGTTTTTATTTCGGTGTTGGGGACATCCAATTATGGTGAGTGCAAATATATAGTTCCAGATTCCTTTGTATCAACCCCTGTTCGGTTTATCCAAGAAGCGACTCTTGAATACTTACAGAGACAAAAGGTATGGGGGCAAAATGATGCCGCTTATATTTTGCTCACTAAAGAAGCGTATCAACGCAATTGGCTGGATGATGGGCAATTGAATCCGGAGGGTGTTGCGTTGAGGCAAGAAGGCTTGCAATCCCGATTGGAAAAGATGTCGCTCCCGATACATGTAGAGACAATTGTGAATATGCCCGTGGGTAATAATGAGGAGGAAATTTGGGAATTTTTTAATCGTGTGTATGAAGTAATTCATGATGGTGATGAATTGTATTTTGACTTGACACATGGTTTTCGCTATTTACCAATGCTAATTTTGACATTAGGAAACTATGCTCGTTATCTAAAAAATGTGTCCATAAAAAGCATAACTTATGGAAACTTTGAGGGGCGGAATCGAGAAACCAATGAGGCTTTGATTGTCAATCTTTTACCATTGGCAATCGTTCAAGATTGGGCTTTTGCTGCGGGGGAATATGTGTCTCATGGTGATGTGCGTGCATTGTGTTCTCTCGGGCGGGAGGAATTATTGCCAATTTTACGTGCGGGAGGAGATGCGGATAAAGGAGTCGTGTCGTTACGAAAATGGGTAGATATGTTGGAGAAGGTAGTGTTAGAGCGTCAGACATGTCGTTCTGTAGATATTGTTCTGTCTAAAAATTTGGATAGTTTGTTTCAGGCAGCGGATAAAGCAAAATCGGATGTGATACCCCCATTATCTCCGTTATTTGAGTATGTCCAAAATTCGATGAAATCATTTGATAGAACCGAAAATATTGAGAATGCATTGTCGGCTGCGGTTTGGTGCTGTGATAATGGCTTGTATCAGCAGGCTATAACACTATTACAGGAATACATTGTAAGTGTTGTGTGTGTAAAACAGGGTTTTGATAAGTTGGACAGAACAAAACGCGAGTTAGTGAATAAGGCATTTGAATTGGCTCGGTATGATAATTACAAACTAATTGAAGATTGGAAAATAGATGCAGAAGAATTAGATGAAATATATGTGCTATTGCAAACGCCGTGGATGCAAAATCGCGAGTGTGTTAATTTCTTCTCGCAGTTGAAAGACTTGCGCAACGATATAAATCACGCAGGAATGCGACCAAATTCGAGGGAAGTCTTGCGATTAAGAAAAAGTATAGAAGACTTGATGTGTCTTTGTCGAAAAGCTTTTGCGTATTCTCAATATGATTAATACGATAATTTTATGACAACTCCTACTATATCTCTCACGGCTTCGCAGAATAAGGCGCTGTCGGCAATGAAATACTTTGTGGAACGATACGACAAATGCTTTGTCCTATCGGGCTATGCCGGTACGGGTAAAACCACACTAATGCGGTTCTTTATCAAGTATCTGCAGGAGAAAGGAATCGCCTATCGCTTATTGTCTTCTACAGGACGAGCAGCAAAGATATTGTCTAATGCTACCGGTGAAGAAGCCAGTACCATCCACCACTGTATATACTCTTTTGATGGACTAAACAAGGATCTTTCGGATGTCGATGAAGAGAAAGCTACTCCCGATTCGGTTGGACAACTTACGCTTACCTTTTTCGCCTCGACATACGAACCCAAAGAGGGGGAAAATGGTATGATGGTGTATATCATAGATGAGGCTTCAATGATATCGGATACCCCATCCGCACTTACAACACAGGCTACCTTCGGGAGTGGTAGGGCACTCAAGGATTTATTGGAGTATGATGAACGGTCGGAAGCGAAGTTTGTTTTCGTGGGCGACCCCTGTCAGTTACCCCCCATCAATGGAACTACTTCTCCTGCTCTGGATCCGCAATACATCGAGGAAGTATTCGGGTATCACACAGAACAGGTCACTCTAACCGAGATTATGCGGCAGTCAGGTGGAAACAGCATTATTTATGCTGCCGAGATGCTGCGTAAATCAAGGGATAAGGCTCCAACAACCAAAGATGGATATCGTGGTATGAAAGTGTGGGGACGGCTCAACCTAACTCCATATCCTAATGTGAAAATCATATCGTCGGAAGGAGAAATGTGTGCTCGGTATGTTTCCTTCATACAAGAATATGGCTATAATGAGGCTACTTTTGTTTGCCAGAGCAATGCGGATGCTACGAGATTGTCGCTATCTATTCGTAAAACCTTAGGCTTTACGGCTCCTGTGCAAATCGGTGATTTGCTGATTGTTACGCAGAATCAACTGACGACCGGATTAATGAACGGAGATATGGTGAAGGTTGTATGCGTATCAAATAAGCAGGAACAGGTCAATTATGAAGATAGAAATGGTTATCGCACGGACTTGCTGTTTCAAGAGGTTACGGTGGAAGAACTCGCATCGGGGAAGATAATAAATACCCTATTACTAACAACGCTTCTCTCGGATAGCAAGCCCAACTTGGATGCTCGCCAACAAACAGGATTGTTCTTGGATTTTGTTTTTCGTATGAAGCGTAAGGGTATTACGCAAAAGAAAAAAGAAGAATTCAACACGGCTCTATTCAATGACCCCTATCTAAATGCTTTGCGCTGTTCGTACGGCTATGCCGTTACATGCCACAAGGCACAGGGCGGAGAATGGAATCATGTGTTTGTTTTGCCGATGCGAAATATTATGCTAAATCCCTGCAAGAGCAATTATCAATGGCTTTATACGGCTATCACGCGCGCTAAGGTGAATGTCTACTTTCCACACGACTTCTATATTTACTAATATGCTGATAAATCTTTCTAATCATCCCTCCGGTCGTTGGCAGACAGAACAAATACAAACCGCAACTACGCACTATGGCGGTGTGGTAGATATCCCTTTTCCGGAAGTGCCGCCTATGGCGACCAAAGAGGAAGTTCTGCAAATGGCTGATAGTTGTGTGGAACATATCGAGAAAATGGCCACTCCTGCTGAGGCGGCGGTGCATGTAATGGGAGAGATGACGCTAACTTATGCGATTGTCGCACTACTAAAAAGCAAAGGCTATCGTTGTGTTGCTTCGACTACGATACGAGAAGTGTTTGAGGAAGAGCCGGGAAAGAAAACAGTGCTATTTAAGTTCACTCAGTTCCGAGAGTATTAGAAATGGAATTGGTGCTTCATACATTCGGCGCAACACTCAATATCGATAACAACGGTTTTGTGGTTGCACTGGGGAAAGAACGGCAACGCATCCCCACCGATAGTGTGAGCAGCATCCAGATTAGCAAAGGGGCGTGCATTACAAGCGATGCGGCGCTGCTGGCGATAGAACACGAAATCCCCGTTATTTTCGTCAATCGTACCGGTAAACCGGAGGGACGAATATGGAGTCCCAAATATGGCTCTATCTCTACGATCCGAAAAGGACAACTGCAGTTTACACAATCCAGAGGGGCTGTGGCGTGGATAAAAGGTGTCATTGAACGCAAAATAACCAATCAACAAGCACTGCTGATGACGATGACCACTCGCCCCGAAGTGCAGAAAGATATAGAACGAGATGTCCACCGTTTGGAGGTGTATCGCAACAAGATACAGGCACTTGATGGAGAGCGTGTTGCCGATGTCGCTTCCGAATTACGAGGATGGGAGGGGAGCGCCGCTCGAATATATTTTGCGGCATTGAACTGCTTTTTGCCCCAATATCTATGCTTCAAAGAACGCAGTCAGCATCCTGCTCTTGACCCTGTTAATGCGTTCCTGAACTATGGTTATGGCATTCTCTATGGCAAAGTGGAGGGCGCACTGATTCAAGCAGGAATTGACCCATACATAGGTATTTTACACCGCGATGAATATGCGCGGCCGGTATTGGCGTATGATGTGGTCGAACTATTTCGCTTGTGGGTGGATTATGTTGTGTACCAATTGGCTTGCCAAAATATTCTGACGGACGACTATTATTCTATTCAGCCGGACGGCTCTTATTGGTTGGAAACCTTAGGACGGCGTGTGCTTATTCAATCGCTGAATGACTATTTGGATGAAATAGTTGATATGAATGGCCTTTTGCGTTCGCGGGAGACTCATATCCTTTTGTATGCTCAATCGCTGGCGCAGACTTTTCGCTCGTACAACTCAAAATAATACCTTATGCTATACCTGGGACAAAACATTTCTGCTCCGTCGGATACCTTACAGCCGATAGAGGAAGAGCAACTGTTGGCTCGTATTACGAACCCTCCGCAAGAAACACGCAGCCTATTGCAGCAATTACAGGCGGTTCGTGCGATGGATGCCAAACGCTATGTGGATTTCAAACGCAGACTGCCGTATTTTGTGTGCGGAACATTCAATCCACTGATTCGCCGCACAGAAAATTTTGCTTATATCGAATCATTTGTCTTGGATATAGACCATATTTCTGCCAAAGGAATGAGCATAGACGAGTTGCGTTTACAAATTCTAAGCGACCAACGGGTTGTGCTGTGTTACCGTTCGCCCAGTGGTGATGGGCTGAAAGTGCTGTTTCGTTTTGCGGAGCGCTGCTACGATAGCGGGCTGTATTCTGTGTTTTATCGGACTTTTGCGCAACAGTTTGCGACACAATATCATATCGAACAAGTTATTGATTCTCGTACCTGCGATGTTACCCGTGCTTGTTTTCTGAACCATGACCCGCAGGCACATTACAATCCTTTGGCAGAGGCGGTCGATCTGAAAAGTTGTATCTCGTTGGCTAATCCGAGCGAGTTGTTCGACCAAAAACGCTCGCAAGAACAACAAGTGCCCCAATCACCTCAATCATCAGCAGATACTGACCATACCCCGGATGCTGATTCTATTGCGAAAATTAAAGAGGTGCTTGGGTTGTATCCCGCCAAACAAACTGCCAAACCTGTCTATGTACCGGAACAACTGAATGTGATAATGGAAGACTTGGTGTCCTTTCTTGCGGAAGTAGATATGATTGTTGCAGAGGTTGTTGATATACAATACGGTAAGAAAATTAAGGCCAAATTAGGCATGAAACAAGCCGAGTGTAATTTGTTTCTTGGTCATCGTGGGTTCTCGGTGGTTATCTCACCTCGTAGCGGGACCGACCCGCAACTCAATGAAATGCTACAGCAACTTATTCTTGCTTTTCTGGCAACTCGCTAACACATCATGTCCCGAACACGAAATGCAAAAGACTATCTACTGGTGTTGCAGCGTCTGTCCGAGCAAGGACTTTTGTCGGACGCTGCACCCAATAGAGAAGGGGCGGAGTGGGACAATCTAACGGACATAGATAGTCGCATACAGAGTATATTCAATATTGCTGCACATCCACATAAATCCACAGATATGCTTTTCTTTGTGATGTATGATATAGAGAGCAATAAGGTTCGCCGATATGTGGTGAAGTATCTCGAGCGCAAGGGTTGCACCCGTGTGCAGAAGTCGATATTTTTAGCGAATCTAAGTATGGAGAAGTATCAGGACATACGGAATGATTTGGCTGAGGTACAGGCGGCTTATGCCAATGAAGATAGTATCTTGATAGTACCGATAACAACGGACTATCTGCGGTCGATGAAAGTGATAGGGCAGAATATAGACATCGATATTATTACGCATACACAATCAACATTGTTCTTCTAAGGCCACTTCTGTCGCAGAAAAAGACACAATTGACATTATCATCTGCCAAAATGACAGGTTATTGGCGTTGGCACGCTCTTTGTCTTATGAGGGGTGAATGCTTGAAACAAGGAGGCGTTCCGGAAGAGAGCGAAAGCAATCGGGACGAGCGACAACAAGACGCTCAAGCGGGCGACATTAGCACTCGGACGGAGAGAGACGCAGAGGCTTTCGAGCACAAACCAAGAACTATTAAAATTTTATGATTATGCTACCATCTAGAAGAAATGACCAGAACTGGTTACCGAGTTTATTCAATGATTTTTTTAGCGATGAATGGCCTATAGCACATGCTGTGGCAAACGCTACTCCGGCTACGAATGTACTCGAGGACGACAAGAGTTACCATGTAGAGATTGCCGCTCCCGGTATGACGAAGAATGATTTCAACATCCATGTCAACGACCAAGATGAGTTGGTTATTACTATGGAGAAGAAAGAGGAAACGCCTGCTGACGAGAAGAAAGAATGCGACAAAGTGGAGAAAAAGTGCGATCGTAAGTATCTGCGCCACGAGTTTTCGTACAGCCGTTTCGAGCAATCGCTCCTATTGCCGGACAATGTGGATAAAGACCATATAAGCGCCAAGGTTACAGACGGTATCCTGCATATTGACTTGCCGAAACTAGACCCGACTGTACAGAAAAAGCCGACCCGGGTAATTGACATTCAATAACCGGATGCAAGTTGTGATAAGAAATTAAACAGACTATGAAAATGGGCAGAGAGGATCAGTCCTCTCTGCTTTTTTTGCGTCTGTATGCTTATGATAGCGGGTTCTTAGTCGTATCCGCATCACATAACACGCTATGAGGAAGGTCATTAGTCCCCACGGGACATCGCCGACAGGGGATGCTTGTGGGTGAGAGGGCTTGTTCGGCAGACGAAGGATTCTGTTTGCGATAGTTTCTTCGGCAGCAAAACCATCTATCTCTGAGGCATACTTTGAACCCGAGAGCATAAGCGTGGAGGTGGAGCAGAAATTAGAACCACCTGTGGTTTGTAGGTGGTTGCCTGCGGCTTGCAAGGAGATTGCCATAGTGCCAACGGGTTCGAACGACAGGGGGCTGATAGGGCATTGTGCATAGGAATAGAGAACGCAGTGCACGCATAGCATCGCTAAAGTATAGTATTTCTTCATTGAAAATTCAAGATTTGGCAAATGACGGAAATCAATACTTACTTTTATGCATATTCTTTATCCTTACACCAATTCTTGCATCCGCGCAATGTATTTCCCGATAATGTCGAATTCGAGGTTTACTACTGTACATACCTCTATGAACTTGAAGTTGGTGTGTTCGTGGGTGTAGGGGATAATACATACGCTCACATACCCCGTGTCGCCTACCACATCGGGTTCGCATACGGTTAGGCTTACCCCGTTGATGCTTACAGACCCTTTGTCCACGCAGAAATAGCCACGCCGTGCCATCTCTTTTGAGGTCTTGTATGCAAAGCGGTAGTACCAGCTGCCCTCTGTCTCACGCACTTCCGTGCAGCGTGCCGTCTGGTCGACATGTCCCTGCACGATATGTCCATCAAGCCGCTCGTTGAGTAGCATAGAGCGTTCCAAATTAACCCAGTCGCCCTCTTGCAATACCCCCAAGTTGCTGCGGTTCAAACTCTCCTGCATGGCAGTTACGGTATAGAGGTCGCCCTCGGTTTTCACTACCGTTAGGCACACCCCATTATGTGCTACCGACTGGTCGATGCTGAGTGGCTCTGGGTAGGGGTTGCGGAGAGTAAAGTGTTTATTGCCTTGTTCTTGCTCAATCTTTACGATTTGAGCCATGGTTTCTACGATACCTGAAAACATTGAAATCGAATTTTATAAAGATGAAACAATAGATTGCGAGTAAGATAGTGCCGATTCCCATCAGTTCCCATTGCCCGATAGGTGTCAGGTGCTTGACTACATAGTACACAGCAAGCAATGCCACTGTCAGCAGCGTGTAGCGTCCGATACGGTGTAGGTCGTATGGGATAGATAGATACTTTCTTCCCACGAAATAGGATAGCAACATAATTACGAAATAGCACACCGTACTGCTGGCGGCAGAAGCAATATAGCCTACCTTCGGCACAAAGACTGCTTGTAGCGAGAAGGTTATTACTACGCCGATAATGGAGAAATACGCACCCCATTGCGTCTTGTCGGTCAGTTTGTACCAGAAACTGAGGTTGAAATAGATGCCCTGAAAGATGTAAGTCCATAGCACTATCGGTACAATAACCAAGCCTTCCCAGTAACTCGGTGCAATGATAAACTTCAGTAAGTCCAGATAGAACACCATACCGAGCAGGATGAGGTACGAGAATAGAATGTAGTACTTCATAGCGTCAGCGTAGGCTCCCACCGACTGCTTGTCCTTGTGCTTAGCGAATACAAACGGCTCGTAGGCATAGCGGAATGCTTGTGTGAACATCATCATCACCATTGCTACCTTAAAGCATGCCCCATAGATGCCGAGTTGCGTCTGTGCGTCTGCGCCGGTGTAGAAGAAGGGGAAGAGAATACGGTCGAGTGTCTGGTTCATAATACCGCACACGCCCAGTATCAGCAGCGGTAACGAATAGCGCAACATACGCTTTTCCAATGCCCACGAGAAGTACCATCCCGCTTGCTTACGGCGAGCGAGAATAGATACGCCTTTCGGTTGTCTTTCTGTAGCCCCCTCTTTGAGGGGGTTGGGGGAGTCGGAGTCTGAGTGGCTTATTATGTCAGGCAGCAGACAGAGTGTCTGTATGCCCGTAGCCAATATGTTTGCCACGAATACATACCCCACGCCATAGTTCGAGTTGTACCATGCCGAGATAATGCTCCAGTCTTGTATTTTAGGGCAGACAACAAGGAAAAAAATATTGAGCAGAATGTTCAAGAATACGAACAGCAGTTTCAATGCCGCAAAGCGAATAGGGCGTTTCTTATAGCGCAGATACGCAAATGGAATACTGGCGAAGGCGTCCATTGCCACGACCACACTCAGCAGCGCAATGAACTCTGAGTGGGTGGGGTAGCCGAGTGCGGTAGCAATAGGTTGCCGAAAGACACAGCATATAATGGCAAAGAGCAGTGAGGTCAAGAAAAGGCTGACCATAGCGGTCGTATAGACGGTGTTGGGGTTCTCGCCCTCTTTGTTGGCAAAGCGGAAGAAGCCTGTTTCCATGCCGTAGGTCAGTATCACGAGCAGCAGTGCTGTCCATGCGTATAGGTTTGTCACAATACCATAGTCCGCCTGTTGTGCCAGCACATAAGTATATAGTGGCACCAGCAGCCAATTAAGGAACTTCCCTATTATTGACGAAAGACCATAAATAACGGTATCTTTCGCCAACGATTTCATCGAATTCGCCATATCTCTCCTTATCAGTATTCGATCATTATATATTCTGTGGTGTAAATCTATTCCTCTTCGTTGTTGTCGGAATGTCTCTCTTTTCGAGAAACATTTCCCTCAACAACGATTACAATCTCTCCTTTTGCTTCTCGCTCTTTGAAAGAAGTGATAAGTTCAGCGAGTGTTCCACGGCGTGTTTCCTCAAATTTCTTACTTATCTCGCGGCTCACACTGGCACGACGCTCATTGCCTAAAACAGTTGCCAATTGCTCTAAGGTCTTTACCAATCGGAAAGGCGACTCATAGATTATCATTGTATGTTCTTGTTCGGCGAGTTGCTGCAAGCGTGTCTGTCGCCCTTTTTTTTGTGGCAGGAAACCCTCAAAATAGAAACGGTCATTGGGTAGTCCGCTATCTACCAATGCAGGCACAAATGCCGTGGCTCCAGGCAGACACTGCACCTCTACACCTCTTTCTACGCATGCTCGTACGAGCATAAAGCCTGGGTCGCTTATTCCGGGTGTCCCCGCATCGGATATCAGTGCCACAGTCATCCCCGCAGCGATACGCTCTGCCATGTCATCCGAAGTCTCGTGTTCGTTGAACTTGTGGTGTGAGCGCACAGGAGTATGAATGTCGTAGTGTTTGAGCAGCACTGCCGAAGTACGCGTGTCTTCGGCCAGTATTAGATCAACTTCTTTCAGTACCCGAATGGCACGAAAAGTCATATCCTCCAGGTTGCCCACCGGAGTAGGAACGACAAATAGCATAGAGTGTTTAATAGAGTGTTTAGAGGTGGCGTATTTATAAACTTACAAATTTGCACATTGCTACAGCCCGAACCGTCTGTGCAGGGCATTGATAAACAACTCGTAGGCAGGTTGTTCTTTGTCCCAGCCAAAGTGTGAACCAATATATGCCATTGCCTCATCGAATGAGTTCAATTCGTTCAGTTCTGTCAGTGTCTTCTGCAGCAGTTCGGGGTTCTTGTCGAATAATTCCCGTTGGAATAAGAAACGATCACCTATCGAAATAGCCATACGAATATCCGTTACAGTCTTGCCATATATACCATTCGTCTTAGGCTGCTCCTCTGTTTTCGTTTGTTCTGCCTTTATAGTTTCTATTGGTTGTTGTTCCGTACTGGTCTCTTTTTTCGGGGCTGCTGCCGTTTCCGTCTCTTTCGGCTCTGCTATAGTTTCTGTTGTATGTCCTTCCTCCGTGTCTGGCGTTTGTTCCTCTATCTCTTCTGAAGTGGGTTCTGGTTCAATAGCAGTTTCTGCTTCTGGCTCCGATTCTTCTTCATCTTCGGTAATAAGTTCTACCTCTATTTCGGGGTCGTTTTCCTCTGTGGCAGCGAGAATTGGTGCAGGAGCCGCCTCTAATTGAGCAATGCGTTCTTCCTGTTTTTTTACTTGTGCTTGCAGTTGTTCGAGCAGAGTTGCGTTCTCTTGGTCGCAAGTCGTGTTAGCAGCCAATAGGCTTTCCAATTGTGCTACACGCTGCTCTAGAGCAGATACTTTCTGCTCCAGAGCCGTTGTGTATGCATTGAGTGCTTCAATCAAAGTCTCGTTCATAGTGTGCTGTGCGTTGTTATTTGGTAGCGTCTTCTAATTTTTTCATCATCGAGAACATAAAGATAGCGGCAATCAGGCAAACGGCAATAAATACACTCCATACAGCCCATAAAGGCATATTGCCCCACAAGTTACCGCCGATTGATACCAAATAGTTGCCGATAGCGGTTGCCACGAACCAGCCACCCATCATCATTCCTTTGTATTTAGGAGGTGCTACTTTACTTACAAATGAAATCCCCATCGGGCTGAGTAGTAACTCGCCAAAAGTCAAGATCAAATAAGTACCAATCAGCACATTGGCGTTCACAAAAGTGGCGTTGCCTGTTACACGCGCCAACTCTTGTTCATTAGGAGTCAGCAAGCCGATACTGCAAACAGCCATTACGACATACGCCAATGCCGCAACCACCATACCATAAGCAATTTTGCGAGGTGCAGAAGGTTCTTTACCTTTTTTCGCCAATGCACCGAAAATAGCCATACTGACTGGTGTAAGTGCCACTACATAGAAAGGATTGAACTGTTGGAATATAGGTGCAGCCAATGTAATACCTTCGGGTGAAATCTGCGTGTACTTGTAAGTGATTACCGCTATTGCTGCAACGATAGCCCCTCCTGCAATGCATTTCTCTTTTGTTGTCTTACTTTGGAATAGGGAAAATGCAG
Source organism: Azospirillum sp. CAG:239 (assembly GCA_963619585.1). Classification (GTDB taxonomy): domain Bacteria; phylum Bacteroidota; class Bacteroidia; order Bacteroidales; family Paludibacteraceae; genus Colicola. The sequence continues at coordinate 19,120 of CAVEXR010000039.1, forward strand.
CATATACAATAATCACTAGTAACACAAGGTTGATAATATCAAAAGCCATAGTTTGTACACC
>CAVEXR010000039.1:19190-24231 GCA_963619585.1 Azospirillum sp. CAG:239
TTGTACACCTGTGCAAACCGGGTTGACAAACTCATTGGCGAAATAGGTCAAGGTCAGCCCGTTTTGGTGGAATGCCATCCAGAAAAAGATAACTACAGCGAATACAAGACATAGTGCTACAATACGCTTCTTGGTTTGTTCGGGAGTCAGTTCCTTAACGGATTGTCCGGTTGCTGCTTGTTGCTTTGCGGAGTTCTCTACATGCTTAAACCAAGGACGGCATGCATAGTAAATGATAATACTCAGTACCAAAGATGCACAGGCAACCATAAATGCAAAGTGGTACGAATCGTTAACGCTCACGCCAAGACTATTTTGTGCCCATGCCATGATTTTAACGGCAGCGGTAGGCGCAAACATTGCACCGATGTTGATTGCCATATAGAACAGCGAAAAGGCGGAATCACGTTTTGTCGCATATTTGGGGTCATCGTACAAGTTGCCGACCATTACCTGTAAATTGCCTTTGAATAATCCGGTACCGAAACTAATCAGTACCAATGCGACAATCATAGCACCCATTGCCAAACCATCTCCGCCCAATGGTATTGCCAACAGCGCATAGCCCAAGAACATCACAATGATACCGATAGTCACCATTTTACCATATCCGAACTTATCCGCTAAAATACCTCCTATCAATGGGAGAAAATAAACGAAAGCCAAGAAAATGGAATAGATTTGCCCTGCAACATCTGCTGCCAGACCGAAATTGGCACGCAAAAATAGAGCAAATACGGCTAACATAGTGTAGTAGCCAAATCGTTCGCCTGTGTTGGCGAGTGCCAATGCAAACAAGCCTTTAGGTTGGTTTTCAAACATAAGGATTGAATTATTTAGGGATTATTATTTGTGCTGTTTGATATCTATAGGATGTAACACCATCCATACTTGTCCTCTGCCCGCCCGTATTGAATATCTTGCAGGGCGTTGTAGAGACGGGTCATTATTTCTCCCGGAGTATCACCGAAGGAGTAGGTAATATCGTTATCCGGATCGTATACACGATTGATAGGTGATATAACGCATGCCGTTCCGCAAGCGGCAGCCTCTTCCAAGTCTGCCAGTTCCGTGATAGCAATAGGTCGGCGTATCACTTTCATACCCATATCCCGTGCCAGTGTCATCAATGAGTCGTTTGTAATGCTCGGTAGGATAGCCGTAGAGTCAGGGGTCAAGTATTCAATGCCCTCTGCCGTGTGGCGTACGCCGATGAAGTTTGCTGCACTGCATTCGTCAATGTATTGATGCGTCTTTGCATCAGTGAACATACAGTCGTAACCCAAGGCGTGTGCCGACTCGCTCGCACGGAACGAGGCAGCATAGTTGCCCCCTACTTTCCATTGCCCTGTTCCGAGAGGAGCCGCACGGTCGATTCTCCGGTTTACAATGAATGGCGTGCAATGGTAACCGCCCCCGAAGTACGACCCAATAGGAGTGGGGATAACGATAAACTCGCAGTCCTTGCCGGGCTCTACACTTATCTCCGGTGTGGTGGCAAACAATACAGGACGGAAATATAGCGTAGCCCCTGTCTCGTAGGGTGGTACATAATCCAGGTTCTTCTCCAATGCAAGCAGTATCGCACGGCAGAATAAATCTTCGGGTACAGGTGTCATCAGCAGACCTTCTGCAGAGCGTTTCATACGCCGTGCATTCTCTTCCATACGAAAAATTCGTATCCGTCCATCTACGCCTCGAAAGGCTTTTAGTCCTTCAAACAACCCTTGTCCATATTGTATGCCGGTGGAGGCAACATGGATAGTCATCTGTTTGTCGCGAGTGGCGTAAGGTTCTTCCCAAACACCCTTGCGGCAAGCCGAGCGCACCACATAGTCTGTTTCTGTATAGTGAAATGAGAGTGAACTCCAATCTATCTCTTTCATCTGTAAAATACCATTCTATCAAAGGTAAAGTATGGCTTCGTTGCCCATATTAAAGAGCAAATCCACGATACTTAAGTTATATGTAAATCCTTGTTTGTCTGCAAAAAGTTGGTAGTAGGTTTTGCCGGTCACTCCCATAGGGTATTGCCAACAAGACTCCAAATCTATGCCTTGCCAATCTGCAGTACGCTCAACCTTGGTCGGTTTGCCAAGCATGCGCAATACGAGGTCGTTCAGAGCCTCGTTGTAGTCTATCAGGTAGGCATATTGTTGTTCGTAGAACGGGCGAAACAAGTCCTCATAGTAGAGAAAATAGGGGGTATGCTTGTACGCACTGACAAGTGCCATCCAATGTTGGTGTTGCCATTTTGTTTGGTAGGTAATGCGTACATCACGAGTATACTGCTTACTCTCGCACTTTCCCACAGGAATACTGAGTGTTTGTACTCCATTTATACCCGCTATGCAGCAGCGGTTGCGGTAGGTTTGCTTTGGGAACGACTCCCATTGTTCTATCTCCACCATGTCCGTCGCCTGTAGCAGTGCTTTGTAGTACGCTATCGGAGCCAAATATCCCGTAGGTAAAATCACTATTCCTTAATTATGAAGTATGAATTAGTACTAAGAATAACCAATCTCAACAATGCATGTTAATTATTAACTGTTAATTATTAATTACTTCTCAGCTGCCATACCAATTCTATTCCACCGTATATGTCCTTTGCCCCATGCTTTGTCTTTCTCTATGCTCAACCAGATGAATACGGGACGCCCCACAATATGGTCTTCCGGTACAAATCCCCAATAACGACTGTCAGCAGAGTTGTGTCGGTTGTCGCCCATCATCCAGTAGTAATCCATTGTGAATGTGTACGGCTTGCCAATTTCGATAGGTTGAAACTCATAGGCATCGGCAATACGTTTGTAGAGCCAATAGTTGTCGAGTGTAATATATATGGTCTCGCCTCGGCGAGGGATGTAGATAGGGCCATAGTTATCCCGCGTCCAGTGGTTATGTCCCAGCGGATAGACATCGCCGCCTTGCTGCTCAGGTTCAGTAGTTATTGAGGTGATATGCGGATTCTTTTCCAGTTCATTTTTCATCCCTTCTGTGAGCGGGAAGTGGTACACACCTGCCTCAAGTGTTTTGCGGTCATCTTTCGATATACCAATCTTGTCAAGATAGGTATTGGTCAGTATATGCCCATCGGTCTGTACAAAATAGTTACGCTGTACGCCTTCTCGATTCGGCTCTGCTATGCCATTGATATATACTACATTGTCTATAATCTGTAGCGTATCGCCGGGCGTGCCTACACAGCGTTTCACATAGTTTTCGCGGCGGTCAACAGGGCGCACAATGATGTCTCCGAATATGTCCTTTCGTTGTTCTACAGTGTGTTTTCCATAGTAGTGGCAGAGGGTATAGTAGTCAGGATTCTGCATCTTGCTGCATACCGTGTCGCCGGCAGGGAAATTGAATACTACAATGTCGCCTTTCTCGGGGGTGTCCCAACCCGCCAAACGCTTATAGTTCCAATGTGGTTTGTCGATATAACTCTTGCCTCCGCCGAGCCATTTCGGAAAAGTATGTTGCACCAGCGGCATAGAGAGCGGTGTGTTTGGCACACGAGCACCGTAACTCATCTTGCTTACGAAAAGAAAATCGCCTACACGCAGACTTTTCTCCAACGATGAAGAGGGTATTTGATAATTCTGAAAGGTATAGAGATTGATGAAATAGACGGCAATTAGAGCAAAGAGAATCGCATCCACCCACGAGCAAATGGTGTAGAGTGTGGCGTTTTCATTTGGATTCTTCATTCCCTTTTCCTTCTCGGCTTTGGTCAGAGGCTTGTACTTGCGCCACCAGTTCCAGGGGATATATTTTGTGGTGAAAGCGTCAATGATGACGGGCAGCAGTATAAGCCAACCGAGACTGCCCCAATCGCCCCATGCCACCCATATGACAAATGCGATATAGAGTGCACTCCATATCCCGGCAGCCACCCATCCACGGGTTTTCACCTCGCTGATTCTATCATGTAAAGATTTCATATCGTGTGGTTTATGCGTAGTTGTTACTATTGTTGTTCTTTTTCGCTCTACAAGCCAAATCCATCGGATAGGTGTGGATAGGTCATAGATTTAAGACTTCTTCCATAGTATGGAATCCCGTCTTTCCGATTATCCATTCAGCGGCTAGTACAGCACCGAGCGCAAAGCCTTTGCGGGACTTGGCTTCGTGTCGAATGCTGAGTATATCCTCTTCGCTTTCCCACTGTACGGTATGTATGCCTGCCACTTCTCCTTCTCTGATAGAGGTAATCGGGACATTGTTCCAAAGTGAAATGTTGCCTTTACTATGCGTATCGGTATCCGCTGTCCTGCATGTTAATGGTTCTTGGTTAATTATTAATTGAGATAGTGTTTTGGCTGTCCCGCTTGGTGCATCAAGTTTATGCACATGGTGTATCTCTGTGATAGAGGGCGCATATTGTGGATAGCGTTGCATAATCTCCGCCAGCCGTTTGTCGAGAGCAAAGAGTATATTCACTCCAAGGCTAAAGTTACTCGACCATATCAAAGCATTTTCATTCTCCTGTCTTATAGGATTAGGCTCATCATTATGCTTATCCTGTATGTTAATTGTTAATTGTTCATTGTCCATTGTCCATTGCCACCCGGTAGTTCCGCACACAACGGGTTTACCCTTGCTCCATGCACGGCGGATGTTCTCTTCTGCAGTGGAGGGAGTAGTAAACTCGATAGCTACGTCAGCAGCGGCAAAAGCTTCAGACTCAAAATCTTGCGTATTATCTTTGTCGATGATGCATACCACCCGGTGTCCTCGTTCGAGAGCCACCTCTTCGATGCATTGCCCCATCTTTCCGTATCCAATCAGTGCGATGTTCATAAGTGTAAATTTCGTGCCTTCTATCCTTTTTGCGTACTTCTGTCCTTTTTGTGATTTTAGTACTTTTCGCCTGCAAAGGTACGCAAAATTCTCCAAATACACAACAATTCCCGCCGTGGGCAGACAATTTGTAATTTTCGACCTAATAGTCAAATTGCAGTCTGAAAAAAAGCAGAACCTCTCTAATAGTCATTTTGCAGTCTGGTTCCGTATATTGGACTAATTTCAATGTTTACGC
>CAVEXR010000040.1:0-12452 GCA_963619585.1 Azospirillum sp. CAG:239
CCCAACATAACACTAAAAGAGGCTGCCTAACCAAAACTTGTTAGACAGCCTCATGTGTTTGATTAGAACCTATTTGTCTAACTATCGCGAGGTGGTAGAATACCTTAGCCCATAAGGCAGTCTTACATCCTACTCCATTATTCTCTTCAACTTCAACTCCACATCCACTCCACTGCTACATCTCTTCTACTTCATCTCAACTCAACTCCTCTTCTACTTCACCTCCACTTCACTTCGACTCTTCTTCTACTTCTACTTCACCTCTACTCCTGTCAGCGTGTAGGTCTTGCCATTGCGGAGAATATACACTTGTCCGTCGATAAAGACTTTCTGCGGTGTGATACTGCCATTCCCGTTGCCATCCCCATCTACAACAATGTTTTCGCTGCCCGTTGGAATAGAAAATAATGCCGTCAGGGTCTTATTACTTGTTACAAACAAGGTGCGAGGATTATCGGTATTCCCATCACTCCACTGCGCAAACCGGTACCCCGCATTGGCTGTCGCCGTCAGCGTGATAAGGTTTGCCTCGGGATAGACACCGCCACCCTCTACCGTTCCTTGTCCTGCATCGCAAGTAAGCGTAATCGTATAAGTCGGCAGGTCTTCGATAGATTGAATGTTCTGCAATCCCCAATAAGTATGCGCCTTATACTTACGCACACTCTCTGCCGGCACATATATCGGCACATTGCGACTTATATCACTGAAAGTCTGCCCGTTAATTGTAGGAACACGCGTTGCATGACACACTATCTCGAACACTCGCTCACTATTAGAGAAGACATAGCCCCCCATTGTCTCTAAACCTGCACCCAAAACGGCTATCTCAAGATTTGGGCAATTACTCCATGCATACGAAGCAATATCGGTAATACCGGTCTCTACATAGAGGCTCAAAATGTCCGTGCGTAGGCGTGTCCACGGAGTCGTATTCCACATTGCTCCCGTACCATAAACATGGAGCAAACCGTCGCTAAAACGCCAATACGCATTGTCTCCGCACTGCCCGGCATACAGATATACAAAGTCGGCAATCAGCGTAGTATCCTGTGTCAGTTCGATGGTACGAGGACTATCCGTGTTTCCATCGCTCCAACTATTAAAGTAGTAGTCCTCATCGGGCGTAGCAGTGAGCGTAATAGATGTACCATAGTCGTACTCGCCTGCTCCCACTACCGTGCCATTCTCACCACTCAATACTACGCTATGTCTATCAATGGCAAATTCGGCTTCATAAGCAGCACTTTCTGTTACCACTACAGTGCGCGGATTATCCGTATTACCATCACTCCATTGCGCAAAATGATAATGCTCTGCAGCCTTAGGTGTAAGGGTAATTTCCGTACCATAGTCATAAGTACCACCACCCTCCACGGTTCCATTCTCTGCTGCGACATCGACAGTATGCTTATCGCTCGCAAACTCCGCTGTATAGGTTATGTTTTCTGTAACTACCACAGAGCGTGGGTTTTCTGTATTGCCATCGTTCCATTGAACAAAGTGATAGTGTTCAATTGCCTTCGCCTCCAAAACGGCTTCGTTATCCGTGCAAGAGGTCGCATTCTTTGTAATTGCAACACTGCCCAATGTACTATCTTTGGACTCAACCGCCACTGAAAAGAACAATTTCTCTGTAAAGTTTGTAAAACTGCTCCAATAGTTTGCCCTTTGATAAGTCTCTATTGTGCCACATATAATATACACAGGAATTTTTGCTGACACATTATTAAAAGTACTACTACTGATCGTTGGAGGTATCGCCATTAGAACGAAAATGGAAGTAAGACCTGTGCAATTAGAAAAAGCATAATTTCTAATACTCGTGACGCTATTAGGAATAGTGATAGAGGTCAGACCCGTGCAATTCTGGAAAACACAATTTCCTATACTCGTTACACTATTGGGGATAGTAATAGAAGTAAGTCCCGTACAATTATGGAAAGCATAATTTCCTATACTCGTTACACTATTGGGGATAGTAACAGAGGTAAGCCCCATGCAATTATAGAAAGCACTGCTTCCAATACTCGTTACGCTATCGCCGATAGTAATAGAAGTAAGACTTGTACAACTGGAGAAAGCACTATTTCCTATACTCGTTACGCCGTTGCCAATAGTAATAGAGGTCAGACCCGTACAATACTGGAAAGCATACTCTCCTATACTCGTTACGCTATCCGGGATAGTAATAGAGGTAATACCTGTGCAACTATAGAATGTATAATCTCCAATGCTTTTTACACTATTGGGGATAGTAATAGAGGTCAGACCCGTGCAATACCGGAAAGCATTCTCTCCTATACTCGTTACGCTGTTGGGGATAGTAATAGAGGTCAGTCCCGTACAATTCTGGAAAGCATAATTTCCAATACTCGTTACGCCGTTGCCAATAGTAATAGAGGTCAGACCCGTACAATACCGGAAAGCATACTCTCCTATACTCGTTACGCTGTTGGGAATAGTAATAGATGTAAGTCCTGTACAACTTTCGAAAGCACTATTTCCAATACTCGTTACGCTGTTGGGGATAGTAATGGAAGTAAGATCTTTGCAATTTTGGAAAGCATAATCTCCAATACTCGTTACGCTATTGGGGATAGTAATAGTACCTGCCGCAGCAGTATAGCAAGCCAATAAAGTGGTCTTTGTTGCATCTGCATAGACTAAATAGCCATCTACATACCCATTCACGCTTTTTGCACCCCATGGCGAACCTGTAGCAGTACCATTATACACGATATTAGTTATATTACAAAAAGCATTATTTCCAATACTCGTTACGCTATTGGGGATAGTAACAGAGGTAAGACCCGTGCAATTATAGAAAGCACCGCCTCCAATACTCGTTACGCTGTTGCCGATAGTAACAGAGGCAAGACTTATGCAATTATAGAAAGCATTGCTTCCAATATTCGTTACGCTGTTGCCGATAGTAACAGAGGCAAGGCTCGTGCAATACTGGAAAGCATACTCTCCTATACTCGTTACGCTGTTGGGGATAGTAATAGAGGTAAGCCCCGCGTAAGACAAAGCACTGTTTCCAATACTCGTTACGCTATTGGGAATGGTAATAGAGGTTAGACTCTTGCATTTAGAGAAAGCACGACTCCCTATACTCGTTACGCTGTAGGTGGTTCCATTATAGGTTACAGTAGCGGGGATAGTAACCGATGTTAGTCCTTTATAGTTGTCCGAAGAACTATATTCTTGGTAGGTTACCTCTACAGCGTATGGTTCGGCGCTGCTCGTAATGTTATAGTACAAGTCGCCGGACTGGAAATCATACGCTTGAGCATACACCATACTCAACAATGCAATGAGTGTTAGTAAGATATTCTTTTTCATAACATTAGTTATTTTCTGATTATTGCACTAAAGATTGTAGTTGGGGTTCCTGCTTTTAGCACTCCGTTGCCATTGTTTGTTTCCATAATGTTTTGATTTTATGAGCACTGGACTCGGTTAATATATAAGGTGAATTGATATTCTGTCTGCTCGGATATATTTTCTTTGGCTATATGGGTTGATAGGTATAGACACGAAAAAAGCGTGAACTTTCGTTCGCTTCATTTGACATTTTGAGGTCTTCGACTACCTATACGAATCAAATTTAACTACGCAAAAGCCCACGCGGTTGGCGTGAGCGTCATCTGCTTTTGCTTGATTCGTATTTACATTTCAAAAGTGTCGAAGTTTCAAAATGTCAAGTTTGGCTATAACGCTTTATGTATATGTCATTGCACCGTCTATCGGTGCGAGGGTATTATCATAGGCAAATGTGTGTTATAATTTGCTGCAAAAATACTATATTATTTTGAATTGTGCAAATGGAATTTTGGATTGTGCAAATGGCGACAAACGAAAAGCATAATTCGGGTAGGGCTTTCCATCATTGAGGCATTGGGGATAGTTTGGGTTGTTCTTTGCCTTGTTAGGGTACGAGTTCGTAGTTGGTGCTTCGTCCGCCCTCGTCGGTCTTGCGGAGAAAAAGCGTGTTATTCTCCGTAAATTTGCGGAGAATAGAGCAGTGGCTGCGCTTCTTACTCCATATTGCCTGCTAAAAGATCATATAAGGGATGCGCTTTTTTTGCAATAAAAGTTTTCAGCGTGAATTTGAATTCAGCATTTGGTATAGGTATAGTTTATCACCGAATAATATATCGATTTCTTTCCATTTCGGCAATCGCAAATCCATTAGATGTAGAAAACGCTTCCCATGATTTGGTTCTTGCAAATGAGTAAGTTCATGAATTATTAGGATATCTATCTGTGGTTTGGGACTGATTGCTATTGTTCCATAATCTATTTTGATAATTCTTTCTTTTACACAACATCTCCCTAAACAATTTTCTTTTGATAGTAAGCCCTTTATGATTTGCAACTGCACATTTTCTTCACTATACAAATTTGCATAATAGTTGAAACGCTCAACTACATATTGCTCTTGTTTGGGTGAAGGTCCTTGACGCTTTCGTCTTGTTAACGCACGACTTATTCCTTTTCTAAAATCATCAACGGCTTTTGTAATCAATTCCTTGCGCTGTTGTTCGAGAATACAGTCTTGGCACTGAAGAATAATTTGTTCGTTTTTGATAGTGGCAAACGGTTCTTTAATCTCATTGTCAATCTCAATATGAATAGGGTATCTAATTTTGTAACTCTTTTGTCCCCACCTACGCCGACCACAAACATAAAAGATTGTAATATAATCGCCATTACGATAATGCAGTTTACGTTGCCAATTGTGTTGCCACTCGTTTTGCGATATATAGTTAATAAAACCTTTTGCGATATTTTCATTGAAGCGTGTTGGCAGATGACATACAAATCGACCATCTAACATCATTTCAACCGATACTTCTGAAATATCGTTCCGTCTATCAATATATACCATTTCATTTAGTTTTTCCCAAGTTTCTTTGTTCTCCGTTGAGAGTGGAGAGGGGTTTGGTAAAGGCAAATTGTGATTCATATCTTTATTGTTTTAGATTTTGCGGCAAAGATACAGCGACTTACTGCCATAACACTGCAGTTGAGTTTATAAAAATCACTTTTTTCTATCCGGTGGCAGATACAGACACAAAAAGAGCGTGAACTTTCGTTCGCTTCATTTGATTCTTTGAGGTTCTGGACTACCTTATCTATTCAAATTTACGCACAGAAAACTCACGCTGTTAACGCGAGCGTGCATAAACCTGTGCTTGAATAGATAAATTCTTGAAAGTGTCCAGTTTTCAAAGAATCAAGTTGGGCTTATTACGCTGTTTTTTAGTATGTCATTGCACCGTCTATCGGTGCGGGGGTATTATCATAGGCAAATGGATTGTTCTATTACGCTGCAAAGATACTCCAAATGTTTAATATATGCAAATGGGGGTCGTGAAAAGTGCAATTCGGGTGTGCTTCCCCTAATGGAGGGGGCTATGTTTCTTGTTTCCCTGCTAAAAAGACGCCAAAGGCTGCCCAATCAGCGGGCAGCCTATGGCGAAAAGTTTGCCTTGACGGCGCAGCGGTCTAACCGCAGCCTTACTTACGGAAGCGACGGAAAAGGCGGGAGAGTAGGGTGATGGCCAGTGTGCCTTGGCTTACCTTGGGCATAATCATACCCAGGATATTCCCGAAGCGTTCTACCTTTGCCCACCGCGATTGCCAAAGTTTGCGCAGCGAACGGGTCTCCCGCTCGATGCCCTGCGCCTGTTGGGTTGCACGCTGTTCCAAGCGTGCCCGCTCGGCTGCTATTTGTTCTAAGGTATGCAAACGGCTCAAATCAGTCATCCTGCGCCTCCTTTCTGTTTGTCCCATCTGCCGAAGGGTCAGCAGGCTCGTCCATGAAGAGAATAGCCGACAGTGCCCCTATCATCGGATTGATGAACCATTGTCGGCGGAAGACCAGTGCCAGCACCATAAGCAGCAGAAACAATGCTCCCACGATGAGGAAAGCGCTCCATGTCGGCAGCCATTGTGCGACCACGAAGACGAGTGCCAATGCGGCAAATGACAGCACCGCGAACACGAGCAACAGCATTACCAAGGCGAGCAGTATCAACCCCAGCACCTTGCTCAATTTCTCGAGCAGGGAGAGCCGCAAAAGGTCGTAGCGGGTGTTCAGGTACGCCTTCGTGTCGTCTAATAGTTTTTGGTATTGGGGAGCGTCCATTCCTATTCCTGTTTGTCGCTAATGACTTCATCTACAGCGGCTTCCAGTTCTTCGTCGCTGAAGTAGTCTTTCAGTTTCGCCAGCACTTTGTTTACAAAGGCTTCTATTTCTTCTTTCTTGAGTGTAAGTCCTTTTTTGCGTGCGAGTTCTACAATCTCTGCGCGTGTCTCAGCACCGCTTTTCGGGGTCAAGAGTAATGCGGCTGCTGCGCCTGCCAATGCGCCGCCAACGAATGCGGCAATAATTTTTCCTACATGTGCCATGGTGATGTTTGATTTTGGATTGTTAAATAAGTCTATGGAACTTCTATAAAATGCTACAAAGCAATTTATCACCCCTGATTTGCTTATTAAACAGAGGAATGTATAGTCGTCCCCTATATATTTTTGCAGCAAAAGTTGTGCCATTTATCTGTCTTTTGGTACCCGCTTGCTTATTTGGAAAATTTGTTGTACCTTTGCGGCGTTTTTTTTGAGGTTACTATTTAATGGGGAGTGAATAATACGCTCTGAAATATAAACAAGTAAGTATCCGGCAAGTTTTCTGTCTAATGAACACACCAACAAATACCGCAACACCTTCTGCATCTACCGACCAATGGACGACTGTCATCAAACCCAAAGACAGCCTCTTCAGCGTTGATTTTAAGGAGATTTGGCACTATCGGGACTTGATGATGCTCTTCGTGAAGCGAAACATCATTACCCAATATAAGCAGACCATTCTCGGTCCTCTTTGGTATCTTATCCAGCCTTTGATGACTACCGTGATGTACATGGTGGTCTTCGGTGGCATCGCCAAAATATCTACTGACGGTCTTCCGCAGCCGCTGTTCTATTTGGCAGGTATCAGTTTTTGGCAGTATTTCTCCGATTGTCTTACGAAGACCAGCAATACCTTTGTCAACAATGCGGGCATTTTTGGCAAGGTCTATTTCCCTCGTCTGATTACCCCGTTGAGCGATGTGGTGAGCAATTTGGTGCGCTTTGGTATTCAGTTCGGGTTGTTTCTGTTGGTCTATTTCTATTATCTTATCTTTACCGATGCACCTATTCATACCAATTGGTATGCTCTCCTAATCCCCGTTCTTGTGGCGATGTTGGCAGGGTTGGCACTGGGCTTCGGTATTTTCTTCTCCAGTCTGACCACTAAGTACCGCGACTTGCAACTCCTGCTTTCGTTCTTCGTCAGCCTTTGGATGTACGCCACGCCGGTTATCTACCCTCTCTCCACTATCAGTAACCCGAAGTTGCTGCTCCTTATGCAACTCAACCCCCTGACGGGTATAGTTGAGTTCTTTAAGTACGGTATGCTCGGCGTGGGCTGCCACGAATGGTGGATGCTCGGCTATAGTTTTGCGTTTATGGTCGTGCTGATGGCGATAGGTATTGTCGTCTTCAATAAGGTGCAACGCTCTTTCATGGATACGGTCTGATGCGGCTCACTCCCAATGCGAAAATCAATATCGGCTTGCGGGTGATACGCAAGCGTGAGGACGGCTATCACGATTTGGAGACTGTCTTCTATCCCGTCCTCGGGCTGCACGATGTGTTGGATGTCGAGCCGGCGGAGGTGTTCTCTTTCTCGCAGGACGGCATTAGCGTCGATTGCCCTGTCGAGGATAACCTCGTCTTGCGGTGCTATCGCCTGATGCAGGAGCGTTTCCCCGAGATAGGTGCAGTGCGTATTCGTCTTTCGAAGCACATCCCTTTCGGTGCGGGATTAGGCGGAGGTAGTAGCGATGCAGCAGCGATGGCGGTGGCGTTGAATAGCCTTTTCTCGCTCGGGCTTGGTGCCGAAGAGTTAGCCGCCTTGGTGCGTCCGCTCGGCGCAGATTGCCCTTTTTTTGTCTATAATACGCCTTGTTACGCCGAGGGTATCGGCGACAGGCTGACCCCTATCCCTCTTTCGCTCCACGGGCTGCGATTGGTGCTATGCAAACCCTCGTGCGGAGTCTCTACCCGCGAGGCGTATAGTGGCATTGCCCGCCACCCCGAAGCGGCAGGTGCTATCCGTGCGGCATTGGCGGCGGGTGCGTCTTTCGCAGACCTTCGCCCGTTGCTCGTTAACGACTTTGAGCAGACGGTTTTCCCGCTCTATCCCGAGATAGAGGGGATAAAAAAGCACCTGCTTTCGGCAGGTGCTGTCTATGCGTCGATGTCGGGTTCAGGCTCAAGCGTCTTTGCCCTTTTTGAGTGCGATGCGGAAGGTCGTTCCTTCGTTGATTTTGCTGCTCTGCAGCGTCAGTTTCCCTCCGTGGTACTGCTCGATGATTCGCTTTGCCAGCGGTAACCCCAATCCCCAACCTCTTTTCTTGGTCGTGAACCCGGGTTGAAAAATACGCCTTTGGGTGCGTTTGTCCATGCCCTTGCCCGTATCTGTGATGTCGAGCCAAACCTCGTTGTCGTGTGTCTGCAGCGTGAGGCTAATCGTCCCCGCTTGCCCGCCCATGGCGTCGACGGCGTTCTTGATTAGGTTTTCTATTACCCATTCCATCAGCGGTTCCGAGAGCAGTAAGCAGCACGGCTCTTTGGGTAGGTGTGTCTCGAGTGTCACTTTGCTCGATATGCGGGTGCGCATATATGCCGCGCAGTCTTGCACTACGGTCAGCAGGTCGGTGGGTTGCATCTCCGGCTCGCTGCCTATCTTCGAGAAACGGTCGGCTATGGTGCGCAGGCGGTCGATGTCTTTCTCCATTTGCGGTATCAGGTCGTCGTCGGGGTAACGCTCGGAGAGCAGTTGTTGCCACGCATTGAGCGACGAGATGGGGGTGCCTAATTGGTGTGCAGTCTCTTTGCTCAGCCCCACCCATAGGCGGTTTTGTTCGCTGTGTTGTGCGGTCAGCAGCATGCCGATGGCGATAACGATAAAGATGAATATCAGTGCAAACTGAATGTATGGCACATAGTGCAGTTGGCGCAAGAGGTTCGATTGGTCGTAGTAGATATATTGGTAGGTGCCGGGGGCGACGCATAGCACGATAGGCCCATTTAGTGTGGTCGGGTCGCTTACGGGTTGCTCCACATTGCGGCACGAGAGGATATGCCCCTCGGCGTCGGTCATATAGACGGGGATGGTGGTGTTATTCTCTATTATGGTGCTGATAAAGTCTATGTCGGTGTCTTCGTCGGCTAGTATCAGTTGTCGTGTCGCCTCTGCCCAGATAGCCATGTTTTGTTGTTCTTCTTGGGCGAGTTGTTTGGTCAGATTGTTGGTGAACAGCACCGAGGCGGCGACTATCACCAGCATCACAAGCAGCACCAAACTGCTGATATTTTTTGTATTCATATGTTTTTCTTTGCTGTTGTTGCGATAAATCACCGCAATTTTGCCGCTGCAAAATTTGACCTATTGACCTTAAATTTCGTGCAAAGATAGTGTTTTTCTCTAACCCGCACAAGTTTTTCTTCTTTATTTTTGTTATTATCATATGATCTGTTCTTGTCATTGTTATATGATCGGGTAGGTACTTCTCTTATCGTTAACTTATATCAATCTTATAGCAAATGCATATCAGTCTATGAGTTTGGTATGTTATTTGTATGTTATTTGTATGTGATTCGTATGTGATTCACTTGGGAATACCTTACGAATACGCTGCCAATCCCGAATGAATACGCTAACAAAAAGCAACAAAACGAATAGATATAACAAATCCTTTTAATAAAATAACCCAATTATGGCAGAATTAATTTTAGAACCGACCTTTGAGTCCTTGCATGGTAAGTTGAGCAAAAACTCGGACATCATCTATCGTCGTAAGGCGGCGTACAATCGCAGCGGCAATGCGATGTACCGTTGTGTGCAAGAGGCGTATGTTATCTCTCGCCCGCGCGACTACAAGAAGAACCCGCCAAAGGGTGCGGAATTGGCTATGCTTCAGCGTTTTACGGAGGCATGCCGCCTAACCAAGGAGCAACTCTCCGACCCGGAAACGCAAGCCCTTTGGCAGCAGCGTTTTGAAGCACAGCAGCGGACGCCGGACGCAGATGCCCCTCGTGACCCTCGTACGGGCAAGCGCAAGAAATACGGTACGCTTTGGAATTACACGCGTGCCACTATCCTTCGCCAACTGCAGGCGGCAGCCATGCCCACCGACGGCGAATCCCTCCAACAGTAGTGCCGCCGCACCCTCGCAGTTCCCCTGCAGTTCTCCCGCGAACCAACAGCAGAGTTCCCGCAGTTCCCCTGCAGTTCCCCCGCGAACCAACAGCCGCACTCCCGCCGCACCCCCGCTGTGCAATACAAAAAATCCCGCACCTGTTGTATATATCAGCAAAATGGAGTACCTTTGTATGGTTTTATACCGCCCTGCCCATTTATAAAATGAGTAACTTATTATTTGAAAATATGATGTCTGTTTTAGAGAAACTATCGGCTCTACGCACCGAAATGCGTCAACATAATCTGAGTGCCTACATCGTGCCGGGGACAGACCCTCACGCATCGGAGTATATGGCGGCTCATTGGATGGAAACCACTTGGTTGTCAGGCTTTAAGGGTGAGACAGGTACGGTGGTTGTGACAGCGGATAAGGCGTTCCTTTGGACTGATTCACGCTATTATTTGCAGGCGAATATCGAGTTGGCAGGCTCTACTATTGAGTTGATGCGTGAGTCCGATATTGATTGCCCCACCATTGCCGAGTGGCTCTGTCAGAATGTGCAGGGTGTTGTGGGTTTGAACCCGGAGATGTATAGCGTCAATGCTTTCCATGCCTTGCGTGCCGAGTTGGGTGAAGCAGGGCTTTCGACGCTCTCGATCGACCTTATCCGTCCTTTGTGGGTGGAGGGGCGTCCGGCTATCCCGGAGAGTCCGCTCTATGAGTACGAGGAGCAGTATGCAGGCGAGAGTACGGCGCATAAGTTAGTGCGTATCCGTGAGGCGTTAGCCAAGAAAAAAGCCGATGCCATGATTATCTCTGCCTTGGACGAGATAGCATGGTTGCTCAATATCCGTGGCAACGATGTGGAGTATAACCCGGTGGTAATCAGTTATGTAGTGCTCGAGAAGGAGCGTTGTACGCTATTCGTTGCGCCGGAGAAAGTGTCTGTTGCAGCAGCGGACTATCTTGAGCGTTCGGGTATTGCCGTGCAGGATTACGAGCAGGTGTTCCCCTATATTGCTCAGTTGCAGGGTACGATTCTATTCGATGGTGCCAAGGTGAACGAAGCGTTGTACGAAGCCATTCCCGCAGTGTGCCGTAAACTGAATGCACAGTCGCCTATCTTGGTGGCAAAGAGTAAGAAGAATGCCACCGAGTTAGAGGGGGAGCGTATTGCTATGCGTGAGGATGCGGTGGCTTTGACCCGTTTCTTCCGTTGGCTTGAGGTGGAAGCCTTTGCGGATGGTCAGAAGCAGACGGAGTGGTCGCTTATGGAGAAGTTGCACGAGTACAGAGCCATGGGGAAGCATTTTGTGGAGGAGTCGTTTGGTACGATTGCAGGGTACCGTGGCAATGGGGCTATAGTCCATTACGCTGCCACGGCGGATAATTGTGCTGAGGTACTGCCGGAGGGTATGTTGTTGCTCGATTCGGGTGGACAATACTTGGACGGCACAACCGATATCACGCGTACTACTTGGTTGGGTGGTGCTATCCCCGAGCAGGCGAAGTTAGACTATACCTATACCCTCAAAGGACATATCGCCTTGCAGACGGCTGAGTTCCCACGCGGTACACGAGGTAACCAGTTAGACGCTCTTGCCAAACAGTATATGTGGTCTGCGGGTATCACATTCGGACACGGTACAGGTCATGGCGTGGGGCATTTCTTAGGCTGCCACGAAGGGCCGCAGAATGTACGCACAGACAATAACCCAACGGTGCTTGAGGTGGGGCAAATAGTGTCCGATGAGCCGGGTATCTATCGCACCAACGAGTGGGGTATTCGTATAGAGAACCTGATTACGGTGCGTTCGGTAGAGCGTAAGGCAGCCGCCACCACAGAGGACGATTTCCTTGGTTTTGAGACCCTGACGCTCTGTTTCTACGATACCGCTTTGATAGAGATGTCGCTCATGACCCGGAAGGAAATAGATTGGCTCAATCAGTATCATGCCTTTGTTTATAAAGAGATTGCGCCACGCTTAAATGCAGCCGAAGCCGCCTATTTGGCAGAAAAATGCAAAAAAATAGGTGCATAACTTGCAAGAATAAGAAAAAAGCAGTAATTTTGCGCGCTTTTTCGGGTCTGGGCTCAGAAAGTCGCCGTAGGCAGCGTATGAGAGTGGGGCGTAATCGCCAATAGAGGTAGTGGGGCTTTCCCTGCGAACTTAAATGGCAGAAACC
>CAVEXR010000040.1:12462-22266 GCA_963619585.1 Azospirillum sp. CAG:239
GCAGCGTCAAAGTCCTATCCAGCCGCCCAACACGATGTAATTATAATAAAATTGTGATAATGTACGCAATTGTAGAAATGAAAGGTCAGCAGTTCAAAGTAGAGGCTGGCAAAAAACTGTTCATCAACCGTATGAACACCGAGAAAGGTGCTGAGGTTGTATTTGACAATGTGCTGCTCGTAGACAACGACGGCAACATTACCGTAGGAGCGCCTTATGTAGAAGGAGCAAAAGTAGTATGCGAAGTGCTCGACAACGAGTGCCGTGCAGAAAAGATTCTTGTATTCCACAAGAAGCGTCGCAAAGGCTACAAGAAATTGAACGGTCATCGTCAGGATTTGACGAATGTTGTTGTAAAAGAAATTGTTATCGCTTAAGTTACTGCTTAAGTCAACCACTTAAAAGAAAGGACATTTAGTATGGCACATAAGAAAGGTGTCGGTAGTTCTAAGAACGGCCGTGAATCAGAAAGCAAACGACTTGGCGTTAAAATTTGGGGCGGACAATTTGCCAAAGCAGGTAATATCATCGTTCGTCAGCGTGGTACGGTGCACAATCCCGGTGAGAACATGGGTATTGGTAGCGACCATACTCTCTACGCTTTGGTAGATGGTATCGTTTCTTTCCGCAAGAAAAAGAACAACAAATCGTATGTCTCTATCGAGCCGATAGCTGAAGCTTAATCGGCGAGAGAAATCAACGAAATACTTTCTCCTACCGGTTGCTTCGGCAATTCGGTAGGAGATTGTTGTTTTTAAGACCTCCCCCTGCCTCTCTCTATGAGGGAAATACAGAGTGGATAATAATTACTCAATACTATTGAACTATGCTAACACTCAAACAAATCTACGACGATAAAGAGAAAGTAATCGCCGGACTCGAAAAGAAACATTTTACCGCTGCACGCGAAGCCATCGAGCAGGTACTAACCCTCGATGCTGAACGCAAAGCCGCACAACAGAAGAAAGATACGGCATCTGCCGAGATGAACAAGATATCAAAATCTATCGGTATGTTGATGGGGCAAGGCAAAAAAGCCGAAGCCGAAGCCGCTAAGGCACAGACGGGTGCGCTGAAGCAGAACATCGCTACTTATGAGGAGCAGATGGCAGCGGCAGAGCAAGCGCAGCACGATTTGCTGTTGACCATACCGAATGTGCCATACGATATTGTGCCGGAGGGCAATGGCGCAGAGGACAACCTCGCCGTGAAGATGGGCAATTGGCCGAACCAAGCCGTTATCAACAGCATTGCAGCAGGCAAACCCGTTGCGCTGAAAGACTGGCCTACCGAAGCCGACGAGGCTATCGCCGCCGAGCGTATTAAGGAGAGTGAGAAACTGCCGCACTGGGAGTTGGCAAAGAAATACAACCTGATTGATTTCGACCTGGGTGTGAAAATATCGGGGGCAGGCTTCCCCGTCTATATCGGACAGGGCGCACGCTTGCAACGCGCATTGATTAACTTCTTCTTGGCGGAGGCAGCCAAGTCTGGCTATACGGAGATTATGCCGCCTACGGTAGTTAATGCCGCCAGTGGGTACGGTACGGGGCAACTTCCCGATAAGGAGGGGCAGATGTACCACTGCGAGGTGGACGACCTTTATCTTATCCCTACAGCCGAAGTACCGGTTACGAACCTCTACCGTGATGAGATACTCGAGGAGAGCCAATTGCCGATTAAGAACTGCGCCTATACCGAGTGTTTCCGTCGTGAGGCAGGCTCTTATGGCAAGGATGTCCGTGGTTTGAACCGTCTGCACGAGTTCAGCAAGATAGAGATTGTGCGTATCGATACGCCGGAGCATTCGGCTCAGTCACACCAGGAGATGCTCGACCATGTAGAGGGTTTGCTCAAGAAACTCGAACTGCCGTACCGTATTCTGCGTCTGTGTGGCGGGGACATTAGTTTCACTGCCTCGCTCTGTTACGATTTTGAGGTCTATTCCGAGGCGCAACATCGTTGGCTCGAAGTATCGTCTACATCGAATTTCGATACTTACCAAGCCAACCGCTTGCACTGCCGTTACCGTCGCAGCGAAGACAAGAAAGTAACGCTTTGCCATACGCTCAACGGCTCTGCTCTTGCTCTGCCGCGTATCGTAGCCGCTCTTTTGGAGAACAACCAAACCGAAGAGGGTATTCGTATCCCGGCAGCTCTTCAACCATATATGGGCTGCGACATGATACGATAAGTGCTGTTTTGCCATCTACCATTAGCGCCATAACCTTACGGCTATGGCGCTAATGAGTAAAAACACCCTCATCTGTCGGTGCTTCTGTGGCATACAGTCAACGCTTCTTCTATTCACTTATAAATGTACCTACTATTCTATTATCAACGCTTCTGCTAACTAATTCTTGTTCCCTTGTTACTCTCGACATTTATACAATCGCTGATTGAATTGGATCATCAGTTGCTGCTCGCTATCAACGGGTGGCATGCGCCGTGGGCGGATGTGGTGATGTGGTACGCCTCGAAAAGTACCGTATGGATTCCGCTGTATCTATTGCTCATCGCTCTACTGTCGTGGCGGGCATTCTTTCCGATGCAACGCTTCTCGTGGCAGACACTCGCAGCAATGAAAAGTATGCCGAAGGCGGTCTGCCGGAGGCGGCTGCTACTGCTGCTGTGCGTACTCGTGGCGTTCGGAATTGCCACAGGGGCAGCCGACTTTATCTCTTCGGGCATCATCAAACACGCAGTGGCGCGTTTCCGCCCGACACGAAACCCGCACCTGGCAAATCTGGTGCATATCGTGAACGGTTACCGTGGCGGACGATACGGGTTTGTGAGCAGTCACGCCGCCAACACGATGTCGTGTGCGCTGCTGTTCTCGCTGCTGTATAAAAACCGGAAAGCCACCGTCGGACTGATGTCGTGGGTGGCTCTCAACTGCTATAGTCGTATGTATCTCGGGGTGCATTACCCCACGGATATACTGGGAGGACTTATTGTGGGGGCAGCGACGGCGTTGCCGGTCTATTGGGTGCTGAATCGGTGGGTGCTGCCTGCGGTGCGCCGGGGCGAGGAGCCCGATAGAAAGGCGGCTGCGGACGGCGAGGCCCCTGCTGGCGGTGATTCATAAACTGCGCATACTGCTCGGCGGTGAGAATCTGCTTGAGTTCGCCCTCTAAACAGCAAAGGCGGCTCATATCGTCCTCTCGGCTGCAACCCTCGTGGCGCATGCGAGCATAGCGCAAATGCACCCGATAGAGCGTATCGATAATGCTGCTGTCGGTCAGACTCAACTCGCGCACCAACATTTCGGTCTGCTTCTTGGCTACTTCTTCGGGCTTGCGTCGGGGCATGCATTCCTCCTGCTCGGGGGGCTGCGCCGCTGCATAGACCGCCGCCAAAATCAATATAGAAAACAATACAATTCGTTTCATAGGATATAATTTTGATATCTTTCGCATAGCAAAAATTATGCCATTACGCCCTGAAATATGGATAGCCCAACGGCTCTACTTCGCCCAACAGAACGCCGCCGGCGGGGAAAGTACGCAGTCGCATACATCGCGCCCTGCGGTGCGGGTGGCGCTGGCGGGAATCATCATCGGCGTGCTGGTGATGATAGTAACGCTCGGCGTGGTGGTGGGATTTAAGCAGACCATCACGGACAAAGTGGCGGGATTTGGGGCGCACATTCAGGTGGTGAATTTTGACAACAACAACACCTACGAGATGCAGCCCATCACAGTATCGGATTCGCTGCTCGGCGTGCTGCGCTCGTTTGAGCATGTGCGGTCGGTGCAACCCTTTGCCACCAAACCGGGAATCGTGAAAACCGCTGATGCCTTTCAGGGTATGGTACTGAAAGGAACGGACTATTGGGACTATTTTGCGGCTAACCTGTCGGAAGGTGCGCTGCCCCAAAAACCGCAAGAAGTGCTTATCTCGCAAATGCAAGCGCAACAGTTGGGGCTGCACACGGGGGAGGCCATGTATTGCTATTTTGTGGACGAGAGCGTGCGGGTGCGGAAATTTACCATTTCGGGCATTTACGAGACGGGGTTCGGCGACTTTGATAAACTGTTTGTGCTGGGCAACATTGGCGTCATACAACGGCTCAACGAATGGGACAGCACGGAGGTGTCGGGCGTGGAGGTGCTGCTGGACAATGTGCGGCACCTGGACAAGGTGGCAGACGAGGTGTATTTCGCTACGGTGAACCATTTTGACGAGGACGGATACAATGTGTATTATGTGCAGACGCTGCAACAACTCAACCCGCAAGTGTTTGCGTGGCTCGATCTGCTGGACATGAATGTGGTGGTAATAATCATCCTAATGCTCTGTGTGTCAGGGTTCTGTATTATTTCGGGGTTGATAATTCTGATACTCGACAGCATTCAACTCATTGGCGTGCTGAAAGCGTTGGGGGCAACGAATCGGTTTGTGCGGCGTATATTTATCTCAGAGGCGGCGATGTTGATAGGTAAGGGAATGCTATGGGGCAATGTGCTGGGGCTGGGGCTCTGTGCGGTGCAGTATTGGACACACCTGCTGCCCCTGGAGGCGGCGACCTATTATGTAAACTATGTGCCGATTGCGTTCCCGTGGGGATGGTGGCTGCTGCTCAACATAGGAACACTGCTGGTGTCGCTGCTGATAATGCTCGCCCCCTCGGCGATAGTGACCAAAATAAGCCCCGCTAAAGTGATGCATTTTGAATAGGGGGGGGCAAGTTGTGGTGTCCTGCCAAAATTTACAAATTTACTCATTTACAAATTTACAAATTGACTTTCTCAACGCCCGTACATATTCCTGTATCTGATTGGCAGATAGGCTATAACGACCGTTTGCTGCTGCTTGGGTCGTGCTTCTCTGACCATATTGCCGCAAAACTGAAAGAACACTATTTTCAGGTGATGGCGAACCCGTTTGGCACACTCTACAATCCGCTCTCGATTGCAAATGCCCTGTCGCTTGCGGCGGCTGGACAACTGCCCGAATGGGTGGAGTGGGGCGGGCTATACCACTCGATGTATCATCACGGTTCGTTCTCGCGCCCAACGGCAGAGCAGACGGCTGCGGCAGTGGGCGAGAGTATGCAGGTGCTGCGCAAAGCGTTCGAGGAGGCGCAAGTGGTGATTATCACTTTTGGCACAGCGTGGGTGTATGAGTACGAGGGGAAGGTAGTGGCAAATTGCCATAAGATGCCTGCCAACAAGTTTGAGCGTCGGCGGCTGACGGTGGAGGAGATAGTCAAGGTATGGCAGCCGATAGTGGAGGCGCACAAAGAGAAACACTTCCTTTTTACCGTGTCACCGATTCGGCACATCAAAGACGGACTGCACGAGAATCAACTGAGCAAGGCGGTGCTGCTGATGGCAATAGACCGGCTGCAACAGCAGGCACAAGCAGGAAAAGAAATGCAAACAAAGGGCGAGAAACAGGCACAGACACCGCCTACGACACGGGTTGCTTATTTCCCGTCGTACGAGATCGTGCAGGATGAATTGCGGGACTACCGGTTCTATGCGGAAGATATGGTGCATCCAAGCACCGTAGCGGTGGAGTATATATGGGAGCGGTTTGTCGCTGCCTATTTTTCCGAGGCGACGCAACAAGAAATGCGCCCCCTCCACCAACTCTACTTAGATCGACACCACACGCTATTGCACCCGGACGCTCCAGCCTCCAAAGCCTTTCAATCACGCATAGCAGCAAACACAACAGCCCTCCGCCTCCGCTATCCATGGATATAGAGGAACATGGAAACATCTAAAACGAGCATAGAAACGCAATCTTCCCTGTTATTGAGGAGATAATCTTTTTTGTGGTGCGTTTCTCTTGGTAAGGGTTGTGTAATTCACAAAAAGATAGTACCTTTGCCGTACCTTTTTCGTATGCCGATTACCACTTTTTCTACATACCAACACATCGACATGGCAGCATGGGAAGACCTGCTGCAACGAACTGATACAGCGACTTGGTTTCAAAGCCCCGCTGCCTATCGGTTCTATGCCTCTGTGCCACAAGAGTTGATGCCCTTTGCCTACGCTGTAGAAGAGGATGGGCGACTGCTTGGGGTAATTATCGGCTACATCACGCCCACACGAGGGGGCGTACGGCGGTTCTTCTCTCGGCGTGCCATCATCTTGGGTGGGGCATTGTTGGATAAAACTATTTCCGACGAGGCTCTTGGGGCGTTGCTTACTGTGGTGCGCACGGGGCTGCAAGATAAGGCTATTTATATTGAACTGCGCAACTTCAACGACTACTCGCCTTGGCGGAGCGTCTTTGTGGCGCAAGGGTTTGATTATCAGCCGCACCTCAATTACCGCATAGACTGTACCGATCTGCCGCATGCTATGCTGCGCATGAAAAGCAATCGCCGCCGGCAGGTGCGTAAGGCATTACGCAACGGAGCAGAGGTGGCAGAAGCGGCGAGCGTGGACGAGGTAAAGGAACTCTACTCCCTTCTACGGCGACTTTACCGTAAGCGGATAAAGACCCCATACCCCTCGTGGGTGTTCTTCGAGAGCCTCTATCGGGCGGGGGCGGCAGTGTTTCTCGTGGTGCACTATCGGGGACAAGTGATAGGCGGCATGGTGTGCCCTATCCTTTTGGGGAAGACCATCTACGAGTGGTTCGTCTGTGGGTTGGATAGGGAATATCTGGAACAATATCCTTCTGTGTTGGCAACCTATGGGGCAATGGTGTATGCCAACCGACATGGTCTGCCGCTCTTTGACATGATGGGGGCGGGAGTACCCCAACAGCCCTACGGTGTTAGGGCATTCAAAGCACGCTTCGGCGGCACGGAAGTGGAGTATGGGCGTTTCTGCTGCGTCTGCCGCCCGCTACTCTATCATATAGGCAAAAGCGCAATAGACTTAGGGAAATTTGTAAATTTGTAGGCTTGTAAATTTGCAAATTGCAAGTGCGTAAGTTTGCAGGTTTGCAAGTGTATAAATGGAATAAACGGCGCATGTTAATTATTAATTGTTAATTTGAAGAATGTTACCTTTGGCAGAACGGCTACGACCGAAGACGCTCGACGACTATATTGGGCAAAAGCACCTCGTTGGAGAGGGTGCGGTTCTCCGACAAATGATAGAGAGCGGAAACCTCAGCAGTTTTATTCTTTGGGGACCTCCCGGGGTTGGTAAGACTACGCTCGCACGCATTGTGGCGCACGAGTTGGAACGCCCGTTCTATACTCTCTCCGCCGTAACAAGCGGTGTGAAAGAGGTGCGCGAGGTAATAGACAAAGCCAAGCGTAGTCATGCTATGGCAGAGGGTATTTTTGCCGCTACGACCGACCGACGTTCGCCCATACTCTTCATCGACGAGATACACCGCTTCTCCAAGTCGCAGCAAGACAGTCTGTTAGGCGCAGTGGAGGACGGTACGGTAACGCTTATCGGTGCCACTACGGAGAACCCCTCGTTCGAGGTAATCACGCCGTTGCTGAGTCGCTGCCAAGTCTATGTATTGCAGCCGTTGGGCAAAGAAGACCTGCTCGAACTGCTGGAGCATGCACTCCACAAAGATGAGTATATCGCCTCGCTCGGTATAGAGGTGTTAGAGACGGAGAGCCTGCTGCGTTACTCGGGTGGCGATGCGCGCAAACTGCTCAATATCATAGAGTTGGTAACGAATGCAGGCGTGCGGATATTGGACAACGACACGGTTACCAAGCAGTTGCAGCAGAACCCTGTGGCGTACGATAAAGACGGAGAACTGCACTACGACATCATCTCGGCGTTCATCAAGTCTATTCGCGGAAGCGACCCCGATGCGGCACTCTACTGGCTGGCAAGGATGATTGCGGGCGGCGAAGATCCGAAGTTTATTGCCCGTCGGTTGGTTATCTCGGCGAGTGAGGATATAGGATTGGCGAACCCGAATGCAATGCTCGTGGCGAATGCCTGCTTCGATACACTAACCAAGATAGGCTGGCCGGAGGGGCGTATCCCTCTGGCAGAAGCAACAGTCTACCTATCCTGCTCACAGAAATCCAATTCGGCGTATCTGGCTATAGATAAGGCACTTGCGGAGGTGAAGCAGAGCGGAAACCTACCCGTACCATTGCACCTGCGCAATGCACCGACCAAACTGATGGAGGAGTTAGGGTATCATGATGGGTACAAGTATGCGCACGACTATCCCAACCATTTTGTCAAGCAGCAGTTCTTGCCCGATGCGCTGCAAGGAACGCACTTCTGGGAGGCACAAGGCAGCCCTCAAGAGCAGAAGATGGCAGAGTGGATGAGGAAACTCTGGGAGAATGAGAGATGAATTACGAACGAGGACTTGGTACTATATATATATAGTCAGTTTTGTATGGATTTTGCAATGAGGATACAATGAGGACGCAAGGGGGTGGAAGCATTCCTTATTATAGTGTCGTCAGAATATTCACAATACGCTCGGCGGCGTGTCCGTCCCAGAGCGGGGGAATAGTCCCTTTCTTCCACTCGCCGGCAAAGAGACGGTCGAGTGCTGGGCGCACAGCCGCAGGGTCGGTGCCAATCAGTTCGTTGGTGCCGATAGTGCAAGTTTCGGGGCGTTCGGTGTTGTCGCGCAGTGTGATACACGGTACCCCCATAACGGTAGTTTCTTCGGTAATGCCGCCCGAGTCCGTCACAACCGCTTTAGCCCGCTCTACAAGATAGTTAAATTCCAGATAACCAAGCGGTTCTACAATATGCAGGTTTGGGAAACGGCGGCTGAGTTGTGTCTCGTCTCCCCAGAGGGTATAGAATATCTTTGCCGTGCGCGGGTGAATGGGGAATATAATCGGCATCCCGTGTACATTGTTGATAATCTGCTCCATAAGTGCTTTGAGGTGCGTCTCTTCATCCACATTCGCAGGGCGGTGCATAGTCATCACAATGTATTGTTTTTCTTTGAGCGCAAGCGCATTATAGACTTGCGGACGGCGAAAGCGACTGCGGTTTGCCAGTAGTGTATCAATCATCACATTTCCCACCAACCATGCCCGTTGCGGCACGCGGTCAGCGCCATAGCGCTGTACTTCGCTCTGCTCATACGCATGGTACAGCGGGTTTTCTTCTGCGGATTTCGTACGCATTGCGGATTTCGTACACACATCACCCGATAGTCTTTCCTCAGTGGCTTTTCCGTCCATAATAAGCACACTCTGCCGACGCAGATTGTTGTTGGCGTACGATGTAGTCGTAAAGAGGTAGTCTGCCAGCGAGTCTGTTACCATGCGGTTAATCTCTTCAGGCATAGTCAAATCCCAACTGCGTATCCCCGCTTCCACATGGCAGACGCGTGTGCAGAGTTTCTTTGCTACGATAGCGCACGCCATCGTGCTTGTTACATCCCCCACAACCAACACAATATCAGCAGGGTGTGAGAGTAAGTCTTGCTCAAAGGCGACCATAATATGCGCCGTCTGCTCGGCCTGGGTACCGCCCCCGCAACCGAGGTTCGTATCGGGCGCAGGGATGCCCAACTCCTCGAAGAAGGTGTCGGACATATTTTTGTCGTAGTGTTGCCCCGTATGTACTAAGCGGTAATGGATATTCTGTCCTTGATTTTCAGCGGATTGGATGGCGCGTATGATAGGCGCAATTTTCATGAAATTGGGGCGTGCGCCGGCGATAATGGTAATCTGCATAGGAATGTGTGCGTGAATTCTGCCACAAAAGTACAAAATTTATGGCAATACTGCAAATCTTGAGGCGTTTATTTTCGTTTGCAATAGCGGGACGACATCTACATATCTCATCGGATGGTAGAACATACAAAAAGAGGCTGTCTAACAATGCAAAGTTGTTAGGCAGTCTTTGTTTTTTCGCAGTTATAGGGGTACCACTA
>CAVEXR010000041.1:0-21001 GCA_963619585.1 Azospirillum sp. CAG:239
TGGGTTATCCGCAAAAGCGGATAACACTCATAGTGGTACCCCTATAACTGCGAAAAAACAAAGACTGCCTAACAACTTTGCATTGTTAGACAGCCTCATTGTAGTTAGTTATAGTCGTCTGTGCCGACACGGCACCGCTGTGCTTTTCTTATTGTAGTTAGTTATAGTCGTCTGTGTCGCCCCGACGCCCTTGCTTTTAAAACCAATACCCGATATAGTAGTTCACGCCCCAGTTAGTGTCTTGTCGGTAGCCGTATCCGGGTAGGTAGTAGGGCAGGACATAGTTATCTTTCGCCTTACGGGTGAAGAGTACTTTGAAGCGTACATACCACCCCATCTGCAGCCCTTCCCATACCTGTACTTGGCAGCCGGCAACTACCTCGCCCCAGCAGTCTGCCCCTATTTGCTTTAGGTAGTCGGCTTTCTGTTCGCCCCAATAGTTGCTGTTGAGTGTTACGCCCGTGAGGTCGTATTGTTGTACGGCAGTACCAATGCGCACGCCGACGAGCAGTGCATTGGGGTTCTCGGGGTGTTTTTTTAGCCCGTTGAAGTCCAATCCAACACGGGCGAAACCGCCTTGTCCCGAGTAGTCTGCGCCGTCCGTAGACTGCTCGCCACGGGCGTAGCCTAATTCGAGGGTAGGGAAGAAACGCTGCTTGATACGCCAGTTCATTGCCATTTCATAACTCTGCACCTTGGCTTTCGACAGCCCTATTTCGAGCAGTGTGTTGCCTATGTCTACTTTGAGGCTCATGCCCTGATAGAGTGCGCTGTCGCCATAGATACGCGTGCCGTCTTTCTTGCGCTCTACCGTGGTGTCCGCTAATACCATAGCAGTGCAGGCGCACAGCAGTACGCCCACCAGCAGGATTCTATGTCGGTTACCGGATAACACGCTTTATCGGAGTTGTAGGTGAATGTTTGTTTGTTGCACGGTCTCTACGCCGCTGTTTACGATGTAGAGCGAGTCGACGAAAGTGCCTGCCACCCAAGTGGTGTCGATGGTGTGGTAGACGGCGCACCCGCAGGCAGAAGAGATGAACTTGCGTGTGTTGTCGTGGTGAATATAGAGCGTATCGTACGCCCCATGCCATAGGATGACAAAAGCAGACACCGTTGTGTCGATGCGCAGCGGCAGTGCGAGTGTCTCGACCGCGTAGGTATTGTCGTAGAGCAGCGAGTCATTGCCTGCGCCCCATACGCTGACGCTGTCCCACGCCGTTTGTGGGGTGGTGTTGCCAACCGTGTCGGTCAGCACCCATTCGGCAGTAACGCCCGCCATGACTTGTATATCTTGCCGGCATATCGTGTCGGGACGACAACCAACCATGCCCGTGAGCAGCAGGATAACCCCCACCCACAGAACAACCGTCCTATGTAACAACAGCCTATGCAACTGACTTCCCGCTCTACGCCGCCACGACATCCAACCGGCGGATGTGGGGAGCGTGAGGACGAAGTGTAACAACGAGGATATGCGGTGTATAGTGTCCATAATAGTGCACAAAGGTACGCTTTTTTTCTAACTTATGCAACCTTTGCTTTGTTTTTGCCGAGAAAAGAGGTAGAACAGAGGCCATCTCTGCCCAAGTCTTGCACAAATCCAACTTTCGCTGTATCTTTGCACACGCATTTGACCAAGGACGATAGCCCCTACGAAATATAGTACATAGAATATCTATTATAGATATCCTCCTTTAGAATACCTTTAGGTAGAGTAATAGAGAGTAGTTTCCCATTCCCCCCTGAGATGGCGAGAGGGGAGTGAAAAAAGAGAGCCAAAAGGCTCTCTCTCGTGAACCAGCTGGGGCTCGAACCCAGGACCCCATCCTTAAAAGGGATGTGCTCTACCTGCTGAGCTACTGATTCAGTGCTTTTTCTCAAAAGCGGGTGCAAAGGTACGGCTATTTTTTGAATTGTGCAAATACTAACTCACTTTTTTGGTCTTTTTTTTGACATAGTTATCGTCCTAACGCTACTATTGAACCAATGAAAGAAGACCGTTGGACGCAACCCGGGGGCGTGGGTGTTCTCACCCGTATGGTTTGAAACAAACCATTTGACCATGCTGTGTCGTGTCCACTGCGCCTACTATATATGATATGTTGAAACTCATTATTTATGCTGAAAAAATTAATGCATTAAACTATGCTTATTTCTCGTTCTTATGAGCGTCGCAAGACGACGCAGACCGCCGTGGGCAACCTCTTTATCGGCAGTAATTTTCCCATTCGGGTGCAGACCATGGCGAATACAAGCACCAATGATGTCGAGGGGAGTGTGGCGCAGGTTGCTCGCTGTGTTGAGGCGGGGGCGGAACTTGTTCGCTTTACTACGCAGGGTGTGCGTGAGGTGGAGTCGTTGGCGGCTATCCGCCGAGCATTGTCGGCTTGTCCAACTACGGAGGTCGTGCCGTTGGTCGCCGATGTCCATTTCCAAGCCGATGTGGCAGACGCCGCAGCGCAGGTGGTAGAGAAAGTGCGTATCAATCCGGGCAACTATATCGACCCGGCTCGTAAGTTCCGCCATATCGACTATACCGATGCCGAGTATCAGGCGGAGTTAACCCGCCTGCGGGAGCGTTTTGTGCGCTTGCTTGCTATCTGCAAGCAACACCGTACTGCTATTCGCCTTGGGGTCAATCACGGCAGTTTGAGCGACCGTATCATGTCCCGCTACGGCGATACGCCGGCGGGTATGGTTGAGAGTGTTATGGAGTTCCTGCGTGTGGCGGTAAGCGAGGACTTTACGAATATCGTTATCTCTGTGAAAGCAAGCAACACCCGTGTCATGGTCGAGACGGTGCGTTTGTTGGTCGAGACGATGGATAGGGAGCAGATGGCGTTCCCGTTGCACCTCGGTGTGACGGAGGCTGGCGAGGGCGAAGACGGGCGTATTAAGTCCGCCGTCGGTATTGGTGCGCTCTTGGCGGACGGCTTTGGCGATACGGTGCGGGTCAGTCTGAGTGAAGCACCCGAGCGTGAGATACCCGTGGCGCATGCCTTGGTGGACTATTTCGCTTCGTCGGGTAGCATTCGTTATGCTTCCGATACGCTTACGGAGCAGATCGACAAGACCATCCGTTATGCCAATCTTGATACCGATTTTGGGTTGTTCTCCCTTCATGCAGCGGCGGAGTGTGGGCGACTGCTGTGGGATAGGCAGTGTACAGAGTTGGTATTGGAGAACCCGCATTTCCCCGCTGACCGGTTGGAACGCTTGAGCAAGGATATCTTGCAGGCGGCACGGGTGCGTATGTATAAGACGGAGTTTATCTCCTGCCCTGGCTGTGGGCGTACGCTTTTCGACCTCGAGGGTACTATTGCCGAGATACGCAAGGCATTGACAACAGCAGTAGATAATGGGACGGGCAAACCTGTTACGGGGTTGAAAATAGGCATTATGGGCTGTATTGTGAATGGTCCCGGCGAGATGGCAGATGCCGACTATGGTTATGTAGGCGCAGGTCGCGGCAAGGTAAGTCTCTACCGCGGCAAAGAGTGTATCCTTAAGAACATCCCCCAAGAGGATGCCATAGACGAACTGCTTCGTTTAATTAGGAGTTAGGAATTAGGAGTTTTTCCACTCTCTTTGTGGAGCATGATGTCGAGTATCAGGTCGTCTGTCTGTGTCATCCCTTCTCGCCCTAAGCGGGTCAGGTTGTGTATGGTCTGGTCTATATCCTCTTCCACAATGCCTTCTGTGGCGTCAGGGTAGGCTTGTTGCATAGCGAGCGTGGCAGATAGGATGGCGGTGCTTACGCCGCTGGTCACTTTCAGCGCACATCCGGGTTTGGCTCCGTCGCATATCATTCCGCTGATGTTTGCTATCATATTCTTGATGGCGTAGGTTATCTCGGCATATCCGCCGCCCATAAGATAAGTCAGCCCTACAGCCGAGCCTGTGGCAGCCACCACGCATCCGCATAGGGCTGATAGTCGCCCGAGCGATTGCTTGATGTAGATAACGGTCAGGTTGCTGAGCGTCAGCGCACGCAGCGTCTGTTCCTCGCTGCATTGTTTTTCTTGTGCGTATAGATAGACGGGTACGGAGCAGGAAATTCCTTGATTGCCGGAGCCGGAATTGCTCATTACGGGCACCATTGCTCCGGACATTCGTGCATCGCACGCCCCGCAGGTGTAACTGAGTATCTTCGTGAAAAGCGTGTCGCCGAGTATGGAGGCGGTCAGTGTGTCTTGGTCGTGCAGCAGCCTCCCTAATCCATGTCCGTAATCTTGACCGAACGATTGTTCTGCGGCTGCTATGTTCATCTGTACGCCGTCTATCAGCCACCGTACCTCATCCAATGCGACTTGCATGGCATAGTCATACACCTGCTTCATGGTGAGTGTTTCGGTTGGGGCAGTGGCTTCCGTTGCCGGTGGAGTCGGGTGTCCAACCCCGCACGGGGTCGGTTGTTCGGTCGGCACAAAATGGGTGTGGCTGCCTTGTATGGTGGCCTCTGCCTGTTGCCCGTTGTGTTCCACTGTAACATGGATGTAGAGAATATCCGGTGCTGCGGGGTCAATGGCTATCTCGATGGGGGTATGCTCCATGTATTGTTTGGCGTAGGCCACCGCTTCGGGGCATACATCGCACAGCACTTCCAATTGGTTCTTGCTCTGTCCAATAGTCGCTCCTAATGCCACGGCGATAGGGAGTCCTATCATGCCTGTGTTGGGAATTCCGACCGAGAGGGCGTTCTTATAGATATTTTTGCTGAGTTTGATATGGATGGCGCTTGGTTCGTGTCCGAGTTGTTCTCGGGCGCGTGCAACGCAGAGCGCCACTGCTATCGGTTCGGTGCAGCCGATGGCGGGTACCACTTCTTGGTGTAATAGACGGAGTATATCCATGGGATATGTATAATTTTAGTGTATACAACGCCGCAAAGGTACGCTTTTTTCTCGAAAGCACCAACACCCAATTTTAGATAATTGCATTATTGGTGCGGAGGCATAGACATCCCTAATCCAATTTTGTTGTATATCTCGCCAAAAAGCAGTACCTTTGCACCCAATTACAAATTACACATTACAAATTATACATTACCATTGCATACATTTCGTTTCTGGCTGAAGAACAGCCGTGATATTTCGCTGCCACAGTCGGCATTGCCCTGCCTGACGGCTATGGTGCTTTGTATAGGGCAGGAGGGTTTTGTGTGGTGGTTGGCACTGCCCGTGTTGTTGGGCGTGTGTGCGGCACACCTTGGTATGAATCTTGCCGACGACTATTTCGACTATCGCCACGACTCACGCATACGCTCTGAACTATGCTCCGAGAGTATTCGTGCGCGGACGGACAAGTGCAACTATATTCGCAGCGGGGCTACAACCTTGCATGCCTTGGGTTGGGCAGTGGCGTGGTTTCTCTGTTTTGCTGCCTCCATGGGGCTGATTGCCTTTCTTTCGCAGGGATTGCTGCATGGTTGGCAGGCAACACTTGGCATCGTGCTGTATGCGGTGTTGGGATTGCTGTTGGGGTTGAGTTACTCGGGCAAACCGTTCGAATTGGGCTACCACGGTCTGGGCGAATTGGTTATAGGCTTGATGTTCGGCCCTTTGAATATGCTCGGTGTGCAGGCGGCGATGACGGGGACACTTTTCTCGTGGCAAATGTTGTTTATGGGGTTGGCTGTAGGCAGCCTTGTAACAAACATCCTCTTTGTCCATTCCGTGATGGAGGTAAATGCCGATGCGGCATTGGGGAAAATGACTTTTGCCCGTTTGTTGCGTTGCCCTGCGGTGATGCTCGCTTTTGTGGCGGTGTTTGCGTTGCTGCCGTTTGTGCTGCTGGGTGTGGGAATAGCCCTCGGTTGGTGGAGTGCGTGGTATCTGCTGACGCTTGCCACGCTGCCGATGTCGCTCTATCTGATTTATTCGACCTACCGTTTTGTGCATAACCTGCCGTGCCTGACAAGCCCCCGCTGGTGGATGGGACCGATGGGCAAGTGGGAAGATTATGTGCAGGCGGGTATTGATTGGTTCCTTATCCGTTGGCTCCTCGCCCGCAATATCTGCACCTTTTTCTGCTTGATACTTATTGTAGTACATATTGTGCTCTCGATACTCTAAACTTAAAACTATCCACTCTAAACTGCACTCAACTCTCAACACTCAACACTCAATACTCAACTCTCAACTCACCCATGCTCCGACAATACTTCTATTTGGCACAATGGTTCGTGCGGGCGCGTTTTTTCGGACGCAAAGCCCCGTTGCAAACTGTGTTGTTCATCACTGACAAGTGTAACCTGCGTTGCAAGCACTGCTCTGTCTATGGCAGTGCGGGATATCGGCAACGCACCTACGATGAGATCGTAGCGGATATGCAGTATGCCTATGCGCAGGGCTCTCGTTTTATTGACCTTGAGGGGGGCGAACCGACGCTGTGGAAAGAGGGTGACCGCACCATCAACGACCTGATAGACAAGGCACGGGCGTTAGGCTTTTTCTCGATTACCGTCACAACCAATGCGCAGCAGGACTTTTCGTGGATTCACCCGCATTCGATTTGGGTGTCTATGGACGGCGTGGGCAAGTATCACGACAGCATTCGCGGCGAGGGTACTTTTGCCCGCTTGGAGGAGAATATACGCCGCTCGGGGCAGAAACATATCTGCGTCAATATGGTGGTCAATAGTCTGAACTACGAGTCGCTGGATGCCGCCATGGAGTATGTGCGGCAGAACCCCGCCATTGAGCAGATTTCCGTTAATTTTCATACCCCCTATCCCGGCACGGAGTACTTAATGTTGTCGCCGGAGAAGAAAGCGGAACTGATAGATAAGGTGTTGACTTACAAGCACAAAGGCTACCCGATAATGAACAGTTATTCGGGCTTGCGCAAGATGAAGAAGAACGCACTCGGGCAGATTTCGCTCGGCAAGGAGTGCTTTGTGACGAATTTTATCTACCCCGACGGCAGCCGTGGCTTATGCGTGGGCTATGGTACGGAGCAGTGCCGCCAATGCGGTTTCTGCATGGCAGGCGAGATGGCATCTGTCTTCCATTTCTGTCCCGACACACTGCTCAGCGGCTTCAAGTTACGCATGTAGCCTAAATAGTTGTCCGATATACAAATGCAGGCTTGCCGAGTAGTGGCAAGCCTGCATTTGTATATGGTTATATGTGTCGTAAATTCTTACTTTTGGAATCGTAGAATCGTTTTGGACGAGCCATCTTCGTCCGTATAGCTATAGGTTGCCACCAAATCTTTCTCTGTCAGGGTCTCAATAACAGCGTAGACTGTTTCCCCGTCGTCAGTAAGTACCAAATGATTCTCTCCATCGATTGTTTCAATAGAATATGCATAAGAATCGTTTTCGCTTTCACTTTCGTCTGCCCCGTAAATGGTCAATTTACAAGTCTGAGCATCGAAAGTAATGAGCATTTCCATATCTATGGAGTCGGTCTCCACCACTTTGCCGTTAAAATAGTACTCAACGATATGTTTGTCAAAATAAAATTTGTCTTGAATCTTGTCATTTATGTAGTTTTCCATTGTGTTAGCCGTCCAAGTACCGATGATAAGTTCCGAAGGGGCTTTTTCCTTAGTGCAACTTGTAAAACCGAATGCAAAGACTGCAACAAGGCTCAAGAGAGCGGTGCGAATACAAGAAATCTGTTTCATTGTAAAAAAGAATTTAGTTTGTTAGTATTATAGGTAATGTTTTGTGTGCTTTGGAATGGTATTCCCTATGATACGGATTAACTGACTATTTGCAATAACGGAGACAAAGGTACTGTTTATTTATCGAATGGACAAGTTAATGGCAAATAAAATAGCATTTTGCTTGCTTTTTAGGTAAAAAGAAGAAAAAATCCCTGCTATGCAACACGCATGGCAGGGATTTGGATATGTTAACCGGTGCGAATCTTTACTTCACTTTCTCTCCTAATACGCTGTACTTCTCCGTACCGCGAATGATAACGATTTGCCCATTCTCAATACGCTTCGTAACAGTACTCTCGGCAGCGGTTGCATGGTCGATGGCGGTCGGACGCTCGCCCTCAATAGCCTTGGCACCGAAGCCACCACGGGCATTGGCAGCACGAACGGTCTCGCCTTCACGGAGTTGGTTCGGGAGTCCTTCGGTAATTGCATACGCATCGTCGTTCTCAATCAAGAACAAAGTAGGCTCGGTGATGTCCTCGGTATCCCACTCGATAGTGCCGTCTTCGCCCATGGTGTAGTAGAGCGAAATTTGCTTGGCATCGGCTGCAGGATCCCACTCGCCGAAGAATGCCGCATACTCGTAGGCAGCCGTTTGGTCTTCTGTAAGCACGGTCTCGATGTCCCACGAGAGGTCCTTGCGGAAGAAATTAACGATATTGCTCTCCGGAGTCAGCACTTTGCCCTCGGTGTCACGGGTGTCGTACTCGCCGAAGAGAGTCGGCTTGATGCCGTCGTTCATGGTCTCACGCGTCCAACGGGAAATCTTCTCTCCGTCGTAGAGCGAGAACTCGCCCTTGCTATAGTCGAAAGTGGTGTGCAGATAGACCGTCTTGGGGGCGTTGTTCCACGCACGACCCAGCGATACGATAGAACACTCGGATTGTACGGTGCAGCCGTTGAATACATAGCCCTTGTCGCCGGCGTCGGCGTTGCTGGCCGTGATGGCGTCGCTGCCCGTGCCGGTGGTGTTGCGCTTCTCGCAGAAGAGCAGTACATTTTGGAAATAGGCACTACCGTCACCGCAGATGTAGTCTACCGTACCGTGAATCTCGCCGTCCTCGAAATAGTGGGCTGCGCCAATCTTATTCGTGTAGTAGGTGTCTTGGTAGGAGAGCAGGCGTACATTCTTGCAAACGGTGTGATTGCCCTTGTCCCACAGGGCTACGGCACGACCGTTGTTGGCCTTGTAGTAGTCGAGGGCGTTCTGGATGGTGAGGTCTTGCAGATAGATATGGTTACCCGTCAGGTAAAGCGTGGCGGTGTTGTCGATAGACTCGGTGGAAGCGTCCGGCGCATTGCGGATGATGGTTTTCTCCATCGATTGGCCGATGATGCTGATGCTGTCGGCGGAAATTTGAGTGAGAACTTTCTCGCCGAGGTCGTAGGTGCCGTTAGGCAAGAAAATGCGGTCGCCTTTCTGCACTTGCAGCAGCGTCAGGATCAGCGACGAAGCATCGCCGGCGGGAACGATATAAAGCCCGCTCTCGTCACGCACTACCTCGTCGACTACATTGTAGATAGCTACGCTATGAATATAGGCTTCGTTGGCGAAAGTAAGGATGAGCGTGTCGGCAGCACCATTGTAGAAGAACGAGGTAACTGCACCATCGGCTGCGGCAGCGGGCGAGAAAGTCGTGACAGAATCTTGACTCTCCTTGGCGATAACACGCACGCTATCGGTCTTGGAGTACTGGCAGTTAGCGATCTGGATGTACGCCTTGCCGCCTACTGCAAGACGGATGGTGCCGCCTGCCTTGATGCGCCAACCGTGGTTGTTGTAGTAGGCACCGTTGGTGATGTCGATACACTCGTGATCCTCCAGGTACCAAGAGGACCGGGTGAGGTCGTAGGTGTAGTATTTGCCCTCTTTGGCCTCCTCGATGACGGTTACCAAAGCATAGAGTTTGAGGTCTTTCTCGATGGCTGTGCCTTCGGCTACCTTCGCGCCGAGGTTGGTTGCCCAGCCACGGAATGCGCTACCTTCGGCAATGGTAAGGGATGCTTCGGTATATTTTGGGGTAAATGCCGTGCCGTGAGCGACGGTTTCCTTGCCGAGCAGGTTGTTGTTTTGGTCGAAATAGGTGATGGTATGGTCTTCCTCGTAGTCGCATGCCTCTACCTTGATATAAGGGCAGTACTGACCGCAATAGACGATGAGCGAATCGGCTGCCTCGACATTGTAGGTCCATGTAGCCGTGCCACCGTTGTGGTAGCAGCCGCAAGACTTGGTGTCGACCGTGGCGAGTAGGGTATTGGTCGTGCCGGAAGTGACGGTAGCGTTCTTGTTGGCATACTGACAACCGCCGAAGGTGATACGCACAGGGCCATCGGTCTTGAAGCCGATTTGGTAATCTACCCAACCGTGTTGCGCGCCATTGTATTGCGCACCTGCGCCCTTGACGCCTTCGGGAAGAACAGGAGGATTTTGGGTGAGGTCGATCTCAAAATCGGTGAATGTGCGGGGCGTAACCTCTACATTGCCGAAGATAGTGAATTCGGTCATAAAAGCGTAATTCGCGCCGTTGAGATTATACCAACGCAGTTGCACATTTTCGCGGTTGACATCTACCGATACGAGCGTACCCGCCATCTCGCAAAAGGTGCTGTGGAGCGTATCCCATTTGGTGGCGTCAGCGGTCTTGCAGAGCAATCCCCAACCGCGGCTGCTGCCCGTAGCGGCGTGTACATAGGTTACTTTGGTTACACTCTTGAGAACAGAAGTCTCGATATACGCCGTAGCGGTTTTCTTCGACTTGGCAAAGCCCGGAGTGATGACCTCGGTGTTGGTGAATTTGCTTTCTGTGCCGGTGGGGTTTACTTCTACCTCGGAGAACGAGAGCGTGAGGCTCTGTTTGTCTTTGGTAGTGACGGTCTTGTCGACGGTAGCGCCTGCGGCAGAGGCGGAGAAAGCGTCCCAATCTTCGAAATCGGTGGTGTAGAGTTTCTTCTCTACCAACTCTGCGTGCAGCGAGACGGCTGTGAGCAGAGCCAACCCTAAAGTGGTTAGTGTCTTCATTGTGTTATCGTAGTTTGTGTTTATTGCGTGT
The DNA here is from genome assembly GCA_963619585.1 of Azospirillum sp. CAG:239. Classification (GTDB taxonomy): domain Bacteria; phylum Bacteroidota; class Bacteroidia; order Bacteroidales; family Paludibacteraceae; genus Colicola. The sequence continues at coordinate 10,728 of CAVEXR010000041.1, forward strand.
AGGTACACTATACTTTTCCTTAATTTATACAAGCCCGCAAAGTTACATATTTAATTCCATTTCGCCAACAATTGCCCGAAAAGTACCCCTTTTCCCACAATTTATCCCCGTCCACGCATCAATATGCATTGCACTGGGGGCGTGGGTGTCCTCACCCGCGTGAGCCGCCAGGCTCATTTAACTATGCTATGCCTCATTGCGCATTGTAAAAGATTTGTCTATGTGCAGAAATCTCTGTACCTTTGTGCGCTTTTTCAGGGGCAAAGAAAAAAAATATGAATCGCCGTATTCTTCAGTTGGCAGTGCCGAGTATCTTGGCGAATATCACTATCCCGTTGGTCGGGTTGGTGGATACGGCTATCGTGGGGCATATCTCCGACGCCACGGCGATAGGGGGTATTGCTATCGGTACGATGCTCTTCGACTTGCTCTATTGGAACTTCGGTTTCTTGCGTGTCGGCACATCGGGGCTGACGGCGCAGGCGTTCGGGCGTGGCGACAGGGGCGAGTGCCGTCGTCTGTGGTTTCAGAGTGTGGGCATTGCCCTCTCGGGTGCACTGCTTATATGGGTGCTGCAGTGGCTGTTCGTTACGGTCGTCTTGGCGTGTGTGCCCTGTTCGCCCGAGGTGGCAGACTTTGCTCGCCGCTATTTCTTCGTGCGTATATGGGCAGCCCCCGCCACGCTGAGTCTCTTGGCGTGCAAGGGGTGGTTTATCGGCATGCAGGATACTGTCAGCCCTATGTTGACCGACTTGACGGTCAATATCGTTAATATCGTGGCGAGTTACCTGCTTGCCGTCTATTCGCCTTTGGGGGCAATCGGTGTGGCGTATGGCACACTCTTGGCGCAGTATTCGGGGCTGCTTTTGGCACTCGGTATAGTAGTCTTTCGTTATCGCCTTTTTGCGCACGGGCAGTATCCGCCTTTGGGTAATATCGGGCAGGGTATGCGCCGCCTCTTGGTGCTGAATGGGAATATCTTCGTCCGCTATGTCTGCGTGATGATTATTAATGTGGGTTTCACTTCGCTAGCCTCCCGTTACGGCGATACTCTGCTGGCGGTGTCGGCTATTATGATGAAACTCTTCCTTTTGTTTTCGTATTTCACCGACGGCTTTGCCTATGCGGGTGAGGCACTCGTGGGGCGGTATATCGGCGCACGCAACGGGCAGGAACTGCAGCGTGCGGTGCGGGTGCTGTTCGTCTGGTCATTGAGCCTTGGGGCAGTCTTCTCTGTAGTTTATGCCTTGGCGGGAGAGCCGGTCTTTCGTTTGATGACGAGCGATACGGCAGTCGTCGCGGGGGCTATTCCTTTCCGTGGGTGGCTGATAGCCATGCCGTTAGTCTCTGCCGCTGCTTATATGTGGGACGGCATTTATGCGGGGGCGACAGCGGGGCGTGAAATGCGAAACGGTATGATTTTTGCTGCTCTTTCTTTCGTGGTTGGCTATGCTGTCGCCAGCCCTTTCGTAGGCATTCATGCCCTCTATGTGGGCTTTTTTGCCCACTTGGTGGCACGCGTAGTCTATTTGTCGGTCGATTGGCATAAGGTGTATAATCGGGAGATGTGTGTATGATAGAGAAATTAGTGAATCGTAAGTGGAAGGTGCTGCAGAGTAAGTCTATTCTTAATCTGGGGCAGTGGCTCAATGTGCGTCAAGAGACGGTGGAGTTGCCCAACGGCACGCAAATTCCTACTTGGTTTGTGTTGGAGTTTCCTGACTGGATTAATGTCATCGCCATTACCAAAGACGGGCAGATGGTCATGGAAGACCAGTATCGCCACGCCTTGGGTGAGACGCACTACGAGTTGGTGGCGGGGGTGATAGATAAGGGCGAGACGCCGCTCCAAGCCGCCCAACGCGAACTGAGTGAAGAGACGGGCTACGAGGGGGGCGAGTGGCAACTCTTTATGACCCTTTCGCCCAATCCTACGAACCATAATAACTTGAGTTATACGTTCCTTGCTACGGGGGTGGAGAAAGTGCGTGAGCAGCACCAAGAGCCAACCGAGGACATCCATGTTCATGTGTTGGACAAAGCCGAGGTGCGCCAACTGCTCAACGAGGGCGAGATAGTCCAAGCCCTCCATGCCGCCCCGTTGTGGAAGTATTTTGCAGAGAATGCGTAGATTTCCCTAACACAAAGAACGCATAGAATACATCCCCAAAAAAGAGGGAAACACTGTATTTATTCTAATACAAGAGTGAAAAAGCATTGGTACATAGGTCTTTTGTTGGTGCTGATAGCGAGTGCTGCCTTGCGTGTGGCGTGTGTGCTGTCGGTGTCTGCTCCTATTGGCAGAGCAGAGGCGGATTGTGCTGTGCTGACTACGGCGGCAGACGAGGCGTTCTCGGCTTCGGATGCTGTGCCGCAATTTGCTCTCACGGGTTATTCGCCCCTGCTGTCCAACAGTGCTTTTTCGCGCCGTACGGAGAGTCAAGTGCGTATCGGAGAGAGTCAACCCAATGAACATCTGTCTCGTACGACGCTGATTGCCATAGAAGAAGCGTGCGTCGAGCGTCAAATGTCGAACGATATATCCTATGCCGAGGCGTTGGTTGTCGGTTTGCCTGCGTGGGATATACCTTTTCCGTTCCATTCTTTCTGGTAATCTTTTCCTTTCGGGCTTTCGCCCCTTTGGGCATTCGCCCATCGTTGTCTTCTATTAGACTTATTCGTCCTATTTAGACTTATGGGACATATTTATTTATTCGGCCTCTGCCATCGTTTCCCCTTATTTGCAGTGGCTTGGGGACAAGCCGTCTGACCCAATAATGCGTTTGACCCAATAATGTTTTTAATGGTGAATTAATGGGCATTAATGGAGAAAAAAACACGGTCAGAGGTCATAATACATCAAAAAAGCAATGGATACATCAATAATCATACTGACTTTGGTCTTTTTAGCCATTTTTGTATTGCCTTTTGTGGCTGTTAGTGCAGTCAAGAAGCACAAGGCACGCAAGAACGGTGCGGACAATGCAGATACCGACTGCCAAGCATAATCCAAACTATTATAAGGAGAAAGTCGTCTTTTCGTACATAGATGAAATCGTCTTGTATTGCAGAAATTGTCTTTTCTTGCATAGAGGAAATCGTCTTGTATGGTAGAAACCGTCTTTCTTACCTAAAAAATATCTATCGGTAAATACATTGTCGGGATAGTTCAAAGTCCTTGATAGTAAACAATAGATAGCAGCCCGCCGCAAGGTGGGCTTTTTCTTTCCCACCATTTATCATAGCCTTCGTTATTTATGCAAAGTTAGTAGTGACATTCCTGGGGGCGTGGGTGTCCCCCCCCCGCGGGGCGAAGCCCTTTGACCATATTAAGCCGAGTCTACCACGCCCCGAACCTCGGAGGGTAACACATAGTATGTTAATAGGCAAAACTATGTTCTACGGCAGAGAAATAGGCAGATAGTACAGGTCAATCGAAAAAAAAGTACTTTTTTTCGTAATGGATTTGGTGTATTTGAGAAAATACTGTACCTTTGTAGCAGAAAAACACACTAACCAACCGCTGCCTGTTGACCATCAGTGCCGCAATACCATTGTATGAAAAACACACTTTTTCCCCGCCTTTGCGGGCTTATTTTGCTATCATTGTGCAGCCTATTCTCTGTGCCTTTGTGTGCAGCCCCGATACTCTATTCTGCCTACATAGAAAATGTGCAGGTAAATACTGCCGATGTGTATGTATCTGCTTCGGAAGATGCTGTTAAGTATTACTGCCATATCATAAGGGTGGGGCATGACGAATACTTTGATGTGGAAGCCACCGATGGAAAATTTCAATTGAATTATATGCAACAATGTGCAGCGCATACACTTCGAGTATGGGCGAAAGATGTTGCGGGGACGCTCTCTGAGGACTCTATCACGCTGAGTTACTCTACATTAGGTGATACATATAGTTTGTATTTAGCGGGAGAAATGAATAATTGGGGTGGTACAACTTTGCAGTTCCGCTATACGCCGGTTAGTGGTGTCTATGCGCTTACCACTTACATTGCAGCAGGACAATACAACTACAAACTCAATAACGGTAGTGGAACTTGGACAGATGGTGATAATCGTGGACTTGAGCGGATATGTTACTTTCTATGCTAGAGAAGTTGGCTATTTTGCTTCTTCGGTAGATAGTTTATTTCTTGTTTCAGCAAGTGTTGAGACTGATGTATATGCATGTCAATGGATAGATAGAACGGCAGTTTGGAAAGGAAATATTGAACAATTAAGAACTTATAAGATAAAGAAGAAATGTTCTGCATGTGATGCCACAGGTGATTCGTGGTGGTATGATAAAGATTTATATTCAGATGCTCAAACCAACCCAATAAGTTCAACTGCCTCCTTTGCCAAGTTCACTTTCGACTTGCCTACGCTGAGTTGGAAATGGGAGGAGTTGGATGACCTCTGCACCACGACGGGGTATGAGAAGTCGTCCACCTACGAGTATTCGCTGTCGCTCTATCGGAATGCGGCGAACAATGCGCTGCAGGTGTCGGCATCGAACATACAGACCGCAACCCCGACGGCAGTTAAGTTCTACTGCTATGATTATGACTCTGCGGATAACGACTATAGTGTGTCGCTCGAGGCTCTTTCCACGGGCAGCAAGACTTTTGTCGGTTCTATCCCGTTCAGCAATTTACGCCCGAACAGCGACAATACCATCTGCTATGCAGCGGAACTGACCTACTCATCGGGCGATGTCGTTCATTCGCCGAAAGCGTTCTACTCGCTCGATGGTGCATGCACTACCGACACGCTCTTCCTCTACCACCACGGGCAGAGTGAGACGGGTGGTGTAGAAGAGTATCGCAGCGGGCGTATCGTACAGCCGATAGTCTATAAGCGCAAGTTCAAGCCTGGCTATTGGGAGACGCTTTGTCTGCCGTTTGAGGTGTATGATATACGAGTGTATGACACGGATGATAAGCAGGAGTATTGCCTTCATCCACAAGCGGTTAACGGAGTGGATACCCTTTACGGTGAGTTTTGGCTGCGCTCTTTTACGGGCGAGAATGTAGAAGCTGCCAATGTGGAGAATAGTTGGACAACGCCTGCAAAAGACTATACTTTTATGCCCGAGAAGAACACCCCTTATATTATTATGTTCCCCGATGCGGACGGCTACTACGACGATAAGTATATCCTCTTTTATGCCGAGGGCTTTCAGACCATAGAGAGCGAGTTCTCCCCCTCTCGCCCCTCGGTGGACGATGTCTATACCTACGCAGGTAACAATACTCTGCAGCCGCAGACTATTACGAACGCCTATCTGCTTGCGAGTGGCAGTGAGTACTTCGATGGTACGGCGGAGGGTTCGGGTACACTCTATCCTTTCGAGGCTGCACTCTTTGCTACGCAACTGACAGTCGCTAAGATGCCCCGCATGCGCATCAATCGTCGTCAAGACACACCGACTAATCTTATACCGACTACCTCCACCACCACAGAGGGCGAGGTCTATACGCTTTGGGGCAACAGGGTAGGGGCATTTGCCTCCGAGGGCGACTATGTCGTACTCACGCGCTCGCTTCCTGCAGGGCTCTACCTCGTACGGACAGGCAATACCACTACCAAAGTCTGCCTCTCGAAATAAGGGACGACCACTCACCACACTACTACCATGAAACACGCACACTATGTTCTTCTTGTCTGGCTCATTGCCATGCCTGCTTGGGCGACAATAGGTTACGACTACGCCCCGCAGGCACTGCCTATACAGCCGGAACGCCCTATGGCAGCACCATTTGCTTCTCGCCCCGATATGGTCTGCGCTGTCAGCGGCGATATGCAACCCTTTGGCATAGGAGCAGAGGAAACCACCTCTTCGGGCATTCGCAAAGCCCCGCCTACGACCGGCAAGACCGACCCGAATAACCCCTATTTCTATACTCCTATAGGCGATATGGACATCGTCTGCTGGTTATTCCTGTTGTTCTATGTGGTTCTGAAAAGAAGACATCAGATTTGCCGAACAAAGCAACAACACTAACTCCCACTCCCTCTAATTCCTCTATTCGGGCAGTGCGAGGTCATAAGCCAACTGAATGATATGGCTATGTGTGCGGGTATAGGTTAGCGAGGTTTCTTCAGTGGGGGTGAAAGCAGCCGGGTATGCGGTGTTATCCGTGTCGGGCAATACGATAGGCGTAATGTTTACACTTCGTTTGTAGTCCCACTGATAGCGGTAGGTCAGCGTCAGTGCGTGCAGGCCGTTTATCTTCCAGCGCAGTCCTATCTCTGCCCGCACAGAGGTCAGATACTGCCCATAGTGCCGCGTGGGGTCTATCTCGTTGAGATACGCAGTCGGCTGATTGAGTGTATTGTGCAGTTCCACTTTGCTTTTTAGTTGCAGCGGTGTCCCCGCAAACGAGTAGTCTACCATCACGCTGTGCCGTAGCAGCATACTCGCTGTCTTTGCCACCCGCTCATCGGGCTTGTCCATGCGGCAGTCTATATCCAACTGTTCCATTAGGGCAAACTTCCATTGACGGTACTTGTATTGTCCTGTAACATCCACTATCGCACGGTGCTGAATGTAGTCCACAGGCTGTCGTTCCCACTTATCGCCCAAAATACGGAGCATATATCCCGCCCGCAGATGCACATATTCTATTGGCTGGTAGTGGAGCGAGAGGGTGGTGTATAGGCGGCGAATAGATGGCGGTTCAGAAGTATTCCCCTCAGTGGTATAGGTCTTATCTACCATACGTGCCCGAAAGTCTTGCCGAAGCGATAGCGAGAAGCCCCGAGGCAAGTCCTTAGTAACAGTTGCTCTTGCCCGCAGTTCCATAGTCTGTTCCTCTATAGTAGAGTAAGGCAGTCCTTCATTGCCTGTGGCGTACGCCCCGACCTCCGAGTTCCTAATCTCTTGCGCCCTCCCCGCCAAACAAAAAAGGACAGCCGACATTATGCCGACTATCCTTTTCAATATATTCCGTGTACTACGCAAAGACGGTCTAATTATGAATTACGAATTATGGTTTACAAATTACGCACGCCACCCCTATCCCAATAAATATAGAGGACATGCATGTTACTTGTTACCTGTTATCTGTTAATTATTACCTGTTACCTGTTAATTGTTTATTGTAACCTTCGCCGTGCAGGCGGTTACCCCCTCTTGGTTGCGTTGGTTATATACCACGCCGTCGTCCTGCACGAGATACCATGTATCCAGCGGCAGTCCGAGTTTCACTTCGTGGTGGTAGGCGATGTCCAGTCGCACCTGCTTGCCGGCCCAGTCGGGGCGGTAGGCATTGAGCATGTGCTCCAAGTACTTGCACGAGTTGCAGTGTTTGTTGTAATCCACGTCGGAGTACTGCACCGTGTGCGGCACTATGCCGGTCGGCTCTTGTATAGCCGTCGTGCGTGCGGGGCGAGCCATTTCTAATACCTCGCCGTCCACATGGTTTTGGAACACCTCTCGGTCAAATATATTCACTATCTCCCGCTTGTCGAGGCTCAGCACTGCCCATTGGCTTTTGCATACGCCGATAGGCTGTAGCGTACCGTCTTCTTGTTTCAGGAATATGCGGAAATCACGCGTCGAGATGGCGTGGGCATTTTGTTCTATCCAGGTCTCGAACACCATGGTCTCGCCGTGGGTGGGGAAGTAGGTCATCTCCACCGACAGACGGGTCAGTATCCAGGTCAGCCCCTGTGGAAAGAGGTACTTTATGCCGAACCCCAATTCATCAGCCACTTTTCCTGCCGTTTCGAGCAGGTAGTTCTCTAATATATACAACCGCAGTCGCCGATTAAAATCGACCTCTTGGTATTTAATCTCGTATTCGTATTGATACTTCATAGTTCAATGTGTAAATGTGTAAGTTTGTAAATGAATGAATTTACACATTTTCTCATTTACAAATTTACAAATTGTTTTATTTCAGCCACTTATCCAGCCACTCGAAGAATGTCCTTTGTCAGGGTACTTCGGGGCAGTGGACATACCGAATGGTGCGCATGGCTACATTAATTCCATCCGTCAAGCCCCTCCTTTGGAGGGGTTGGGGAGGTCTTTATTTCAGCCACTTGTCCAACCACTCGAAGAAAGTCCGTTGCCAGAGTATGCCGTTTTGTGGTTGCAGCACCCAGTGGTTCTCGTCGGGGAATATCAGCAGTTCGGCGGGTATGCCTTGCATCTTCGCTGCGTCAAAGGCAGCCATGGCTTGGTTGGCAAGTATGCGATAGTCTTTCTCGCCGTGAATGCAGAGGATAGGCGTGTCCCATTTGTCCACGAATTTATGTGGCGAGTTGGCAAAGGTGCGTTGTGCCGTAGCGTTGTCTTTCTCCCAGTATGCGCCGCCCATATCCCAGTTGGCGAACCATTTCTCCTCGGTCTCTAAGTATTGCATCTCCATGTTGAATATTCCGTCGTGCGCAATGAACGCTTTGAACCGTTTGTCGTGGTGTCCGGCTATCCAATAGACGCTGTAGCCGCCGAACGAAGCCCCTACGCAGCCGAGGTGGTCTTTGTCCGCATTGGGCGAGTGGGCGACGAACTCATCGATGGCGGTGAAGTAGTCGCGCATGCACTGTCCTCCGTAGTCGCCGCTTATCTCCTCGTTCCATTCTTTGCCGAAGCCGGGCAACCCGCGGCGGTTCGGTGCTACTATGATGTAGTCGTTAGCCGCCATCATCATAAAGTTCCAACGGAAACTCCAGAATTGGCTGACGGGCGATTGCGGACCTCCTTCGCAGTAGAGCAGGGTGGGGTATTTCTTGTTCGGGTCGAAGTGCGGCGGGTAGATTATCCATGTCAGCATCTGCTTGCCGTCAGTGGTCGTCTGCCAGCGAGGTTCTACACGCCCCATTTCTATTTGGTCGTAGATGTTTTTGTTCTCAAAGGTCAGTTGGTTCAGCACGCATTGCCCTTGGTCGAGCGTGAATTGGTATATCTCGTTTGCTTCACGCATCGAGTGTCGCAGGCAGACAAAGGTGTTGCCTATGTTGCCGCAGGGTACATAGTCGTATTGTCCGTCGGGGGTCAGTTGGTGTATCTCGCCCGTCGGCACGGTGCAGGCGTAGATACGCTCCGTAGCGTGCCACACGGCATTGAATATGATGGTGCTGTCGTTGAGCCAGTAGTACGAATCCACATTCGTGTCCAGTCCTTTGCTCAGGAAGGTCTTTTCTCCCGTGGCGGTGTTGGCTACGAATAGGCGGTTCTCGTCGCTCTCGTACCCGTCACGCTCCATGCTGAGCCATGCAATGTGCTGTCCATCAGGCGAGTAGGCAGGGTTGGTGTCGTAGCCTTTGTTCTCTTCTGTCAGGTCGGTGTGTGTTTGTGTCAGCAGGTCGTAGAGGTAGATGTCCGAGTTGGTCGATATGGCGTAGTCCAAACCGGTTTTCTTGCGGCAGGTGTAGGCGATGGTGTTGCCGTCGGGGCTCCATGCCCATTGTTCTACGCCGCCCCAGGGCTTCATGGGGCTTTCGTATGCCGTACCTTCCAGGAGGTTGGTCAGCCCCGTCACTTCCAGTTTCTTGTTTGTCAGGTTTTCTTCATCGAGTGTGGCGAGGAACGGCTGCGGAGCAGTCTCGGTCCATTCGTCCCAATGTTTGTACATCAGGTCGGTTACCACACGCCCGGTGGCTTTGTCCAGGTCGGGGTAGCGTTCTGCAGTGCTCTCTACGGTCTTCACTTCTGCCATGAGCAGGATGTGCGAGTCGTCGGGCGAGAGCAGGAAGCCTTCTATGTCTTTGTCGAAGCCGGTCAGTAGAATGTCGTCGCTGAACTGTCCTTGTGGTTTTATGTGGAAATAGAGTTTTCCGCCGCGCAGATAGGCGAGGTGTCCTTGTTTTGTCCAAGCGGGGTCAGAGCCTACAAACTCTTCGGTTTGTTGCAGTCTGCCGTTTTCCAGTTGGCAGATGCGTATCCACGAGGTGGAGCGGTTTTCGGCCACGCTGTAGTACGATACGGTGTAGGCAATTCGGCTGTGTGTGTTGTCTATGGCAACGCTGTTGATGCGTCCCATAGCCCAGAGTGCTTCGGGTGTTAGTCGTCCGCCCTCAATGGTGATTTGTGGTTTGCCGATAGGTTCTTTTTCTTGTTGTGCTTCTTTGGCACATCCTGCGGTCAGGATGGCTATTGCTGCCATAGTCCAAATTTTTAGTTTCATATCTTTTTCGCTGTCGCGTAGTTTTCGTAGTTTATGTATTTATCGTATTTCCCGTAGTTTATGTAGTTTTCGTATTAGTATGTATTTGTATGTATTTGTCATATTGTATGTATTCTATGTATTTCCCGTATTCCG
>CAVEXR010000042.1:0-19439 GCA_963619585.1 Azospirillum sp. CAG:239
GCCTATTAAATCAGGGCTTCCGGACGATTTCAGACTGCAATTTGACTATTACGCCTCTGTTTGCTTGTTCGGACTGTCTTAAGTGCAGGCTAAGCATTGGTCTGTGCGGCTGGACACTTGCGCTTACGGATTTCGTAGCCCACTACACCACAAAGCGTAAGGCAGAATATACCAAAGCATACGAGCGACAAGATATTGCCCTTACGAATGCTGTCGGGTGCGAAGACCATGGCAAGCGTATGCGTACCCGCAGGGATCACCGCACCTCGTAGCATATAGTTAACACGCGCCAGCGGCAGTTCTTTATCCAAACGATTGTCTTTGTCCGTTAGGTAGAGTTTCCACCCGTACGGGTAGTAAATCTCGGAGAATACTGCTATCTTATTCTGCTCATTTTCAGCACGATAGTCTATCCTATTGGGCGCATATTGCGTCAGCTCGATGTCGTCTTCCGCATACGACATCAAGGGTGCTGCCTCGGGTTCCAGTACATCGAGTGCGGCTGCCATACGCTTATCTGCTACCGCCGTGGTGTGCAAATTGATGGTATGGAGTGCTGCAATCTCTTCATTGGCGGTCTCTACTACCACCAAACTGTCTATAAACCAACAGTTGCCCATTGCATACGGGTTCTCAATAGGTACCTCTTGGCGGTTCTGTAACGGCACAATGGCATACTTCATATTGAGCATATTCAGCACAGGGAACAGACTGTCTGCTGCACAGGGAGTCCGGAAACCGTAGGTCTGTTGGATAGCACTCAAAAGCGGCTGCATCTCCGATACAAGATGTACATCGATAAGGTCTTGGTAACGACGCAGTTTGGCTGCCGAATAACCGCCGATAGACTTGAGATAGTAACTCGTACGGGCTTCGTTAAATGTATTGGTCGCCAAGTTCAGCACACGGAAATGACCGGTATCTTGTAAGAGCTGCTCTTCGTAAGGCTTCATCTTGAACGACTTGTTGCGGTCTTTCAGCGTCACAAACTGACTGTCGTTGCAGAAACGCTTATCCACTGTCCACATATCAGCGACAATCAATACCGCCAAGGCGATACCCGTATAGAGCGTTAAGTTCTTGTTTTCCTGCTTATTATAGCGGCGATACGCATAGAAGAACACAACTCCGCATCCGAGAGCGGCAAAGAGAAGCGAACGCCAAGCGTCTGCCTGTAGCATGGCAGTGCGCTGGCTTAGTATAGCCTCGTAAATCTGTTGTCCGACTTGCCCTTTCCACTGCGCATCGTAGGACGATGTGACATCGATACTGGTGCCGAAGAGGGCAACAACAAGACAGATAACGCCCGTAATACCCCCCGAGATGAATATACTGTTCCGCACACGCTGCCACGACACCTTGCCCTCGCCAATGGTCTTCAGTGCCAAGAAACCCAATAGAGGCATGGTGATTTCCGCCACGATAAGAATACTCTCTACCGCACGGAACTTGTTGTAGGCGGGGAAGTAATTGAAAAACAGTTCCGTCCACGGCATAAGATGTCGTCCAAAGGCCAAAGTAACAGAGAACAGCGTAGCGGCAAAAAGCGCCCATTTGTAGGGTCCGTCCACCAACAAAAGTGCCAAAAGGAAAAGGAAACAGACAATGGCTCCCATGTAGACGGGTCCGCTGGTAAAGGCTTTCTCTCCCCAATAGGTCGGCGCAGATTGGCAGAACTGTCGTGCTTGCCGAGCGGGTACTCCCATCTTGCGCAAGTCTTTCTCCAAAGGTGAATCCTCTCCCAAATTGTAGCCGCTCGCCCCGCCCATGTAGTTGGGTATCAGGAAGGTCATGGTCTCGTTAATGCCGTAACTCCATGCCGTGGCATAGTCCAAGTCCAAACCTTGGGTTTTATTGTCGGAGTCTGTTGTCTTCTCAAGGTCGGAGTGTCCCCCGCGCATGGTCTCGGATGCGTATTCCTGATTGGGGAATAGGGTCGCGCTGCCCATACCTATACCGATAGCAAACGAAGCAAAGAACACTGCCGTGGCAATACAAAAATGCTTCCACTCCTTGGCTTTCCACGCCATCGCCAATTCCGCAAAGAAGCAGACCCCTATCAGCATACAGATATAATACGACATCTGCGGATGCTTAAAGAAACCGATATTGGTAAAGAACATAACCAATAGGGCACCCCATCCGTACTGTTTACGATAGGTCAACAAAAAGCCCACAAAGGCCAGCGTCATCCATGTAATGGAATAGCATTTGCCATGGTGGGACGCTGCAATGATAACAAAGAAATAACTCGATAGCGCAATAGCGAACGCACCTGCCATGCTCAACCACTTATCTACCTTAAAAGCGCGCAACAACAGGAAAAAGGCAATAAGATAGTAGAAGAAAATAAAGAAACAATTGCGGTTGCCCCACGAGAGTACCCAACGAATAGGCTGCAGTATCCGCTCGAGAATAGAACCTCCGTTACCGCCTATCTGGTAGTTCGGCATACCACAGAACATCGACCCCGTCCAGTAAGAATAGTCACCCGTCGTCTCGTGATACGACACGCCTTCTTGTACTGCTGCCCATGCGTTGATGTTGTCGCCCGCATAGATGACCTTGCCTTGTAGGGCGGGAAAGAAATAGATAGCCGAAGCCAATGCAAATACCAACAGTATGACAAGTGTCGGCAGGATATTCTTAAAAGAAAAAGAGTATTTCATAATCGTGTGGGATTGCTGTATGAATGCTTTGTAGATGCTTTTTTGTTGTCGTGTTAGGGCTTTATTGGTGCCCTATAATTGCTTTGCGTGGGCTTTGCACAAAAATGCCCTACTATAATGCAGAGCGAATGCCCTCCAACTCTTCGCGCAAGCGTAAGAGGATATCGGTGGCTCGTTTGCGGGAGTCGGAATGGTGCGTATCGGCCGCCAACTCGCGCCGAATGGCTTCGATGCGCGTAATCTTCAGTTCGTCGCGAATATACTTAATGCGACGCAAAAGGTCGATGTCCTCCGGCGTATAGTAACGGTTGCCATGTCCGTCCTTACGGGGAGAGAGTTGGTCGAACTGCTGCTCCCAATAACGCAAAGTAGGCGCAGGTATGCCCGTCTCGGCGATGACCTCACGCATAGCATAGTATGTCTTAACCGGTACTGCCATGATTATTTGCAGATTTTGAGTTTGCGCCCTGCACGGATATGGTCGCTCTGCAGCCCATTCCACGCACGGAGTTGCTTGACGGTGCAATGGAACTTCCTGGCTATTCCGCCGAGGGTATCACCATTCTTAATGGTGTAGTAAGTAACACCATTCACACGGTAGGCACCGCTGATGTCCGTCACCTTGGCGAGGTCTATCTCCGCCCGACGATTGTTAATCAATTGGTCTGCCTTGTGTGCATAAATGCTGTCCTCTTGGGCAATGAAAAGAGCGGTCTTCTCTGCCGGTAGGCATAGCGCGTATGCACTCCCCCCGGGCAGGATGTCGCGGATATACTGCGGATTTAGCCGCCGTAGTTCCTGCATATCGATATCCAACTTCGCCGATACCTGCTCGAGATGCAGGCGATGGGTGGTACGGATGGTATCGGTCAGCATGGTTTTCTCTAACGGTGCGGGGCAGATACCGTGCGCATCGCTGTAGTTGAGCGCATAGTTGGCTGCGATAAAGATAGGCAGATAACTGCGCGTCTCACGGGGAAGATAGGGGTAGATACTCCAAAAATCCCGCTTACCGCCTGCCCGATGTATGGCTTTGCTGACATTACCCGAGCCGCAATTGTATGCCGCAATAACGAGATTCCAGTCGCCAAATACCTCATACATGGCTTTAAGGAAACGGCAGGCAGCATCGGTGGAACGGACAGGGTCGAGCCGTTCGTCGACCAGCGAATTGATTTCCAACCCATAGCGCTTGCCCGTATAGGGCATAAATTGCCAGATCCCCGCTGCACCCATGTGCGAATGTGCCTGCGGGTTGAGCGCAGACTCTATGACCGGCATGAGTTCCAATTCGTAAGGCAGTCCATAGCGACCCAGTGCCTCCTCGAAGATAGGAAAATAGTACTCCGACATACGCTTGAGACGAGCCAACTGCTTGGGATTACGCTGCGTATAGCGAAGAATAAAACTGCGCACGATAGCGTTATAGGGTAGTTCGACTACACAGGGAAGTGCCTGCAAGCGGGCGATGTAAACCGAATCCGGTAAGGCGGTCAAGTCCGGTTGCATGGTGCAGTATGCCGTATCCAAGCCGCCGAGTGCCCAATCGAGCAACCGACAGTCCAAGTCGGAAAGAATACTGTCGTTCCAATGCTGCGGGAAAAGAGATACAACCGAAGCGGTATCTGCCATAGACTCAATGAGTTGCTCTATGGAATCCATTTCGAGTGTATCGACTTCGAGCGTTTGTACCGAGTCAATGGACAGGCTCGGTACGGCTACACTGTCGTTCTGCACAATCTCTGCCCTACCTGCAAGAGGTAGGAAAAGAAAGCATAGTATGGGGAAAAGTGTCTGTTTCAAAATACAATAGCAAGTTTCACCTCCGCGGTACGCCGTTGCTGCAGATCGTAATGTATCTGCGGCTCGATGTTAAGCGTCAGGTCGGGAGATATATCAAAGTCAAAGAGTTGGGCATCCACATAAGCATCAATAAGCGTCAGCGCATAGACTGCCACCGTAACGGCAATGCTGATGTCCCGATAACGCCGATAGGTGCTCTGCCAATTCTGTAGCGTAGAGGTATATTTGCTCACGCCGCCCATACGCTCGATGGTATAGCCTTCGGGTAGAATGGCATTGTAGGTCTTGGTCATATCCGTGGTACTGACTATCCCTTTCTGCGAGTCGTTGTACAGATCCCGATACGCCTGCTTGTACGAGTCGTAGCGGGACTGATTGAGCGAGATAGCGTATCCACAGCCCATAAATCCGCCATAGACGATAGGCAACTTCCAATAACTACGGTTGTAAATTTGCCCGGCTCCGGGTAATATCGCTCCTAACCATACGGCTTTCAGCGCATCGGGTTTGCGCTTGAGATCGATATAGTACTGATAGTTGTCCGTATCGCTGCTTGCAGCCGAGGTTGTGTCCTGAATAGGGTGTACATAGTACTGGTCTGCCGTTTGGGCGGCAGTACGGCAAGCACAGGTCAAACATAGACCGACAAGTGCGAATATGTAGGCGTGTGGTTTCAAACAGATAAGCGTATGTATACAAGGAAAACTAATGCAGGTGCGTCAGTATTGCCTGCAATTGGTCTTCCCCCTCGAAGAAGACTGTGAGTTTGTTGTCGGTTATCTTAACTTTCTGTTGCAGTGTCTCGGCGACTTTCTTCTCGTACGCCTTATAGGCTGCAGGTGTAGGTTCTTTGGCGGTCTTGCGTTTCTCAGTCTCGGGCTTGGAATTGCTGACGAGTTCCTCTACCTTATGCACCGAAAGACCTTCTTTCAAGATACGCTGATAGAGGTCGAGTTGTTGCTCGGTGGACGGCGAACCCAGTATAGCACGCGCATGTCCCATCTCGATCTTCTTCTCTTTGATACCCATTTGTATCTCGGCAGGCAATTTGAGCAAACGCAGGTAGTTCGCCACGGTGGCGCGCTTCTTGCCCACACGCTCCGACATACGCTCTTGCGTAAGGTCGTAGTCGTCCATCAAGCGCTGGTACGCAAGGGCTATCTCTATGGCATCGAGGTCTTCGCGCTGTATGTTCTCGATAAGCGCCCATTCCATTACCTGCTCGTCTTTTGCCGTACGGATATAGGCAGGAATAGAATTCAGCCCTGCCATCTTCGACGCACGGAAACGCCGCTCACCCGCAATAATCATATAGGTGCCGTCGTCGTTCTTACGGAGCGTAATAGGCGAGATAACACCATGCTCCCGTATTGAGTCCGCCAACTCTTCGAGCGACTCCTTGTCGAAATTACGGCGAGGTTGATCCGGGTTCGCAACAATTTTATTCAGTTCGACTTCGCTGATGCTGCTTCCGCCGTTGGTGTCCACATGCGTGGTATCTATCAGGGCGTCTAATCCTCGCCCAAGTCCGGTCATTTTCTTCATATTGTGTGTCGGTTAGTTGAGTGTTTGGTGTTTAGCGTTTAGCGCAGTTTCGTATTGAAAGCGGTTGGTGGATAGTGGATGGATTATGCTTTGTTGCGCTTAATGAGTTCTTTGGCGAGCGATTGGTAGTTCTGTGCGCCTTTGCTCTGTGGGTCGTACTCCAATACGGACATTCCATGGCTTGGCGCTTCGCTAAGTCGTACATTGCGGGTAATAACGGCATTGAAAACCAAATCGCCAAAATGGCGTTTTACCTCCTCGTACACTTGGTTGCTCAAGCGAAGACGATTGTCGTACATCGTCAGCAGGAAACCCTCGATCTGCAATGCAGGATTGAGTTGCGACTTGATAATCTTGATCGTATTAAGCAACTTGGCTATACCCTCGAGAGCAAAGAACTCACATTGCACGGGTATAATAACACTGTCGCTGGCGGTAAGGGCGTTAACCGTAATCAAACCCAACGACGGCGAACAGTCGATAAGAATATAGTCGTACTCTGCCCGTACCTGTCCGAGAATGTTCTTCAACAGCGTCTCTCGGTTCTCGATATTGAGCATTTCTATTTCCGCACCTACAAGGTCGATGTGGCTCGGTATCAAGTCCAACCCTTTGACGGAAGTTGCCACAATGGCCGTATGCGGGTCGATACTATTAATAAGGCACTCGTATATGGTACTCTCCTGCTCGCGTATCTCTACGCCCAAACCCGACGAGGCATTGGCTTGCGGGTCAGCATCGACCAAAAGCACTTTCTTTTTCTGCATAGCCAAGGCGGCTGCTAAATTAATGGCGGTAGTGGTTTTGCCTACGCCACCTTTCTGATTGGCTAACGAAATTATTTTACTCATATAGTGTCAGTTTATAGTCTGTTATTTTTTTCTCTATCTTTAAACGGCGAACGGGGTGGAATACTTTCTCCATTTTGCACGATGTACTGTATTCTTCTCCTTAAGAATAGGTAGGTAAAGCCCTTTCTATGATTTCCTCTGCGGTAATCTCCTTGCAGGCGTAGTTACGATACCAACATCCGTTTCGCCCATGACAAGTACAGGGACGACAAGCGATGTCCTTGCGCTGAATACAATCTTCTGCCCGCTGTTTCCATCCCATAAATCCCATCTTCGGATGGGTGGCGCACCATACGCTAACGGCGCGCAGTCCAACAAGGGAACTCAATTGTTGATTGGCGGAATCCATACAGATCATACAATCCAAACTCCGCATCAATTCCAATTCCTGCTCCAGCGGCAACAGCCCAGCAACGGCGGTCGTGTGGGGAAACACACTTGCCCACTGGCGCAACATTTCACATTCTATTTTCCCTGCCCCAAAGAGGTACAAACTAGTATCCGGCATAGCCGACAACCGCTCGATGATTTCTTTGGTCACACGGTAGGGCAACATATTCGATTTCGATTTGGCAAAGGGCGCAATCCCTATCCAATGCCCTGTCTTCGTACCAAAATGCGCTTGCACTGCCTGTTGTGCCGCGTGGTTCACCGCTATCGCCGTAAAACGGCTGTCGGTCTGTACGCCTGCCCGTTGGAGAGCATCGGCGTAACGGTCGAACTCGGTGGGCAACGCCCGACTCCGTACTGCCCCACGCAGGAGCAACCGCCTTTTCTGCCAACGCCCGTAGTGTATACTCACGATACGCTTGCCTTGGAGACGGAACAGGAAACGCAACAAGTGGGTCTGCGCTACATCTTGCAAATCGACAACGCAGTCTATGCCGTATCGTTGCAACGCACGCCACAGCCGCAATACGCGCCATGCACCCGTTGCCGTCACCTCGTGGTAGACCACATTCTCAAGCCCATGGAACATAGCCCCAAGAGGCTTCTTGGCTACTACGACAAACCGGTCTTGCGGTTGCAGTCCGCCGGCGGAGGCGATGACCGGTACGGTCATCGCCACATTCCCCAGCGTAGATAGTCGTAGTATCAAATAGGTCATGTTACTCGATAGTCTTTACGGCATTGCGTACCGCCTCGAACCAATCGGCATCGGTCGGCATACGCTGCTCGCCATTGCTCCACTCGCTCCAGCATGCACCGAAGTAGTAGGTCAGTGTATCGCCCACATGGTATTCTTTCAGCGACAGCAGGCTGCCGTCCAGAATGCCCTCATAGGTAGCACCCGGCGTAACAACGGCAACATAATCACGCCCTTGTGAGGTAGAGCCGTTGTACTCGTAGTTGAGTTGTGCCGCATACTTATCAGACAAAGCGTCCTCGCAGTAAGCCACCGCTCCGCATTGCGGACATTGGAACACATTGTCTACCGTGTCGTGCAGGTAGATACCGCCGCCCGCATAGAGTTGCGGCAAGCGTATCTTGGTGGGGCAGTTGATCACAACCTCTGCCTTATTGAACAGTTTGCCCGCCTCGGCGGTAATGGTCAGCGTAGCGTTCATTATCTGGTCGCAGATAAGCAGACTGTCGTAGGTAAGACAGAACGAGAACTTGGTGGGCGTCTGCTCCAGTATCTTCCAACTCGAGTAGGGTCCCCCCACATAGAGCGTGCTGTCTGCCACAACGGCGAGTCCGCCGCAACCTACGGTGTGCGCCACTTTGTAGCAATCCAATCCCTTGCCGTAGTTGATATGGTAGGGAAGTCCCAATTGGTGCTCGCGGTAATAGAAACTATCCACTACCAACTCGGGCGTTGCTTTGAGCCACAAGTCTACACCGTTGGACGGATACTCCGGCAACAATGCGGGTCCGTACAGGCGAAAGGCTGCATACTCGTTCTCCCAAGCAAAGTCGTCTTTGCGTTCGGGTACATAGCGTCCGTATACGCGTGCCTGCTCGGTTGGCTGACAAGCAGCCAACACGCACAGACAAGCGACAAAATAAAATGCCTTCTTCATTCTTAAATCATCATGCTAAGTTTGTAATTGGCTCGGTTACTCGGGTTGTTTACCGATGTATGCCAATATACCACCGTCTACATAAAGGATATGTCCGTTAACGGCATCCGAAGCGTGTGATGCAAGGAAGACTGCCGGACCACCCAGTTCATTCGGTTCGAGCCAGCGTCCCGCAGGTGTCTTGGCGCATATAAACTTATCAAACGGATGACGACTGCCGTCGGGCTGAATCTCGCGCAACGGTGCGGTCTGCGGCGTAGCGATATAGCCCGGGCCGATACCATTGCACTGGATGTTGTATGCTCCGTACTCCGAGCAGATATTACGGGTAAGCATCTTCAATCCGCCTTTGGCTGCCGCGTATGCGCTGACGGTCTCGCGTCCGAGCTCGGACATCATAGAGCAGATGTTGATAATCTTCCCTTCTTTGCGCTCCATCATCTCGGGCAGAACGGCAGAACTTACGATAAACGGTGCGACCAAGTCTACATCGATTACTTGTTGGAACTCCTGACGCTTCATCTCGTGCATCGGGATACGCTTAATAATACCTGCGTTGTTGACAAGGATGTCTATCTGTCCTACCTCTTGGTGAATTTTCTCAACCAATGCTTTGACATCGTCCTCTTTGGTCACATCGCATACATACCCTTTGACATTCTTGATACCTGCGTCGGCGTAGTTCTTCAGTCCACGCTCGAGGGCAACCTCATTGATGTCGTTGAAGATAATGGTCTTAATACCTGCCTCAACAAAGGCTTTTGCAATGTTGAAACCGATGCCGTAAGATGCGCCTGTAATCCACGCATTCTTCCCTTCCAATGAAAATGGGTTTTTCATACTGTTTTGTTATTAGTGGTTAGTATTGTATTTTCTGTTTGTTTATACTGTGTCGCCTGGCTCTCCCTTGCAAATGAAAAATCCATTAACTGCAAGTAACGGAGAACACAAGTACCTTATTTCAAGTCGGTAATAAGGCTGAAATCTTGGTCGCCATAATCCAAGTTCTCACCGCCCATACCCCAGATAAAGGTGTAGTTGTGGGTAGCGGCTGCGCTGTGGATAGACCACTCGGGAGACAGCACCGCCTGGTTGTTGTGCATCCATATATGACGCGTTTCGTTTACCTCGCCCATGAAGTGGCAAATGGCTTGGTCTTCAGGCAGTTCGAAATAGAAGTACGCCTCCATACGACGCGAGTGTACATGGGCGGGCATCGTGTTCCACACACTTCCCACTGCCAATTCGGTCATACCCATCTGCAGTTGGCAAGTAGGTAACACTTGGTTGACAATCATCTTGTTGATGTCACGCTCGTTGGACATCTCGAGGCTGCCGAGGTGTGCGACTACGGCATCTTGTTTGGTGATCTTCTTATCGGGATAGGTAGTGTGTGCCGTTGCAGAGAGGAAATAGAACAAGGCAGGCTCGTTCGCATCCACCGACTCGAAGGTAACTTTACGGTCACCACGCCCGAGGTAGAGCGCCTCCTTGTAGTTGAGTTCGAATGTCTCACCGTCTACATGTACCAGCCCTTTGCCCTGCCCTACATTGTAGATACCTATCTCACGACGCGTGAGGAAGAACGGTGCCTTGAGCGGGTCGATTGCCTCTAAGGTCAGCACTTCGCCCACAGGCATAGCACCGCCTACCACCATACGGTCGTACATCGAATATACCATGTTCACCTCGTTCGGGGTGAAGACTTTCTCAATCAAAAAGTCTTTGCGCAGACGCTCGGTATCGTAGTTCTTTGCGTCTGTAGGGTTCGCCGCATAGCGAATTTCGTAGTTTGTCTTCATGTTATCTTGTGTTTTAGTTGTTGTCCTCCGTTAGTTGCCCGTTAATTCCTCATTCCTAATTCCTCATTCCTCATTCCTCATTTCTTCTTTATCTCCCATAGCCATGCAAAGTTCAGGCTGAGGCTCATGGCGTTTGAGGACGAGAAATAGTCTGTAGCATCGTTCGCAAATATCGTACCTAAACTGTAGTTGAAGCGGGCTTCGAGTTGGTATATCCCTGCTTTTCGGGAACGATAGTAGCAGCCCAAACCGCCCGCAACGCCCCAATCGAAGGGCTTATCGAGTGCGGCATACTGAACTCCGCTCTCCTGCCGGGTACCCAGCCCCTTATCGTCGTAGACGCAGTAGCCTATCTCGGGACCAAGATTGAAGAACCCTCGGAAACGCTCGCTCCCGAAATAGATATGCATCAGGAACGGCACTTCGATATAGTGCAGCGAACGGGTATAGTAACCGCCCTCGTTGTTCTCGCGCCAACCCCGCTGCATATAGTTCAGTTCGACCTGCACTGCACAACATTTCTGCCCGCTATAACGGAAGACAAAACCACCGTTGCCGCCATAATAGGCGGTTTTGACATAAGGCGTCAGGTTGTCGACCGTGGGTTTGAAATAGACCCCCGAGCCCAATACCCCGCCCTGCACACCGAAATACATCTCGGGGTGGCGCAAGCGAGGCTGTGCGGCAACCGTAGCGCACACCACGAGTGCCGCTACCAACATACCTATTCTATGTATTCCTTTTCGGGTCATATCTATTCGCTATCCCTTGCTTATCCCTTGCTCATCCCTTGCTACGCAGTGCTGTCTTTCGTTCGGCAAAATTGCCTACTCGGCGGTGTGCTGTATAGTAATGTGGGTGTTCTGATAGCCCCCCTCTTCGCCCACGCGCTCGAAGACGGCGCGCGATTGCAGCCCTGCATAAGGCACGACCGCCGTGCTGCCCTGTTGCTCGCGCAAGAATGCCACCATCTCGTGCAGCAAATCGTATCCCAATAGGTCAAATCGGGGCATATCGCTGCTGTGGGCATGCCCGAAGTAGCGTTGGTACTGCTCTTCGTATGCCGCCCGCTCGGGTGTGTCCTCGACGGTAAATATCGAGGTATAGAGTTGCGGCAGCAATATCTTCTCTTTCGCCCACGAATAGCGCGAATACAGCGTGAGGCGTTGCGTACCACGGGCGTTGAGTACACGGGGCATCAGCACCTGAATGTTCGCATACTTGTCGGTATTGAAGATCAGAATATTCTCCACACTGTCACGCAACGCCGTACCCAGCGAGTCTTGCAGGATGGCGTGTATGGTGGTCGTGGTATAGGGTATGCCCGCCGCCATGATCTCTCGGCGCAAGAGCCGAATACCGCTCGGAATATCGGCATCTTTGGCATCTACCAACACGCAGTTGACTTGCTCGCCCCGCGCTTGCAACCACTCTACCAGAACCTTGGTCTCCGCCTCCGCCGAGGGGTTGAATTGCAGCAAATAGGGGTTGTTCTCTATGCCCTCTACACGGTCGGTAAAGGGTGCCAAAACAGGAATATGATGCTCCTTTGTCCACTCGCTGACCTGCATGAGTTGCATGGGATACGAAGGCCCTATGATAGCGTCCACACTGTCGAGTTTGCCCTCGTCTAACCACGCACGCACCCGTGTGGCAGACTTCTCCGTATCGTAGACATCGAGTACGAAATGCGAGCCGTCCTGCTGCAAATCGTATAACCCGAGCAACACGCCCTCGTAGAAATCGACAAAGCGATCCATGTTCTTATCCCGCTTGGTGTTCTGCGCCTGCAAAGGCAGGAGCAGTGCCAAGTGTATCGCCGTAGAGTCTTCCCATCGCATAGCGGTGTCCTGCGCTGCGACGATGGTGTCCACCTCCATAGAAAGACTATCCATGGCAAGAATGGTATCGGTCTCAGCCACGGCACTCGCCACAATCACACTGTCGGCTCGCTCCACCGCTGCCATAGGCACTACCGTATCGGCGGCTGTAGGTGTAGCCACGGGAAGAGTGTCGGGTTGTGCGTCCGTCCACGGCTTGATGTCTGCCCGCTCCACCACGGGAATGAGTATCGTTTCGCCGAAGTGCAAGCCCCGCTCTTGTAAGGCCGGATTCCAACGCAGTATCTCCTCTTGACTTACGCCAAAGTTCACGCTGATACGCCATAGCCCGATGCTCCGTTCCACCTCGTAGCGGTAGAGCCGCTGCTCGTTGATGGTGTCAATCGGGTAGGGCAGCAGGTCAGCACGGATTAGACCCATGCTTGCCCAGCATGCTGCGAATATCGTCAGTAGTATTTTTCTTTTCATTGTGTGTGGTTATTCCCTCGTTGGGGGATACTATTTGTTCAGTTCCAACGCCGCAAGTATCAGAGGACCGATACCCTTCGGGTCGTTGTCGCGAATCTTCTCGTGAATGTAGTAGTCGTATGTGCCGCTGCGATAGGGCGTGCCGCCTAACCCTGCCACGGCGCAACAGCGGGTAAGGCTCAGCGTACCGTCCTCGTTCTCAACCACGGCACTTCGCCACAGCCCATCGAATGCACGGGCGGCTATTGTGCGGTACTCGGCGGGCAAATAGCCCATACGCGCCCCTTTGGCAAGTGCATAGCAGAACATCGCCGAACAGGTCGACTCCGTATAGTTGCCCTCCGCCTCGGGCAGGTCGGGTACTTGGTACCACATCCCCGTCGCAGGGTCTTGGTAGCGCAAGAGTGCGGTGCAAACACGGTTCAGTATGGCAATGAGTTGGGTACGCCCCGCATGGTTCTCAGGCAAGTAGTCCAACACATCGCAGATAGCCATTACATACCAGCCCTCGGCTCTGCCCCATGTATGAGGGCTGCAACCCGTCAGGCTGTCCGCCCATGCCTGCGCATGACTCTCGTCCCAACCGTGGTAGTTCAGCCCCGTAGCGGGGTTGAGCGTGTGCTTGTCCACCACGCTAAACTGCAGCACTACATCATCGAAAATAGCGTCTGCTCCCGCCGTGCTGTCCCATAACGCATAGTGCGCATAGAACGGTTCTGCCATATACAGACCGTCGAGCCACATCTGCGAAGGATATATCTGCTTGTGCCAGAAGCCGCCCTCCGTGGTACGCGGCTGGGTAGCCAACTGCGAGCGCAACAGGCGTATCGCCGCTTGGTAACGGGGCTGCGAGTCTATCGAATCGAGCAGGTAGAGAAAGTTGCCGCCGTTGACACGGTCGAGGTTGTACTTCGTCAGGTCGTAGGTCAGTATAGAACCGTCCTCCTGTATAAAATAGTCGGCAAACGCCTCAACATACGCCAAGTAGGTGGTGTCGCCCGTAGCGAGGTAGGTCTCGAGCATGGCTTTGGCTATCAGCCCCTGCGTGTAATCCCACTTCGGCTTGGTCAGGAAGTCTGCCATCCAAAGTTCGGGATTGTGCTGTATCTCCGATTGCGCAATGCGTTCGGCGCATTGCAGGTAATCCGTTTTCGGCTCTTGAGTAGCGTGTGTGGTGCAGCCCATTATGCTGCAAGCAACGATCGCCGTAAGGAATTGTGGTGCGTGTCTCATGGTGTGTCAGTCTATTGTTCGTATATTGGGTGTTTGAAAATGCGTATAGCGTCGTCTGCGGCAGAGCAGTACCGTGCCGCCGATAAGGGCAAGCAACACCACGGGTAGCACGGTGCTAAGCCATTGGAACATAGTCAATTGATCGTGTGCCCGCTTGTCGTTCAACAAGCGCAGAGCCACGCTCTTTTCGCGCAAGGCAATCAGCCCCTCGTCGTCCGCAAGATACAATACGGCATTGGTCAAAAAGTCTCGATTGCCGAACTGCATACCCGTATAGCGGTCGTAACCGACGGGTAACGCCTGCCCCCGCTGTATCTCGTTGCGGATAATGCTCCCCGAGCCGACCACTACCTGTCGGGTAGGTTGGCTCTGCTGCACGATAGGCGCATCCTCCGGCAGTCCCTCCGGCACCATTCGGTGCGCGAAAGCGGAAGGGAATATTCCTTCTAACGCATAGGCTACGGGCAGGTATTGGTAGCGGAAAGTCTGCATATCGGGGTTCATATCGCCCAAGTCCACTTCGCCGGGTGTGGCGATAATACGACTGGCAGACGAGGTGGCGAGCAGTATTTCTTTGCGAATGCCGTCCTCGCCGCCCACTGCGTCTACGGGCGAGGCAAACGTACTGCTCACCTGCGCCACATTGCGCGTAACGGGCGACTGTTGCGAGGTAAGCAACAGCGGCGCATAGTACCACGGCATGGGTTGCAGGTTCTGTTGCGCAGGGTCTGCCGATACATTGACGGGGATAGGCAGGCACTGCACATCCTGCAACAAAGCGGGATTGATACGCACCCCGTAGCGGAAAAGCATATCCGTCAAGTGCAGGTCGAGCGGCAAAACAGGCGTGTACCCCTCTTCCGCCAATACTTGGTCGGAGAACTGCACGCCGTTCAGTACCCAAAGCACACGCCCGCCCCGCATAATGTATTGGTCGAGGATAAACTTGTCCTTGTCCGAGAAAGGCTGTTGCGGGTCGGCAACGATGACTACTTTATACCTATCTAATATATGCGGGTCGTCGCCCAATGCGCCACGGTCTATCTGGAAATAGCGGTTGAGTGCCGTACTAATGTCGTACACATTCGCTTCGGGCAGTTCGCCGTGCCCCTCGAGGAACGCCACGGCGGGTGTATCGGTCTGCAGCAGCCCGTGCAGGGCTTCGGCAAAGGCATATTCGAGGTTTTCGATACTGATGTTCAGGTTCTCTTCGCCCGATAGCCCGCGGTTGTTCTTCAGCAGCCCGACGATGCTCGACTTGCCCTCGTAGTGCAGGGTAGCGTAGGGATAGACGGGCATCTGGGCAGTCTTGCCGTCTTTTTGGCGTTCGTGGATGATAATGGGTTGCAGGCTCTTGGGGCGATCCGCCTCTTCGCCGTCGAAGGTATGGCAGCGCACATCGCCATAGACACGCAGTTCATCTGCCAGTTCTTCGGTAGCGGTGCGTAGGCGGCGGAAACCGCTGTTCAGATCGCCTGTGAGGTAGAGGGTAATATCTATCGGTGCGGTAGTTTCTCGGAGCAGGTGTTTGGTCGGTTCGCTCAGGCTGTAGCGTCGGTCGTCCGTCATATCGAGGCGGACAACGCAGAAGTGAAGCACTACATTCAGCAGCACTATCCCTCCAATCGCTATCGCCCAACCATACTTTTTCATTGACCCAACACTATACCGATTAAACTACTTAACCTTCTAAACCATTTGAACTACTCCTAAACCTCTAAACTTCTAAACCTCTATTTCTTCAGCCCTTCGAATACCTCCCGGTTTACTACGACGACGAACTTCTCTCGCAGCGACTCCACCCATTTCTTCTCGAGGTAGTCTTGGTAGTCGGGTATTACTTTCCCGCGCTCGTCCGTGTATTCTTCGGGGGCTTTGAGTACCTTACCCGAGCAGAAAACATAGGGGAACTCTTCCATTGGCTCGTAGGCGGCTTTCTTGTTCTTGAAACCGTATTTGTCTACGGTGGCGTTCTGCCCCTCTTCCCACAGCCCGTGTTGGAACTTGACATAGGTCGTGCTGTCGATATTCAGTCGGTGATTGAGGTAACTCTCTATCGAGTCCGGCTCGGCATTCTTGATGATGTTCTTGGCTGCCTTTAGGGTATTCTTGTCCTTGCAATAGACTACATATCCCTTGTAGCGGGGTTTCTCCCAAGTGTAGTTCTTTTTATTGGCGGCGAAAAACTCGGTCAGCCCCACGGTGTCTTTGCCCGCTTTGTCCCATACCTCGGCGAGCGATACATCGAAGAGCAGGATACCGTCGTGGTATTCGCGTACTAAGTTACGCAAGTCGGGGTATTTCTCCTCGAGGTGTGCATCGGCGTAGGCACGCACCTCTGTGTCGCCCATCGAGTCGGGCAGGGCGTATTCAGCACGCGTCTTGCGCAGGAACGACTTGTCTGCCTCTTTGAATCGCTCGTCCCGCTTCACCTGCCCGAGTATTTGGTTGTAGAGACTGTCGAGGGGCAGGATACCTCGCTTGCCCTGTTGATAGACAATGTGCCAACCGAAGTTGCTCAAGAACGGTGCGCTTATCTCACCCTCGCCGAGCGTGAATGCTACTTGCTCGAAGGCAGGTACCATCATACCCTTGCCGAACCAGCCGAGGTCGCCGCCGCGTATGGCAGAGCCTTTGTCGTCCGAGAGTTGGCTTGCCTTCTGAGCAAAGTTCTCCGGCGTCAGCAGGGGTGCAATCGAGTCGATGACTACCTTCTGTGCGGCTTTGATAGAGTCGTTGCCGCGCGGCACCATCTTCATAATGTGCGAGGCATGTACCTCCTCGTGCGGGCGCTCTTCTTCTACCAACACAATATGAAAGCCGTAAGGGCTGCGGAATACTTCGCTTACCTCGCCCACCGGGGTTGTATAGACTACATTCTCAAGCGAATACACATAGCGGAAAGGCGTTATCCATCCCAATTCGCCGCCCGTCTCTTGTACGGCGGGGTCGGTGGATACCTCGCGTGCCACAGCGAAGAAATCTTCTTTCATACGCTTGGTCTTGCGGCGTCCGCCCAGCACCTTGCCCGTGGTCACGCGCAGGCGTGCATCGTTTATCTTTGCCAAAGCCGCCGTCTCATCTTCGGCACTTGCTGTGCGGGGGCACTGGATAGCGATATGCGCCGCACGACGGTCGTTTGCCATGCGGTCGTAACTCAAGCGCACCAGGCTGTCGATAGCCGCATCGTCCTGCATATATTTCGGGGTCGCTTGCGCGCGATAGCCCGCCAACTCTTTCAGGAAAGCCGCCGTCGTGTCGATGCCCTGTGCCTCGGCTTCCGCCACTTTCAGTTTGAAATTGATGAACAAATCGAGGTACTCGTCCATCGACTTGGGGTCGATAGTGGTCTCTTGGTTGTTCTTCTCGTAGATGTAGAGGAACTCCGATGCGTAGACGGGCTTGCCGTCGATGGTCATCAGCACTTGCTCTTGTGCCGTGGCTGCCAGTGTCGCGCAGCACAATACCGCAAAAATAGTCTTTCTCATAGGTGTATTAAATACTTTATTAGTCTTTTGTCTGCCTGCTACGGCATACTATTAAGCGTGCAAAGGTACGAAATAATTTTGTATTGCGCAAAAAAATATGTACCTTTGCGCAAAATTACACGAATACACTATTATCTGTATGTTGCAATCGAAACTGACCTCTGCTCAAGTCTCCGGGGCGCAATCGCTTATCCGCGAGGCACATCGTATTGTTATCCTGACCCACACCTCTCCCGACGGCGACGCTATGGGTAGCAGCCTCGGGTTGCGCCACTATCTTTCGGCACTCGGCAAGACCGATGTCGTGGTCGTGGTGCCAACGGCGTTCCCTGCTTTCTTGGGGTGGATGCCCGGTGCGGGGGATGTGTTGACCTATGATACGCAGCACGAGGCGGCAGATGCGCGTATCGCCGCCGCCGACCTTATTATCTGTACCGATTTCAATGAGCCTAAGCGTATTGCCCCAGTGGGCGAACGCCTGCTCGCAAATCCCTGCCCGAAGATACTTATCGACCACCACCTCCATCCTGCCGACTTTGCCGATGTGGTGATGTCGTACCCCGACAGTCCTTCTGCCTCGGAGTTGGTTTACCGCTTGGTCTATCAGTCGGGCGATGCGGACAAACTGCCCCTCGAGGCGGCGACTTGCCTTTATACGGGCATGATGACCGACACAGGCAATTTCTCGTTCAATTCCAACTACCCCGAGATGTACGAGATAGTGGGCAACCTCGTGGCAGCGGGGGTTAATAAGGACGCTGTCTATAATGCGGTCTTTAACAACTACAGTGCCGACCGTATGCGCCTAATGGGCTATTGTCTTTACCAGAAGATGCGCATCTTCCCCGAGTACCATACGGCGTTGATTTACTTGAGCCGTAAAGAACTCTATCGCTTTAATTTCCATTCGGGCGATGCAGAAGGGATAGTCAACTTGCCGTTGCAGATAGGTGATGTCTACTATTCGTGTTTTATGCGTGAGGACAAGACGACGGCGTTGGAGCAGTCGCAGCACGAGGGGTGTAAGACCAAGGTAAAGATTTCGTTCCGTTCGCAGGGCGACCGTCCCGTCAATGAGTTCGCTCATACGGTCTTCAATGGCGGTGGGCACGCCAATGCCTCGGGCGGAGAGTACTATGGCAATATCGCCGCTGCCGTTCAGCAGTTCCTCGACCACTATAAGGACTATTTCTCTCAAGAATAGTTGAGACTAAATAACAAAAGAATAGCCGAAACCAGTTAATAAGTAGAGCCTACTAAATCCTAATATTAGCATAGAAAGGATGAAAAGAAAGCGGATAAGTAGGGAATGAATAGGAACCGCCGCCGATGAAGATTTGATTTTTACGAGGAAAAGAGAGTGGATAAGTAGGGAATGAATTAGGTAAATTGAATGTTAATGTGGATCGCCTATTTGACCTATTTGTAATGCACCGAGCGAATGAGTTGAGTAGATAGGTAGACTCAGGGTCGGCAGAAACAATGTAAGATTACTACTAATGCATTAACTTCTCATTTGATTTTAACTTCTCATTTGATTATAGAAAGTGATTTGTTGTTCTAAATGTAATGATAGAGTTGTATTTACACAGCAATATTGGCAGCAAAACCCCATAAGTAGGTTTATTGTTTATACAATTCGGCTACATTCATACAATTCCAGACTTAATAGTCATTTTGCAGTCTGAAAAAAGGCAGTACCTCTCTAATAGTCA